>NZ_CDRJSZ010000004.1:0-594871 GCF_976954375.1 Niallia sp. Marseille-Q9988 | reverse complement strand
CTTTTTTAATGCTTAATTTTTTCCAGCTACCGCGCTCTCGCTTGGTGGCCTTTTTGTCTAGTTGGGGGACGAGTCCCCCAACTAGACAAAAAGGATATTTATTCTCCCACAAACATTTTACTCATACGCCCATAGCAAAAACGAGGCCGGTCAATATAGACCAGCCTCTTCTCGTTAATTTGCAACTATATTAACTAATTTCCCAGGAACTGCAATTACTTTACGTACTTGCTTTCCATCAATTTGTTCTTTTACTTGATTGTCTTCCATCGCGATTTGTTCCAATGCATCTTTATTTGCATCTGCTGGAACCATTAGTTTCGCTTTTACTTTTCCATTAATCTGAATAACAATTTCTACTTCATCGTCTACTAATTTTGCTTCATCATATGCTGGCCATGCTTCATAAGCGATAGATTGGTTTGAGCCCGTGATAATTTGCCATAGTTCTTCGGTCATATGCGGACATATTGGTGAAAGTAATTTCACAAATCCTTCTACATATTTTTGGGGAATACTATCTGCTTTATAGCACTCATTGATAAATACCATCATTTGTGAAATAGCTGTGTTAAAGCGAAGCGCTTCAAAATCCTCTGTTACTTTTTTAACTGTTTGATGATAAATTTTGTCTAGCCCCTTCATTTCCTCTATAGTTTGAACTTTTGAAGAAAGCTCCCCATTATCATCAACTAACAATCTCCAAACACGATCAAGGAATCTTCTAGAACCATCAAGGCCATTTGTTGACCATGCAATCGCAGCATCTAGTGGTCCCATGAACATTTCATATAAACGAAGTGTATCAGCTCCATGGCTTGCTACAATTTCATCTGGATTTACGACGTTTCCTTTTGACTTACTCATTTTTTCATTATTTTCACCAAGAATCATTCCTTGGTTGAATAATTTTTGGAATGGTTCTTTCGTTGGAACAACGCCTATATCATAAAGCACTTTATGCCAGAAGCGTGCATATAGAAGATGCAAGACAGCATGTTCTACTCCACCAATGTACATATCAACTGGAAGCCATTCTTTTATTTTTTCAGGGTCTGCAATTTGCTTGTTATTTTTTGGATCAATATAACGTAAATAATACCAGCTGCTTCCTGCCCATTGTGGCATTGTGTTTGTTTCACGTCTACCCTTTTTACCAGTTACAGGGTCTACAACGTTTACCCATTCTGCTATATTTGCTAACGGGGATTCCCCTGTACCAGATGGCTTTATTTCAGATGTTTCTGGAAGTGTCAATGGTAATTCTTCTTCCGGTACTCCAGTCATTGTGCCATCTTCCCAATGGATAATTGGAATTGGCTCACCCCAGTAACGTTGACGACTAAATAGCCAATCACGAAGTCTGTACGTAATTTTCTTCGTTCCAATTTTTTTCTCTTCTAACCAGCTAATCATTTTTGTTATCGCATCTTCTTTATTCAAACCATTTAAGAAATCAGAGTTTACGTGCTCGCCATCACCAGTATAAGCTTCTGCTTCTACATTTCCTCCAGCTACAACTTCTTTAATTGGCAACTCAAATGTCTTTGCAAACTCATAATCTCTTTCATCATGAGCAGGAACAGCCATAATGCTTCCTGTACCATAGCTTACAAGCACATAATCAGCAATCCAAATTGGCATTTTTTCTCCGTTAGCCGGATTAATGGCATATGCTCCGGTAAATACACCTGTTTTCTCTTTTGCTAAGTCTGTTCTTTCTAAATCACTCTTACTTTTAATTTTTTCTAAGTATGCTTCTACCGCCGCTTTTTGTTCTGAAGTTGTAATTTTTTCTACAAGGGCATGCTCTGGAGCAAGTACAGCATAAGTAGCACCAAATAATGTATCAGGTCTTGTTGTAAATACAGTAAAGTTTTCCTCATGATTGTCAATTTGGAAGGTAACTTCTGCTCCTTCTGAACGGCCAATCCAATTACGTTGCATTTCTTTAATGCTTTCTGGCCAATCTACTTCATCTAAATCTTCTAATAGACGATCTGCATATGCCGTTATTCTTAATACCCATTGGCGCATTGGACGTCTTTCAACAGGATGTCCTCCGCGTTCACTCTTTCCATCAATAACTTCTTCATTTGCTAGAACTGTGCCTAATGCCGGGCACCAGTTAACTGCCACTTCATCAACATAAGCTAAGCCCATTTCATATAGCTTTAGAAAAATCCATTGTGTCCACTTATAATATTCTGGGTCAGTAGTATTAATTTCACGATCCCAATCATAGGAAAATCCAAGTGATTTTATTTGGCGACGAAATGTATCAATGTTTTTCTGAGTAAATTCAGCTGGATGGTTTCCAGTATCTAATGCATATTGCTCTGCTGGCAAACCAAATGCATCCCACCCCATAGGATGAAGTACATTAAAATCCTGCATTCTCTTCATTCGAGATAGAATATCTGTTGCTGTATACCCTTCTGGATGTCCAACATGAAGTCCTGCTCCAGATGGATATGGGAACATATCTAATGCATAAAACTTTTTCTTGCTTTTTTCTTCACTTGTTTTAAAAGTTTTGTTTTCTTCCCAAAACTTTTGCCATTTTTGTTCTATTTTCTGATGATTAAAGCTCATCTTAAATCCTCCTATAAAGTTGTTTTAGCCAAAATAAAAAGCCTCTCATCCCAAATAGGGACGAGAGGCATTATGTATAATCTCCCGCGGTACCACCCACAATTAGTGAATAAATCACTCGCTTCATTATCCTTTAACGCAGGTGTACGGCAAGCATTACTAAAAGTTCACACTTGCAACTCAAAGGCGAGTTCAAGATGTTTTTGACTGACTTGCACCACCCGTCAGCTCTCTTTTGTTTCAAAAGGGCATCTTTACTATTCCTTATCCGTGTTGTTCACTTATATGGTCTTTATTGTATTGTATTTTGATTCATGTTGCAAGTAGTTTTCAGATTAAGCAGATATCAAGCAATCACTTGCTTATTTCTTTCATTATACGTCTCAACCTGTCCTATGTTCCTTATTTCACCATTTTCCTTCCAATTCAGCAACTAATTGAAGCAACTTTCGATCCTGATTTCGACCAGCAATAAAGGAAAGTCCAATTGGCGCTCCTTCTAGAGTTGCTAATGGTACATTCACTTGCGGAAAACCCGTTAGTCCAGCAATGCAACATAGCTGAAAAGTTTGACTTCTTTTTACTTCTAACTCTTCCACTGGAAGATTCAAAAGTGGCGCTTTCCCAGGAGCAGTAGGAATAATTAAAATTCCGTCATCTTCAAGCAGTTTTTCCATTCTTTCCTTAATTATACGTCGTTTTTTATTATAATGTGATAAATCCTCTTCTTTTAAAGTACTTGTCCATTGAAATCTTTCTGCTATTCCTGGACCAAAAGTAGGATTTACCTTTTGAATCCAAACTCCATGTTCATGCCAAATCTCTCTTCCTTGGATTTGTCTAAAAATCTCCGCCCATTCCTTTAACCCCTCTTCTGCAATAATAGTACTGGAATAGCTTGGTACAGTAGCCTCTAATTTTTTCAAAAATGGTCTAAAGGTATCCTGTACTTCCTTGTCAGCTAATGCCCATGCATCACTTCCTATCATAAACCGTGTAAAGGAATCATCCTTTTGTTTCGGTAAAAGCACTTTTCCTACTTCATATAAGATTTTTGCATTCTGTGCCATCCATCCAACCGTATCAAAACTTTTCGCAAGGGGAATGACACCATCTATAGTAACTGCACCATGGGTAGGACGGAATCCATATATTCCGCAATAGGAAGAAGGTATCCTTACTGATCCTCCTGTATCTGTACCTAACGAGAAATCAGTTAAATCTGCAGCAACTGTCACTGCGGAGCCACAAGAAGAGCCTCCAGGAATACGATTGGCGTCCTTAGGATTAATAGGAGTTCCGTAATGATAGTTTTCTCCGTTTAAGCTATACATTAATTCATCCGTAATCGTCGTTCCCTTTAATGTAGCACCATTATCCAGTAAATCAACAATTGCAGGTGCTGTTTTTTTTGCGGGCTCATGACTTTGGAGCCAATCCGGATTTCCAGCAGAAGAGGCATAATCTTTAATGGCAAATACATCTTTCACGGCAAATGTTAATCCATCCAAGCTTCCTTTTTTTGTAGCTCCAACTGAAATATTTTCATCTATATATGCACCATAATCACACATCTTTATAAACCCCTCCCCATCTTTCTATCTTTCTTTACATTAAATGATTGACTAGGTTATAGTCTTTTACCTCCCATTTCTTCTCTTTATAATGAATATTGCTCATACATGCATTCGATAAGTAATTTTCAATCATTAGCTGATCTTCGGAGACAACAGTTAATAATGTATGTATAACAGCACCATGCGCCACTAATAAAACTTTTTGCTCCGGGAACTGAGAAAGTATTTTTTCCAAACCACTCATAATTCTTGTTATTAAATCCTCTCTCGATTCCTGGTTTGGATACTGATGATTTGGATACAAAATGGCTCTTTCTTCCCTTGTCTTCCCTTCTGCATCTCCAAAGCTACGCTCCATAAATTCATTCATTTCTACCATCTTTAGCTTTAATGCTTCATTGATGATCATCGCTGTATGCTTTGCCCTTTTCAGTGGACTTGTGACAATGACGTCCCAGTCAGAACCATCTAAATAATCTCGGCATTGTTTTGCCTGCATTATTCCATTTTCATTCAAAGGAATATCTGTCTTCCCTTGAATTTTTCCCCTTACATTCCAATCTGTTTCTCCATGCCTTATTAAACATATCTTTGTCATTTATTTGATCCTTTCCATGTACTAACGTTATGTTTTAGCGATATTTCTACTTTATTAGAAAATTATTAATTTTTCAAACAAATTAATTGTTAATAAGATTTCCTATTATAAAAAATTCCCCTTTTTTACTAAAGAATCCCTCCTATTACATCTTATTCTATCTGAAAATTCCGCCTTTGGAAAAATCGATATTATTTTATTGCAGGTTTCTCTAAAAGGAACTACACTTATTTCTGGTATTTAGAAATTTAGTTTGCAAAGGAGCATTAATATGCCTCGTTCTCTTTGGCTATTAGTTATTGGAATGGCTGTAAACGTTACAGGCTCTTCTTTACTCTGGCCTTTAAATAGTATTTACATTCATGAGCATTTAGGAAAAACACTAACGGTTGCAGGATTTATCCTAATGCTTAATTCTGGAGCAAGTGTTATTGGTAATTTAATCGGAGGCATTCTTTATGATAAATTAGGTGGATATCTTTCTATCTTATTGGGAATATCTTTAACTGCATCCTCTTTATTAGGTCTAACTCTTTTTCATAATTGGGGTGCATACTGTACTTTCTTTACCTTATCTGGGTTTGGATCAGGAATTATCTATCCTAGCATGTATGCAATGGCAGGAAATGTCTGGCCAGCAGGAGGAAGAAAAGCCTTCAATAGTATTTATGTTGCTCAAAATGTTGGTGTTGCACTTGGGTCAGCGATTGGCGGATTCATTGCCTCTTATTCATTTCAATTTATCTTTTTATCTAACACGCTAATGTATGGAGTATTTTTCCTTATTGCCTTTTTCAGCTATAAAAACATTCAAGTAAAAAATGATATCCTTCCTTCTTTAAATAAGAAAAATTCTAGAAGAAAAGGAAAGCATATATTAAAGGGAAGCCCTGCTATGTATTCTCTTGGAATTTTAGGATTTGGTTATTTATTATGCTGGATCTGCTATGTCCAATGGCAAGCAACAATATCTACCCATACACAGGAACTTGGTATTCCATTAACACAATATAGTTTATTATGGGCTGTAAACGGAGGACTTATTGTTTTTGGTCAACCACTTATTTCTTTTTTCACTAAAAAAGTATGCACATCCATAAAGAAACAAATGCTTATGGGGATTTCCATTTTTATCATTTCCTTCCTAATTGTTGGTAAAGCAGAAATCTTTAGTGGTTTTCTTGCGGCAATGATTATTTTGACCATTGGAGAAATGCTAATTTGGCCAGCTGTCCCAACCATCGCTGACAAGCTAGCTCCTAAAGGAAAAGAAGGCTTTTTCCAAGGGATTGTAAATAGTACTGCTACAGGGGGAAGAATGATTGGGCCGCTTCTTGGAGGAATGCTTGTAGATAGTAGTGGAATGACAGTACTTGTACCTGTTTTAGTGGTCTTATTGGTTATTAGCTTCATTACTGCCTTTTTCTATGATTATCCAACAAAGGAATCTGCTAAATTAACTCCTAAGACGAATTAATATGTAAATGTCCCAACTGTTTCATGCAGTTGGGACATTTTTCATAGCTATTCTTGTCTTGTTTTCGATTTAGCTGGTTGTCCACCAGATTGTTCATATTTCTTTTTTGCTGCTTTAACTAAATCCACATCTTTCCCCAACTCTAGATCCTGATTATTTATCCCATTGCGCGTTTTTTGTTCCGGGTTATTTTTCTTTGAACGTTTATCCATAATGATGCCTCCTTAATGCAATCCTAATGTCAATTGATTTTGCATTTGTTCCACAAGTAATCTCATGCGATGAAGCTCTTCTCGTTGCTGTTGATTAGCACTATGGTCCATCGTATGCAAATCATTATAAATTTCTTCTAACTGCATTTGTGCATCTGAATATTCATTTGAATTATAATGCTCTTGACGACTTGCTGTTTCATATTGTTGTTCTGCGTAATTGATTACTTGATTGCATCGTTCTAATAATTCATTCATGGACTGACGAGTAGCCAAAAGATAACCCTCCCAACAATCAATACATTTAGAAGCAGCTTTGCTTCCGTCCATAGTATCTGTTTATTAAGCACATCCTATTACTTCCTTTTCTTAACTGATGATGAAATTCTGTTGGATTAAGACTAAAGACATGTTAAAATTCATAGGTGGAAAATATGGAAATAGAAATAAATAAATTTAAATTGCTTAGGAGGTTACTGATATGAATCAGAATAACCCATTCCCATACGCGTCAGATAATAAAAGATACCATACTTGGAATTATCATCTTCGTAACGAGTTTGGACACAAAGTTTTCAAAATTGCATTAGACGGTGGCTTTGATTGCCCAAATCGAGATGGAACAGTAGCACACGGAGGTTGTACTTTTTGCAGTGCTGCTGGTTCTGGGGATTTTGCCGGTAATCGTGTCGACAGTCTCGAGAAACAATTTCATGATATAAAAAATAAGATGCATACGAAATGGAAAGACGGAAAATACATGGCCTACTTCCAAGCTTATACGAATACACATGCACCAGTGGACGTACTCCGAGAAAAATACGAAGTCGTTTTAAAGCAAGAAAACGTTGTTGGACTTTCTATTGCAACTCGTCCCGATTGCTTGCCTGATGATGTTGTTGAGTATCTTGCAGAGCTTAACGAACGTACTTATTTATGGGTAGAACTAGGCTTACAAACTGTTCATGAAAAAACAGCAACACTTATTAATCGCGCACATGATTTCCAGACCTATGTTGAAGGAGTTAATAAACTAAGAAAGCATAATATTCGTATCTGTTCCCATATTATTAATGGACTCCCAATGGAAACAAATGAAATGATGATGGAAACTGCCAAAAGTGTTAGTGAACTTGATGTACAAGGAATAAAAATCCACTTGCTTCATCTGCTTAAAGGAACGCCAATGGTAAAGCAATACGAAAAAGGCATGCTTGAATTTTTAACATTTGATCAATATATATCACTGGTTTGTGATCAATTAGAAATATTACCACCAGAGATGATTATTCATCGAATTACCGGTGACGGACCAATTGAGTTGATGGTTGGACCGATGTGGAGTGTAAATAAATGGGAAGTTTTAAATAAAATTGATGCAGAATTAAAAAACAGAAATAGTTGGCAAGGAAAATTTTATCAGGCAAATAAGAAGGTGACACAATGAAGCTTGAAAGAGTTATTCCTTTTGCACATCAATTATTAGAAAAAGCTGTTTCAAAAGGCGCCATCGCTATCGATGCTACAATGGGTAATGGGCATGATACGGTCTTCCTCGCAAAACTTGTTGGCGAAAAAGGGAAAGTTTATAGCTTTGATATTCAAAAAGATGCTTTACTTGCGACAAAGGACAAGCTAACCAGTCAAAAATTGGAAGCAACTGCTTCTCTTCATTTGTGCGGACATGAGCATATAATGGAAGTTGTTCCTACTATGTACCATGGTAAAGTCACTGGTGCTATTTTTAATCTAGGCTACTTGCCTGGAGGGGATAAATCGATTGTAACAAAGGCTGACACTACTATTGCAGCAATCGAACAATTACTACAAATCCTGTCTAAAGAAGGTATTATTGTATTAGTTATATATCATGGCCATCCCGAAGGTGCTATTGAACGAGACAAGTTAATTGCCTTTGTCGAAAATATAAATCAACAGGAAGCCCATGTACTTCGCTACCAGTTTATTAATGGAATTAATAATCCTCCTTTCATTATTGCTATTGAAAAAAGATAATGTCAAATTTATCTAATTAGGGCTGGGGTGTTAACCTTTCCCTTATTGGATTATATATTAAAAAAGTTAGACAAAACTACCCTTTTTCAAGAAGTTTGTCTAACTTTTTCTAATTACATTTATTTACTAAATGCTCTTAATGCTATGGCTGGAACTACTTTTTGAAATTTTCTATAGGCTCTTCCATTTAAATAGAAAAAATAACCAATTGGACCTGAGGTTTTTATCATGTTTTTCGCAAGTTTTCGGATATTTTGCTGTTTATAAACCTTCTCATCTGATAAATAAACACCTAATAATCCCCTATTAATCAATTTATGAAATTTCTGATGTGGCAATTTATTAGTATGACGGTCTGCCTCTGTTACAAAATGTTTTAACCGATTGAATAACTCTTCCTCATTTTTATAATAAAAGCAGAAATTTAAATCTCCACCTATTTTATCTTCCTCTTGATCAATAAAATAATCTAACAGTATATGAAGACCTTGAATGTATGGAAAATACCCGTCTCTAATTAAAGCGGCATAGGAATCATCAAAGTCATCACGAAACGCATAAGAAACTAAGCAAAATATCCCTAGAGTAGATCCGGAGCAAGCAGAAAATTCATACCACTCCATTTTTGGCACATGATTTTTATTTTTCTCAAACCAAAACTTTAATCTTGGAATTCGCTCTTCCATATTTACATGTTTATGTATTTGTAAATCACAGTAATAGCGGCATAACTCAAGAAGCTGTTCTCTTATACTCGCATAATTCTGTAGCTCACTCAGTGTATCCCTACAAGTTTTAGCAAGATCATATAAATAGCCTCCATCATCTTGGTCTTCTCGATAACGATAATAGTTACTCGGCTCAGCACCTACTGTTAAGGCATGCTCCATCGATTCATGCAAAGCTGAAAAATCATTCGGATCTAGTGAAGTGCTTCGATCACAGAGATTATCTAAATAATCACTTATGGTTTGATAAGCAACAATAAATTTAATTACTTCTTTGTATTTACTCATGGCTATAAGCGCCATAATGGAACCACCTTCACAATGAAAGGTTTTATGCTCAATACTTGCTAATGCTTGCTTCCTTAATTCTAAATTGGGAATATTCCTTGCTCTTTGTGTCCAATAATTTAATTCCTGATGAACAACTGGAAAAACCTTCAAGTAAACCTTCGACATTAATGTTAATGGCATCTTTGGAACTGACATATTAAATACCTCGCTTATACGATATAACCAATTGCTTTCAATTGACTATTGATAAAATCCTTCGTGTATTCAAACACTTCTTCTCTTTCTGGTTCATTAAATATTTCATGATAATAATCTGGCCATTCCTTATATCGCTTTTCTGATAATGGTACCATATTGAACCAGGATTTTACCATTTTTTTATCTACAACAAGATCACCGCCTCCTTGCATAACTAGTAGGGGCAAGTCTTGTGTTTTCGCTATATCTTCAAAAGCTCGTTTTGTTGCGTCAATTAATTCTCGATACCATCTTACAGAAACTTTTGTGATGTATAATGTATCATTGGAGTCAATTTCTCTAACCTCTGCATTGCGAGTTGCCATATCAATCGTTAATCCAGAATTAATTCTAAGTTTGGGAGCCACTTTATTTAAGACAAGGGACATTAAACTTATTAATTTATTTGGATATTTTACTAATCCTAAACAAGGGGAGGATAAAATCATCCCCGCAATTTTTAATTTATCTTGTTGAAGCAATCTAATGGATGCAAGGCCACCCATACTGTGCCCCAATAAAAAAACAGGCAAATCAAATTGATATGCTGCTTGAATCCAATCTTTAATTTCTATTGTATATTCATCAAAAGAGTCTATATGCCCTCTATCAGATCTTGTTGTCATTCCCTGTCCAGGAAGATCTCCCATTACAACATGAAAACCGGCTAACCGAAACATTTCAATAAGCCATCCATATCTTCCATGGTGCTCCATTGCTCCATGAACAATAACAATGACAGCCTTTGCGTTTCCCTCAGCTTCCCATTTCCACATAACAGTTCCTCCATCCCATCCAAAATCTATATTATTTTACATATTTTCAAACAAAACATAGTTATTAAGGAAAAATAAAGATTTGTTTTATACATTAACCATTAAAGAATGAAACCCTTTAAGCGAAGTATAGTTTTATTATTATTTTCCAAAGTTTCTTTAATTATAGCAAATATATTGAAAATGTAACGATATTAACCATCACACGTCCATGCTCAAAAATTATGGTATACTAGAAGGTGGTTTAATTTGTCGAATATTAGGGAAGGAAATCATGAATGAATATCGTTTAAAGAAGCATTCAACTAAGCATTATTGCGTTATAAATATTACTCTATTTTCCTAAAGGTATTCTTATTTTAAACCGATAAAAATAAATAAAGATAGTAATTAGGTGAGAATATAAAATGAATTCAAATACAATGATAGTCCTATCATTAATTACATTGTTTTTCTTATTATATTTATTGGTAAGAAAAAAATTAAACACAATAGCTAAAAGCATCTATTTATTTACGATATTCGCCATGGTAGCTGTTAGTTTTTTGCTTATTAATAGAAATGACTTCCCCCAAATAGTCTATGCAAAAGAAGTTGCTACACAGAACACACGTAAAGCTCTTTTATCAGTAAAAGAGGAAACTGATTTATTGAAGGAATCCGTTTTATTGGATGCTCCTATTCTTAATCAGTTACCAGAGCTCCCAAGAGGCTGTGAAGTAACAAGTCTTGCAATGCTGCTTCAATATGCTGATGTCGATGTTGATAAACTGACATTAGCAGAGGAAATTAAAAAAGATAGTACACCATATGTTAGAGAAAATGGCACAATCTATTACGGAAATCCTAATGACGGATTTATTGGAGATATGTACTCCTTAAGTGGTCCTGGGTTAGGCGTATATCATAAACCAATAGCTGCACTAGCTGAGCAATATTTACCTGGTTCCATTGTTGACTTTACTGGATCTGATTTTGAAGAAATTAAAACACATCTGTCCAGTAATCATCCAGTATGGGTAATTACGAATTCAACTTTTAAGAAATTACCAGATAGTGCATTCCGTACATGGCATACACCAAGTGGCACAATAGAGATTACCTATTCTGAGCATTCTGTATTAATTACAGGCTATGATGAAGAGTATATTTATTTTAATGATCCCCTTACTGGCGAAAAAAATAAAAAAGCACCCATAACGGATTTTGAAGAATCCTGGGTGCAAATGGGTAGTCAAGCAATTACGATTAGTTCTTAATTGCTACCTTTCCCTCTTTTAAATATTCCTTTTCAAAGGAATATTTTTTTTCGATATAAATGCTATGCCATACCATGAACATTAGCACTGTCCATATTTTACGGCTATTATCTGCTTTTCCTTGACAATGGTCTTCCAATAATTGGAGCACAACCGATTTATTTAATAAGTGATCTGTATCGCTCTCTTTAATAATATTTTTCGCCCATTCATTCATTTCATCCTTTAGCCAATGACGAATTGGAACAGGGAAGCCGAGCTTTTTGCGATTTAACACATGTTCTGGTACAAATGATTCTGCTGCTTTGCGTAAAATATATTTTGTTGTACCATCCGCTGTTTTTAATGATGTCGGGATTTTCGAAGCGACTTTAAAGACCTCTTTATCTAAGAACGGCACACGTAATTCTAACGAATGAGCCATCGTCATTTTATCTGCTTTTAGTAAAATATCTCCTCGCATCCAAGTATGAATGTCAATGAATTGCATACGATCTACAGGATCATAACCAAGGCTTTCTTCATACAACGGCTTAGTAATATCTCTATAGTGCAAACCTGTATTATAGACAGAAAGTAATTTTTCTTTTTCTAACTCAGAAAACATTTTCGCGTTGCCAATATATCTTTCTTCCATTGGAGTGACTCCACGCTCAATAAAGCTCTTTCCTTTCATGCCTTCTGGAAGAATATTTGCCACAGCCCGCAACAATTTTTTTCCAACGTTCGGAATTTTATTAAACACTTCTAAAGATTGTGGTTCGCGATAAATATTATATCCGCCAAATAATTCATCTGCGCCTTCCCCAGAAAGGACAACCGTTACATGCTTTCTTGCTTCACGTGCTACAAAGTATAAAGGCACACAAGCTGGATCTGCTAAAGGGTCATCCATATGCCACATAATTCTCGGAATCTCGTTCATATATTCCTGTGGAGAAATAATATAGCTAATATTTTCTAGTCCTAATTTATCAGCTGTTTCTTTTGCTACATCTATTTCACTAAAGCCGTTATGCTCAAAGCCAACGGAGAAAGTTTTAATGCTAGGATGGAATTCTTTTGCAATACTTGCAATAATAGATGAATCAATTCCACCTGACAGGAAGGATCCAACAGGAACGTCGCTTCTCATATGCATTTTAACACTATCGAACAGTACATCTTTAATTTCCTTTGTAAACTCGTCCTCTTGTTTGACAACTGGTTTAAAGGATGCTCTCCAATATCGTTTAATTTCCATTGGTTCGCCAATTTTTTTTGTGAAATAATGACCTGGTTCTAGCTTTTTAATTCCCTCTGACATCGTATAAGGTTCAGGGACAAATTGATAAGTTAAGTAATGTTGCAAGGAAGTGTAATTGATAACATCACTTTCTAATGCTAATGAAATACTTTTCTTCTCAGAAGCAAAGTATGTTTTTTCACCATCTTCTAAATAGAAGAAAGGTTTAATTCCAAACGGATCACGCGCTCCATATAATGTCTCTTCTTGCTTATCCCATATAATGAATGAGAACATACCACGAAGCTTTTCTACCGCTTTTTCCTTTTCATGGCTATATAAAGCGATAATTACTTCTGTATCTGAATTTGTTTGGAAAGTTAAACCTGCTTTTACTAGCTCTTCTCTAATTTCTAGATAGTTATAAACTTCCCCATTAAAGATTATCCAATAGCGTTCATTTTCATATGTTAAAGGCTGATGCCCACTTTCAATGTCTATAATACTTAATCGGCGAAAACCAAATTGAATGTGGCTATCATAAAAATATCCTTCATCATCAGGACCTCTATGTGTTATAACACGATTCATTCCTGTAAATAATTCTTTTTGTTCTTCTTGAAAGTTTTGTGCTTTTTCATGTACACAGCCAACAAAACCACACATATTGCTCTCACCTTCTCCATTTCTTTTCCTACATATATTAGGACATTCATAACCATTTTTCATTGTTCTTACAATAAACCATAATTAAAATTTTACTATACCCCTAAATAGAAATTATGTTAATAGGTAATAAGATTCATAAAACCATCACTTAGTATTCTATTGTAGCATAAATAGTGTAAATTTTTAATTGGCTATTAACATTTCATCTCTGTATTTTTCTTAGAGATGGAAAAATTAATATCGTACTGATTACGGATTTTCCTTTGCCAATGAATAACGGAGTTCGACATCAAGTATTTAGACGAAAAATAAGGAAAGAAGTTACACTTTCATGCAACTTCTTTCCTTATACATTTAATTTATTAGAAGCATTTAAGCTTCGACAGCAGTTTTTATTAACTCTGCTCTATCTGTACGTTCCCAAGGTAAATCAATATCAGTGCGACCAAAATGACCATAAGCAGCTGTTTGTCTATATATTGGTTTACGAAGATCTAGCATCTTGATAATTCCTGCTGGACGAAGATCGAAGTTTTCGCGAACTGCCTCTACAAGTTTATCTTCTGCAACAATTCCAGTTCCAAACGTATCAACAGAAATAGATACTGGTTGTGCTACACCAATTGCATAAGCTAATTGTACTTCTACTTTATCAGCTAATCCTGCTGCGACAATATTTTTTGCCACATAACGTGCTGCATATGCCGCTGAGCGATCCACTTTTGTTGGATCTTTCCCAGAAAATGCTCCACCGCCATGGCGAGCATATCCACCATATGTATCAACAATGATTTTACGACCAGTTAATCCAGCATCTCCTTGTGGTCCGCCAATAACAAAGCGTCCTGTTGGATTGATGAAATACTTTGTATTTTCATCTATTAATTCAGCTGGTACAACAGGCTTGATTACATATTCTTTAATATTACGTTGAATTTGTTCTAATGTTATCTCTGGGTGATGCTGTGTGCTTATTACGATTGTATCAATACGAACAGGCTGATTATTTTCATCGTATTCGACTGTTACTTGTGTTTTACCATCCGGACGTAAGTATGGTAAGATTTCTTCTTTTCTTACCTCTGCTAGTCTTCTTGATAGTTTATGTGCCAATGAAATCGGTAATGGCATTAATTCCTTTGTTTCATTACATGCAAATCCGAACATTAATCCTTGGTCTCCAGCACCAATTGCTTCTATTTCCTCATCCGTCATCATACCTTCACGAGCTTCTAGAGCTTGGTCTACTCCTAATGCAATATCAGCGGATTGCTCGTCAATAGAAGTTAAGACTGCACTTGTTTCTGCATCAAATCCATATTTCGCGCGTGTATAGCCTATTTCTTTGATTGTTTCACGGACAATTTTCGGGATATCCACATATGTAGAAGTCGTTATTTCACCTGCAACAAGAACTAATCCTGTTGTTACAGATGTTTCAGCAGCAACTCTTGCATTAGCATCTTTAGCTAATATAGCGTCCAAAATAGCATCTGAAATTTGATCACAAATTTTATCTGGGTGACCTTCAGTTACCGATTCAGAAGTAAACAAGCGACGTTTTGTTGACATCTGATTTCCTCCTTATTTTAGAAAAAAGTAGAGCGAGGCCTAATTCCTGCACTCCTTAACCTTATCTTGATACGGTACTCATTCCCTAGATAGTATGAAGTAAAAATGGCGTTTTTATCCGAAGTCAATTCCGTGCTCTATTATATGTAACACTAGTAAAATGTCTGTAAACATAATATATATAACGAAGTATTTTGTTTCTAATAAAAACACACACCTAAAAATATACATTTTTATAAAAGATAATTAATTCATTTTACACAAAAAACCTTTTCAATAGTGAAAAGGCTCCTAGTAAAATCAATTCGCACCTTTCACTCTTATCGTTCAAGGAATATTCCTTGCTTCAGGTTAGCACCTTTCCTAAGAGAATGTCTGATTCATTTCATAAAAATGAAATAATTCAGTAATTTTCTTCACATAGTAGGTTGCTGGGTTTCATCGGGCCAGTCCCTCCACCAGCTCAGGATAAGAGAGTATCCGTTCAAAGTAAAATGATAGCTCAATCTAACAACGCATGTCAATCATTTTTCACTAGATTGAATTAATTTGTTGAATTCAATGCAATAAGCTTATAAGTAATGGACGTCTTTCCATTTTCCCATGCTAATTTTTCAATTGTCGCCATTCCAGATATCTCAGCTATTTTTGTTTTTCTAACCTCTAGCGGAATATTCATTGGATATAAACGGTAATCTTCTTTTTCTAATAGAAAAAGATTTTCTTCTAGTCTTATTTCTTTCCCTTTTGTTACAATCATTGTATTTAATTCTAAGGGCATACCCATTTTCCATTCCCCTTCTCTTTTTCTATTTTTATCCATTATTAATAGAGTATTTCTTTTATTTTACCATTTTCCC
This sequence comes from Niallia sp. Marseille-Q9988, assembly GCF_976954375.1. Lineage (NCBI taxonomy): Bacteria > Bacillati > Bacillota > Bacilli > Caryophanales > Bacillaceae > Niallia > Niallia sp. Marseille-Q9988. The sequence continues at coordinate 578,779 of NZ_CDRJSZ010000004.1, read as the reverse complement.
CACTTGTTTTTTCATCCAGCTAGATAGAGATGTGACAACTTTACGATTCGTAGCAGGAGGAAAGTAATGCGTAAATTCAGGAAAATACCATGTGCCCACTTCTTTACCTAACTGTTTTAATTTTGCTTCCAACCTTAGGCTATGTTCAACCGATACATTAGTATCCAATTTCCCATGAATGATTAGCGTAGGTGCATTTATTTTTTCTAATTGATAAAGTGGAGTTCTTGCATCATATCTGTCTGGATATTTTGAAGGCGTTCCTCCAATTACTCTTTTCATCATCCTACGTAAATCCTTTCGTTCTTCATAGGTGAGGAACATATCGCTGACACCACCCCATGTAACAATTGATTGAACAGGACAATTTATGCCCACAAATAAAGCCATCACTCCGCCTCTTGAAAAACCAAATACATGTACATTATTTACATTCGATAAATTCTTTAATAGTGCAAATGCAGCGATGGCATCATTTTTGTCTTCGCCCGCAAAGTCTTCATTTCCATCCCCACCTTGATTACCACGATAAAAAGGTGCGAACACAACAAAACCCTCAGATGCAAATTGGATAACTCTCCCGGGACGGACCTTCCCTACATTTTTGATGCCTCCTCTCAAATAAAGAAAACCATCATAAATTTCCCCGTCATTTGGAGAAGCAAGCATTCCCTTTACTTTTAAGCCATCAACATAATAAGTAACTAAAAAAAGATCAATAGAAGGATTAGGAGATGGAAATCGAATTTTTTCTATTATATCACCATTGTTCATGTCAATTGCTCCTTTACTTTTTTCTCCTATATTACCCTTTCCTTTCGCTTAATAATTCGTTCTGAATGGAAGAAATACAATATTTGATGACATCATCCTTCATAATAAAGCTAAATGAATCATCCAAACGTATTTCCATTAAATCGCCTTTAATTAAAACTGGACCAGCTGTCTCCTGATAATCATCTTTTGGAACTAATTGACTAATTCTTGCAAAAAATACATCCTTCACAAATGGTTCTTCTCCGAATACCTGATAGGATGCGATCCATTGAAGCCTATCAATAATCCCACCTGTTTCTTCCATAACCTCTCTATGAGCTGTTTGAATAATTGTTTCATTTTTTTCTCTTTTGCCGCCTGGAAATTCTAATCCCCTCTTTTTATGGGCCGTTAACAACCATTGATTTTTATACTGACAAATGACTAATACATGCATTGCTTCTTGCATCCATTCATTTTTTTTAAAAGAAAGTTTCACTAAATTTTTATTTTGATCATAAAATATCTCCATACCTTCTCCATTATTATGTATTATTAATATAAGTAGCTTGCATACTAAAGCAAATACATGCCTTTTAACCTGATTTTATGATATATATTATTATCATAGCAAATACTATCTATAAAACTGGAGTTTTTTATCGATAAAAAGGGTATTATTTTTTATAGATAGTAATTCCAACCATCTATTGAAATAAGATGAATACAATACGATCAAGAAACACTCATCTTTCTTAACATAATGTTCACATTATAGCTAGCAAAAATATCATGTTATCATATATAATACGGTTAAATAAAACGGTTACATTTGCATTCGATAATAAGACTGAAATAGGAGGACAACATAATGAAAATTGTTGATGAACTTTACAACTTATATAAAAATAAACTAACTGGGGATGAAGAGGATATTGATATGCTCGCCTTTGCTTTTTTAGAAGAAATGAGCAGAGAAGATTTATTACATATTATTCAAGAATTAAATGAACAAGAATTATATGATTTAATGGGTCTTTATTTAATTGAAAGCTTAAAAGGAAAGTTTGCCAGTGAAGATTATCGAAAACCTAATAGCCCTATCTTTACCCATCGAAATGTACACTGAATCGTCCTGTATTTAAATAAAAGGCTGTTGATAAACATCGGCTCACACAGAAAAACGATCATTTATCAAACGGCCTTTTTATTTATCGATTTGTTATGTAATCATATATATTTTTTCCAATCAATGTGGCAGAAACAAGGACAAATAATATTTTCACATAATTTGACCCTTTTGCAATGGCAACGCGAGAACCAATGTAAGCTCCTAAAATCATAGCAATTCCCATCACGAAACCATATAAATAGTACACTGAATCATAACATAAAAAAACGATAAGTGCTGTCAAATTACTTCCGAAATTAAGAACCTTGGCATTGCCAGCGGATTCCACAAAATCAAAACCCATTAAAAGAAAGGAAAATAAAAAGAACGAACCCGTCCCTCCCCCTAAAAAACCATCGTAGAAACCGATTAATGGTACAATGAAAAGAGCAAAGAGAAGCTTCTTTTTCGTCATTCCATTATATGTAGAGTTTATTCCCCATTCTTTTTTCGTAAGTGTATAAATAGTTACTACGATTAAAACAACAAGGATTAACGGCTTAAGTGATTCGGATGGTATTTTTTGTACAACATAAACTCCGATTGCGGAACCAATAATGGAAAGAGGCAAGAGTTTTACTATCAATTTCTTATCCGTTTTTCCATGCCTTATAAAAGAAATCGAACTAGTTAATGATCCCATGGTCGAAGCTAGCTTATTTGTACCTAACGCAATTTGTGGTGGCAATCCGGTAAATAAAAGAGCAGGTAATGATATTAATCCGCCGCCACCAACAACTGAATCAATAAATGCAGCAATAAATCCGGCTCCAATTAAAAAAAGTAGCATTCCAAGATGTAATTCTTCCATAAAAAATACTCCTTACCTGAACGTCTATTTCCAATTTAGGTAATGATTGACCGATAGACTAATTCCTACCATAACATATTAGTCATGGTCTATTTAGTACAAGCAATAACCAAATTTCGAAAACAGCTTTGTTATAACCCTTATAATATTTAACAAGCTTTCCTAGTCTACTTTATCACAATAAAGGAAAAAGGAGTATTCTTCTTTTTAAAAAGAAATCAAAATAGTACCAAGTTTTATCCTTATCCCCTATAATAGTACAGGATATTTCTTTAGGAACATGCACAAATATTTAGTCTTACTGGTATTACGAAGATTTTTTATGTATCGCATATAGCTGCAGTTTTAGCGAGAAAGGAAAAGAATTCGATGCACATTTATTCCATTATCTTAAGTGTCATTATTTTACTTAACATTATTTTTGCTTTTCTTGTTATCTTCTTTGAAAGAAAAGATCCTATTGCTACATGGGCATGGTTAATGGTACTTACCTTTATCCCTATCCTTGGATTTATTTTATATTTACTTTTCGGCCAAAATTTACGAAATAGAAAGTTATTTCAGTGGGATGAGCGAAAAAAACTCGGAATAGAGCCCATTTTAGCTTCCCAACTTTTACAAATAAGCTCTAACCAATTGCGCACTACGAATGAAGTAATTCGAAAAAATCAAGATTTAATTTATATGAATTTATTTAACAACGATGCCGTTCTCACAGAAAACAATGCTGTAGAAATCTTTACAGATGGGAACCAGAAATTCAAACAATTATTTACAGATATCAAAAATGCAAAAAAGTCGATCCATTTACAGTACTATATTCTTAAAAATGATGGTATTGGCTCAGATCTTATTAGCCTACTCGTTGAAAAGGCAAAAGAAGGAGTAGAAGTTCGTTTATTATATGATGAGCTCGGCTCCAGAACATTGCGTAAAAAGGTTTTCAAAGAATTGCGGGCAGCAGGTGGATTTGTTGAAGTATTTTTCCCAAGTAAATTTCATTTAGTCAATTTACGCCTAAATTATCGAAATCATAGAAAACTGGGAATTATTGATGGAAAAATTGGCTATATCGGTGGATTTAATGTTGGAGATGAATATTTAGGGCTTCATCCGAAATTTGGCTATTGGAGAGATACTCACTTACGCATAGTGGGTACAGCTGTATATGCCATTCAAACAAGATTTATTCTCGACTGGAATCAAGCCTCACATTTACATGCAATTAATTATTCACCTGACTATTTTCCAGGAAAAATTGAGGAGATTATCGGGAATATCGGCATGCAAATTGTATCAAGCGGTCCTGATTCAGAATGGGAGCAGATAAAGAATGGCTATATTAAGATGATTACTTCCGCAAAAGAAAGTGTTTATATTCAAACACCTTATTTTATTCCCGATGCAAGCTTACTGGATACATTAAGAATTGCTGCACTCTCTGGAATCGACGTAAAAATAATGATTCCTAACAAACCAGATCATATGTTTGTCTATTGGGCAACCTATTCTTATATCGGTGAAATGCTAAAAGCTGGAGCGAAAATTTATATATACGAAAATGGATTTATCCATGCTAAAACGATTTTAGTTGATCGAAAAATCGCTTCTGTTGGAACTGCCAATATTGATATGAGAAGCTTTAGACTTAATTTTGAAGTGAATGCTTTTATTTATAGTGAACAAATCGCTAATGAATTAACAGATGACTTCCTAGAAGACATGGAGTTTTCTACCCATTTAACAGCAGAACAATATTCTAAAAGATCATTATGGATTCGTTTCAAAGAATCCTTTTCACGACTCCTTAGCCCTCTTTTATAAGGAATCAAAAGAATCAATTTTGCATGAAAATGCCTACAATATATTAAAAAAGACAAAATGCCTCGAGAATGTGTCCATTCTCGGAGGCATTTGTCTACAATCTGAAAGAGAGACAGATGCCTCTCTTTTCCTACTTATGCAAATACTTGTTTTAATTCCTCTTTATCTTTGCTTAACCAAAAATTCATCAGTCTTTTCGCCCCTTCAAGATCATGAAGTTTCGCTTGACCACATTGTTTTTCATTAGCTGCAGGAATCTCAGTAATTTCTATAGCTGTCTTCATGGTTGCCTCTAATAAATCGATAATTTCATCCACCGTAGGTTCCCCACTAACAACTAGGTAATAGCCAGTCTGGCAACCCATGGGGGAGATATCAATGATATCAAAATGATTATATTTATCCACATGGGCACGTAAATTAAATGCTAATAAATGCTCTAAAGTATGAATAACGTCAGGCTTCATAGCTTGCTTATTCGGCTGACAAAAGCGAATATCATATTTATTTACAACTCCATCACTACCTACTTTGTGTACGCCACAATGTCTCACATAGGGAGCTTTTACTGCATTATGATCTAATTCAAAGCTTTCAACTGAAGGCATATAAACATCTCCTTTTATTCATGTATCTCTATTATACCTAAAAAACCGAGTAATTTCATCAACTTAATATATATAATATTTTTCCAGTAGAAATTAGTGCTATTTCTCCAAAATGATGGCTAAAAGTGAATACTTTATTCGTGTTCCACTCCATGGTATACTACTTGCAAAGAAGGAGAGGGAAATAAGCTAATGAAACATGTTTTTTTATTTATTATCCGCTTTTATAGAAAAGTAATTTCTCCATTAAAGCCACCAACCTGCCGTTTCTATCCAACATGCTCTTCCTATGGTTTAGAAGCCATACAAAAATTTGGCGCTTTTAAAGGAGGGTACTTAACAATCAAACGAATTCTTAAATGCCATCCCTTTCATCCTGGTGGGGTAGATCCAGTGCCTGATGAATGGAAGTGCAAAAATCATACCCATCCACCAAAAGAAAATAATTAATATCCATCAACAATTAAATCTAATTTTCCCGTTTTTGGATCAATAACTAATCCGTGTACTGGAACTCCATTTGGTAGTAAAGGATGTTTTTTTATCATATCTACACTATGTGAAACACTATCCTCTACTGAATCAAATCCGGTTAACCATTTTTCAAGGTTTATTCCAGAATGCTGCAATGTAGCGAATGTATCATCCGCAATGCCTCTTTCTTTCATTTTTTCCATCATACTGTCAGCGTGTAGTGCACTCATTCCACAATCATGGTGTCCTATCACCACTACTTCATCCGCTTGTAACTCATACACTGCAACTAAAATACTGCGCATGATGCTACCAAATGGATGAACAACTACAGCACCTGCATTTTTGATAATTTTTACATCCCCATTAGAAAGATTTAATGCTTGTGGTAATAGCTCTAAAAGTCTTGTGTCCATACAAGTTAAGATTACCATTTTTTTATTTGGAAATTTGCCCGTTATAAATTTTTCATATTTTTGTTCCCTAACAAACTCCTCGTTATACACTAAAATATTTTCTAATAAACTCACTTTAAGCACTCCTTAAAAAAATCATTCATTATAAAAAATAAAAACAGCTACTTTTTCAAAATAGGAAAAATATTCTCCCTATTAATAGTAATGAAAATTCATATAATATACAAATTTGAAATCTTTGTTCCTTCAAATTCTGGCTTTTCTTAAAAATTGTTCTAGGTATGTATCTCCTCCCTCCTTCTAATACTAATATGTAATGAGATCTTAATCTGTCTCATTGATAGGAATGAAATCCTTGTGAAAAAAACTTATTAATAAGGAGTGATACCCTATGGCAAAAGATGTACTTTGTGAAGTAAGTAACTGTACTTATTGGGAAAAAGGAAATCATTGTGGTGCTGATCAAATTTATGTAGTAAGTAATGTTGGGAAACACGCGGATACAAGTTATGAAACAGACTGTAAAACTTTTGAGCCTGAAACAAGCTTAAGCTAAATAGTTAAAAAACGCAAAAAAGAATCCCGTAGAAGTTTTATCACTTTTTCGGGATTCTTTTTTATCTATCCAATCGTACTAAATCTGCATCTTGGTGTACCCCTTTTGTGATTAAATCCTTTATTATCGTAGAACCAAAGGAACTGTAAACCGTGCCATTTCCACCGAATCCTAAACAATAATAGACGTTTTTACTATTGGGTACTTCTCCAATAAAAGGGATTCCATCCTTTGATTCTCCAAACGTAGCACCATAAGTATAGTCAGCTTTTAGTTGGATTTGTGGAAAATGTTCCTTAATACGAGCCAATAATTTATGACCATATGCCTCTAATATCTTCGGATCACTCGGTGCCTCCATTGTTTCTTCATCTAAACCACCAGCAACAATTCTTCCATCAAAAGTCGTTCTCATATAGAAATAGGGACGCTTCGTTTCCCAAATAAGGCACCTATCCTCCCATTGATGAAACGAGGGAATTGGATTCGTAACCGTTACATAAGTTCTATTTAATTCCGTTGCCATATTTCGTGTATAATTATCCAATTCATAACCTGTTGCATAAACAACATGCTTTGCCCGAATATTTGCGGTTTCACTTTTATACAGCCAGTAGCCATCTTGAAAATGTACCTTTTCGACTTCAGTATTTTCGAACACTTGAATATTATTACATTTCGAAGCCTCTTTTACTAAAGATACAACAAGCCTATGAGGATTTACTTCTGCGTCCCCACTTGTGCGAATTGCTACATGTTTTCTAAACCCATACGTTTTATAAATCATTTCCGCATCTAAAAATTCTACAGGAAAATCATATTTCTTGAGCATTTCATATTCGTTTTTAATGGATTGGACATCAGCTTCTGTACTTGCATAATATAAGCTTTGCCTATTCTCAAATTGAATGTCAGCCTTTAGGGATGACGCTATTTCTTTCAATTCCTCCATTCCCTTCAAGCACAATCGGTAAAAGCGAACTGCATCTTTCTCCCCTATGTTTTCAGCAAAGGAATGTAGCATTTTATCATTACAGTATTGTAATAAGCCAGTGTTAGCAGCAGAACTGCCATCCCCTACTTGATCTTTCTCCACTAGAATAACTTTAAGTGGTTCCTTCGCTAGTTTATATGTTAACAAAGCACCTGACATACCTGCCCCAATAATTAGAACATCACATGACATGTCTTCACTCAGCTTTGGATAAACTGGTTTATTCCCCAAAGTTGTCGGCCAATATAATGATCCATGGTATAAGCTCACAAACCAACACTTCTTTCTTTCTATTTTTCAATTAGAAATCCTTTTGCTCTTCTACCCATTCTCTTAAGTTCCTTCGAACAATTTTTCCGGATGCATTTCGTGGAAGTTCTGAAACAAAAAAAACTCTTTTCGGAATTTTATATTTTGCTAATGATTTCTCGCAGTTTTTCATTATGGATTTCTCGGAAAGAACACTTCCATCTACTACAACAAAAGCAACAGGAACCTGCCCCCATTGATTATCTGGAATGCCAATTACTGCAGCCTCTTTAATTCCTTCCATTTCAGACAATACCGCTTCTACTTCTGCAGGATACACATTTTCTCCACCAGAAATAATTAAGTCAGATCTTCTATCTAACACATAGAGAAATCCTTCAGAATCTATATACCCAATATCACCTGTAAAAAACCAGCCATCTTTTAAATGATTTTCTTTGTTTAAATAGCCTTGTGATACATTTGGCCCACATACTTTTATTTCTCCTACCTCATTTGGTCCTAATACTTCTCCTAGGTCGTTTACAATCTTTAATTGAGCAGGGAATAGCGCTTTTCCAGCGGAGCCTATTTTTCTAATACTGTCCTCAGGTGATAAAGTGACAATTTGGGAAGAAGTTTCCGTCATGCCATAGGAGTAATAGACGCGTATTCCTTTATTAATACATCTTGTAATCAATTCAACAGTGGCAGGTCCTCCACCTAAAAGCATATAGCGGAAATAAGCTGGAAACTTTTCATTAGTAGCTTGTTCTATTCGCTCTAGCATTGTTGTTACTACAGACACGATGGTAACTCTTTCTTCCCGTATATCTTGCAGGACTTTGTGTTCATTAAATCCATCGTGCAAAACAATTTTCATTCCATAAATAACACTTCTCATTAAAATAGAAAATCCGCTAATATGGAATAAAGGAACGGCACATAACCAAGTTTCCTTTTCATATAAACCAGCATTCAACGTATTTCCTATTGCACTCCACCAATGATTGCCGTAAGATTGTATCACTCCTTTTGGGAGACCAGTTGTTCCTGATGTATACATGATTGTGCATGTATCAGCTAATGAAAACTGCTCTTTTTCAATTGGTTCTATGTATGAACGATCTTCTATTCCCTCTTTGTAATAAACAGAGATTTTCAGCTCTTCTGCTAATTGTCGCGCAGTCTCTTGAAAATGATCTTCTGTTATTAAAAAGGTGGCATTAGCATCACTTAATTGAAAAGTCATTTCATTTGCTGTTAAGCGATTGTTAAGAAGAACTGCCTTTGCTCCAATAATTTGCATGGCAAATAAGTGAAGGACGGTTTCTAAATCACTTTTTATAAGAAATCCTACATAATCTGTGTCTTTTACTCCAAAGGCTGTCAGTAACCCTGCACGGTAATAGGCCTTCTCATATAATTCTTTAAACGTTAGACTTTCCTTATTAAAAACAATCGCCTCTCTATCTGGGGTTAAAAGTGCTCTATTTTTAATAAAATTAGGAAGTATTTCTGTCATGACCCTATTAATCCTCTTTTCTATACAACAAAGGTGACACATCATTAGCATGTCCCTAAAATCACATTTGCTAAATACGAGTGTCACCCTTTGATATTATTTAAATAGATTGTAAATCAACAACTATTTCCATTTTTGATTTTACGTTATTAATTAACTCTTTCCTATTAAGGAAAACGTGGGAATTGTCCAAAATCAGGATTGCGTTTTTCCTTGAAGGAGTCACGTCCTTCTTTTGCTTCATCTGTTGTATAGTATAGAAGGGTTGCATCTCCTGCAAATTGCTGAATACCAGCTAAACCATCTGTATCCGCGTTAAAGGCAGCTTTTAAGAAACGAAGTGCAGTGGGACTCTTTTCTAAAATCTCTTCACACCATTGAATCGTTTCTTCCTCTACTTTTTCTAACGGTACAACTGTATTTACCAATCCCATATCTAATGCCTCTTGTGCATTATATTGACGACATAAGAACCAAATTTCTCTTGCCTTTTTATGACCAACAATTCTTGCTAAATAGCCAGACCCATAACCAGCATCAAAGCTTCCTACCTTCGGACCAGTCTGTCCAAAAATTGCGTTATCCGCAGCAATTGTTAAGTCACAAACAATATGAAGCACATGGCCTCCACCAATCGCATAGCCTTTTACCATTGCAATTACAGGCTTTGGAATGACTCTAATTAGACGCTGTAAGTCAAGGACGTTTAAACGTGGAATTTGATCCTCACCTACATATCCGCCATGTCCTCTTACCTTTTGGTCTCCACCAGAACAGAAAGCTTTATCACCTGCTCCTGTTAAAATAATTACACCAACATTGCTGTCATCTCTTGCCATTGCAAACGCGTCAATTAATTCACTTACCGTTCTTGGTGTGAAAGCATTATGTACATGTGGTCTATTAATCGTAATTTTGGCAATCCCATTATATGTTTCATAAATGATTTCTTCATATTGTCTGCCAGCTACCCATTCTACCGCCATCATTTTTTCCTCCTTTTCACAGGGCTGAACCTTTATGTCAGCTCCTTAAAAACTCCATTACTATTGTACCAAAAATCTCAGGTTTCTCCACATGAATTGCATGTCCTGCATTATTTACATTCAAATGGCGTATATTCTTATTTTTTTTGACCATTTCTTCCGCAATTTGATAAAACTTTCGATCTAGTTCTCCTGTTATTAAAAGTGTATCAATCGAAAGCCTAGAAATTCTGGACCAATAAGAGCTTTGTGCTCCTGTCCCCATTCCTTTTAAACTATTCGCTAATCCAATGGGATTATTAGCAAGCCGTTGATTTCTTATAGCCCGCTTAATAGTTGGATCTAGTCGCTCCTGACTTTTAAACAAAGGAATCTTCTCCCATTTATTTACGAAATGGATAATCCCCTGTTCAAGGATAGAGTCTCCTAGTTTTTCATCCTGTATTCGTCTTTGTTTTCTCTCCAATTCCGTTTGTAAGCCAGGAGAGGCGCTTTCAAGAATAAGCTTTTTTATGGTTTCAGGATATTCGCTGCAATACGCAAGTGCCAACCGTCCACCCATGGAATAGCCTAATATATGAACAGGAGCTAGACGAAGATAATCAATCACAGCTTTTATATGTGCAACACTTTCCTTCATTGCATACTTTTCTCCTTCTTCCGGTGAATCGGTTTTTCCATGACCAATAATATCTACTGCTATTACCTTGTAGCTTTTCTTCCATAACGGAATAAATGGGAACCATGTTCCGCTATCTCCAGTAAATCCATGTAATAATAATAGAGGTTCTCCATCTCCCTCAATAGTTATATGATAGTTTATATTCTTTATTTGGATAAACATATACTTCACCTTTTAGCCCAGCTGATTTAAAATCTTTTGAATCCTATCTGTCATTTGCCGATGCTCTATTAGATTTTTCTCTCGATTTGTCCGCAGCTCCCAAACTCTCATACCTTCTTCAAAATTACTATGCTGAAATTGTGTCTCTAACCCTTGCCAACTTTCAATAAGTTTATACTGTCCCTTATACATTTCAACAGCATGCTTAAAATCAATACCTAAAGGAGTCCCAAAAAGCAGTTCAAAATGTCTTGGAAGATTTATCTGTGGCAAAAACGAAAAGATTCCGCCTCCATTATTATTTATCAATAGCACAGTTATCGGGAGCTTATACAAATGAGATAATACTAAACCATTTAAATCATGGAAAAATGTTAAGTCCCCAACAATTAAAAATAATGGTTGTTTAATGACTCCAACTCCAAGAGCTGTAGAAATTGTCCCATCGATTCCATTAGCTCCTCTATTTGCGATAATAGTAACTTTTTTATTTTGTTTATGAAAAAAAGTATCTAAATCTCGAATAGGCATACTATTTCCAACAAATAACACCGCATCATTCGGAATCATTTCACCCAAGCTATGAAAGAGTTTTGCTTCACTTATTTCTTGAATTTCCGCTGTTTGCATTAATTCCTTTTTTGTGAGTTCATTAATATCTATCCATATATTTAAATAGTGATTTATTGAGCAATGAGATATAAATGATGCAAGCTTTTCACAAAAATACCCTTCTTCACAATAAACCATATCTGTTGTCAGTTGATTAGGATCTCGATAGCCGATGCCACCATCTACAACTATCTGTTTTGCTTTTTCATTTTCGCGTAAGAAAATAGTTAATGGCTTTGAGATAGGCATACTGCCAAAGCGTATTATCACATCTGGCTTTAGTAGAGATTTTACCTTTTCATTTCTTAAAAAAGTATCATATGTGTCAATAATGCTATTCGTTCCTGCACTATTACTCCGCAGTTGAGAGAGAGGATCAGCAATGATTGGGAAACCAGTCTTTTCAGCCAATTGTATTACCTTTGCTGAAAAATCTTCTTTATCTATCTCTCCGCATATTATAATCCCTTTCCCATCAAGACTAGCTGCTAATTCCAGAAAATAAGCATCATTCATTCTAAAGTCACCTATATCCATTCGAATAGCAGGCTTTTCTTTTTCGTTTAATTGATAACTGTCTAAATTATCTAAGTCAGGAATTAACGGCTCCCGTAATGGTATATTTACATGTACTGGACCACTTGGTTGTTGTTTTGCCATCGAAACTGCTCTAGCTCCTACTGTTTTAGCATATCGAATCATTCCTGGACTATTATCAGGTGTGGACATTTCCATAAACCATTTTACATGCTTCCCATAAAGGTCTAGCTGATCAATCGCTTGAGGTGCACCTACATCTCTTAACTCATGCGGACGATCTGCCGTAAGTACTATTAACGGAATTCGAGATATTTTCGCCTCTACGATAGCAGGAAAATAATTAGCCGCAGCTGTTCCCGATGTACATACTAATACAGTTGGTTTTTTGGATGCTTTCGCTATTCCTAATGCAAAAAAAGCAGCTGATCGTTCATCAACATGAATATGCAGATTTATATCTTCCTGTTCTGCAAGCAACAGACTAATTGGTGTAGATCTAGAACCAGGGCTTATTACAGCATGTTCTACACCACTCTTTCCTAATTCAGCTATTAGTGCATGCAAATAGGCTGTTAATTGTTGTTGATGATTCATTTTATTTTCCTCCTAACGCTGTAAGCATTGGCTTAAATTTGATAGCTGTTTCCGTATACTCTAATTCAGGATCAGAGTCAGCAACAATACCACATCCAGCAAAGATTGTAGCACTGTTTCCATGTAATAATCCAGAACGGATACTGACAGCAAACTCACCATTTCCCTCATAATCAAGCCAGCCTATCGGAGCACCGTAAAGCCCTCTATCCAATCCCTCCACTTCTCTTATAACCTCTAAAGCTTCATCACGTGGAAAACCACCGAGAGCTGGAGTAGGATGCAATAATCGAATTAATGAAATTAAAGATTCTGTTTCCTTTACTTTGCCACTAACGGGCGTATAAAGATGTTGAATATCTCTCATTTTCATGATTTGCGGATTTGCCGGGATTTCTACAGTCGTACAAACTTCCTCCATGGCATTCTTAATCATTTTAACAACATAATTATGTTCTTCTCTATTTTTCGAATCAGATAGCAGCTCTTCAGCCAATGCACTATCTTCTACTTCATTATTGCCTCTAGAAATAGAACCAGCCAGACATGTTGAAAATACGGTATCTCCTGCTTTTTTAACCAATCGTTCAGGTGATGCCCCAGTAAAGCATTTATCATGAGCTTCTAAAGCAAAAATATATCCGTTGCTTTGCTGTTGTATTAAATTTCTTAGAACGGATTCTGTCACTATATCTTTTGTAAAATTCACTTTACTAGCTCGAGCTAATACTACTTTTTTTAGATTCCCGTCTAACTTTCTAATTACCTTATCAACCGTTACTTTCCATTTTTCACGATCAACTTCCATTACTTTCTGTATGGAAGGTAAAGAAACGGGAGTATATTCCTCTATTCTTTTTGGCAACGCAAAAGATTGTTTCCTCAATACTTCTTTTGCATATTCTATTTTATCTGAATGAATCAATATATTAATTGTAATAAATTGATTTCCATCAATTTCACTTAACATAAACTGTGGCACATAAAAATGAGCTTCTGAGAAGCCATCCCATAGTTCTGTTTTTTCTTTTAATGGATCAAAGGCAAAGCCTCCTAAAAGCACTGGACCGATTCCAATATGATTGAATTCATTATACACTATTGCTTTTTCTAGGAGACTCTTCCATCTCTTCTCTACATGAGAATAGGAGCTTTCCCCTAAAGAACTTTCAATCTTTTCACAAATGCCAATTCCTACAATTATGTTTTTTCCAGAAGGGTCCTTCCAAAAAAAACGTTTTCCTTTATAAGCATGGTATTTAGAAAAAAAATCGAGAATATTCATTTTTTCTTCTACCATTTTTACTTCACTTACTAATATCGTAGGAGAAACACTATCCCTTATTTCTGTTTGTACCATTGTTCCTCTTCTATCATTCATCCCTTTGTGAATCCCCCTAAAACAAATCAAGAATTAGCTTCTTGCTTATATTGGTTCAAAGATATACGCTCATTCATTATTTTAGCATATTTTACGATACACCTGTCCTTTATATTATGTCAATCATAGTGAATTCTTAATGCCATTTCCAAATTTTAATTATTTATAGAAAAGAGGCATATTCTTTTTAGATAGGTTTGATATCGATAAAATAGGGAAATTTATGAACAACATCTTACCGTTTTAATCATGCTCCATTCGCTTATACTACTGTTATTACAATTGCATGGATAAGGATGTGTTTAACTTGTTATCAAAAGAACAAATAAATCACTTGAAACAAAATCTTGAAGAAAGAAAAGCGGAGATTTTAAACCGAATTGATGATAATGTAAGTGGGGATAGTGCACGAGAATCTGTTGGCGAATTATCTAATTACGATAACCATCCGGGAGATATGGGAACTGAGTTATATGAAAGAGAGAAGGATTTAGCTCTAGAACAGCATGATCAATCTGAATTAGATAAAATAAATAATGCTTTAAAGGCAATGGAAGATGGATCATATGGAATTTGTACAGTATCAGGGAAAGAAATTCCTTATGAAAGATTAGAAGCAATTCCAACTGCACTAACTCTTAAGGAATATAGCGACGAACAATTTATTGCTTCTGATCGCCCAGTCGAGGAGGATATGCTTGAATTTGCTCATGGAAATCAGTATCGTCACTATGATACTGGTGCTGTCAGAGACTATGAAGATAGTTTTCAGGAAGTTGCTCGTTATGGCACTTCTGAGACACCTTCTGATTTAAGAGGAGATTTTGAAGATTATGATAGTCTTTACGATCGAAAAAGTGATGACGAAGGTTTTACAGAGGACTATGAAACATTTGTAGGAACAAATATCGATGGATCGGAACGGACTGTTTATCGTTCTAAAGCACACGAAAAATATGAACAAGCATTAGATAAGGAAGGAATTGAAGCTCCTTTTGGCGATGTTCCCTACCACGAGACAGATGGATACACAGAAGATAAGGAGGAAGAAGAGGAATAGTCCTTTTCCTCTTTCCTGTATTCAAGCAGAGAGTATAAAGGAGATTCAGAAGAATCTCCTTTATACATTACGAATATGGTTTTATATTCCAAATTTCATCTGCATATTGTTTTATTGTTCGATCACTTGAAAAATGCCCTGACATCGCTATATTCACAATACTTTTTTGCAGCCAGTCTTGCTTATTCTTAAATGCTTGATTGACCTCTTCATGAACTTTTGCATAAGAATGAAAATCTTTTAATACAAAAAACTGATCATTCTCTATAAGCAAAGAATCAAAAATCGGATCAAATTCATTAGATGGATGATCATAGAAACCATTTTTCAATTGATTGACCACTGCATGGATTCTATCGTCATGATAATAGTACTCCCGAGAGCTATAGCCACCATTTTGATATAATTCTAACACTTGATCGGAATTCATTCCAAAGATAAATATATTATCGTCTCCTACTAAATCATGCATTTCAATATTTGCTCCATCTAGCGTGCCAACAGTTAGCGCACCATTCATCATAAATTTCATATTTCCGGTGCCAGAAGCTTCTTTACTCGCTGTTGAAATTTGTTCACTAATATCTGCAGCAGGAAAAATGTGTTCGGCTAAAGAAACCCGATAATTCTCCAAAAAAACAACCTTTAATTTATTTTGAATTCTTTTATCATTATTAACCTTTTGGGCAACAGAGTTAATTAACTTGATTATTTTTTTTGCATAATAATAACCAGGTGAAGCTTTTGCTCCAAATATAAATGTTCTCGGCTCCATCTCAATAGATGGATCTTCCCTCAGCTTGTTATATAGAGACATGATGTGCAGAATATTTAGTAATTGCCTCTTATATGCATGCAATCTTTTTACTTGAACATCGAAAATAGACGAAGGATCTACAAGAATACCATTTTTGTCCTTAATTATCTTCGCAAGTATCTCCTTATTAGTTTGCTTTATTGCTGCAAGATTTTCTTTGAAATTTCCATCCTCTTGATAAGACAGTAATTCTCTTAATTGTGCTGGCTCGTCAATCCATTTATCACCAATTGTTTGAGAAATTAAGTTGGCAAGCTTGGGATTGGCTTTTATTAACCATCTTCTATGTGTGATTCCATTCGTTTTATTATTAAATTTTTCTGGATAAAATGCATAGAAATTAGCCATTTCTCGTTTCTTTAAAATTTCTGTGTGAATTTCTGCCACTCCATTAACGCTATGACTGCCGACTAATGCTAAATGTGCCATCTTAATCATGCCATCTGCAATTATTGCCATTTTCTCAATTTTCGGAAAATCACCAGTGTACTTATCCCATAAATCTTTGCAAAAACGCTCATTTATTTCATCAATTATCATATAAATCCTTGGTAATAAGGGCTGAAAAATATAGATTGGCCATTGCTCTAATGCTTCAGATAATGTGGTATGATTAGTGTAAGAGATAGTTTTTGTAGTTATATTCCACGCTTCATCCCATCCTAATCCCTCTTGATCCATTAATATTCTCATTAACTCTGGGATTGCTAATACTGGATGAGTATCATTTACATGAATACTTATATAGTTATGTATTTCACGAATATTTTTATGATGCTGCTTATAATTACGAACAATGGATTGAAGGCTTGCAGATACTAGAAAATATTGTTGCTTTAATCGCAAAATTTTCCCTTCATCATTGGAATCATCTGGATATAAAAAACCCGATATCGATTCTGTTTCCCGTTTATATCGCATAATGTCTTTAACATCTTTTGCAATTAAGGAAGACGGTTCTGCATTCCAAAGCCTCAAGGTATTTACCGTTGTTGTATGGTAGCCTATTACTGGTACATCATGTGGAACTGCTGTTACAGTTTCGGCATTTAAATGTCGAAACTGTAACTTTCCATCCTTCCTATACATATCAATATTTCCCCAGAAATAAATATCTACTGCTAAATCTTCCTTTCTAACTTCCCATACCTGTCCTTGCTTTAGCCATTGTTCTGGCAACTCAATTTGATATCCATCGACAATTCGCTGTTCGAATAATCCATGCTTATATCGGATACCACAGCCATGTCCTGGTAAGTTCAATGTAGCAAGAGAATCCAAGAAACAAGCAGCAAGTCTTCCTAGCCCTCCATTTCCAAGACCTGCATCATGTTCAATATCTTCCACTTCAAAAAAATCAATCCCAAGTTCCGCCAATCCGTCTATTACTACTTGATCAATACCTAAATTAACTAAATTATTATGAAGTAATCGTCCTAATAAAAACTCAATCGAAAGATAATAAACCTCTTTCCCGCCACTTTTCCGACTTTGCTCATTTGTCTGAATCCAATTCGAGCTCACATACTCTCTAATCATGTGACCTAATGTTTGAAAATGATCACTACTTGTTGTATCTTCAAAGGTTTTTCCATAAGTCATTTCAAGCCTTTGTAAAAAATACTTTTTAAATCGTTCCTTATTAGAAAACATGGGATTCACTCCTCGAGATAAGCTCTGCATATAATTGATTATATTTAAATGCAGATTGAGCCCAGCTATTATCCATTGACATTGCATTTTTCATTAGTTTATGCCATACTTCTTTATCTTCTTTATAAAAATGAATACCTCTTCTAATTGTATAAAGCATATCATGTGCATTAAAATTGGAGAAACTAAATCCATTCCCCTCTTTAGCCACTTCATTATAAGAGAACACTGTGTCATTAAGTCCACCTGTCTCTCTAACAATTGGGATATTACCATATCTCAAAGCTATTAACTGACCTAAGCCACAAGGTTCGAACTTAGAGGGCATTAGAAATAAATCTGCACCTGCATATATTTGATGAGCTAAGTTTTCATCAAATCCAATATATGCTTTACATTTGTCTGAATACATATCTTCCATTTCACGAAAGAAATTCTCAAACTCCGGATCGCCTGTTCCTAAAACTAAAAACTGTACTTCTTCTTCCATCATTTCGTGAAATACATGTCTAACTAGTTCTAGTCCCTTTTGACTGGTTAATCTTGATATCATACAAATAATTGGAATATCCGGATTTTCTTTTAATCCAAATTTTTGCTGAATAAATCTTTTGTTTTCTTGTTTTTTCTCTAAAGAAGTAACGGTATAGTTAGCAGCTATCATAGAATCTGTTTCCGGATTGTATGTTTCTTCATCAATACCATTAATAATACCGTATAAATCTGACTCTCTCTGCTTTAATACATTATTCAGCTTCTCTCCATAATATTCTGTTTGTATTTCGT
Source organism: Niallia sp. Marseille-Q9988 (assembly GCF_976954375.1). Taxonomy (NCBI): domain Bacteria; kingdom Bacillati; phylum Bacillota; class Bacilli; order Caryophanales; family Bacillaceae; genus Niallia; species Niallia sp. Marseille-Q9988. The sequence continues at coordinate 560,122 of NZ_CDRJSZ010000004.1, read as the reverse complement.
TTTTATATGTAGGACTTACTGTTGTAATCTTATCGGCAGAGATAAGTCCTCCCTTCATTAAATTTACGTTTCCATAGAATTCTAGATTTTCTGTTGTAAAATAATAATCATTTACATTAAATAAATCACCAAGTACCTCTCTTGGTAATATTCCTTGAAACTGAAGATTATGTATGGTAAAAACAGTCTTAATATCGCTATACTCTTTTCTCCATTTATAGTCCACATTCAATAAGAAAGGAATCATTGCTGTATGCCAATCGTGGCAATGAATGATATCTGGAAAATCGGCTAAAAATGGTAAACTTTCTAATACAGCTCGATTAAAGAATGCATAACGCTCCCCATCATCCCCATAGCCATATAAGCCACTTCTCTTAAAATACCACTCATTATCAATAAAATAAAAAGTGATACCGTCTACTTCTAATTCTTCTATTCCACAATACTGATTTCGCCAGCCTACTGGCACATAGAAATATCTTTTCTTCTCTATGTTGGCAAGTAAATGGGCAGGGATATCTTGATATTTTGGCATAATTACTGCTACATCTGTTCCTTGTTTTTTTAATTCCTTTGGAAGAGAACCAGCTACATCTGCCAGTCCTCCTGATTTTATAAATGGTACACATTCTGAAACTGCAAATAATACTCTCACGAATTCATCAACGCTCCTTGCACGGTTCCTTTTCTTACTACAAAAGGAGAAGTAGCAGTACCTGTCATCACTGTACCACTTTCAACTGTAACATCCTTATCTAGAATCACTGAGTCCAAATGACAATTTTCTCCAATTGTGCATTTTTGCATAATAATACAATTCTTTAAACTAGAACCTTTTCCAACTTTCACAGCTCTAGAAATAATACTGTTGGTAATATCGCCTTCAATAACACATCCATTTGCTATCATTGAGTTTTTTACTTCACCCGTACTTGTATAGCGAGTAGGTGGCTCATCTTTCACCTTAGTAAATATTGGTCTCTCTTTTATAAAAAGCTGATTCCATACTTTAGATTTTAAAATATCCTTGCTTACATGATAATAACTAGATATAGAATTTATTTTTTCGGCATAGCCGTTATATTCATATTCACATATTTTTAACTGGTTATTAATATCTATTACTACATCTTTCATACATGTATAACCCTTATCATCCCTTGAATGTATTAATTCAATTAGCTTTGATTTCTTGATTAGATATATTTCTAGGGAACTTCCATTATTGGTAATCTCCGTTATATCACAGCCAGAATCGAGATGACGTTCTAGTACAGGAGTAAAATTCATATTAAAAACGGTAAAGCAATTCGCAACTAATGCATATTCTTGCTTGCTTCTCTGAAAATAATCCATATTTGCTGAAAAATGATTAAAAGAACCTATACCACTAGTATTGGCATCATCCATTGATGCAGGAAAGAAAAATAAACCATCTCTTTTTCTATCTAAGTCCCAGTTTTTCCCCGATCCCAAGTGATCCATTAAAGAGCGGTACTGATACTTTGGAAAAATAGCAACACTTCCTATTCCAGAGTTCACCATATTGGAAAGAACAAAATCAATTAAACGATATCGTCCACCAATTGGAAGTGCAGCTAGTGTACGATGAGCAGTTAACTCTTCTAAATCTTCCATATGTGTTGTTGCATCAATTATGCCCAGCATTGATCTTATCATCTTAATCCCTCCTTCTAGTTTGTTAGGAAATCATTTCATTAACCATTTCTTCTGTTACTAGGACTACTTCATCTACGTCTTTATTTGGTTTAATGACCATTCCATCTGGTATTGTAATGTCAGAAGGGACAATAGCCTTCTCAATATAAACATTGTTGCCAATCTTAGCATCAGGCATTATTACAGAACTACGAATGATTGTCCCTTTTCCTACAGTAACCCCTTGAAAGACTATTGATTTTTCTAAATTCCCACTAATAATACATCCTTCATTTACCATGGACTCCTTAACCAGTGCATCATTAGAAATATATTGTGGTGGATGATTTGGATTTACGGTATAAATTCTCCAATTATAATCAGATATATTTAAATTACTAGTCTCATCCAATAAATCCATATTTGCTTCCCAAAGGCTTTGCACAGTTCCAACATCTTTCCAATATCCTTTAAATGGGTAGGCAACAACCTTTTTCTGTTTTTCTATTAATAAAGGAATGATATCTTTCCCAAAATCATGTGATGAATTTTTGTTTAAATTATCTTCTTCTAGTAATTCTTTTAATACCTTCCATTTAAATATATAAATACCCATAGAGGCTAAATTATTCTTTGGATGCTTTGGCTTCTCCTCAAATTCAATGATGTGCATATCTTTATTTGTATTCATAATTCCAAATCTACTAGCATCTTCCCATCCTACTTGAATGACAGAGATAGAGGCATCTGCTTGCTTTGAGATATGATATTCTAGCATCTCCTCATAATTCATTTTATAAATATGATCTCCAGATAAAATAAGAACATATTCAGGATCATATTGAGACAAGTAGTTCTGATTTTGAAATATGGCACTGGCTGTTCCCGTATACCATTTCACTTCGGAAGATTCACTATATGGAGGCAAAACAGTTACTCCTCCATTAACACGATCTAAGTCCCACGCACTTCCTATTCCAATGTAAGAGTTTAAAACTAGCGGCTGATATTGTGTTAAAACACCAACTGTTTCTATTCCAGAATTGGAGCAATTACTTAAGGTGAAGTCAATAATTCGATATTTTCCTCCAAAAGGAATAGCAGGCTTTGCTAGACTCTTGGTTAATGAATATAGCCTACTCCCCTTTCCTCCTGCTAGAAGCATTGCGACGCACCGTTTCTTTCCCATTTCCTTTTCTCCCCTTCCGATGTTGAACTGGACGTAAAACTATCATACTGAAAGCTGGTATTGTTAGCTGAACAGAAAAAGGTCTACCATGAAATTCTACATTTTCTGCTTTTATTACTTTTTTATTTATATAATTAGCTCCACCAAATCTATCAGTGTCACTATTTAATATTTCTCGGAAAGAGTTATTTAGAGGCACACCTATCCTATAATTTTCATATGTATGATAGGTAAAATTACAAATTACGACTAAATAATCCTCTTCTTTTTCAGCTTTACGTATAAAGGAGAATATCGATTGGTTTCTATTATTTACATCAATCCATTCAAAGCCTTCATTAACATGATCCAGTTGATACAAAGGCTTAGATCTTTTATAGATTTTTAGTAATTCTTTCATATACTCATTTGCTTTTTGGTGCATCTCATAATCTAGCAACATCCAATCTAACTGTTCTTTATCTTTCCATTCTGCAAAGTGTGCAAATTCATTTCCCATAAATAATAATTTTTTTCCTGGATGGGCAATCATATATCCTAAAAGAAGACGAAATTGAGCAAATTTTTGCCAATAATCTCCTGGCATCTTATCTACTAACGATTTTTTTCCATGAACAACTTCATCATGTGAGAAGGGCAGAACAAAATTCTCGGAAAATGCATAATGCAGAGAAAAGGAGACTTTATCATGTATATGCTTTCTATTAACTGAATCAGTTTCCATATAGGTTAAAATATCATTCATCCACCCCATATTCCATTTATAATGGAATCCAATACCGCCATAATGGACTGGAGCAGTTACTTGGGGCCAGTCAGTAGAATCCTCAGCAAACATCAAGACTGACGGATCATATTGACATACTGTTTGATTTAATTTTTGGAGGAAATCGATTCCGTACTGATTCACACTGTTTTCATTGGAATTTGGCCAATAAATTATATTAGAAACAGCATCTACTCTAAATCCATCGACATGAAAATACTCCATCCAAAAAATAGCGTTTGAAATAAGGAAGCTCTGAACTTCTTTTTTTCCTAAATCAAAATTTGCTGTTCCCCAAACGTAATTCTCGCGATCTAATGGATTACCATAATCAAATTGACTCGTTCCGTCAAATTGATATAATCCGTGCGCATCCTTACAGAAATGACCTGGCACCCAGTCAAAAATAACTCCTAGTCCGTGCTGATGACACTTGTCGATAAAATACATTAAATCCTTAGGCTCCCCAAATCTGCTCGTTGCAGAGTAATAGCCTGTTCCTTGGTATCCCCAAGATATATCAAGGGGATGTTCAACTAAAGGCAGTAGCTCAATATGTGTAAATCCTTGCTCTATTACATAAGGAATTAATTCATCAGCAAGTTCTCTATAAGAATAAAGATCTCCATTCTCATGCATTCTCCAAGATCCTAAATGAACTTCATATATAGCTAATGGCTCATTTAGGGAATTCTTTTTTGTCTTTTTTTGTTTCCATTTTGAATCTTTCCATTTATAGCCTTCCAATGAATAAACAATAGAAGCTGTATGGGGTCTTAATTCGGAGAAAAAAGCATATGGGTCAGCCTTAAGAAGCACATTTCCATCAGGAGATGTTAATTTATACTTATACATCGCACCTGTTAAATCCTTATTAACATTTAGAAGCCACACACCTTCTTTATTAATTCGTTCCAGTGAAAAACCTTCCCCATTCCAATTATTAAAATCCCCAACCAATTGAACAGATAGAGCATTTGGAGCCCATACACAAAAACTGGTGTAAACCTCTCCATTTTTATGATGAACATGGGATCCAAATAATCTATAGCCCTCAAACAAGTTACCTTCGTGAAATAAATGTAGTTGAAATTCTGTTGGATATACTGTCTCCACTGTCATCCTACTTTCTATTACATATAATATTAAGTGACTAAACTTTACACTTTGTACATGCTAATTCCCTTTTTATCAATTTCTAAAACAAATTACGACATTCATTACAAATTGAACATAGAATTAAATTCGATTAATTTTAATATTCTATCAATAAAGTGTAAATCCTTTTTTGTTTTTAAAATTTTATGTTACTCTAAAACTTTTTATGTTTAATTGACTAATTTAGATTGTGAATTTTTATCATAGATTTTGAATGATTAGGAATACTAAGAAGGATCTCTAAAAATAAGGAAGGTAACTTATTATGAGTAAAAGTGAAGAAGAATATCTGAATGAACAGAAACCAAAAAATTATAATCCATTCTTTGAAGCACCGGACCAAAAAATACTTGCTGTTGACATGTTTAGAGGACCATATACTGGATTTCTTTCCGATTTTGATTTAAATAATCCAGGTAACAAATTATTTACAAGTGAGGATAAATGGGAAGAAAATTTAAAACAGGGAAAATTTTAATAACATCTAAAATTTCTTATTCTAATCACTTTAATGATCCAACGTCTAACTTTCTTAAATCAATAAAAAAACTGATAGCATATGCTATCAGTTTTTTATGACCCGTACGGGATTCGAACCCGTGTTACCGCCGTGAAAGGGCGGTGTCTTAACCGCTTGACCAACGGGCCAATAATGGCGGAGAAGGAGGGATTTGAACCCTCGCGCCGCTTACGCGACCTACACCCTTAGCAGGGGCGCCTCTTCAGCCTCTTGAGTACTTCCCCAAAAAAAATGGCTCCGCAGGTAGGACTCGAACCTACGACCGTTCGGTTAACAGCCGAATGCTCTACCACTGAGCTACTGCGGAATATTCATTTTATGGTGGGCCTAAATGGACTCGAACCATCGACCTCACGCTTATCAGGCGTGCGCTCTAACCAGCTGAGCTATAGGCCCTAAATATGGAGCGGGTGATGGGAATCGAACCCACGACATCAGCTTGGAAGGCTGAGGTTTTACCATTAAACTACACCCGCATATTAATTTTTTATAATGGGGCGACTAGTGGGAATCGAACCCACGAGTGTCGGAGCCACAATCCGATGCGTTCACCACTTCGCCATAGCCGCCATCGTTTTATACCTTCATTTTAGAAAAAACTAAATGGTGGCTCAGGACGGAATCGAACCGCCGACACAAGGATTTTCAGTCCTTTGCTCTACCGACTGAGCTACTGAGCCATCTTAAATGGCGGTCCGGACGGGACTCGAACCCGCGACCTCCTGCGTGACAGGCAGGCATTCTAACCAACTGAACTACCGGACCAGATTGCGGGGACAGGATTTGAACCTGCGACCTTCGGGTTATGAGCCCGACGAGCTACCAGACTGCTCCACCCCGCGACAATAATATAAGTAAATCAAATGGAGGAGGAAGGGGGATTCGAACCCCCGCGCGGTTTGACCCGCCTGTCGGTTTTCAAGACCGATCCCTTCAGCCGGACTTGGGTATTCCTCCTCAATGATATGGTGGACCTTGTAGGACTCGAACCTACGACCGGACGGTTATGAGCCGTCTGCTCTAACCAACTGAGCTAAAGGTCCAGATTTTTTATGGTAGCGGCAGAGGGGATCGAACCCCCGACCTCACGGGTATGAACCGTACGCTCTAGCCAGCTGAGCTACGCCGCCATCATATTAATAAATGTAAATATTGGTGGAGCCTAGCGGGATCGAACCGCTGACCTCCTGCGTGCAAGGCAGGCGCTCTCCCAGCTGAGCTAAGGCCCCATATGTTTCGCTGGTCGGGAAGACAGGATTCGAACCTGCGACCCCTTGGTCCCAAACCAAGTGCTCTACCAAGCTGAGCTACTTCCCGAAATATAATGGCGCGCCCGAAAGGAGTCGAACCCATAACCTTCTGATCCGTAGTCAGACGCTCTATCCAATTGAGCTACGGGCGCATTAATTTAAAAACAATGGTGCCGAGGACCGGAATCGAACCGGTACGGTAGTCACCTACCGCAGGATTTTAAGTCCTGTGCGTCTGCCAGTTCCGCCACCCCGGCATTGTTTTTGGAGCGGAAGACGGGATTCGAACCCGCGACCCCCACCTTGGCAAGGTGGTGTTCTACCACTGAACTACTTCCGCATAATATTTAATTAATTGGTGCGGGTGAAGGGAGTCGAACCCCCACGCCTTGCGGCGCTAGATCCTAAGTCTAGTGCGTCTGCCAATTCCGCCACACCCGCTTAATAAAACCAATATTTACTATATGGTGAGCCATGGAGGATTCGAACCTCCGACCCTCTGATTAAAAGTCAGATGCTCTACCGACTGAGCTAATGGCTCAAAAAAAGTGGTGCCGGCTAGAGGACTTGAACCCCCAACCTACTGATTACAAGTCAGTTGCTCTACCAATTGAGCTAAACCGGCGTGTATAGTCTGTCCATAATAATGGTGGAGGATGACGGGATCGAACCGCCGACCCTCTGCTTGTAAGGCAGATGCTCTCCCAGCTGAGCTAATCCTCCATATATAATGCCTGGCGACGTCCTACTCTCACAGGGGGAGAACCCCCAACTACCATCGGCGCTTTAGAAGCTTAACTTCCGTGTTCGGTATGGGAACGGGTGTGACCTTCTCGCTATCGCCACCAGACTTTTCTCAAGACATATTTTATTATACATGTTTTTGAGATTTTTTCAAGGATAATTTTAGAAAATTATTCCCTGAAAACTAGATTATGAAGTAAAGAAAGAAATGAGTAATCATTATTGTCCAGCTACAACGCCGATAAACAGGCGTTTCCGCTTTTCGTTTTAGTTAAGTCCTCGATCTATTAGTATCAGTCAGCTCCACATGTCGCCACGCTTCCACCTCTGACCTATCAACCTGATCATCTTTCAGGGATCTTACTAGCTTACGCTATGGGAAATCTCATCTTGAGGGGGGCTTCATGCTTAGATGCTTTCAGCACTTATCCCTTCCGCACATAGCTACCCAGCGATGCCTTTGGCAAGACAACTGGTACACCAGCGGTGCGTCCATCCCGGTCCTCTCGTACTAAGGACAGCTCCTCTCAAATTTCCTACGCCCACGACGGATAGGGACCGAACTGTCTCACGACGTTCTGAACCCAGCTCGCGTACCGCTTTAATGGGCGAACAGCCCAACCCTTGGGACCGACTACAGCCCCAGGATGCGATGAGCCGACATCGAGGTGCCAAACCTCCCCGTCGATGTGGACTCTTGGGGGAGATAAGCCTGTTATCCCCGGGGTAGCTTTTATCCGTTGAGCGATGGCCCTTCCATGCGGAACCACCGGATCACTAAGCCCGACTTTCGTCCCTGCTCGACTTGTAGGTCTCGCAGTCAAGCTCCCTTGTGCCTTTACACTCTACGAATGATTTCCAACCATTCTGAGGGAACCTTTGGGCGCCTCCGTTACTTTTTAGGAGGCGACCGCCCCAGTCAAACTGCCCACCTGACACTGTCTCCCACCCCGATAAGGGGTGCGGGTTAGAATGTCAATACAGCCAGGGTAGTATCCCACCAATGCCTCCACCGAAGCTAGCGCTCCGGCTTCCAAGGCTCCTACCTATCCTGTACAAGCTGTACCAAAATTCAATATCAGGCTGCAGTAAAGCTCCACGGGGTCTTTCCGTCCTGTCGCGGGTAACCTGCATCTTCACAGGTACTATAATTTCACCGAGTCTCTCGTTGAGACAGTGCCCAGATCGTTACACCTTTCGTGCGGGTCGGAACTTACCCGACAAGGAATTTCGCTACCTTAGGACCGTTATAGTTACGGCCGCCGTTTACTGGGGCTTCAATTCAGAGCTTCGCGCGAACGCTAACCCCTCCTCTTAACCTTCCAGCACCGGGCAGGTGTCAGCCCCTATACTTCGCCTTGCGGCTTCGCAGAGACCTGTGTTTTTGCTAAACAGTCGCCTGGGCCTATTCACTGCGGCTCTCGCAGGCTTGCACCCGCAAGAGCACCCCTTCTCCCGAAGTTACGGGGTCATTTTGCCGAGTTCCTTAACGAGAGTTCTCTCGCTCACCTTAGGATTCTCTCCTCGCCTACCTGTGTCGGTTTGCGGTACGGGCACCATCAATCTCGCTAGAGGCTTTTCTTGGCAGTGTGGAATCAGGAACTTCGGTACTATATTTCCCTCGCCGTCACAGCTCCGCTTATGTGGTAATGGGATTTGCCTCATTACCGGCCTAACTGCTTGGACGTGCTAATCCAACAGCACGCTTACCCTATCCTCCTGCGTCCCCCCATTGCTCAAATGATTGAAAGGTGGTACAGGAATATCAACCTGTTGTCCATCGCCTACGCTTTTCAGCCTCGGCTTAGGTCCCGACTAACCCTGAGCGGACGAGCCTTCCTCAGGAAACCTTAGGCATTCGGTGGATGAGATTCTCACTCATCTTTCGCTACTCATACCGGCATTCTCACTTCTAAGCGCTCCACCAGTCCTTACGGTCTAGCTTCAACGCCCTTAGAACGCTCTCCTACCACTGACATCATTAGATGTCAATCCACAGCTTCGGTGATACGTTTAGCCCCGGTACATTTTCGGCGCAGAGTCACTCGACCAGTGAGCTATTACGCACTCTTTAAATGGTGGCTGCTTCTAAGCCAACATCCTGGTTGTCTAAGCAACTCCACATCCTTTTCCACTTAACGTATACTTTGGGACCTTAGCTGGTGGTCTGGGCTGTTTCCCTCTTGACCACGGATCTTATCACTCGTAGTCTGACTCCCAAGAATAAGTATTTGGCATTCGGAGTTTGTCTGAATTCGGTAACCCGATGGGGGCCCCTAGTCCAAACAGTGCTCTACCTCCAATACTCTAAATCTTGAGGCTAGCCCTAAAGCTATTTCGGAGAGAACCAGCTATCTCCAAGTTCGATTGGAATTTCTCCGCTACCCACACCTCATCCCCGCACTTTTCAACGTGCGTGGGTTCGGGCCTCCATCCAGTGTTACCTGGACTTCACCCTGGACATGGGTAGATCACCTGGTTTCGGGTCTACAACCACATACTATTTCGCCCTATTCAGACTCGCTTTCGCTGCGGCTCCGTCTTATCAACTTAACCTCGCATGTAATCGTAACTCGCCGGTTCATTCTACAAAAGGCACGCTATCACCCATAAATGGGCTCTAACTACTTGTAGGCACACGGTTTCAGGATCTATTTCACTCCCCTTCCGGGGTGCTTTTCACCTTTCCCTCACGGTACTGGTTCACTATCGGTCACTAGGGAGTATTTAGCCTTGGGAGATGGTCCTCCCTGCTTCCGACGGGATTTCTCGTGTCCCGCCGTACTCAGGATACACTCTGGAGGGAACGAAGTTTCGACTACAGGGTTTTTACCTTCTACGACTGACCTTTCCAGATCGATTCGTCTACCCCGTTCCTTTGTAACTCCATATAGAGTGTCCTACAACCCCAAGAGGCAAGCCTCTTGGTTTGGGCTAATCCCGTTTCGCTCGCCGCTACTCAGGGAATCGCGTTTGCTTTCTCTTCCTCCGGGTACTTAGATGTTTCAGTTCCCCGGGTCTGCCTTCAGTACCCTATGTATTCAGGTAAAGATTCTATCCCATTACGGATAGAGGGTTTCCCCATTCGGAAATCTCTGGATCAAAGCTTACTTACAGCTCCCCAAAGCATATCGGTGTTAATCCCGTCCTTCATCGGCTCCTAGTGCCAAGGCATCCACCGTGCGCCCTTTCTAACTTAACTTAGTTTCGACCAAAGATAAGCGGCGTATCTCTTCGTCAGCTTCCTTACTCTGCTCCTCACGTACTAGCGTACGCTCCGGTGCTCGCTCGGTCGCTTCCTTGACCTACTTGCTTCTCTTTGCTCTCAAATCTTTGAAAGAGTATTCGATTGATACGATTACTTTTCAAAGAAATAATTCTCTAAAATAGAGAATCTAAGATGGCGATTACTCGGTTTCTTTCTTGTTTTTACTATTCATAATCTAGTTTTCAAGGAACAATTTCGGCTAAAGATAAACTTCGCATCTCTTCGTCAGCTTCTTCGCTCTGCTCCTCACGTACTGTTGTACGCTCCGGTGCTCGCGCGTTTGCTTCCTTGATCTACTCGTTTCTCTTTACCCTCAAACTTATTACTGTTTTTGAGGAATTGCTCCCTCAAAACTGAACAACAAATCGTCAACAATCTTTGATGGAATGTGAATTCCATTTTCCTTAGAAAGGAGGTGATCCAGCCGCACCTTCCGATACGGCTACCTTGTTACGACTTCACCCCAATCATCTATCCCACCTTAGGCGGCTGGCTCCAAAAGGTTACCCCACCGACTTCGGGTGTTACAAACTCTCGTGGTGTGACGGGCGGTGTGTACAAGGCCCGGGAACGTATTCACCGCGGCATGCTGATCCGCGATTACTAGCGATTCCAGCTTCATGTAGGCGAGTTGCAGCCTACAATCCGAACTGAGAATGGTTTTATGGGATTTGCTAGGCGTCACCGCTTTGCTGCCCTTTGTACCATCCATTGTAGCACGTGTGTAGCCCAGGTCATAAGGGGCATGATGATTTGACGTCATCCCCACCTTCCTCCGGTTTGTCACCGGCAGTCACCTTAGAGTGCCCAACTAAATGCTGGCAACTAAGATCAAGGGTTGCGCTCGTTGCGGGACTTAACCCAACATCTCACGACACGAGCTGACGACAACCATGCACCACCTGTCACTCTGTCCCCCGAAGGGGAACGTCCTATCTCTAGGAGTGTCAGAGGATGTCAAGACCTGGTAAGGTTCTTCGCGTTGCTTCGAATTAAACCACATGCTCCACCGCTTGTGCGGGCCCCCGTCAATTCCTTTGAGTTTCAGCCTTGCGGCCGTACTCCCCAGGCGGAGTGCTTAATGCGTTTGCTGCAGCACTAAAGGGCGGAAACCCTCTAACACTTAGCACTCATCGTTTACGGCGTGGACTACCAGGGTATCTAATCCTGTTTGCTCCCCACGCTTTCGCGCCTCAGCGTCAGTTACAGACCAAAGAGTCGCCTTCGCCACTGGTGTTCCTCCACATCTCTACGCATTTCACCGCTACACGTGGAATTCCACTCTTCTCTTCTGCACTCAAGTCCCCCAGTTTCCAATGACCCTCCACGGTTGAGCCGTGGGCTTTCACATCAGACTTAAAGGACCGCCTGCGCGCGCTTTACGCCCAATAATTCCGGACAACGCTTGCCACCTACGTATTACCGCGGCTGCTGGCACGTAGTTAGCCGTGGCTTTCTGGTTAGGTACCGTCAAGGTACAAGCAGTTACTCTTGTACTTGTTCTTCCCTAACAACAGAGTTTTACGATCCGAAAACCTTCATCACTCACGCGGCGTTGCTCCGTCAGACTTTCGTCCATTGCGGAAGATTCCCTACTGCTGCCTCCCGTAGGAGTCTGGGCCGTGTCTCAGTCCCAGTGTGGCCGATCACCCTCTCAGGTCGGCTACGCATCGTTGCCTTGGTGAGCCGTTACCTCACCAACTAGCTAATGCGCCGCGGGCCCATCTGTAAGTGACAGCGTAAACCGTCTTTCAGCTTTTCTACATGTGTAGAAAAGGATTATCCGGTATTAGCTCCGGTTTCCCGAAGTTATCCCAGTCTTACAGGCAGGTTGCCCACGTGTTACTCACCCGTCCGCCGCTAACTTTAAAAGCAAGCTTTTAAAGTCCGCTCGACTTGCATGTATTAGGCACGCCGCCAGCGTTCGTCCTGAGCCAGGATCAAACTCTCCAATAAAGAGTTGATTAGCTCAAATGCTAAACTCTAGCTTTTTATTACTTGTTGTCATTCTATAATGTTCATTATAAAATGATTATTATTGACGTTTGTTCGTTCAGTTTTCAAAGAGCAATTTAGTTAGCCACTCAAGAAGCGACTTTCCTAATATACCACCTATCAACATTCAATGTCAATAGTTTTTTTTCAAAAAACTTTTCCCGCCGTTAACTTCAACATTTCTTGTTGTTTCAGCGACGGATATAAATATAACACCATTCTAATATTGAGGTCAATACTTTTTTAAACTTTTTTTATAAGTTACTAAAAAAAGACGGATTATCCTCCATTACAAAGAATTTTTTTCCCTTTCTAACATACACTTAATTAGTATTATTGGGTGTTTACTAATTACGTTTTAAGGATATTATACGTTAGGATTTTTTCTAATAGATTTCACCACTATAATTCATTAAAAGAATACACTTTGTTTTATTTCCTGTTTCCTTTAAAAAATTTCATCCATTTACTTATTCGGTAATAAGGAGAGCTTACCATACTAACTAATAGCAGGAGATGGAACGTTATGGATATCAATATTGATTTTTTATTAAAAATAGGCATTTCTGCCGGTCTTGGATTAATCATTGGCTTAGAAAGAGAAATCAAACGGAAACCAGTTGGTCTAAAGACAAGTCTTGTAATAAGTATTGTGAGCTGCTTATTAACTATTATCTCAATCGAAGCAGCTTATAAATTCCCAGGGAGCGATCAGGTTAATATCCAAATGGATCCTTTGCGCTTGCCAGCTCAAATAGTTTCCGGTATTGGATTTTTAGGTGCAGGGGTTATTCTAAGAAGAGGAAATGATAGTATTTCCGGTTTAACGACCGCTGCTTTGATTTGGGGAGCAGGTGGAATTGGAATCGCGGTTGGAGCAGGATATTATATAGAAGCTCTTATTGGAGTGACACTTCTATTAATCAGCGTAAAATTCGTACCCATCTTTATGAGCACGATTGGTCCTCGCCAACTAAGAGAAAAAGAAATTAAAGTGAAATTAAAAGCCCATCAAAAAGAAAATGTAACTACTATTATAAAAGCAATTCAAAGTTTAAAAACAGGAATAAAGCATTTAAGGATAAAAGATTTAGAAACTGGTGAGCATTCTATCTACCTTATATTAATTGTTAATCAAAAAAGAGAAGTGACCGAAGTATATAAAGAGATTTCCGAAATTAATGGTGTAAAAGAAATTGAAATTGAAAGTTTAAATTAATTTCATATTCCTTAATACTAAAAAAAGAAAGTTGCTTGGACAAAAATATTCCAGCATACAATAATCCCAAATAATTATACGAAGATGCCAATGAATAGGAGGTTCGTATAATTGTTTGGGATTTTTTAAAGATGTTCAAAACCTTTTATTAGGAAATGTACGGTGAAATTCACAGAAGAGCCTTACGGTAATAAATCTAATAGGAGGCTATAATGTGAAGATAAAACAAGATACTCGGCATCTAGTACTAAGCTATAAGACTTATTTATTCTTCGAGTGAAAAAAATTTGTTGTTTTCTCGGAATTTTTTTCTTTAAATGAATGCTATTTATTTAAAGGAATTAACTAAATGTTATATTATCCTACTCTAAAGTCAGAAAAAGGGGATGCCAAGTGAGCTATTAAAACAAATATCTATATTTTCATTTATAGTTTTAACCCATGTATTATCTATAATATGTTCCTTTTAGATTTGCAGCATTTGCCCTTTTTAATTAAATTTACAAGAATTCACTTATTTTAGTAATTCCTACCGTTTTTGTTTATTCCATCTACCGAAGTGTGTAGCTTTATCAAAAAGATAGATTAAGTTCAATTTTTAGACTTGAAGTTTCTGCCTATTTTTGTATAATATATGTAGATTAACATTATAATTGGGGGCTTAGCTCAGCTGGGAGAGCGCTTGCATGGCATGCAAGAGGTCGTCGGTTCGATCCCGATAGTCTCCACCATTCTGTTTTAAACACACGACTATCATAGTCGTTTTTTTGTGTCTATTATCAATAGTTAGCTTAATTAATTGAATTTCACTTTCTCTTCTTCCTCCAAATTGATCAATTGATTTAAGATTTCAACCTCCTAATCTTCCCTATTTTTACAATTGTATTTCCTATCAATTAAATTTCATTAAAATTTTTTTATATTTTACTGGATTATATAGATTATTTTACGCACATTATGTATAATCAGCCTTATTGAATTTTTTTAGGTAGTATTAAAGGAGGTAATTCATGTTGGGAAAAGCATTAATTATTGGTGCTGGTGGAGTAGCTAGTGTTGTTGCACATAAATGCTGTCAAGTACCGGATGTATTCGAAGAAATTTGTATTGCAAGCAGAACACTTTCTAAGTGTGAAGCAATTAAAGATAAAATTGACGGTGGCAAAACAAAGGTTTCAGTTGCTCAAGTCGATGCTGATAATACACAAGAAGTGATTGAGTTAATCAATAGCTTTAATCCAGAAATAGTAATCAATGTTGCATTACCATATCAAGACTTGACTATAATGGATGCTTGTCTTGCTACTGGTGTACATTACTTAGATACTGCAAACTATGAACCACCTGAAACAGCTAAATTTGAATATAAATGGCAATGGGAATATAAACAAAAGTTTGAAGAAGCTGGTCTAACTGCCTTACTTGGAAGTGGATTTGATCCAGGGGTAACAGGTGTTTTCACTGCTTATGCACAAAAGCATCATTTCGATGAGATTAATTATATTGATATTGTCGATGCGAATGGTGGAGATCACGGCTATCCATTCGCTACCAACTTTAATCCAGAAATCAACATTCGCGAAATCACAGCGAACGGAAGATATTGGGAAAAAGGCAAGTGGGTTGAGACACCACCTCTTTCTGAAAAAAGAGAATATGATTTAGATCAAATTGGTCCAAAAAACATTTATCTTTTATATCATGAAGAATTAGAATCATTAGCTGTAAACATTAAGGGACTTAAGAGAATCCGTTTCTGGATGACTTTCTCTGATAATTATCTAAACCACTTAAAGGTTCTTGAAAATGTTGGAATGACATCTATTGAACCAATTAATTATGAAGGTAAAGAAATTATCCCGCTTCAGTTCTTAAAAGAAATCCTTCCAGATCCAGCTTCTCTTGGACCTAGAACAAAAGGGAAAACAAATATCGGCTGTATCATTCAAGGTACAAAAGATGGAAAGCCAAAAACTTATTATGTATATAATATTTGCGATCACCAAGAGTGTTATCGTGAAGTAGGATCTCAAGCAATTTCTTATACTACTGGTGTTCCAGCAATGATTGGGGCAATGCTGATTATGAAAGGCCAATGGAAGCGCCCAGGAGTATACAATGTTGAGGAATTTGATCCAGATCCATTCATGGATGCATTAAATAAATATGGATTACCATGGCAGGAGAACTTCTCTCCAACTCTTATAGATTGAGAGGAATGAAATGAAAAAGATTGACTTTACACAAGCTCCATCCCCAAGTTATGTAGTGGACGAGCGTCTTTTAACGAGAAATTTAGAAATTTTACAGTCTGTACAAGAGCGAACAGGTGCAAAAATTCTGCTTGCATTAAAAGGTTTTTCCATGCACTCTGTATTTCCTCTAGTAGGAAAATACTTAGCAGGGGTAACATCAAGTTCATTATTTGAAGCTAGACTTGGGTATGAAAAAATGGGCAAAGAAGTGCATGCGTATGCACCTGCATATGCTGAGAGTGAGTTCGATGAATTACTTCAATATACAGACCATATCGTTTTTAATTCACACAGCCAATGGAATCGATTTAAAGATAAGGTTCAAAACGCTGGAAAGAAAATTGATGTAGGTCTTCGAATTAATCCTGAATACTCAGAGATAGAAACACAGCTTTATAATCCTTGTGCTCCTTACTCTCGCTTTGGCATAACTATGGATAACTTTAATCCAGAAGAATTAGATGGAATAGACGGGCTTCATTTTCATACAATGTGTGAACAAAATTCTGACACTTTAAAGCGTACGATAAAAGTAGTTGATGAGAAGTTCGGTGAACATATAAAGAAAATGAAATGGATCAACTTTGGCGGAGGACATCATATTACACGACCAGATTATGATATTGAAACCTTAGTAGAATCTATATTATTTATAAAAGAAAAATATAATGTAGATGTTTATTTAGAACCAGGTGAAGCTATTGCTTTGAATACAGGTTACTTAGTATCCACTGTCCTTGATATTGTTCATAATGGAATGGATATTGCTATTCTTGATACATCAGCAACATGTCATATGCCAGATGTGCTTGAAATGCCATATCGACCGAATATTATTGATGCTGGAACGCCTGGTGAAAATGAATATACCTATAGACTCGGCGGAATGACGTGTTTAGCTGGAGATGTCATTGGCGATTATTCTTTCAAAAAGCCATTAAAGCCTGGCGATAAAATTGTCTTCTGCGACATGGCTCACTACACTATGGTAAAAAACCATATGTTTAACGGTGTTAATTTACCTTCTATAGCTTCCTATAATGAAGAAGAAGGAATAAAAGTTGTTCGCCAATTTGTCTTTGAAGATTATAGTAATCGATTATCTTAAATAATTGTAAAAGAGGATATTTAAAGGGGCTTTCCCCTTCAAATATCCTCTTTTTTATGCTATTTATTCTTCTAGTAAAGCTAACGAGTTTTGAAATACTGCAGTCTGAAGCATCATTCCATCTTGTAATCAATAATTTGAAAAGAAACAATATTAAAGAAAAAACCCATTTTCACTTCTTGCCTTCCCTGGATAATCGTTTAATGATGACACGGTAACATAATGGTTACGACTGTACCCCATCCCTCTTTACTCTTCACTACCATATCTCCATTATTTTGTTTAAGAAGTTTTAAACAAATTGTTAAACCTATACCAGTTCCTTTTTCTTTACTTGTATAGTAAGGTTCTCCTATTCTTGCTAGCCTTTCTTTACTTATTCCATCACCATTATCAATTATTCTAATTCGACAATTATCCTTTTTCTGATCAAGAATAACTTTTACTTTACCTGTTTGTGGCGAAATCGCCTCCATACTATTTTTCAATATATTCAGCATTACTTGTTTAAACTGGGAATTATCAATTGATGCTATTAATTCTTGATCCTTCCTAGTTTCTACAATAATCTCTTTATTTTGTTCATTAGCCAGGGCTTGAAATAAAACTTTAATATTTTTCAATTCCATAAAGACTTTCGTTAATGGCAGAATATTATTTTCATTTTCTTTCGCCTCTGGCTTACTTAGTATAAGCAATTCCTTTAAGACTTCATTAATTCGATCAATTTCTTCAATTAAAATCGTTTCATAACCAGAAGCATCATTCTTCTCCTTGAGTAGCTGAATAAAACCTCTGATGGTCGTCAAAGGATTTCGGATTTCATGCGCGACACTTGCTGCCATCTCGCCTACCACTTTTAATTTCTCAGAAGAGATCATCAGTTGTTCATTATGCTTTTGATCCGTAATGTCATTACCAAAATAAATATGATATTCTTCCCCAGTACTATGTATAAGTTCTTTTTTTCCCCAAATCAGAAAGTAGTTTTTCCCTCTACTGTCTACAAAGCGATAAGGTTTCTCTGTTTCCATGTTAATGCGATCTGTAATATAAGAAAATGGTTGACCTAACCAAACCTTGTTTTCTAATGAAAGTAGATGTAAGAAAGAAGGATTCATTTTGACTATCTGATCTTTCCCATTCTTAACTAATAGATAATTAGGGTTTATATCCATAATCGCTTCTAATAATTCACTTTGCCTCGACAGCTCCATATTCATAATATTCATATGTGTTGATTGCATCCGGAAAAAACTTAAGAATAAAATAACTGCTGCAATTAATGAGTTAAAACTAGAAAAAAACAGCGGTATAAAAATATAACCACTAAAAACACCATTTATATAGATAATTAATACAGCAATCACAAACTTTATATAAAAACTTTTATAGATTGGATCTCTAATTTTAAAAGAAATGATCAATAAAATAATCGTATTTAAATATAATAAGACAATATTAATTATAAATAGTATATTCCATTCCCCATAAATCGGAAGAACATATTCGGAGGAAAGCCAATTACCCTCTATTACTACAAAATCTTTAATGCCAAGGCTGGTAAAATTAATAAAATATGCAAATAAACTGTAGATGATTATTACGTATAAAAACGGCTTATTAAACACAAATCTAAATCGTTTAAATTCTTTATTTTCGCTTACTAAATAATAAGAAAAATAATACATGACTGGCATTATGCAGATAGTTCCAAGTCTAAATATTTTAAATAAAAGTTCAATTGTTTCCTGCTTCAAAAAATCTACTGCATATAATACAGCAATATCCATTTGCCAGAAAGCTAACATACATAAAAATAGCGATAAGGCCTTTGTTAACTGAGACTGTGAATAAAAAATTATCGTCACAGAAATAATGAGTGGAACTAACGAAACCATCAATAATAATATAGCTTCCACACTATGCTCCTCCTTTCGCTATCATAGCGCACCCATTATTACCTCCGTAACCGTGTGCTGTTATTAAAACCCGATCAATCTCTTGTTCTAATAACATTGTATTTATTGGGTAATTCCAATAATATGCATCTATTTCTGCGCTAATAGTTGCTGGTATAAACCGATTACTTATGCTTATTAATGATGCAATTATTTGAAAGAGTGGAGAAGCTCCCATTGCATGGCCAACTGTTCCTTTAATAGATGTAATCGGAATCTGATTCGTTTCAAAAAAACGTTGATAAACTCCTATTTCAATATGGTCATTTTCCAATATACCTAAAGCTTGACTATTTATATACGTTGGCATATTCTCTTGAAGACATTCAGCAACTGCCTTTTGCATGAGCAAACCTGTTGAATCTGATTGATAGGGCGAAACGGCATCCTGTGTTACACAAGTAGCATCTACTTTCCCTAATATAGAGGCATTTCTTTGTATGGCAATTTGTTCATTTTCCACAATTAACACGCCAGCACCTTCTGAGATTGAAAATCCTTTTCCTCCTGAAAATGGTCCAAATAGGGGTTGAGGATGTTCTTCAGATTGTAAAACACGCTGGGGTAGAAACCCTTTTATAACAGTGTCACAAACAGACTCATCACTAGCACCAACTATAAAAACATCTATTTGATTGGATTCAATTAATATTCTCGCTAAATTTAAAGCATCTATACCCGATGTACAACTATTTGCCAACGATAATGATAAACCGTTTATTTCCAAATAAGCACTAATGCTTGAGGATAAAGAATTAGCATTCATGTTTCCAATTGTATAAGGAGAAAGCCTTTTTCCTTTTTCTGAAGAAATAGCAGCTTTACTAATATCTGCTAAGCCCCCTGCTGAAGAACCAACGATTACTGCTGTTCGATAATCCCTAACATTAATTTTTGATTGCTCTATTGCTTCGTTACATGCTTGTAGAAGCATACGTACAGGTTTAGACATTTTTTCTTGCTTTCTACTTAACTTAATTAATTGTTCTTCATGCACCCTACCAGTATATATGTATTTCCCTTCATATTCTTCCTGCTTTAACATACTTTTATTATTTTTAAGTACAGTGGTATACTCTTTTATATTGGAAAAACCCGCTCCTATTATCCCCATCCCAGTAATAACCGATTTCATCTTCATGTTCTCCTAAATAATATTCCTTACATTTGTATTTTACTATGAAAATCGATTTACATCAGTAAAATAAACGAAAATGTACAAATTGCCACAAATACAAATAAAAATGGCTACATCAAAGTATTTCTAACTAACAAAGCTAATGATTAGCAATCCCCATTTATTAACAAGAATTTTTCTAACACTTTGCTTTTATCGTCAGAACCTTGTGTAGCCTGCTTTTAACAAAACATATTGTTTTACTTACTGATAGCCATTTTCTCTATTTGATGCTTCATCTTGTATCTCTTCTTTGAAGGATTCTACAGCAGCTTCTCTTCGTTTATTTTTCTGTTGAATCATTTCTTTCTCGTCTGGACTTGCATTAACCATTGTTTCTTCCGCTTTATTAATATTATCCATTGTGTTTTGTACCATGTCCTGCAATTTTTCTACATTATCAGAACGATTATCGGGGTTTGGCTTTTGAAAGCTCACCTTTATTCCTCCTTCCTATATGCTTCGTTTGTATTTTGGATGTCTATCTGGTTTTTTATACGAAGCTACCCCTCAATACACACTACCATTTATTTACAAGAACTACTTTTCCTACTGCCTTCCCCGACTCTAAATATTCATGTGCTTCTCCTACTTCCTCGAAAGAAAAGGTCTTTTTATCAAGTAGTGGCTTTAAACGATTTTCTTCTATCACTTTAGTGATATTTCGCAGGATATCTCCATGTTCAAAACGCTTCTCCTCATCAAGGAGTTTCAGAAGCATAAAGATAACATGTAGGGAAAGTGATTTCGAATGTAAAGGAGTCAAATCATGTGTAGACCTGGCAGCGATAGTTAATACTGTACCATTTAAGGAAGCTGCCTCAAAAGAACGATCGAGATTATCACCACCTACTGTATCAAAAACTAATGAAAATCCTTTCCCATCTGTGTACTTTTCAACATACTCTTTTACAGACACTTCTCGATAAGGAATGATATAATCAGCTCCTAATTCTTTTGCGACTGTTTGTTTTTCAATGGATGAAGCAGTTGTAAAAACAGTTGCTCCCATCCACTTAGCTAACTGGATTGCAATATGGCCAACGCCTCCTGCACCACCATGGATAAGGATAGTATCTCCTTTTTTTAAATCACCTTTTGTAAATAATGACTCCCATGCCGTAATTCCAACAAGAGGGAGTGCTGCAGCTTCTTCCATAGTAATATTTTGTGGTTTATGTGCTAAAACGGATGAATCAGCAATCATATACTCTACCAATGCTCCATCTAGCCCCTTGAAGCCACCTGCACATCCATATACTTCGTCCCCTACTTGAAAGGACTCTACTCCCTCTCCTACTTCCTCAATGACCCCAGCAACATCCCCATGCAATACTGCTGGAAAGGATGGAGAAACGCCTGGTACAGCACCAATTCGAACTTTAATATCAATGGGATTCACACTTGTTGCCTTTACTTTTATTCGTACTTGGCCAGGAAATAGTCTTTTTGTATCTATTTCCTTTAATTTAAATACTGATGACTCCCCAAATTTTTCTATTACCATTGCCTTCATCAAAATCATCTCCTTTATATCCATATTACCTAATTTGTTGCATTAATTCGAAAATATAGGATTGCCATCCACTTTTTTCTACTACTGGCAGTAAAAAAGTTTCTACTTTGGAAAAAATGGATATTAGTATCTTATCGCTATCATACTAAACAATATCGTAATTGATATTTATCAAGGAGGATACAAAAATGACAGACCTCAAAAATAAAGTAGCACTTATTACGGGAGCAGCTTCAGGCATTGGAAAAGCAGCAGCACTCTCACTTGCAAATAAAGGGATGAAAGTAGCTTTAGTTGACTTAAATGCTGACGATTTAGAAGAAGTGAAAAATTCCATTAATGATAAAGGGCAAGAAGCTATATCCATCGAAGCAAATGTGGCTGATCCTACTTCTATTCAACGAGCTATTGATGAAACGGTTAAGAAATGGGATAAATTAGATACCGTTTTTATTAATGCTGGTATTAATGGCGCCGTTTCATCCATCGAAGATCTTACACCATCCGAATGGGATAACACGATAGACACAAATCTGAAAAGCACCTTTTTAACGGTTAAATATAGTATTCCTTATATGAAAACAAATGGCGGAAGTATTATTATTACAAGTAGTATAAATGGAAATCGTATTTTTAAGAACTTTGGAATGTCTGCTTACAGTACCTCAAAAGCTGGCCAAGTCGCATTCGGAAAAATGGCTGCACTTGAATTAGCACAATTTAAAATTCGAGTAAATATGATTTGCCCTGGCGCAATAGATACAAATATTGAAAAAAATACATTTAAAGATGAGAAACACTTAACAGAAATAACGATACCTGTTGAATATCCTGAAGGGAATCAACCACTATCCAATGAATCAGGCAGTGCACAGCAAGTGGCCGATTTAGTATATTTTTTAAGCTCTGATTTATCTAACCATATTACAGGCACAGAAATTTATATTGATGGTGCAGAGTCTCTTTTATAGGAAATGAGGCTGGGACAAAACTAAATAACTAATCTTTAAAGATGAACAATCTCTAATTCAGCTATTAAATAATAGCTACTTTCTCATGATGGTATCCATGTTTTTATATATAGTCAAGTGTAAAAACTAAGTCGTTCCATTGCGCTACAGACGCTGATGCGCCGGGGAGGAAGCTGAGTCTACTCGCATACGCTGCGGGGTCTAAAGCGCCTCTATTTCCCGCCGGAGTCGAGCGTCCTTCGCTCCATACACTTCGTTTCTTAAACCTTTTTTTAAAACAACAAACACAAATTTTTATGCGAATTATTTGCATAAAAATTTGTGTTTGTTGTTGGTTGAAATGCTTATTTCCCAGTCTCTTCGTATAATAGGTAATTTGGCTTCACCCTTTTCTCTTTTATTATCATAGAGTTGTCTAGAAGAGATTCCTTCTTTATCCTATGCTAAAATAGGAAGAAAATATTGCAAAAGGAGTATCAAGAAATGAATGAAACTATACAACTTTTAAAAAATCATCGTTCTTATCGTACGTATCAAGATAAGGAAGTGACTTTAGAAACACTACAATTGATCATGGAAACAGCTCAAAGTGCTCCTTCTTGGACAAATGGACAGCATGTTACAGCTATCCTTGTTCGTGATGTAGAGAGAAAGAAAAAATTAGCAGCGTTATGCGGGAATCAAAAACATGTAGAAAATGCTCCTGCCTTCCTTGTTTTTTGTGCCGATTTCTACCGAGCTAAATTAGCAAGTGAAATGGAGGGAAAGGAATTTAAAGCAATTGAAGATGTGGACACCATTTTAATTGGTGCTACTGATGTGGGGCTTGCCATGCAAAATGCCATTACGGCTGCTGAATCACTTGGCTTAGGCACTGTTCCAATAGGCGGTATTCGTCGAAACGCTTTAGAGGTAATTGAATTTTTAGAGCTTCCTACCTATGTCATTCCCATCGCAGGACTTTGCGTCGGTTATCCAGATGGTGATCCAGGCCTAAAACCTAGATTACCATTACAAAGTGTTCTTCATGAAGAAAAATACAATAAAAAGCAACAAGCTATTATTGAAGAATATAATGCTACTTATAAAGAATATTTAAAAGATAGAGGAGAAGCACCAGTAGGATGGACAAATCGAATTGCTAATTTCTACGACAAACCCTATTACCCTAGTAACGCAAAAATGATCAAACAACAGGGCTTTCTTTCTAAAGATATGAAAGAATGAAAATAATAACGCAACATAAAAACTGGCTTGTTCCAAAGATGCTTTGAAACAAGCCAGTTTTATTTAGGAAAATTAATTTCAAACGTCGTCCCAACTTCTAATGTACTATCTACCTTTATCGTACCATCATGTTTTTCAACAATCCATTTTGCAATGGAAAGACCTAAACCTGTCCCTTCTCGATTCGTTCTTGATTGTTCTACTTGATAAAAACGGTTAAAGATTTTCGAAGTTTCTTCTTTAGGAATACCAATCCCCGTATCCTTTACTTGAATTATAACCGAATTAGCCTTTTCCATCGCAAGTAGTTGAATCTCTCCACCTTCCATCGTATACTTCATACTATTATCCACAAGAATAACAAGCAATTGATGTATTCGTTCCTTATCACCAATAAACGAAATCTTGTTTTTTACAGTGGCATAAATTTTTTTTCCTTGAAAATCAGCGATATCTGCATATTGATTAACAACATCATGGATTACTTCCTCTAAAGCAAATTGCGTTTTCACTATTTCTACTTGATTTGAATCCGATCGAGCCAAAGTGAGTAAATTTGTTACAAGTTTACTCAATCTTCTTGTTTCTTTTGAAATAACAGAGATATCCAATGCTCTTTCCTGAATAGTTGCTTCCGGTTTTTGAAAAAGCACATCTGCACGTGACTGGATAACAGCTAAAGGTGTCCTTAATTCATGTGAAGCATCAGACACAAATTGTTGCTGGGCCTCCCATGATCGCTGGATAGGGATTAAAGCTCTCCCTGCCAAAAAATAACCAGCAATTACAGCAAATATGCTACCAATACTTATGCCAACAGTCATGATGATTATTAGCTGTTCTAACATACTCTCCTCAGAATCAATATTCCTGATTATTTGAATTGTCTTTGTTTCTCCATTAATCTCTATATTAGTAGAAATAGTTTGAAACTGTAATCCTTCTGACGACGTTTTCTTTTCTAAAATATTGATGGAATTCGGTTTTAAATATTTCTCTTCCTCCGTATAATCTATAATTGAGTTTTCCGAGATTCCTTCAATTTCTCCGGTACTATTCCACTGGATAAGCATTAATTTAGGACCTACCATTGGAATAGGACCACGTCCATCTCTTTCACCCATTCGCTTCAGATCTTCAATACCATTATAAAGAGACATATTGACCTCACGATAGGTTTGCTTTTCCGTAAATAGATATATGGTATAACCTATAATAGCCATTAGCAGAATAAAGACAATCGAATTTAAAATGGTTAGATTAATTCTTGTTTTACGAAACATGTATATACTTTACCCCTTAGTAATCCTTCAAAATATAACCGACACCTCGGACAGTTTGAATATCTTTATGATAATCAAATGGTTCTAATTTCTTTCGAATCTGATGAATAAAGACTTCCACAATGGCAATCGTTGTATCTGAATCAAACCCCCAAATCCGATCAAAAATTTGTTCCTTCGTTACTATTTTTCCATTATTTTGAATAAGATATTCCAATAATTCATACTGCTTTATGGTTAACTTGATTGGATTATCGTTTACTAAAATATCATTTTCTTTCCCTGTTAGTATGATTCCCTTATACTTGATGCCCTCATCTAAATCAAGAGCTCCACTTCTTCTTAACAATGCTTTAATTCTTGCTTGAAGTTCCGGTGTTTGAAATGGCTTAACGAGATAATCATCTCCTCCAAATTCCAAGCCTTTTACTCTATCTTCAAGTGAATCCTTCGCAGTTAAAAATAATACTGGTGTTTTAATTTTCTCTTTTCTAATATGTTTAACAATATCAAAACCATTCACATGTGGAAGCATCACATCCAAGATAATCAGGTCATATATATTCTGCCCTGCAAAGAACATACCATCTTCGCCGTTATCTGCAATATCTACGGTGTATTCTGTTTCCAGAATTGTTTTTAAAGAATCGAGTAACAGTTTGTTATCTTCTACGATTAATATTTTCATTTAATGTTCTCCTTACCTTTTATCCCAGTCTGTATCTAAAACTTACCTTCTTTCTATTTTAATAGCAACGTCTTAACTTATCCTTAATATCTATATTTTTTATTTACTTATCAAAATAGGCAGTAATCCATTTTTAACAAATGAATCACTGCCTATTATTATAAACGCTTTAGGAGCTAGCTTGCATCCCTTATATTACTTCTGGAAGAATAAAATAATTAGCTAGCTTCGCATTAACATGTGTTTGCCAATTATGTAATGGAATGTCGAGGTTCTCCAATAATTTATATGCGTGGACCCATGCACTCATCTCCGCATTTACACGATATGACCAGTCATGTAACCATTTATCATGATTTAATTCTCCATTCACAAAATCAATAACATGACCAATTTCATGTGCTAGTGCATAAGTGTTTTCTAAAGAAAAATGATAAGGAATGGTAATATACATTTTCGTATTAAAACTTATTTTTTTCGTTGAATCATATACAACTTTACATCCTAATTCCTCAGCAAAACTAACTACTTTCATAAATCTTTCTCTTGAAATCATCATACCTTAATTCCCCCTTTACCAATATTTACTATACTTAAAAACAATATGTTTACGTTTATACTCTTCAGAATCGGCTATATAACCTATGTAACGTTAATTAAAAATCTTTTATGGGAGTGATAGAAATGGCAGACAACAACAAAATGAGCAGAGAAGAAGCAGGAAGAAAAGGCGGAGAAGCTACTTCTAAAAATCACGATAAGGATTTTTACCAAGAAATTGGACAAAAAGGTGGAGAAGCTACCTCTGACAACCACGACAAGGAATTTTACCAAGAAATCGGTAAAAAAGGTGGACAGGCAACTTCTGATAACCACGATAAAGAATTCTACCAAGAAATTGGCCGAAAAGGCGGAAATTCTCGTAACGACAATGATTAATGGATACCGACATATCCATTATCTAATTTAACTTATGTTAAATATCCCGGTAGATATTCCACCAAAAAGGAACAAAAAAAATTAAAAACTATAGCGATTAAGGGACTAACCGTTGCAAAAAGTGACACTTTGCAACGGTTAGTCCCTTTTTACCTATTAATAGTTACTTTCTATCATACAATATCAGCAGACGTTATTCAAAGGTTTGATTTTGATTACCAATATTTATAATGATTGGGAGTTACTTGTCTATCATTCTATTATCTAGTAATTTTTTCTTAATTAACAGTATTTACAATTAGAGCTATTATTTCCATCCAACTTTTGATACAATATTTTTGTTAAGTTTTACATATTTCGATAATATCCTCCCTTTTAAGAATATAGTATAATATAATCAATAATACCTATTAAAATTAAATTATTAATGATTTAAAATAACTATAATTGAAATTATATAGATTATACTAATCTATTTTTATTGTATAAAGAGAGGGAGTAAATTGTGGCCATTATTAATACGGGAGAATTTATAGAAACAGTAAATATTAGAGGCTTACAACTTTCACTAATAGCTGCTGGCGATGGAACAGAAATTATATATCATAAGATGATGCCTGGATCTAGTTGGGCAATGACTCCTGAAGAGGGGTGGGATGGCTTTGAATACTTTTATATCCTTAAAGGAAAAATGCATTACCACACCGATGATGAAGTTATCGAATTAAATGCTGGACAATCTTTTTTTGAAAATCCTATAAAAAAATATAGTATATTCCATTCAGATGAAATTACTGAATTTATTTACGTAACAAGTCAACCAGTATTCCATTATTATAGTAAATGTTCAAAAGATTTAATGGATCTTGCAATTGCTATTGAAGAAAAAGATGGCTATACAGTTGATCATTGTGAAAGAATTAAAAAATATTCTCTGTTAGTAGGAGAAGCTTTAAATTTAAATAGAAAGCAAATAACTCGATTAAACCTCGCTTCATTTTTTCATGATCTAGGAAAAGTTAAAGTTCCGCTTGAAATTCTATTAAAACCAAGTAAATTAACAGAATCAGAGTTTGAAGTTATGAAAAAACATACTACATTCGGTAGGGACTTATTGGAAGAAACAAAAATACCTGTTTTATGTGAAGTTGGATTAATAGTTGAACAACATCACGAGAGATACGATGGGAAAGGATATCCAAAAGCCCTTAAAGAAGATGAAATATCTATAGAAGCTGCAATTATCTCAGTAGTTGATTCATTCGATGCTATGACAACAGATAGAGTCTATAAAAAAGGAAAATCAAAAGAAGAAGCATTTGAAGATATTCTAAATAACCGGGGTACTATGTATCACCCCTTAGTGGTCGATACTTTTATAGCACTAAAAGAAGAAATATTAAATTATGAAAAGGGAGAGAACTTATGAAAAAATTAGTATGGAGTTTATTAGCAGTAGTATTAATAGTGTCATTTCAAGTAAAGCCAGCAGAAGCTGCTTACTTACCAGAGTATGACAAATACATTGAGGTATCTTATGATCAAGCAAGACAAATTGCAGATAGTCTTGGTCTTAAAAATGTGCCATTAGGTGAACAAACTGCAAATCTGTCTTTTGATGTTCAAGAAAAATTAATTGCAAAAATTGAAAAGATTATAGGTAAAGAAATTGATCATTACTATATTTGGTTAACAGTTGACGGTGAAAAAGTGCTTGGAATTGATCCCCCACTTCCACAAATGTAAGTACGTCAGAGTAACTAAAAAAAGTGCATGACTAAGTAATATTCTTGGGCATGCACTTTTTTTATGTCATTATTTTAATCTTTTAAAGAATTCTCTATGCCATATTAATAATTAGCTTTATCCAGCCAAAAAACGAAATCCACAAAGGTATACTAATAATTACTCCCCATTTTAGCCCATTAAAAAAATTTGCTTGTTCTTCCATCATTATCCACTCCTCATTAGTAAGTAGATGATCTATACATTCATTATATCAGAAAACGCTTTCATTATTACTAAATTAATGATAAATTATATGTCTATATGGATTAATTTGTATACTCTTATAAAAGTATTCACTTTTTTTGGCGACTTTAAACATTCAATTTCCATTATTCAATATAGAACTCTACATTATCAAGATAATCATGGGCTAAAAAAGAAAAAACCCGAAATCTCTTTCGGGTCAAATATATTTTAAGAGGGGAAACTCTTAACCTATTTATAGAATATCGAATAATTATGAACAAATAACGAACAAAAGATTAAAAAAGAAAAAAATCTATTATTTAGTAACTGCTACATCTTTATAAGTAAAAGAATGAAAGTCAAATAATCCTTTGTCTGTAAGCTTTAAGGTAGGAATTACAGTTAATGATAGAAAAGATAAGGTTAGAAAAGGATTAAACGTATCATTTCCTTGCAGAATTTTTACTTTTTGATTTAATGACTTTAGCTGTTCATACAGGGTTAAATAATCTTGATCTGAAATCAACCCAGCAATCGGTAACGGGAGCGTGGCAACTACTAATCCTTCAGATACTACCACTATTCCCCCATTTATATTTTGCAACTCATTAATTGCCAACAATATGTCTTCATCACTTGTTCCAACTGCTACGATATTATGGGAATCATGAGAAATAGTTGTGGCGATTGCACCATTTTTAAATCCAAATCCTTTTACTATTGCTTTTCCCACATTTCCAGTTTCGCGATGTCGCTCAGCAACAACTAGTTTCAGTTGATCTTTCTTCAAAGAAGATTTAAAATTCCCATTCTCCACTTCTACTTTTTCAATTACTTCATTTGTAACAATACTATTCGGAATAATTTCGATAATATGACATAAATCAGATGCTAAGGGAAGTTTTAAATCATCTAAGGTTACTTTTGCACAATTTATCGGCGGTAAATTAGTAGCCAAATAGGAATGTTCAATTAGCTTCTCTTCTAGTAGTTTCCCATCTTCTACCACACATTCACCCTTTTTAAATACACTGTGAATGGTTAATTCTTCAAGATTATCGACAAGCAGAAAATCAGCTTGATAGCCTGGAGATACTGCTCCAATTGATTCTAAACGAAAACATTCAGCCGCATTAATTGTCACCATTTGAATGGCAATAATAGGGTCTAGCCCTTGCTCTATCGCTATGCGCACACTATGATCTACACTACCTTCTTCTATTAAATCATCTACTAATTTATCGTCTGTTACCAATAAACATCTTCGTGAATTTCTCGTTGTTACAGCAGGCAATAAAGCTTTCAAATCTTTGGCAACAGTACCCTCTCTTATCATTAGATACATTCCTAAATCTAAACGATCTTTTGCTTCTTGTAACGTTGTCGCTTCATGATCATTCCTGATTTCTGCAGCACTATAAACATTTAATTTTTCTCTTTCAATACCTGCCGCGTGACCATCGATTAAGCGATTATTTTTTTTGGTCAGCACCAACTTATCAATCATATTCAAGTTCGTCTCATATACAGATGGAAAATCCATTACTTCTGCCAATCCCAATACTCTTTCGTGGGAATAAAAAGCCTCTAAATCTTTTGCATATAAGGTTGCACCATTGGAATCTTCTGGAACAGCAGGTACACAAGATGGCAGCATCACACGAATATCCAATGGAAGATTTTCGGATTTATCTAACATATACTGAATGCCATCTGCACCTGCAACATTTGCAATTTCATGTGGATCCGTTATTACTGTGGTTACACCATGCAACAATAGTATTTTCGCAAATTCCTGAGGTGTGAGCATACTACTTTCAATATGTACATGACCATCAATAAGACCAGGAATTAAATACTTTCCTTTCGCATCAACCATACTTTTGCCTTTATAACTACCAATTCCAGCGATTGTATCATCCGCGATCGCAACGTCTCCTGTCATTATTTCACCAGTAAAAACATTGACAATTTTTGCATTGGTAATTACTAAATCAGCAAGTTCTTTTTTCGCAGAAACTCTAATTCTTTTTTCCAATTTATCTCTCAAGAACAAATCCCTCCTCGTTAATTCCGAATATTCACATTTTACAAAGTGCTACAACAAACCTACTTAAGGAAGGCTACTTTCGTATAAATTGTTTCTTGTAAACAGATCATTCTGCAATAAAATCAACACCAACTATACTAATATTTAATTCATCGTGCATAGGAATGGTATAATGAATGGTTATTTACGAAAGCTAGAGAAAGATAACTCTAATTTTAAATATATTTTTATCATTTTATTATATGTTGATTTATTTTTCAACGCACATACTACTGCAACTTTACTTCCCATTAGTATTGTTTTTACATATTATTTAAACATATTATCGAAATAAGTGATATTATAATTACGTATCGTAATGATGATTCCCCTCTGTCGTTTCAATTGTAAAGAAAGGAGAAATAATTATATGTATAAAGATTTAATTCTAGCGATGCTACGTTCAGGTATTTTTGGATTTGGTGGAGGCCCTTCCGTAATCCCATTATTTCGTCACGAAGCGGTGACTAAGTATAAGTGGATGGATAATGAGGAGTTTGGGGATGTGTTAGCCATTGCGAACACTCTTCCTGGACCAATTGCAACGAAAATTGCCGCCTATTTAGGCTATCGTCAAAAAGGGACCGTTGGAGCAATTGTTAGCGTCTTCGCTCACATCTTGCCGACTTGTTTAGCTATGGTATTCTTATTTTCATTTATATCTATTCTTAGTCATTCGCCAATAATAACAAGTATGGTCTCGGCAGTTGTACCTGTAATTTCGGTAATGCTTGGCTTAATGGCATATGAATTTGGAGAAAAAGCAGTGAAAGGACTAGGAATCTATGTTGGTATCGGCTTAACAATTGTCTGTCTCCTCTTATTACAAACATTTTCGATACACCCTGGTATTGTCGTACTCATTTTTCTAACCTATGGAGCCTTCCATTTTAAATTAAAACAGAAATTCTTACATAAAAAAGAAAGAGGAATGTAAATATGATTTTTGTGAGTATTTTTCTCAGTTTCCTAGTAGCTAATTTATTAGGATATGGTGGTGGCCCAGCTTCTATCCCCTTAATGTATGAAGAAATAGTTAATCGATACAATTGGCTATCTAACACCGAATTCTCCAATATGTTGGCTTTTGCTAATGCGTTACCAGGACCAGTTGCTACAAAGATCGCTGCCTATGTAGGCTATGGAGTAGGTGGATGGGGAGGATTTGCTGTTGCGTTAATAGCAACGATTCTACCTTCTGCTATAGGGCTTATCTTTTTATTAAAACTAATGAGGAAACATAAGGACTCAATGATTGTAAAAGGGATGACCCTGCTTGTACAACCAGTTATTACTGCTTTAATGCTTGTATTGACGTTTGAGATGTTTCAAGATTCCTACCATTCCATCGGGATCATTCAATCTGCAGCGATTGCATTAATCGCTTTTTTATTGTTACAAAAATGGAAAGTACACCCAGCAATAGTTATTGTTCTTGCCTTTCTTTATGGAGGGCTTGTTGTTCCTCACTTGAGCTAAACTTAGATTTGGAAAGTAGATGAATCTTTTGTTGGAGGATTTTTTTATGGATAAAAATTTTTATGTGCCTAATATCAAGCTAGATAAAATAGATAGACAGATATTGTCGCTACTACACGAGAACAGCCGCATTTCTTATACTGATATCGGCAAAGAAATCGGTATTTCACGAGTAGCTGTTCAAACAAGAGTGAATACGCTTTTTGAAAAAGGAATTATTGAGCAATTCACAACGGTCATTAATCCTGCTAAAGTTGGGAAAACAGTGTCAGCTTTTTTTAATGTAGATGTGGAACCATCCTATTTAGAGGAAGTTGCAAGAACACTGGCAGAGGATCCTGCTGTCACCAGCCTATATCATATGACTGGTCCAAGTAAATTACATATGCACGGCATATTTTACGATAACCAAGAGATGGAGACATTTTTAACAAATAAGCTTTATGCAACAAAAGGCGTTGCAAGTGTAGACTGCCAAATCCTTATCAAACGATATAAAAGCAGAATCGGAATGAAGCTATAAGACTCCGATAAAATAAGAATAAATGGGGCTGGGACAAAACTAAATAACATTAATCACATTATAGTTCGTGTTTATTATTAGTTGAGATGCTTATACCCCAGCCTCATTTATTTTTGGAGTAAGAAACTAATATAATTGCTTTAGCTCTTTCCAATCCTTTATTCGATTCCATTCAAGATGCTCATTATAAAGATGGTCTTTCACATAAAGCTGTGTAGAATGATCTATGAGCGTTTCCAGAACAGCTGGCTTATCGTCAAAATAATAATCTAATTTGAGATTTTGAATAATCGTTATTTTCTCATGATCTTCCATTCCGCAATAAAAGTGATGATCCACAACAGGAAAACCTATCTCCTTCATCCACTCCTTTGTTTTTGTTGCAAATTGTTTATTTCGCGCTGTAATATAATAAACTTGATGGCCATTATGAACAAGTTCATTTAAAGCTTCAACAGCTCCAGGAAAAGGCGAACAATCTGTAAAATATATTTCTTCTCGAAGTGAATCCCATAGTTGCTTTCCTTCGATAGCATTCAATCCAAATGGTTCGTGAATTTCTACCGTTTTCAATGCATGAAAGCTTGCTAATGGAATATTCTTTTTAAGCTTTTTATTATAAATATTAAAGGCATGCTGTCTTAAATTGATCAGCGTATCATCTATATCAAATCCGAACTTCATTTATTTCCTCCACATAGATTCTATGCATTCCTTATCGGATAAGCAGTTATTTTAATATCTTCTCCTATCCATTCCGTCTTTTCAAAACGTAATGGAACCGCCTCATCGACTTTTTCGATATCTTCCCCTCTAAATGGCGTATAGGAATTAGCCCCCCCTGCTATTTTAGGAGCAATATATACTAAATACTTTTGAATTAGTCCCTCGCGCATAAAGCTTGCATTTACTTCACTTCCACCTTCAAGAAGGATATCCGTTATTCCGATTTTGTATAATTGTTGTAATGCATTTTTTAAATCTAATTTTCCATTAATAGAAGAGACAGCTAGCAAATCAACTCCCTTTCCTTTCAATGCCATTGCTTTCTCTGAATCAATATTTGCAGCCGTAACAATGATCGTTTGTGCCTCTTTACAATCTGTTATATTAGCATTTAAGGGTGTTCGTAAATTCGTGTCCAAGATAATTCGAATCGGGTTCTTTGAAGGTCCATCTAATCGGGTTGTCAATTTTGGATTATCTGCTAATACTGTCCCAACACCAATTAATATACCATCTACTTTGTTTCTTAAAAGATGCACTTCTTTTCTTGCTGTTTCTCCAGTAATCCATTGACTATGTCCAGTATGTGTGGCAATTTTACCATCCAAGGTCATGGCAACTTTTGAAATAACAAAGGGCATTTCGTGTATCATATTATGAATAAAACGCTCATTTAATTGCTGTGCCTCTTTTTTTAAAATCCCAACTTCCACTTCAATTCCTGCTTCTCTTATGATGCTAATACCTCGACCAGCAACTTGAGGATTAGGATCTTCTGTTGCAACAACCACTCTCTTTACCCCTGAATTTTTAACCAGCAATGCACATGGAGGTGTTTTTCCATAATGCGAGCAAGGCTCCAAGGTTACATATAGTGTTGCATCCATTGCATGGTCTCCTGCCATATTAAAAGCGTGAACCTCAGCATGTGGTTCCCCAGCTTTACGATGAAGACCTGTGCCGACAATTACCCCATCCTTTACAATCACAGCACCTACTACTGGATTGGGATTTGTCTTACCTAATGCAGATTCTGCAAGCTCCAATGCTAACTTCATATACTCTTGATCATGCTTCATACCTATGCTCCTTAAATGGTAACTGTATTTTTCAAAGGAATATGACCAGATTTATTTACTTTCGTCTTTAAATAATTCTCATTAAAGGGTGAAACATCCCCCCATAACGGAACATTTTCCTCTGCTGTAAGCCCAAGTTTCTTTAGAGCCTCTAATTTTTTGGGGTTATTTGTAATTAACTTCACTGGTTTTTGTCGAAGAGCTTGAAGTACTTTTATCGGTGCTTCATAACTTCTCATATCATCTGGAAAATCAAGTGCAAGATTTGCCTCAACGGTATCTAACCCATTTTCTTGTAAAATATAAGCGAGAGATTTTGTAAATAAACCAATCCCCCTGCCTTCATGATTTGCCAAATAGAAAAGGGCACCATTCCCATTCTCCACTATCATGCGCATTGATTCTTTTAATTGATATCCACAATCACATCTCTTACTTCCAAAAATATCACCAGTATGACAAATACTATGCATACGTATTAAAGCATTTTCATCATTAGCGAAGTCACCATATACTAAAACAGATGATTGCTGATATTCAGCTAAGCTTAAATTCGGTAATGAACGTAAGACTTCTTCTTTCGTTTGGTTTTTATTGATTGGTAACCATGTATACCATTGAAAAACTTCTACTTGGTCGCCCAGTTGTACTGGCAGTTTTACTGGTCCAACTAAACTTAAATTCTGCTCTTCATTAAATGCGATTATTTCCATTTTATTTTGAAGAAGATCGATAATATTTTGATCCATCCGAAAATCTCCTTTATTGTCTGTTGTATTCTTTATTTTGTATTAGCAATATAAATATATCATGTAGAATTTTCTTCCACTAATCATCCGTATTGGACGTGAAAATCAGTAAGCCTCATGATACTTACTATATGTAAGTAAGTTTATAATCATAAGGATAGAGCGTCAAGTAAATAGCATATAAATAATTAATTTAACCAATTGGATTACTCGACGTTTCCACTCGTCAGCCTAGTGATAACTATTATCATATAGCAAATCCTTCATTCGTACAATGTAAAAAGCTCCTTTATATTCATACAAGCATGACTTAGAAAATCCTATTCATTTGCTTTCTTTTGTTATATACTATATAATTTGACTACTTAGTCATGAATTCGGGACAATTTGACCAACTAGTCATTTAATTATTTCCTATAAGCGTAGGAGGAAAATACGTGAAAGAAAAAGAAAAAATAATTATTGATTCAGCAATAAAATTTTTTGCACAAAAGGGATTTTCTTCAACATCTGTACAAGAAATTGCAAGTGATTGTGGGATATCAAAAGGCGCCTTTTATTTATATTTTAAATCAAAGGAATCTCTTCTTTATAAAATTTTGCAATATTATTATGATGAACTAATTAATATTTTTGAAGAAATCAGCCTAAAATCAATCCCTGCTAGAGAAAAATACATGGATCAGCTTACTTTTATGTTTAGCCACGCCTTAAAGCATAAAGAATTTATCATCATGCAGTCAAAAGAACAGGCAATCCCATTAAATAGCTCTATTAAAGATTTATTATTACGCATGCAATCAGAAATGCAAAATTATCATCTCAAAGGTCTCCATGCTATTTATGGTGAAGAGAAGAAAAAATACCTTCTAGACCTTCTAATAATTCAGGAAGGCCTTGTCCATTCTTTTTTAAAAATTGTAATTCTAGAATCAAGCAATGTTTCAACAAAAGATATTTCCAATTATCTTTTGAAAAGATTAGATTCTATTATATCGGATATGGATGCAAATAACGAGCCACCACTAATATCTAATGATTTTATAAAATATATTATAAAGAAACCTAAGATAAACTTTCTAGAAGATAGCCACCAGCAAATTATCAATGCTGTTAACTCGATTCTAAGTAAAGTCGAGCACCTTTCAACTAAACAAGAGATCGAAGTAACAATGGAAGTGTTAATGACAGAAATTGATGCCGATAAGCCAAGGATTCCTATTATCAAAGGAATGCTGTCTAACTTGAATAATTATGAAATTCTGAGAGAAGAACAACAAACAATTGCTAATTTTTATCATATAGCACTTTAAGAATACTGGATAAAAAAGCTTTCATATGATTATGAAAGCTTTTTTATTGGTCAATAATGCAAAGGATAACAACTTTAAGAGGTGTCTACTTTGCCTAATTCCATGCTCTCAAGATTTTTAAGATTGCCGTTGAGTATACGTGTATTAACGATTTCTTTAACTATTATTATCCTATTTGGGTTCTTTATCACCTGGATTGAGCCAGAAACATTTCCCACTTTATTTGAAGGAATTTGGTGGGCAATTATAACAACCTCCACAGTTGGCTATGGTGACTATGCTCCTATAACGATTCTTGGAAGATTAACGGGCATTGCATTAATATTAACAGGCGTAGGGTTCCTTTCTACCTATTTAGTGACATTGGCTACTGCAGCTGTAGCTAAACAAAATGCCTATTTAGAAGGAAAATCAACCTATAGAGGACAAAATCATTTGATTATCATTGGTTGGAATGAGCGGTCAAAGCTAATGATTCATTCCATTATTAAAGATCGAGAAAATATTCCTGTTACATTAATCGACGAGTCCTTAGCTACTAATCCAGTACCTGAAAAAATACATTTTGTAAAAGGAAATTCTAATTTAGATTATGTTTTACTAAAGGCTAATATACTGACTGCTCATAAGGTTATAATAACTGCAGACCAAAACAAAGAAGAACTGCAAGCAGATATGCATTCGATTTTAACCTTACTCGCGATAAAAGGGCTGAATGCAAATTTACCATGTATTGTTGAAATACTTACTACAGAACAAGTACAGAATGCTAAAAGAGCTGGAGCAGATGAAATTATTGAAACAAATAGTCTAACAAGTTTCGTTATGCATAATAGCTTAAATTCACAAGACACGATGATTGCATTTCTAGAGCTTTTAAATCAACTAAAAGATAAAAAACTTCAATTTATTCCTCTAAAAAATATTAATGAAGAATTAGTGGATTATTTGACATTAAATCATTATTTATTAGCAAATGGGAAGTTATTGTTAGGAGTGAAAAGAGGGGGAACTAGTTATCTAAATCCCAACTCTTCCTTTGTATTGGAAGAAAAGGATGAATTAATTATTATTACTTAGTGCCAGAGATGTCAGTTTTCCAATGCATACTGCTTTGCCAACAAAAAGCAGTATGCATCAGAATATGAAAAAATTGAATGTATTCTATAACTCACTGCATGAAGAAACTAGGGCTTTGCTTTCATTAGCTCGTAGCATTCCTTCCATACAATATTTTAAGATTCTAGAAATGATTTACAAGCATCTACACACTCCATACAAATTTGCGCACAATATTGGCAATGACGATGATCATGTTTTTTGCATTCAGTAGCACAATCCTCACAAACAGATAGACAAATTTCTGCGAACTCTTTGGCATACGGTGACTTTCTAATAATAGCTTGTTCAAGATAACTGCAGAACTGGATACATTCTCTATTTAAATGAATACAATCAACCATTGCCGACACATTATCTTCAGCTAAACATTCATTTAAGCAATGATTACATACAATCATACATTCCTGTAATGATTTAATAACTACCTGTTCTTTTTCAACTAGCATTTCTAATTCCTCCTTCTATTAACCATTTCTATTTATTTAACCTTATAAGAATTCTTTAAACATATGGGACCACAAATAGAAGGTAATGGAATAAAAAAAGCTATCGATAACTTAGAATTTCTGAGTTATCGATAGCTCTTTTAATATGACTTATAAACGACTTTCTAGTTCAGCCTTTTTCTCTTCAAATCCTGGTTTACCAAGTAAAGCAAACATATTAACTTTGTATGCTTCAACTCCTGGTTGATCAAATGGGTTCACACCTAATAAATAACCACTAATCGCACAAGCTTTTTCAAAGAAGTATACTAGATATCCAAACGTATACTCATTCATTTCCGGAATGCTAACAATTAGGTTTGGTACTCCTCCATCTGTATGTGCTAGAAGTGTTCCTTCAAACGCTTTATTGTTAACAAAGTCAATAGTTTGACCAGCAAGATAATTTAATCCATCTAAATCATTTTCTTCTGCTTCAATAACAAGCTCATGACGAGGCTTGTCCACTTTTACAATTGTTTCAAAAATATCACGACGACCTTCTTGAACATATTGTCCTAATGAATGTAGGTCAGTTGAGAAGTTTGCAGAAGAAGGATAAATACCTTTTTGGTCTTTTCCTTCACTTTCGCCAAACAATTGCTTCCACCATTCGGAGAAATATTGTAATCCTGGTTCGTAGTTAATCAACATTTCAATTGTTTTTCCTTTGTTATAAAGAACATTACGAACTGCTGCGTATTGATAGGCAATGTTGTTTTTCAATTCTGATGTACCGAAATCAGTTCTAGCTGCTGCTGCACCTTCCATCATTGCTGTAATATCAGCGCCACTAACAGCGATTGGTAATAAACCAACTGGTGTTAAAACAGAATAACGTCCACCAACATCATCAGGAATAATAAATGATTCATATCCTTCTTCTGTAGCAAGCGTTTTTAATGCACCTCTTGCTTTATCAGTAGTAGCATAAATTCTTGTTCTTGCTTCTTCTACTCCATATTTTTGTTCTAATAATTTACGGAAAATACGGAATGCAATAGCTGGTTCTGTAGTTGTTCCAGATTTAGAAATAACATTAATAGAGAAATCTTTATCCCCAAGGAAATCAATGACATCACTCATATATGTAGAGCTAATATCTTTTCCAATAAAGATAATTTGTGGTGTGTTTCTTTTTTCTTTTGATAAAGAATTATAGAAACTGTGATTTAGCATTTCAATCGCAGCGCGAGCTCCAAGGTAAGAACCGCCGATACCAATTACAAGCAAAACTTCTGAGTCACTTTTAATTTTTTCTGCCGCTTTTTGAATGCGAGCAAATTCTTCTTTATCATAATCAACAGGAAGATCTATCCATCCAAGAAAATCGCTTCCTTGTCCAGTTTTTTCATGTAAGGAATGATGGGCAACTTTCACTGCATCTTCTAAATATGTAATTTCGTGCTCTCCAAAGAAACTTAATGCCTTTGAGTAATCAAAACGAACGTGTGTCATAAATGATCCTCCAATTATAATATTTATTTATACTCCTCTTCCACTTTATCGGAAGTAGAAAAAGGAATCAAGATAGAACTCATTATGAAAACGGATACAACTTCTTTTTTTTTCATTTTTCACCAATTTTTCATTTTTAATTCTCTATTATCCCCATAAGAAAGGGAATACGATTATTCCAGCGAAAAAACATACAAACAATTAGCATAAATTGTTTGTATGTTTTTTCATTTATTCTTTTATAAAGATGCTTTATAAATCGCTAAAACATCTTTGTCGTTCAACACTTTAAAATTACCAAATCCACCATTTACCATTGCTTTTTGGACCATTAAATCAAGCTTACTATCATCAATATCGTAATCAGCCAAACGAGAAGGTGCCCCTAAGTCATTCCAAAAAGCACGAAGCTTCTCAATTCCCTCAAGTCCAGCTTCTTCCGCTGTTTTCCCTTCAGGATCCACCCCAAACACTCTAACAGCTAATTGTTTAAAGCGTTCCGGTTTTACAGATAAGTTATGTTTCATCCAATTAGGAAATAGGATTGCAAGGCCACCACCATGAGGTATATCATATACGGCAGAAACAGCATGCTCAATGTTATGTGAAGCCCAGTCTCCACGGTACCCCATATTAAGCATTCCATTAAGAGCCATCGTTCCACAATATAAAATTGCAGCTCGATATTCATAATTGTCTAAGTCATTAACAAGCTTCGGACCAAACTCTATGACCGTTTTCAATACAGATTCGCACATATAATCTTGAAGTTCTGTATGCTCTTCTAGGTGGAAATAATGTTCAAAAACATGTGACATCATATCCACGATTCCATAAATCGTTTGATCTTTAGGAACTGTATAAGTATTTTCCGGATCTAGAATAGAAAACACAGGGAATGTAAATGGACTTCCCCAGCCAACTTTTTCTTGCGTTTCCCAATTTGTAATAACAGAGCCTGCATTCATTTCTGACCCAGTTGCAGCTAGTGTTAGAACTGTTCCAAACGGTAAAGCTGCTTTTGGAGCTGCTTTTTTTGTAATAAACTCCCATGGGTTGCCATCAAATTTTGCACCTGCAGCAATGGCCTTTGTACAGTCAATAACACTTCCTCCACCGACGGCTAATATAAAATCGATTCCTTCTGTTTTACAAATATCAACTCCACGCTGTACAGTAGTTAATCGGGGATTTGGCTCTACACCAGATAATTCAAATACTTCTTTGCCATTTTCATTTAAAATAGTCATTACTTTATCGTATAGACCATTTTTCTTAATACTTCCCCCACCGTAAACGAAGAGAATCTTCTTCCCATATGAGGCTAATTGATCTTTTAATTGTTCTAATTGACCTTTACCAAAAATAAGTTTTGTCGGATTATAAAAAATAAAGTTTTCCAAATAAATGCCTCCATTCCATTTTTTAAGAATTAATAATGTAAAACCTAGTGTATGACTTATTATTAAACAAACTTCTATGAAAATCAAAAGATTAAGCTTATGCAGCCGACAAATAGTATATGTATCCTCTTGATCACTTATCCTATAGTAAGCCCCAAGTAAGGAGAAGTTTCTTTATTAGGTATCTATCACTTTATCCATCTAACTTAATAAAGCTGACCTTCCAGCCAGCTTTTAACTATATATTTTTATTTTATTGATTGTTTACATTTAATACTTGCTTAATTCGCTCTAAAGCCCAATCTAACTCTTCAATGGTAATCGTTAATGGAGGTGCAAAACGGATGACCGTTTCATGTGTTTCTTTACATAATAAACCTACTTCTTTTAGCTTTTCACAATAGGGTCTAGCTTCAACCGTTAATTCTACCCCTATAAATAATCCTCTTCCTCTAATATCTTTAATAATCGGATTGTTAATTTCAGCTAATTTTTCCAGGAAATAATTTCCTAAGTTTGCAGAACGGTCTGTTAAATTCTCTTCTACGATTACATCTAATGCAGCAATGGATACAGCGCATGCCATTGGATTGCCTCCAAATGTTGATCCGTGGGAACCTGGATTAAATACTCCTAATATGTTCTTATCTGCAACCACACATGAGTTAGGAAATCCACCAGCTCCCAGTGCTTTACCTAATATATACATATCTGGTTCAATCCCATACCATTCACTTGCAAATAATTTACCTGTTCTCGATAGACCTGTTGAATTTCATCGGCAATAAAGAGGACATTGTTTTCCTTACATAATTGATATGCCGCTTCCATGAAACCTTCGGGAGGAATGATGATTCCAGCTTCTCCTTGAATTGGTTCAACAATGAATGCCGCCGTATGCTCTGTAATAGCTTCTTTCAATCGATTTATATCACCATAGGGGATTATCTTTATACCTGGTAGCATCGGTCCAAATCCCCGCTTATACTCCTCATCAGAGGAAAGGGATACAGCTCCCATTGTTCTTCCGTGAAAATTCCCCTCACACACAATTAATTCTGCTTTATCTTTTTCTACACCTTTACAATCATAAGCCCATCTTCTTGCAGCTTTAATAGCCGTTTCTACCGCTTCTGCTCCAGTATTCATCGGTAGAACCATTTCTTTGTTCGTTAGTGTACTTATTTTTTCATACCAAGGACCTAATTGATCATGGTGAAAAGCCCGTGATGTTAAAGTAACACGATCTGCCTGTCTCTTCAAGGCTTCAATTATTTTCGGATGACGATGACCTTGATTTAAAGCAGAATAAGCACTTAACATATCCATATATTTATTTCCTTCTGGATCAGTTATCCAAACACCTTCTGCTTCGGAAATCACTATTGGCAATGGATTATAATTTTTCGCTCCATATTTCTCTGACTGTTCTATTAATGAAGTAGATTTAAATTCTTGAACCATCCAATCATCCTTCCCCATTTATATATGTAAAGACCTTTACATTAACTTTAGCTGATTTTATTAAAGAAGGATAGATTTTATTAGCGCTATTTTCTAAAAATTCATTTTATGCTTTTATTATGTGTCAATAACCTGCTTAATAATAGCAAAAACGACAAAAAAAAGACTGCCCCAAAGCAGCAGCCCTCAAA
This sequence comes from Niallia sp. Marseille-Q9988, assembly GCF_976954375.1. NCBI lineage: Bacteria > Bacillati > Bacillota > Bacilli > Caryophanales > Bacillaceae > Niallia > Niallia sp. Marseille-Q9988. Next base: position 517,171 of record NZ_CDRJSZ010000004.1, on the reverse strand, counting down.
TGAAATCAAATGAAGCATTAGCCTTTTCAACAGTCTTTTTTTATAAAACTAATTATTTTTTAATTAAATCATTACGATTAGATTGTTCAATCCATTCTTGTAATTTATCTTTTAATGTATTGAAGCCTTGTACGTTTTCTGTTTCAGCTACAGAAGCAGCTGTTTGACGTTTAGGACGAGGTTTTTTTGCTTTAGCAGCTTCTGGTTGTGCAGGTGCTTCTTCTGTAGCGCGGATAGAAAGACCAATTTTACCAGCATTTTCATCAATGGAAAGAACTTTAACGTTCACTTCATCTCCAACTTTTAAAAACTCATTGATATCTTTTACGTAACCATGTGTTACTTCAGAGATATGAACTAAACCTTGTGTATTTTCATCCAAAGAAACAAACGCTCCGTAAGGCTGAATACCTGTAACCTTTCCTTTAATAACACTTCCAACTTCGATTTTATCTGACATGAGAACACTCCTAATTGTTTATATTAATATTTCCTTTTATACGCATTATAAGATTATATCACATATCTGACATTTATACAAAAGGATTTATTTTCACTAATATAATTCCCTTATATAATTTGTGTAATCTATTGTCTTGAATGTACGAGTAAACCCCATTAGGTCATACTATCAATGATGACTGAACTACACGTTTCATATAAAAAAAGGTGTCATAAAAGAAAATCCACAACATAATGTATGGTGAAGATTTTCTTTTAAAACACCTCTTTTTAGCTTAATGCGTATGTTTCTCTACAAAACGATTCATTCTTTTCATTGCTTCCTGCAATTGTTGTAACGAGGAAGCATATGAACACCGAACATGCCCTTCTCCACTTTCTCCGAAAACACTACCTGGTACAACCGCTACCTTCTCTTCTATCAATAGCTTTTCAGCAAATGTTTCAGATGTCATCTTTGTTGCGGTTATATCAGGAAACGCATAAAAAGCTCCTCCAGGCAAATGGCAATTTAGCCCCATGTCATTTAAAGATTGCACAATAAAATTCCTTCTGCGTCGATAACTTTTCTTCATTTCTTCGACATCATTTTGACCACTTCTTAATGCTTCAAGTCCAGCATATTGTGCCATTGTCGGCGCGCACATTAAACTGTACTGATGGATTTTCAGCATCGCTTGGATTAATTCCTCTGGTCCACACACAAACCCTAATCTCCAACCAGTCATTGCAAACCCCTTCGAAAAACCAGATAGAAGAATGGTACGCTCCCACGCGCTATTTATTGCTGCTGTACTTGTATATTCTTCATCATAGCAAAGCTCTGCATATATTTCATCAGAAAGAATAAGCAAATCATGTTTTTCTGCAACTTCCACGATGTTTACTAACTCAGCTTTTGAAAGGGTTGTTCCTGTAGGATTATTCGGCGAACAAATCATTATTGCTTTTGTACGGTCGGTTATTACCTCTTCTAACTGATGTGGCTTGATTTTGAAATCATTCTCTTTTAAGCTTTGAACAGGAATTGGCACTCCCCCAGCTAGGGTTACTAATGGTGCATAAGAAACAAAGCACGGTTCTACAACAATAACTTCTTCTCCCTGGTTAAGTATAGCCCGTAAAGCGATGTCTATTGCCTGACTAGCACCAACAGTAACGATTATTTCAGAAGTCGGTTCATAGGAAACCAAAAATCTTTTTTTCATATAATGACTAATTTCCTCGCGAAGCTCTAATAGCCCTGGATTGGCAGTATAAGAGGTATATCCTTGTTCCAGTGATAAAATTGCTGCCTCTCTTGTTGACCAAGAAGTAACAAAGTCTGGTTCTCCTACACCGAGAGAAACAACTCCTTCCATACTGGATGCTAGATCAAAAAATCTGCGTATTCCAGATGGCTTCATTTCCTCTACTTTCTGTGCAATATAGCTTTTTGTTTGCTTCATTATGGTGACACCACAATTCTTTTATCATCATCTGAAGGTTCAAATATTGTTCCATCATGCTTATATTGTTTCAAAATAAAGTGAGTAGTGGTCGAAATTACAGAATCAAGAGTTGATAGCTTTTCGGAAACAAATCTTGCCACTTCATTCATGGATTTCCCTTCAATAATTACCGATAAATCATATGCCCCAGACATTAAATAGAGAGACTTAACTTCCTTGAATCGATAAATTCTTTGTGCAACATCATCAAAGCCAACACCTCTTTTAGGAGTAACCTTGACGTCAATCATGGCGGTAACCCCTTCATGACCTTCCACTTTTGACCAATCAACAATGGACGTATAGCGCACAACTATACTTTCTGTCTCTAATTTAGTAATCATTTCTTTTGTTTTTTCTAACTCTACACCTATCATTTTTGCTATATCTTCGTCCGATACCCTTGCATCTTTTTCCAGAATTTCAGCAATCTCAATTTCTTTTTCTGTTAATTTCATGTTCATCCTCCTGCTCGCCTTGAAATATTCTCATTATATCAAATTATCCCTAAACTTTTCGTACATTTTTAATTTTGGGCTTTCGTTTTTAGTTAATCTCCATTGCTTCTAAAAGAGGTAGCGTAAAGAACATTTTCCATTGGATTAATGATAGGAATCCACCCGAAGGCGAAGTTTAAACTTTGCCAACAGAATGAATTCAGACCAGATAAAGATTGTTTAAACACATCTTCCTGTCCTTATAGTGAACAGATGCCGCTACGTTTTATGGTCATAAGTTTTTTCGAGATTGTGAAGCACTTCTCCAAAGGAATCGTTTCTTCAAAAGAAAATTCATAAATTGCTTGGATAGCATTTGCTAACTCTTCTTCCTTATCTAAATCGTGGATTGCTTGTAGAATATCAGCAATTTCGGTATCATAATTCCCTTCCCCTATTGAAAAGGGATCCCATTCATTTAACAGACGCACAAATTCTAAATTCATTTCTTGACTATTCATTCTGTCACCCTTTGTTCCATTTTGCTAAAAACCATTCTATCATATATCTACTTAAAGAACATAGTTCAAAAAGTGGGATCCAATCAAGCTTTTAGTGTGTTGCAAATTGTAAATTTATATTGACAATTCAGTATTTTAGTTTTATTATTCATTTAGTGAAAATTTCATATTTACTTATCAAGAGAGATTGAGGGAACAGGCCCGATGACATCCAGCAACCTCCTTTCCTAAAGGAAGGTGCTAACTCCTGCAGAATTACTTATTCTGAAAGATAAGATCGGCTATATGCATACGATACTTCTTTCAAATGAAAGAAGTTTTTTTATGTTATAGGAGGTTTTAACATTCTAGTATAGTCGAAAAATGTTCATGTAAAGGGGGATTTGAAGTTTCTAATGATACAAATTAACGATTTGGTGAAGGTATATAACACAAAGAAAGAACAAGTTATAGGTGTAGACCATGTTTCCTTATCCATACAAAAAGGAGAAATCTTTGGAATCGTAGGCTATAGCGGTGCTGGAAAAAGCTCGCTTCTTCGTTGTCTTAATCTATTGGAAAAGCCTACTAGTGGCGAAATCATTATCGATAATATATCTTTAACAAAATTGAATCAAAGACAATTAAGAGCTGCTCGATTAAAAATAGGAATGATCTTCCAACACTTCTATCTTGTTAGTAGTAAAACCGTATATGAAAATATCGCTTTCGCTCTTAAAGCGGCAAATTTACCATCAAAAAAAATCCATACCCGGGTTTTAGAGCTACTCGATATGGTAGGATTAACCGATAAAAAAGACGTCTTTCCTGCCCAATTAAGTGGTGGGCAAAAACAAAGGGTAGGGATTGCAAGGGCACTTGCCAATAACCCAACCGTTCTCCTTTGTGATGAGGCAACTTCTGCTCTGGATCCAAGTACAACGAAATCAATTCTAGCATTGTTAAAAAAAATTAATAAGGAACTTGGCTTAACCATCGTTTTAATCACCCATGAAATGGAAGTTGTAAAAGATATTTGTGATCGCATGGCTGTTATGGAAGCTGGAAAGGTAATTGAAGAAGGGCCTGTATACGATATGTTCGCTAACCCAAGACAAGAACTTACAAAAAGTTTTGTAAATAGCATTCTTCAATTTGAATTACCAAGCCATCTATTAGAAGAACGAACAGGAAAAATTATTAAGGTTACCTTCCAAGGAGTTATTGCAGAAGAAGGAATTATATCGGATGCTTTCCAACAATATTCAGTTAAAGGAAATATTCTTCATGGAAAGATTGAATACATTCAAAACAACCCACTTGGAATTTTTATTATGGAATTAACAGGTGCTGATGATGAAATTACAAAAGCGATTGCGTATATTAAAGGTCGTACTAAAAACGTGGAGGTGATCCACCATGCCTCTTAGTATTGATTGGCATTATATTATAGAATTACTTCCTGATTTAAATTCTGCTTTTTTTGAAACATTATATATGGTTGGTATTTCTATTGTTGTGGCTATTATTGTGGGTTTACCGATAGGAATTCTTCTATTTGTTACAGATAAAGGATTATTTCTAGAAAATCCCATTATTAAAAATATTGTAGGGTTTGTTGTAAATATGGTCCGCTCCATTCCATTTATCATCCTATTAATTGCACTATTACCTTTAGCAAAATGGATTACAAACACAACCATTGGACCTACTGCTGCTTCGGTTTCTTTATCCGTTGCTGCCATTCCTTTTTTTGCAAGAATAGTGGAACAAGCTTTTCGAGAGATTGATAAAGGGGTAATTGAAGCTTCTGTAGCTATTGGGGCATCGCCCTGGATGATTATTTGGCAAGTATTGATACCTGAAGCAAGACCAGGAATCATTCAAGGTATTACCATTACGATTATAAATTTAATTGCTTATTCAGCCATGGCAGGAATTGTCGGCGGCGGCGGAGTTGGTGACCTTGCCATTCAGTATGGCTATTATCGTTATGATAATACTGTAATGATTACAACTGTTGTTGTTCTCATCTGCTTAGTCCAAATCATCCAATTTTTCGGAGATAAACTGTCAAAAGCACTGGATAAGCGTTAAACATATATACCTTAGGAGGAAAAGACAATGAAAAAATTACTTTTAGGAATTCTATTACTATTATCATTTAGTGTACTAAGTGCATGTGGAGAAGAGAAAGACAATGCCGACAGTGGTGATAAAAAAGAGATTAATATAGGTGCAACATCTGGTCCTTATGCAGATATGGTGGAAAAAGCAATAAAACCAATTCTAGAAGATAAAGGGTATAAAGTAGAAGTTACAGAATTCACAGACTATGTACAGCCTAATAATGCGTTAGCAGAAGGAAGCATTGATGCAAATCTGTTTCAACATAAAATTTACATGGAATCTTTTGCCGAACAAAATAACATAGAGATATCTGAGTTAATTTCTGTGCCAACTGCTCCAATGGGCATTTATTCGAATAAATTTGACAGTTTGGAAGACATTACAGATGGTGCAACAATTGCTATTCCAAATGATCCTACCAACGCAGCTCGTGCTTTCTTAATTTTAAAAGATGCTGGTCTAATTGAAATTGATGAAGATGCAGACCCATTAACTGTGTCTGATAAAGATGTGACAAATAATGTTAAAAATCTGAAATTCGAAACGATTGAAGCAGCACAGCTACCTCGCGCTGTTGACAGTGTAGACTTATCAGCTGTTCCTGGTAACTTCGCACTAGCAGCTAAAATGGATTTATTGAATGCACTACAACTAGAAAATATGCTGGATCAATATCGTAACCGTGTAGTTGTTAATACAAAAGATTTAGATGCTACATTTGCTAAAGATATTAAAGCAGCTGTTGAATCACCTGAATTCGAAAAAGTTATTGATGAAGAATTTGAAGGCTTCGGAAAGCCTGAATGGATGAAATAAATAAATAAATAAATAAATAAAGATCAAGCGGGCTACACTGGATATTTTCCATTATATCGTAGCTCGCTTGATTTTTTTGTTCTTTCCAAACAGATTTTAAGAAACGAACCATGCATATCTATACAGACAGTTGAACACACACAAATATTACTCATATTCTCCTAAGTTTGTGGCTGCGTTTTGTTGCCGTTTAAGTGGTGATGTAATTTTCAGACTATTAAAATAAAGTCACATTTTCACCTTATTTCTTTCACAAATTGGACACACCTCCCCTCTCTATAACTACAGTGTATGTGTTAATATAATGTTGTATTGTGAATCCATTCACATAAACCAAGACAATATAGGGGGAACCAATCATGAAAATTACACCAAAAGTTTTACTTGCTTCTATTTTAGCAGGAGCACTTTTAACAGCTTGTGGGAATACAGAGTCAGAACCAAAAGAAGAAAAGGCTGAAGAGTCAGCTGATGTAGTTACAACTGCATCTATCGTAAATGAAGCCGATGCATTAACAAGTGCATTAAGTGAAAATGGAACTTGGATTGTTGCAACACTTCAAGATTTAACAGTAGACAGTGACATTGTTGTAGCAGGAGAATTCCACGATAAAGGGGATGCTGCTAAAGACATTTACCGTAAACTTGCCCTTTATACACAAGATGACGATCATAACATCATTGATTCTTTCACATTAACTGCTCCTAAAATGACAGTGCAAAGTGAAAACTTCAAAATTCAAGGTGGTACATTTGCAGGAGATGTTTATGTAGAAGCTAATGGTTTCACTGTTGATGCTACTGCAAAAGTAGATGGTAATGTTTATTACAAGAGTGATGAATTCAAAGCATCTGCTGTAATTGATGGAGAAGTAACCGGTGCTCAAGAAGTACAATAATATGCTTTTTAGGTATCCTAGCTGACTATTCAGCTAGGATTTTTTTATCCTTCCTATCTAACCGCTATGAAAGAAAAAGCGCTTTACAAAGGCTTCCAATAATCCCCTCTCATTATTTCCAAAAAATTACCTATAATAAATTATATAAATAGATTGACAATTTTCTAATTTAAGAATATCTTTTATATAAAAGTTGCGTTGATGAAACTTTTTAAACCAAAGTAAAATCAGGTGAAAAAATGCGAAAATATCAATCAATAGAAAATATTCATTCTAAATCTGCCAAAAGTATATTAGGCGAAGATGTTAAAGGCTTAAAAAGAATACTCCCGTTTTTAGGTCCAGCTTTTATTGCTGCGATTGCCTATATTGATCCTGGAAATTTTGCAACAAATATTGCTGCAGGCTCGAAATATGGGTATCTATTATTATGGGTTATTCTTTTCTCCAACATCATGGCATTAATTATTCAATCATTGTCAGCAAAATTGGGGATTGCTACAGGAAAAAACTTAGCTGAAGTCGCAAGAGAAGAGTTTCCAAAACCAGTTTCTATCGGATTATGGATACAGGGCGAACTTGTCATTATGGCAACTGATTTAGCAGAGTTTATCGGTGCAGCACTCGGTATATATCTTCTTTTTGGTATCCCTTTATTAGAAGCAAGTCTTATTGCTGCAGTCGGCTCTTTTGCTATTCTTGAATTACAACGACGGGGGTATCGTTCCTTAGAAGCAGGCATTACCGCCATGCTATTCATTGTGGTCCTTTCTTTTATCGTTCAAATGTTCTTCGCAAAGCCAGATGTTTCATCTTTATTCCACGGGTTATTTACCCCTCAATTCGATGGGATAGATAGCGTTATTTTAGCAGCAGGGATACTAGGTGCAACCGTGATGCCACATGCTATTTATTTACATTCTGCATTAACACAGAAAAGGATTGTTGGTGAAACAGATAGAGAGAAAAAACAAATTTTTCGTTTTGAATTCATCGATATTCTTATTGCCATGTTGATTGCAGGGTTTATTAATGGGGCAATGCTCATCGTCTCCAGTGCATTGTTCCATAAAAATGGATTATTTGTGGAAGATTTAGATATAGCCTTTCATTATTTTGGAGAATTAGTTAGTCCTATTTCAGCCACTTTATTTGGTTTAGGATTATTAATCGCAGGACTATCTAGCTCATCTGTTGGTACAATGTCCGGAGATGTCATTATGCAGGGATTCATCCATTTTCGTATTCCGCTTTATGTAAGAAGGGTCATTACGATGGTCCCACCTATTGCCATCATTGCACTTGGCATTAATCCAACTACTGCACTTGTTGCAAGCCAAGTAATCTTATCTTTCGGAATCGGCTTTGCTCTTATTCCGTTAATAATGTTTACTAGTACAAAACGCATTATGGGAAGTCTAGTAAACACAAAATGGATTACGGTAATATCGTGGATAATGGCTATTTTAATTGTTTCATTAAATATCTTTATTCTTATACAAACATTTCAATAGGTAAGGATAAACTCAAACTTCCATCAGTGAGTTGTCTACATTTCCCTGCTGTTGGTTAGTTGAACCATCCTTACTTTACGGACGTAAGACTAACACTATCTCGAGTTCTTCTAAGTCGAGAGGGGCTAGTCTTACTGAAGTTTAAGATTGGGATAAAAAGCTTATTCCAAGTAAAAAGACGAAGCTGTGACATAAGCATTTCAACTAATAAAAAACACGAACTTTCATGTAGTTAATATACATAAAAGTTCGTGTTTGTTGGTTTGGAATAAAGTTTAAAAAATGAAGTGGAATGGAGCGGAAGACACTCGACTCCTGCGGGAAATAGAGGAAAGGCTGAGACCCCGCAGTGCAGCAAGGGAGGGCACTGAAAAACTGATAGCTATTGATGATTGGCCGTAACTGCCTTTTAAACTTAGATGTGTAAATTGTTTTCCGAGGTGCCCACATGACTCATTGGGGCGAGCGCCGAGCCGCTTCACAGCTCACGCTCCTGTAGGGTCTCGGACTTTCTCACATCTCCCGTAGGAGTCGAGCGGACGCCTCTCCAAACCAACTTATTATTCGCTTTCAAATAAATAAAACCTCATTTTATGTGGAGAACCAGACTTTTTCAGTGCCCTCGCAGCGAGGAGGCTCAGCTTCCTCCCCGGCGCATCGAGTGTCTGTAGCGCAATGGAACGACTTAGTTTTACACTTGACTATATTTAAGAGCTGAATTAGAGATTGTTCGTCTTTAAAGATTAGTTATTTAGTTTTGTCTCAGCCTCGTCTTTTTTCTATTTCTTCTTTATAGCACCACATGCAATTCTTTCACCAGAATCACCGGCTGGTTGTGTCATTCCATCATCCTGTTGTTCTGTAATAACAATAGAAGTTCCTTCCTTTGAAAACAATGATGTTTTACCATCTCTAAGTGTTACTTGTGGCGCCATAAGCTCTGCTTTTACTGTGCCATCTTCTTTCACCAAAATATTAGGTAAATCACCTGCATGGGCACCTTCTGGATGTAGCAATCCATGCTCTTTATTGTCTGGATTAAAATGATTTCCTGCAGATTTAAAATCAGGGGCATCACATTTATTTGTCTCATGAATATGAATACCATGAATCCCTGGAGTTAGGCCTTTTAAATCAAGTGCTAACTTCACTCCTGCCGATTGTTCTTGTAGCTCGATTGTTCCTAAAGAATCGCCCACATCATTATACATGACTACTTTTACTTTTGTAACTTCACCTGCCGCACAACCGGATAGGAAAAGGGGAATAATCGCCAATAAACACAGTTTTTTCATCTTTCTTCCTCCATAGACGGTTTGGTATTAGTATTTGAAAAAACTTCACTAATATGCAGTTTATTCTCGTTTATCAAAAAAAGATTATTTATGATACTATAAAAGGAAATAGCAGATGGAGGGATTTTCTTGTCAGAACTACCTATCGGTTCTATCGTGACCGCCTTTTATAAAACGGGAAAATATATAGGGGAAATAACAGATATACGACCACAAAGTTATTTAGTGCGTGTACTTGCTGTATTAAAACATCCAATGCAGGGAGATTTACATCATCCGAAAGAAGCAATGGTAGAGATTTTTCATGAACGAAAAGCACTTTCCTATCGGGAACAAATGAATGCTCCCAAAAAGATGGTTAAGCTATATTCGGAGGAAACAATCCCCGCTTATAACCAATCCTTGCAAGTAGCTTTAGAAAAAATGCGTCAAGAGCTTCAAAAAGACGATTCAGAATTTGCTGCGCTAAGCTTGAAAAACTTAGAAATACTTAATGCAGAATTTTATAAGTTATCTTAAGCATTACAATAGAAGTTCAAATAAAAAAAGACGAGGAATGATATCTTCGTCTTTTTTAAGCAAACTTATTAAGTAATTTGGACATGTCAATTAAATCTCCTATTGTTGGTGGATTGGACTTCCCCATATATTTTTTATCTTGTTCCACAAGTTTGAAAATATGGTATGTGGTTAATGCATCATCTAGCGCACGATGATGTTTTCCTGTTCCTTCCCTCCCATACTCCCTAACTGCTTTCCATAAGCCCGTTTGGTTTTTATCTCCAAAAAAGCGCTTATATTCCATGGACAAATCTACTTCCTTACAATGAAGCGTAAATGGAATGTGTGCTTTCTGACAATTATCCTTCAGCACTTTCATATCCATATTTCCCCATGTAACAATGGTATTTTGATATCCTGCGCAAACTTTCTCCAGTTTTTTCATTAAACCATTGAATGACATCCCATTATTTACTTGTTCTTGTGAAATATGTAGAAAAGATTTGCATCTCCTTGAGAGTGTTGAAAACTTACGGGGTGCTACATAAGAAGAAAACTGTTCCCTTATTGAATCATCTACAACGGCTACGATACCAACCTCAATAATTTCAGGATAAAACCCCTTAAACTTAATACTTTTCTCTGGCATGGTGAATTCAAAGTCAATAAATAAATACTGTTGCTTTTCCATTCTTTCACCTTCTTTTTCATCGATATTTCACATGAATCGTGCGTCTTTAGCAGTTCTTCCTTTTTGAAGAATATCTCCATTTTTTGTTTATCCTTAAGCTGATTCCGATATTTATCTACTTATTATTATAACAGAATATCACTTAACCTTTTTAATTTTCTGTATTTTTTCGGGAGTTTTTTTCAAGACTTTTTATACCAGTTCACTCAGCAATTATTTCCTCGCGAATGACCCATTAAAAAATCTTCTTCCTACACATATTTTTTTAGGCAATGTAAAACATAAAAGAGGGACACCCCTGATATTAAGGCTGTCCCTCTTATTTAAAGCTTTATTCTACTGCTATTTTGCGTATATATTCTCTTGGTTGAAAGGGAACCATCGTTTCTTCTAGAAAAAGGGAGTCTTCATCTTCTAGAAGTAAGAGCTCATCTAATGAATAAAATTCTCTTTTTTGAAAGCTATTCAAGAAAATCCCTACTAAGAGGCAAAAAGAAAATATACAAATGGAAATACATATTTTTGGTTTTATATTCATCTATTTAACCACCTCTCCATTAGTTTGAGCAAAAAGGTGGGTGTTTTACACAAAAAAACAAAAAAATTTTTTTGCAGTTTTAGACCTGTTTCTTCCTATTTAATAGCAAAGTTAATTGTCCAATAATTTTCAAGTTTCCTATGTGCATAGCGGTTTTTTTTGCGTTATACTTTATCATGTTCATTCATTTTCAAAGTCATTTTATTTAGATTTTGTTTAAGGAGGGTTTAATTTGTCTATTCTTCACTGGGTTGTACTTTCACCATTTTTATACACTCTATTGATTCCTATTGCATATAAATTGATGAAAAAAGTACATACGGGATGGTTTATATTACCACTGCCCATTCTACTGTTTATTTATTTCTGTAGCAATATTGGAGCGACGTCCAATTTACAGGCAAAAACAGAATCGATTGCATGGATTCCATCATTAGGTATTGACTTTTCAGTAAAATTAGATGGTCTTGGAATGCTATTTTCTCTTTTAATATCTGGAATTGGCGCACTTGTCATTCTTTATTCCATCTATTATTTGGATAAAAACAAAGAAAAGATTAATCAATTCTACGTGTATCTTCTCTTATTTATGGGGGCTATGCTTGGAGTTGTATTATCAGATAATTTAATTGCTCTGTATATGTTCTGGGAAATTACAAGTATTTCTTCTTTTCTTCTAATCGGTTTTTGGAATAATCGAAGTAATTCTCGTTATGGGGCTATTAAATCAATGGCAATTACGGTATTTGGAGGACTTTCTTTATTAGCTGGAATAATCCTGCTTTATATTATGACCGGGTCATTTACCATTTCAGAAATTATTACTATCGTCCAACAAGAATCTATCATTTCCCATCCGTTATTCATATTGGCTATGATTTGTATCTTACTTGGTGCTTTTACAAAATCTGCACAATTCCCATTCCACATTTGGCTACCAGACGCCATGGAAGCTCCAACTCCAGTCAGCAGCTACTTGCACTCCGCTACGATGGTAAAGGCTGGGATATATCTTGTAGCACGCTTAAGCCCTGTATTTGCAGTTTCTGGTTATTGGATTTGGATTGTATCACTTGTCGGGATTATCACCCTTTTGTACGGTTCATTCTTTGCTGTAAAGCAAGTGGACTTAAAAGGACTTCTTGCCTATTCAACAATTAGTCAGCTTGGTATGATTATGTCTTTATTAGGAATTGGTGCTGCTGGAGCACATTATAATAATGATAGTGTTTATTATGTTGCAACGGCAGCGGCAGTCTTCCATCTTGTCAACCATGCCACATTTAAAGGTAGTTTGTTTATGATGGTTGGTATTGTTGATCATGAAACCGGGACAAGAGATATTCGTCGTTTAGGTGGACTAATGAAAATAATGCCAATCACATTTGCCATTGCTTTGATTGGCTCGTTATCCATGGCTGGAATTCCTCCATTTAACGGATTTCTAAGCAAGGAGATGTTTTTTGCGAGCATGTTGAACATTCGTGAATTCAATATGTTTCAATTAGATACTTGGGGAGTTCTGTTACCCATTATCGCATGGATCGGTAGCATCTTTACATTCGTGTATAGTATGATTCTAGTCTTTAAAACCTTTACAGGGAGATATCAACCGGAAAAATTATCTACTAAGCCACATGAAGCACCAATGGGTATGCTAATTTCACCAATTGTATTAGTATCTCTTGTTCTAGTATTCGGACTGTTCCCAGGGTTACTAGCAAATACCATTCTATCTCCTGCTATAACTTCCATTTATGGCGGAGGCGTATATGATCTTCATATCTATCATTGGCATGGTTTCGAACCAGAACTATTTATGACGATTGGTGTCATTGTATTTGGGACAATCCTTTATTTAACTGTTAGAAAATGGGCTGTTATTTATCAATCTATTCCTGTTATATGGAATTCGATATATGATAAATTATTTGGGGAAACAGAAAATCTATTTAGTAGGATGACAAACAGATATATGACTGGTTCCCTTCGAACCTATTTATTTTATATCTTCACCTTTTTTATCCTTATCCTATCCTATACTTTATTTGCAAAGGATGGATTTACAATTGATACGCTTCGACTTGCGCCAATTGGAGGCTATGAAGTAGTTTTGTCACTTGTTCTTGTTGTTTCAGCTATTTCTATTTTGTTCTCTAAATCACGGTTAACTTCCATTATTCTTTTAGGTGCAGTCGGATATACGGTTTCTTTATTCTATGTAGTATTTCGGGCACCAGATCTTGCATTGACACAATTGGTAATTGAAACAGTATCAGTCGCCTTATTTTTACTATGTTTTTATCATTTACCACGGAACGCACGAAAAAAAGAAAGTATTCCTTTTAAATTGTCCAATGCAGTAATTTCTGTGTTAGTAGGACTCGTTATTATGCTTATTGCAATTGCTTCCTATAGCACAAAACTATTCGATTCCATTTCTCAATATTATGTGGAAAATACGTATTTAAAAGCGGCAGGAGAAAATATGGTAAATGTAATCTTAGTTGATTTCAGGGGATTTGATACGCTCTTTGAAATAGCGGTGCTTTCCATTGCTGCAATTGGTATTTATTCCATGATAACCTTGAGAATGGGGGGAAAGAAAAATGAAAATAAATAATTTAGTTTTACAAACCATCACAAAAGTCATTGTTTTTCTGATACTCCTATACTCTGTTGATCTCTTTTTTGCTGGGCATTATACACCAGGTGGAGGATTTATAGGTGGATTAATGGCAAGTGGAGCAATCGTTCTATTACTTATTACTTATGATATAAAATTTGTGAAGAAAATCTTCCCGATAAATTTTATCTATGTTACTGCAATTGGCCTGTTAATAAGTACCTTAACAGGTATGATTGCCGTATTATTTAACAAACCATTTTTAACGCATTTTTTTAATAAACATGCGCATTTGCCTTTATTAGGAGAAACGTCTCTTCATACTGCTGCGTTATTTGATCTCGGTGTTTTTTTAGTAGTAGTAGGCGTTACAATGACCATTATTCAAACGATTGGAGAGGATGACTAATGGAATTCTTAATGGCATTTATAATCGGAATTTTGTTTATGTGTGCGACTTATTTAATTCTTTCTAAGAGCCTATTGCGCATTATTATTGGAACAGGACTTCTTAGTCATGGGGTTCATTTATTATTATTAACAATGGGTGGACTTAAAAAGGGTGCTGCCCCTCTATTGGGACAGCACGCAGAAAGTTATGCTGATCCCTTACCTCAAGCGTTAATATTAACAGCCATAGTTATTAGCTTTGGTGTTACTTCTTTCTTATTAGTGCTTGCTTACAGAACTTATCAAGAATTAGGGACAGATAATATGGAGAAATTGAGAGGGAAAAAGTATGAGTAATTTAATTCTATTTCCAATTTTAATTCCTTTATTAACGGGAATTATTTTGATTTTCTTCTATAAGAAAATCATTTTACAACGCATTTTTTCCTTATTAAGCATTAGTGTTTCCATTATTGTTACATTATCTATGATTGAACAAATTAAAAATGCTGGAATTCAAACAGTAAATTTGAGTAATTGGGATGCTCCTTTTGGAATAACCATTGTTTCAGATATGGTATCTGCACTACTTGTGCTAACTACAAACATTATTGCATTTTGTTGCATCATTTATTCCTTTAAAGGAATGGAGAGAGAAAGGGAATCTTACTTTTATTACTCCATTATTCAATTTCTTTTAGTTGGCGTTATTGGTGCGTTCTCAACTGGCGATATCTTTAATCTATTTGTATTCTTTGAAGTAATGTTAATGGCTTCCTATGTACTACTCGTTCTTGGAAACACAAAAGTCCAGTTAAGAGAAACAGTAAAATATATAATTGTAAATGTTGTTGCATCTGCACTCTTTGTTATAGCTGTTGCCTACCTTTATTCTGTCGTGGGTACATTAAATATGGCTTTTATCTCAGAGCGCATTAGCGAAATAGGAGGAGCTGGAATATTAACAGTAATTGCTGTCCTTTTTCTAATCGTATTCGGATTAAAAGGAGCTATTTTTCCATTATTTTTCTGGCTTCCCGGCTCTTATAATGCAGCGCCAATTCCTATTCTTGCATTATTTGGAGCATTATTAACAAAGGTAGGAGTCTATTCCATTGTCCGAACTTACTCCTTATTCTTTTACGAAGATTCTTACGTCTTTTCGCTATTAGGCATTCTTTCCCTTATAACCATAATTTTAGGGGCTATTGGATCTATTGCTTATAACGACGTAAAAAAAATAATTATCTATAATATCGTTACTGCAATTGGGGTAATCTTGTTTGGATTCTCCACCTTTAATGCTGTTTCCCTTACCGGATCCATTTTTTATCTTTTACATGACATGATTATAAAAGGAGCTCTCTTCTTATTAATTGGCGTCATGATTTATATTACTGGTACTAGCAATTTAAAGTACATGGGCGGGTTAATGAAAAAATATCCTCTCCTAGCTTGGACCTTTTTCCTTGCAGCACTAGGTCTAGCAGGGATTCCACCACTAAGTGGCTTTGTCGGAAAATTACTTATTATACAAGGAGCATTTGAAGCAAGTAATTATATTGGAAGCTTTATTGTCGTTCTATCAAGTCTCTTTGTATTACTTTCTGTCATTAAAATATTTGTAAAAGGGTTTTGGGGAGAAGAATCAGATAATGTGATGAAAAAGCCTGTAAGAACACTTTTATTACCCGGCTGTATACTAGTTCTTCTTTCTGTCTTTATCGGAATTGGGGCAGAGGTGCTTTCACCCTATATTTCTTTAGCTGCTGAGAATCTGCTTCAGCCTGAAAACTATATACATGCTGTATTAAAGGAGTGATAACGATGGCATTTCAATTATTATTAAATTTTCTTATCAGTTTTATTTGGATGTTTCTGAAAGGCTCCTTCGCTCCAGATACGTTTCTAATCGGGTTCATAATTGGCTTGATTCTTATCTATATTACAAGAAGATTTTTCTCAGATAAGTTTTATTTATACCGGGTTGTCTCCATTTTAAAGCTTTTAGGTATCTTCTTGAGAGAGCTAATCCTTTCTAATATTGAAGTATTAAAGGTTATTCTACAGCCAAAGCTGAAGGTAACACCGGGAATTTTTGCATTGGAAACGGAATTAACGAAGGATTGGGAAATAACTGTACTTTGTAATCTAATTACCCTAACACCTGGAACACTTGTAGTGGATATTTCAGAGGATAATAAAATTCTCTATATTCATGCCATGGATATTAGTGATAAAGAGGCAACGATTAGTAGTATCAAACATAACTTTGAAAAAGCCATACAAGAGGTGAGTATTTAATGTTCCAAACTATCATGAACATATCCTTATTTATCGTCTCTATCTCAACCATTTTATTTATTTATCGGGTTGTAAAGGGACCAACCACTCCTGATAGAGTGGTTGCTCTTGATGCAATCGGAATAAACCTAGTAGCTATTACTGCTATTTTATCAGTAGTATTAAAAACGTCAGCCTTTTTGGAAGTTATTCTTCTCATAGGTATTTTAGCTTTTATCGGGACAGTAGCTTTTTCTAAGTATCTAGAGAAAGGAGAAATTATCGAAAATGACCGAGACAATCATTAACATTATTATCGCTGTTCTTATTCTCCTTGGAGCCCTGTTAAGCCTTGTTGCAAGCATTGGAGTATTGCGCCTTCCAGATGTTTACACAAGAAGCCATGCAGCGTCCAAATCAGCAACTCTAGGGGTAATGTGTATCCTTCTTGGTGTATGTCTTTATTTTTTTCAGGCAGAACAAATTTTTAATTCTCGCTTAATTCTTGCGATTGCTTTTATTTTCTTAACTTCTCCAGTTGCAGGACAGCTTATTATTCGTGCTGCATATAATAGTAAAATACCAATGGCGGATGTAACAATTAGAGATGATTTAAAACAGGCAAAAGAGGCAGCCGCAAGGGAAAAATGAGTCCATCATTTCCCATTACTAACTGTTGCTTAGGATAGGGTAAACAATGAACTAATAGCGAATAATAATCAAGTCCTTTCTTAGGACCAAATCCATTAGAGGAGTGCCACAAAATGACGCATATTCGTGAAGGATTAATCCCTACTGTCCTTGGAACAGCTGTTACAACAGCCGGAATGGTAATGAAGCAAAATCGAAAAATTGATTCGATGATCTCCAATACAGTGTTCGGTTTTGGACTAGCCCACATCGTGCTCGGAACAATTGACCTAATCGAACACCGCCACAACTTTTAAGTAAGACGTATGGCGTGGAATTAGCTTTCCTAAGATACAGGAAGCAAGGCTTAATCCATGATTGACTTATCCATAGGGAACAGGCATTTAATTATACCATGATTCCCATGAATATA
The DNA here is from genome assembly GCF_976954375.1 of Niallia sp. Marseille-Q9988. Lineage (NCBI taxonomy): Bacteria > Bacillati > Bacillota > Bacilli > Caryophanales > Bacillaceae > Niallia > Niallia sp. Marseille-Q9988. The sequence continues at coordinate 499,536 of NZ_CDRJSZ010000004.1, read as the reverse complement.
AGAAAAGACTATATAAAGACTTGAAATCATGAACGGTTATTTTAACCTGTAAATGATCTCAAGTCTTTATTTTTCTCTCGATACATATTTTACTTCTATTAAGAATAGGCTTTAAGAAGTGAAATGATTGATTATTCTGTACGAAAGGAATGTCCAGTATGTACCAAGCCCTTTTTTATCACCGCAATACGTATACTCCTGCAGCATTCCATCCATATCTTCATTATCCTATCTATTTTCGTGAATTTCCTGAAGTAAATCCTGCTAAGTTTATTGATTCTGCTAAAGACACATTAAATCTTTTATCCGATGCCGAAGCCTGTATAAAGCAGTTAGCTAATTCCTACGAATTCTCTAAAAACATAATGAGTGCAGCCCAATTATCTAAAACAGATACAATGGAACAATTATTTAAATCTATTGGTATGAAGGAAACACCTAAAATTTCCTATAATCCAGATGGCTTAACATTAAACTTTGATCACAAAAATAATCCTCCCAATTGCTGCTTTTTATCTGTTCAATTAAGATGGCGGTAAAAAATTTTTGCTAATGGATTCTTTCAGACTGCTTATAGGTGCAGACTGAAAGAATCAAAAACCAGGTCACACTAAATCGTCTTTACAAACATGTATAAAATTTCAAATTTGCTTTTTAGTAATAAGGATACGGTCCATAAGGCACTGGTCCATACGGAACAGGTCCATATGGTACTGGACCATAGAACGGTCTAGGTCTTACTAAAGCTCCTCCTAGAACTCCTCCTAATAAGCCACCCACAAATGGTGCTGCAAACCAAACTCTTGAATCTTGTTGCGGATATTGATATCGATATGGATAACCGTGCATCATTCGCAATTACCTCCACTCTCTTTATACTTTTTTCTCTCTACTCTATTTTCTATGCGAATGTCCCCTTTTTGGACTGGGCTATTGCCTTTAACAGCTAAATTTCTTCTAACATGAATTCTCTCTAATTTAACTAAATCATGTAGACGAACATTTAAAGTGAGATACAGGTTAGGCATAGGTAAATCCATCAATTTATTCACCCTTAGGACATTGCTTGTCTATACTATATGGAATAGATGTAGCAGGAGGAATGGTAAATAAAATGAATTCACTATTTGATTTAATGAATCAAACAGCAATCATTACTGGAGGTAGTCGTGGGTTAGGAGAACAAATGGCAGACACATTAGGAAATGCAGGGGCAAATATCGTCATTTGTTCTAGAAATGTAGAGCAATGTGCAAAAACAGCTGCTAAATTACAGGATAAAGGAATTAATGTGTTAGCCCTGTCTTGCGATGTTTCCCAAAAAGAGGATATTGAACAGGTTATTAGTAAAACAATCGAGAAATTCGGAACAATTGATATCTTAGTTAATAACAGTGGCACTTCTTGGATTGCGCCTTTTTTAGATTACCCTGAGGACAAATGGGACAATGTACTCGATGTAAATGTTAAAGGGACTTTTTTATTTTCACAGGCAGTCGCTAAAAAAATGGCAGAACAAAACCACGGAAAAATCATTAATATTTCCTCTGTTACGGCATTTAGCGGGACACCACCACAGCTATTAGACGCGATAGCATATAACACTAGTAAAGGGGCTCTTATTACGTTAACAAAAGAATTAGCAATTAAATTAGCACCATACAATATTCAAGTAAATGCGATTGCCCCAGGATTTTTTCCAACAAAAATAACGACAGTATTCGAAAATCATAAAAAGCAAATTAGTGCAAAAATTCCAGCAGGACGTTTAGGTAAACTAAATGATTTAGACGGAATCATTCTTCTTTTATCAGGAGAAGCATCTAATTATATCACTGGACAAATTATCGCTATTGATGGTGGACTTTCTTCCATACTGTAAAAAGCTTCTGTAGATGTTCAAAAAAAGAAAAGAAAGAGGGATAAGAAAATGGCTCATGTTACAATCGACTTTTATGAGTTATTAAAAAAAGGTGGAAACCTACTGCAATATCGGATAAATAACCGAATCAAAAATAGTTTAAATCAAATGTCTATCATTGATTTTACAAGTACAAAAACAAACCCATTAACAAACAAGCTTGATCAGATTCAAAACTACTCAGAACAATTAAGTAATTATATCAATCTTCCTACCAAAACAGATTTAGCAAATGCTACCCAATTAATTATTCAATCAGAAGAGAAAATTGATAATCTTGATGATCAATTGTATGAATTGACTAATATGATGAGAGAAGTAAAGCAATTAATAGAGCAATTAAGCTTTAGTCCATCCGATGATTATTCCTTACAGTTATCAAATAAAATGACAGAACAAGAACAAAGAATTTCCACACTGCAATATGAATTATCACAAGCAAAACAACAATTAGAATTACAAAAAGATGAAATCAGCCACTCCACTTTTCCTAATCAGGCGATATAATTATGGCAAAAAAAAATCTAGCAAATTTTATTCATACATTATCATATGACCCAGTTGTTGGACAAACAGAAAGGTATGCAATATGGAAAAAAAATAAAGCGACATTATGGTACTACCCTTCCAAAAAAAGAAAATTCAAAGAATCTATCTATCTTATTTATTCTATTGTCAATAAACCATATATTCTCGACTTAGGCCCTTCCATGAGTTTAATTGAGGCATTTAATAATGCAGGATATGATGCATATTTAATCGATTTTGGGATACCAGCATATGAAGATCGCCATCTAACAATTGATGATTATATAACAAAGTATATTCAACCAGGATTCAATCGGGCAATGCGACATGCAGACTCAGATTCCTTCACCGTCATTGGCTTTTGTCTAGGAGGTACACTTGCTACTATATTCTCCGCATTAGATAATGCTAATATAAAAAATCTCGTCCTTGCCGTTTCTCCAATCGATTTTTCTGCTTTTCCAGATTACGATAATTGGCTAAAAGCACTTCGCGAAGAGGAATTACACTTTGATAAACTTATTGATAAAATGGGAGTTATTCCTCCAGAATCGGTAAAATACGGGACTAGGCTGCTTGTGGCACCTGTGTCCTTTAGTCATTATTTAGCTCTTCTAAATCGCTCTGGGGAGAAAAACTACACGGAAAAATGGGCAAGGATGAATAAATGGACACTGGATCACATTCCAGTTGCCGGAGCAACACTTAAGCAACTTATGAACGACTTTGTAAGGGACAATAAAATGATTGAGGGTGGATTAACCATTCATGGAGAAGAAGTTAATTTATCAAAAATCGAATCCAATCTTCTCGTATTTTCAACAAAGAATGATCCCCTTGTTCCAAGTTCCCTCTGTGAACCAATCATGAATCTTGTCTCAAGCAAAGATAAATCCTTTGTTTTATTTGAAGGAGGTCATGCAGGTCTCGTTGCACATTCACATATGCCAGAACCAATGGAAAATTGGCTTAGAATTCATAGTACTCCCATTTAATTATAAGCCAAGAACCCCCTCACTAAAAATGGACGGGGTTCTTTTGCTGCTTATTTTTATTTTGCTATTGTTATTTCGTACTTTCAAATCTTTCTACAAATAGCGCAAGGGTTCTTGTCATTGCACCAGTTGCACCTGGCTGGCCTAAATCTGTTGCTTTACTTTGTGTAGAAGTTCCAGCAATATCTAAATGTACCCATGGAGTTTCTTCTGCAAATTCGCCAATAAATGCGCCACCCATAATCGCATGGCCAGCACCTCCTGGTGAATTATTTAAATCAGCTATTGGACTATTACGTACCAATTTTTTATGGCTTTCAAATATAGGTAGTCTCCACATTTGCTCTCCAGCTTCATAAGAAGCTTCTAACACTTTTTCAAATAAAGATTCATTGTTCGTCATTGCCCCTGTTGTTTCCATACCTAGTGCCGTAATTACACCACCAGTGAGGGTTGCAACATCAACAAGATAATTAGCGCCATGATGTTTCGCATAGGTTACTGCATCTGCTAAAACTAAGCGTCCTTCTGCATCTGTATTTAATACTTCTATCGTTTTTCCACTCATCGATGTAATGACATCATCTGGTTTAAACGCATGGCCGCTTATCATATTATCAGTCGATGGAATTACTGCAACAACATTTTGTTCTGGTCTTAGTTCACCAATAACTTCCATTGCACCAAGGACAGCTGCTGCTCCACCCATATCTGTTTTCATACCGACAATACCTGTTTTTGTCTTGATAGAATAGCCGCCTGTATCAAAAGTGATTCCTTTTCCTACTAAGCCTATTACATCTTCCCACTTTTCTTTTCCCTGGTATTTCAGCACAATCATTTTAGGTGGCTCTGTTGAACCTTGGTTAACTGCAAGGAGTGCACCCATACCAAGCTTTAGCATATCTTCTTTTTCTAAAATTTCTGCTTCAAATCCATATTTTCCTGCTAATTCTAATGCATAATTAGCTAAATCTGTAGCTTTTAACATATTGCCTGGTAGATTAACGAGTGTACGTGCTGAGTTTGTCGCCTGTCCATACACATACCCTACTGTAAGTGCTGCCGAAACCGCCTCTTCTTCCGCGTTGCTATATACCGTTATTTCCTCTATCTTCTTTTCTGGCTCATTTGACTTTTGCTTATAGCCGACAAATTCATAGGTTGCTAGACCAAATGCCTCACTAGATGCATGAGCAACATCCTCTGCTTCATTTTCTTCCGTAACAAAGGAATCTAAATAAATGGCCGTTTCCACCCATTTTTCTTTTGTAATACGTTTAAATGTTGCCCCAAATATTTCTTTAAGTTCGTCAAAAGAAAGCTCTTTTTCTTTTCCTAATCCAACAAAAACAATTCGTTTTGCTCCAATTTTTCCAAAAGTATGTATAACAGTAATGGATTTTTTCTTTGCTGAAAGATCTCCATCTTTTACTAGATTGGTTAACTCTCCATCAAAAAAATCATCTAATTGCTGAAGCTTTCCTTCTAATTTAATAGATTTGTCAAACAGGCCGACAATAATACTTTCATGATTATTTTGAAAATCCCATTCTTTGTGATAAGAAAACATATTTCCATTCCTCCATTCTATTTCTTCCTTTATTATAACGAATTTATACAACATTTCGTATACCTAATTACTTTTCTTCCATCCAATCTTTAAAATATTAACGGGTTTTTTTCAATTTTAAGTAGAAAGCACGATATTTGGTTATGTTATAATAAGATAAGTGGAAACATTCCTTAGAAGCAAGGATAATGCTGTCCTCAATAATTTTAAAAATGGAATTGCATTTTCTTCTCTCAATCGCTCAGAAAAAACAGAAAAAAATCATTCCACTCTCTATTTTCTATGCTCCACTGTCTACCTCCTTATTTCCATTAATATTCCTTATATGAAAGATTAGTAATGCGTTAAATAAGGTATACATACTAAAAGTACAGATTCTACAACAGAAATGATGAGGTGTTATTTATGGAATTACTAGCTAACTTCCCTTTATTTGCGAGCCTAATTGCAATTTTTTTCGCACAATTTGTCAAAGTACCGATTACTTTTTTTGTTACCAAAAAAATTGATTGGTCTCTGTTAACTAGTACTGGAGGCATGCCAAGCTCTCATTCAGCTGCTGTAACTGCCCTTTCAACTGCTATTGCTCTTCAAACAGGATTGGATTCACCGATTTTTGCTGTTGCAGCGATTTTTGCCATTATCACCATGTTTGATGCTACTGGTGTAAGAAGGCAAGCAGGGGAACAAGCAATCGTTTTAAATCGCTTAGTAAACGATTTTAATAAATTTTTAAATGATGCAAAGGGATGGCAAAACAAACCAGAACAAGAGAAAAGAAAAGAATTAAAAGAATTATTGGGACATAAACCTATAGAGGTGTTTTTCGGAGGAATAACGGGCATCTTATTAACGCTGCTATTACATATGCTTATTTATTAACAGCTCCTACTTATAAAAGTAATTATATAAAAAAGGATGCCTTAGAGGCAGTATTCCAAACAAGTTATGTACATTTGCTTGGAATACTGTCTTTTTAGGACATCCTTTTGGATTATGTGTGATGTATTTTGCTTATTTATTTTCTGCCTTCGTATACTGTTGACGGAATACTTGCATCGATTCTTCTTCATTCAATGCACTTAATGTCTCTTCTGTTAATTTACCTTTACCCATTTCTACTATGTATACATCTAGTGTTTTCTTTCCCCATTGGCTATAGACATCTTGTACTGTTTCATAGTATAAATCTACTTTATTTCCATTAATTGCTGAACCAGTATCAGCAACTACTCCAAATCCATAATCAGGGATGAAAAGAATTGTCCCAATCGGAAATACACTTGTATCTGCTGCAATGGTACTATATAAATCTCTTTTTACTTTTACACCTGAATACGTAATCCCAAATTGGGGGTGACCTGGGTTCTTCCCAGTTGATTCATATCCAGCCGTATAACCAGTCGCTACAACTCGCCTTGTTGGATATTGTGACCAATCTTTCATATTTTCCAACAATGGTGGCTTCCCCGCAACCTCTTTACTGGAGGAGATTTGTGTTTTCTCCACCAATGCTTTTTTAAAACTCTTTAATGCTACCCCAATTTGCTTAATTGTATGATCAAACTGACCGTTCGTCTCGCTTGCCTCTGATTGTTCATAATTATTATTACTAAAATTTATCGCACTTGCCTTAACACCTGATATTGACTGAAATGTAGTTAGTAGAGCTGCCATAAAAAGTAGCACCATTCCTACTCTTCTAAAAAACCTTTTATAAAAATTCATATTTTTCACTCCTCCCAAAACTATTCATTTCCCATATTCAAAGAATTTATTCATAAATAGTTAAAAAGAGTAACTTTTCTCCTAGTAAAATACCAAAAAAAGCTAAAAAACTAGGTGCTTAACTCTCTTAAACACTAAAATTTTTTATATTTGTACCACTAATCAAAATGAATAGAGCATAACGGAATAAAAAAATTATAGTAATTTTTCTATTAATAAAAAGGAAAAGTATGGACCTAGATTACTAAAAAATCTAAGTTTAAAAAAGTGAGAAATCATAATCATTATGATATGATAGCTTGTAGATTGAATCTTTTTGTAGGAGGGTTTTAGAAAATTGGAAGAAAACCAAACCATTTATGATATAACAGTTATTGGTGGTGGGCCAGTTGGAATGTTCACTGCTTTCTATGGAGGGATGAGACAAGCAACCGTTAAGATTATCGAAAGTCTCCCTACACTTGGCGGCCAGCTGACAGCGCTCTATCCTGAAAAATATATATACGATATTGCGGGCTTCCCAAAAATTCGCGCCCAAGAGTTAGTAGATAATTTAGAAGAGCAAATGAAAAAATTTGAGCAGTCCATTGTGTTGGAACAAGCTGTTCAAACGGTTGAAAAGCAAGGGGATGGTGTATTCAAAATCACTACAGATAAGGAAGTCCATTATTCCAAAACCATTATTATTACTGCTGGAAATGGAGCATTTCAGCCTCGTAAATTAGAATTGGAGCAAGCGAAAGATTTTGAAGGAAAAAACCTTTATTACTTCATCAATGACTTAAATCAATTTGCAGGTAAAAAAGTAATGGTATTTGGCGGTGGAGATTCTGCTGTAGATTGGGCATTAATGCTAGAGCCCATTGCTGATACAGTTTATTTAGCACATAGACGTGATAAATTCCGTGCACATGAGCATAGTGTAGAAAATCTTAAAAATTCAAAAGTTAACATTAAAACACCTTATATTCCGTCTGAATTAGTTGGAGATGAGGAGATTAAACAAGTTATTCTTGAGAATGTAACTACACAAGAAAAAGAAATTATTGATGTAGATGCAGTCATCGTAAACTACGGATTTGTTTCTTCTTTAGGTCCAATTAAAGAATGGGGCTTTGACATTCAAAAGAACTCTATTGTTGTTAACAGCAAAATGGAAACAAATATTCCAGGGATTTATGCAGCTGGTGACATCTGCACATATGATGGAAAAGTTAAATTGATCGCTACTGGATTTGGCGAAGCACCTACAGCTGTCAATAATGCGAAAACATATATGGATCCAAAGGCACGAGTACAGCCGCTTCATAGTACTTCATTATTTAAGTAAAAAGAAGAATTATTTAAAGACTGATGATAATCGTTCCCTTTCTGAAAAGGAATGTGATTACACTCAGTCTTTTATTTATCTATCTAGAAATTAAAAAAACACCACTAATCATTCATGATCCCTCTAACTGTTGGTTTCAATCCTGATATAGTGATGTTTTTTTATTTTATATTAGCATTCCTCAGGTGTCCCAGCCACTTTCGCTGTACGGAAAGATGACCCACAACCACATGAGGCAATCGCATTAGGATTGTCGATGGTGAAGCCTCCACCCATCAGGGATTGCTTGTAATCGATTTTTGTACCCTTTAAGATTGGACCATCATTTTGATCTACTAATACACGAATACCAAATTGCTCAAACAATTGGTCATTTTCTTCTTTTTCCGGTGAGAAGCCCATTCCATAAGATAATCCACTGCAGCCTCCACCTTTTACTGCTACTCTTAAATAAGAATTTTCTTCCTCATTTTCCTTCATCATTTCTTTTATTTGAAGAGCAGCGGCTTCTGTAATGTGTACGATTTCTTCTGTCACTGTACATTCTCCTTTCGTCCTTTTATTATTTTCTATTATATACCTCCATTTAAAACTACTCAACTGAATGAAACGGAGTAAAAGATTGGTAATAATATCTTTTCTCCTTTATTTGCTTTCCTTCACACACAAACAGGGACTATGTACCTATTTATAATATTTATATAGGAAAAAATACTTAAACAGATGTATAATTAGGATATATACAACATGAAATTATACCTATCAATAAAGGAGGGAGACGCTTGAATAAGATCAAACCATTATTTGACAAACAATGCACTTGTTTACTTTGCCAAACTAAGTTTACTACAAAGAAATTGCGTACAAGATTTGTTAAATTGAATAAAATGGATTCAGATTTCTTTCCTATCTATGATGAGCATAATCCACTCCTTTATTACATAAATGTGTGCCCAGCTTGTGGTTTCTCTTACAGTGATGACTCCAGTCGTTATTTTGCACAAGAAAGCAAGATGGCACTTATTGAAAAAGTTAGTTCCCACTGGATTCCACATTCATTTGATAAGGAACGGAGTATAGAGGATAGTATTAAAACATATAAATTAGCTGCTTATTGTGCTTCTGTACGAAAGGAAAAACATATTACCGTCGCTGGTCTATATCTCCGCATTGCATGGCATTATCGCATGCTAAATAATACAGAACAGGAAATCCGTTTTATTAACCTTGCATTATCAGAATATGAAACTTCCTATTCCATTGGTGATTACCAAGGTACCAAAGTATCTGAACTAAGGTCTATTTATTTAATAGCAGATCTTTCAAAGCGTACAAATAATTTAGAGAAAGCTACTAAGTTTTATTCGAAAGTAATCGAACAGCAGAATAGGACCGTTGAAACACAAATTGTGAAGCTAGCTAAAGAGAGCTGGCAGGAAATGCGTGACAGCCAAAAAACCTTCATATGAAATCATATCTATCAGTGGAATCTGTTACCACTTACTCACTGATAGATTTTTTATGCAAATGGGTGCTCCGCTAAATACTGATATACCTTTTTCACAAGATCTTGTGAATCTTCCCCTTTTATTATTTCTCCATCTACCAAAGCAAAGCATGACTCCCCGCAATGTCCACAGTAACCTAAGCAGCCATAATTAATTACATCTAAAGAATCATCCTGCTCAAGAATTTCCTTTGCTTCCATTGCCCCAGATGCAAGGTTGCTGAGGCAGAATTCAATTAGTGGTTTAAACATTTAGCTCACCTCTTTCTTACAATTATACTAGGTTTTCGTGTAGCTAAAGCAAAGAATGTCCAATTATCCAATAAGAAAAAAATTTTTGAAATATAGTGCTGCAAACATGATGAACTGCAAAGGGAAAAGTCATTTTCCTTCTGTAAATATGAATAAACCGTCCTAACCCTTTAATATACTATATAAGGAGACAGCTCCGACTTTAATGAACTATTTCATACAATAGATACCGATAATGGTTAAGGGGGGAAAGAATGAAAAAATTAGTAATATTAGGCGGTGGGTATGGTGGAATGCAACTTTTATCCTCCATAATACCCCATTTACCATATAATCTAATGGTCATATTAATAGATAAAGTTCCTTTTCATTTTCTTAAAACGGAATATTACGCTATTGCTGCTGGAACTGTTCAAGATCAAAGCCTACAAATTCCTTTTCCTAAACACCCTCAAGTCAGTATTATACAAGCAGAAGTTGAAAAAATTGATTTGGAAAAAAATAAGGTATGGTTATCTGATGGAAATCCAATTGCATATAATGATCTAATTATTGGGCTTGGCTGTGAAGACGATTATCATCAAGTGGAGGGAGCAGATAAATACACACATAGTATTCAAACAATTAGCAAGTCTAAACATACACATAAACATCTTCAAGGCTTGCCCGATAATGGAAAAGTGGCAATTATCGGCGGTGGGCTAAGTGGTGTTGAATTAGCTGCCGAGCTAGCAGAAAGCAAAAAGCTACAAATAGCATTATTTGATCGAGGAAATGCCATTTTATCCGCCTATCCAAAAAAGGTAAGAAATTATGTTGAACGATGGTTTGAGACAAAAAAAGTTAGCGTTTATAAAAACAGTGAAATTACTCGCATCGAAGAGAATATTGTTTATAATCACGGAAGCCCCATGCCTTTTGACTGTATCGTATGGACTGCAGGAATCCAGCCAAATAAAATTGTACGTGCGTTAGACGTAGAAAAGGATAAGAAAGGAAGAATTTTTCTCTCCAAATATCATCACCTTCCAAGTAATGAACATGTATTTGTTGTAGGAGATTGTGCTAGTTTAAATCATCCTCCTAGTGCACAGCTTGCTCGAGGACAGGCAGAGCAAATTGCCTTTGTTCTCATTTCTAAATGGCAAGGTAAATTGCTTCCGTATCATATGCCTCCTATCAAGCTAAAAGGTGTACTAGGCTCTTTAGGAAAAAAAGACGGCTTTGGACTTATCGCCAAAACCGCACTAACTGGAAGAATTCCACGTTTAATAAAGCGTGGTGTCCTTTGGAAGGATAAAATAAAAAAAGCAAAATAGCCGATTATAAAGGAGAGCTGTTTTTGATTGATACACTCTATTCATTATCACATTTCAAAAACGACTCTCCTTCCCTTTCGTCTATATGCTCGTATATCCATATTTCTCAAATTCTGCATAAATTATCTTTAACTTAGGATTTCCTTCTCCAACTATTTCTCCCTCGACGACGACGACTGGATAAAATAAGTCTTCCTCTATTATCTTCCGACAAAATTCATTTTTTTCTTCTTCATAATTTGCTTGAAATATATCATAATAATTAATTTGAAAGGTTTGTTCTGGAAACTTTCTGCTCAATGCTGCTTGAAGCCACTCATACGTGTCTTTTGAAGATGGCAGATTAACACAGCTCGCACAAATTTGATCTGCCCCATAAATACTTACTTCAATCTCTTTTTTCAAAAGATTCCCTCCCTAACTGTCTATTTCTTCTTTTACTGTTATCGTATTGTTTTAAATAAATCCATTTTTTGTTTATCAATTCATGTTTCTTGATTATAGATTTTTCATCCTAATGTGATTATAATAAATAATAGGAAAGGAGTCGATATGTATGCAAGAATTAGAAATGAAAGAACAAGTACAAGAAGTACTCGATAAATTACGTCCATTCCTTTTAAGAGATGGCGGAGACTGTGAATTAGTTGATGTAGAGGACGGCATTGTTAAACTGCGCTTACTTGGCGCATGCGGAAGCTGCCCAAGCTCTACCATTACTTTAAAGGCTGGTATTGAACGTGCTTTATTAGAAGAAGTTCCAGGAATTTATGAAGTAGAGCAAGTATTTTAATCTTTACAATATGGAGAAGTAGCAAGAGGATGCAGTAAGCTGCATCCTCTTTTCTTTTGCTTACATTATTTTATTAAGCATCTGTTACAATAGCCCCGGTACAAAGACTGCCTTCCTTGTCTATTTCCAATGGCAGAAAGCACATTTCAGGTAATAACGGGGTTAAACCCTCAATTAAAGCATTCATTTCTCCAGGTCTTACAAAGCATAGCACAGTCGGCCCTGCACCGCTTAGAGCAACACCATAAGCACCAAGCTCATAGGCTTGCTCCTCCAATATTTGCAAATGTGGAACAAGTTCTTTTCTATAAGGCTGATGGTACTTGTCCTTCTTCATCATCTTCCCTGCAAGCTCTAGATTACCTGACAACAGGGCTGCAACTAGTAAATTAGATATTGCACCTGCAGAAACAGCTTCGCCGAAAGATAGAGTACTCGGCAATACGCCCCGTGAAGATTTTGTTAACAGTTCTTCCTCTGGAATAACCGCCAACACTTCCAAATCGATGGAGTGGATCGTTTCTGCATCTACTTCTTCCCCTAATTGACACCCTATTACTAAACCACCAAAAAGGCTTGCTCCTACATTATCTGGATGTCCTTCCATTTTAGATGCAATTTCAAACTTTTCTTGTTTCGTCAAGCGTAAGTCTCCAACTTGATCCGCAAGTTCAATTCCCGCTACAATGGCCGATGCGCTCGATCCTAAGCCCCTTGCTAGAGGGATATTACTAGCAACTTTAATCTCGCAGGGTGAAAGAATAGTTTGAAATGATTCTGCAACCTCGATAGCTGTTTTAACAATGAAATTTCTTTCATCTTGAGGAAATTCCTTTAGTTCATCCGTTAACGGAATAACCTCCCAACAATCACTTCGGACTACTTCTAATGTTAGATATAAATTTAACGCTAAGCCAATACTATCAAAGCCTGGGCCTAAGTTAGCCGTACTTGCTGGCACTTTAATAAATAGCATTTCGCCTTCGTTCATATATGAACGACTCCTTTGATATGGTTCGCAACAGCCTTCTCATCATTTGGTAGAACTACTGGTTTTATTGGACTAACATCAATAGCTGTATTTGGATCCTTTAAGCCATTTCCTGTAAGAATAGCGACAATTTTACTTCCTTTTGGAATTTTTCCACTTTGAATATGCTTATACACACCAGCAATGGATGCACAGGAACCTGGCTCAGCAAACACACCTTCTTTAGCTGCTATTGTACGATAAGCAGCTACTATTTCTTCATCTGTTACTTCATCAATAATCCCCTTTGATTCTTGCTGTGCTTGAACAGCTAACTTCCAGCTTGCCGGATTACCAATGCGAATCGCGGTAGCAATTGTTTCTGGATTTTCAAAAACACGGTTATGAACAATCGCGGCCGCTCCTGCTGCCTCGAAGCCATGAATTTTCGGAAGCCCTGTTTGCTTTACTTGATGATATTCTTTAAATCCTTTCCAATATGCACTAATATTCCCTGCGTTTCCAACTGGGATTGCCAATATGTCTGGAGCTCCTCCCAATTGATCACACACTTCAAAGGCTGCCGTTTTTTGACCTTCTAAACGATATGGATTAACAGAATTCACTAGTGCAACCGGCTCTGTTTCACTAATTTTTCGAACCATTTGTAAGGCTTGGTCAAAATTCCCTTCAATAGCGATAATTTCTGCACCATACATTACCGCTTGCGCAAGTTTACCCATCGCGATTTTCCCTTCAGGAATAACTACGATACAACGCATTCCTGCACGAGTAGCATATGCTGCAGCTGCTGCCGATGTATTACCAGTAGAAGCACAGATTACTGTTGAGTTACCTTCTTCTTTAGCCTTTGCAACAGCCATTACCATTCCTCTGTCTTTAAAAGACCCAGTAGGATTCGTTCCTTCTGTTTTAACATAAAGCTCTACGCCCCACTCTTCCGACAACTTATCTAGCTTAATTAATGGCGTATTTCCTTCATTTAATGTTAACATCGGTGTTGATTCATTTATTGGCAAATATTCTTTATATTCTTCTAAAAGGCCTTTCCATCTCATTACTTTGTACCTCCCTCAACTCGGTATGAACTTTTGACTGTTCGGACAGATCTTAAATCCCTTAATTCTAATAATATATTTTCATAGTTTAATAAAGAAGCATGATGTGTAACTAGGACGATTTCCGCCAGCCCTTTTTCCTTCACTGGTAATTGGAGAATCTTCTCAAAACTGACTCCATGTTGAGAGAAGATGGAGGTAATTTCTGCAAATACACCAACCTCATCCTCTACTTGCAGACGCAAGAAATACTTTGAAAATCTTTCATCTGGATCTTTTAACTTCTTTTTAAATTGTGGAGCAATTGCTCCCTTTCCGTTTACACCCAATCTCATATTTTTTAAGACATTAACTAAATCCGACACAACTGCTGTTGCAGTAGGTAAGCTTCCAGCACCTGGACCATAAAACATCGTTTCTCCTACAGCTTCTCCATAAACATATACAGCGTTATATTCATTATTAACAGATGCTAATGGGTGACTGTCTACGATAAAGGTCGGCTGTACACTTACCTCGACTTTTTCTTCCTGCCTTTGAGCGATACCAATGAGCTTCATTGTGTATCCCAGCTGCTTTCCATACTGAATATCTTCATCTGTTACATTGGTAATTCCTTCTACCTTCACATCTTCTAATCCTATATTCATGGAAAAGCCTAGTGTAGCTAAAATCGTCATTTTTCTAGCAGCGTCCAATCCTTCTACATCTGAGGTTGGATCACTTTCTGCGAAACCTAATTTTTGTGCTTCTAATAAGACATCACTATATGGTCTTTGCTGTTGACTCATTTTCGTTAGAATAAAATTAGTTGTACCGTTCACGATTCCCATCATTTTGATGATTCGATCAGAAGCTAATCCATCAACTAATCCCCTTAGTATAGGAATTCCCCCAGCAACACTGGCTTCATAAAATAAGTCACAATTATTCTGGGAAGCTGCCTGCAAAAGCGCTGCTCCATGTACAGCCATTAAATCTTTATTTGCTGTGACTACTTGCTTTTTATTTTTTAGTGCCTTGAGCAAGATGTTCCTTGTATCTTCTATCCCACCCATTACTTCAATTACCACATCTATTTCAGGATCATCCAAAATATCATTTGCTTCCACTGTTAGGAGGATGTCTTTTACCTCTACATCTCTCTCCTTATTGATATTTTTGACTAGAATTTTTTTTACTTTCACCGGACAGCCAACCTGATGCATAATTTTATCCTGATGATTTTCGATAATTTTCACAACGCCCGATCCAACAGTTCCTAATCCGAGTAGTCCAATTGAGATTGTCTCCATCTGCTTCCTCCCGTTGATGTTCTTTTTACGAGAACAACTGTCTTTGTATAGTAGACATTATAGTGTTTGATTCCTTTTTTTACAAGGGGTGTTTAACATTCTTTTGAAAATTTATTTTTTTTTATAAGAATGATTAACTAAATTTTCTCCCTAAAAAGGAAACAACCGCTCGTTTACTTATTTAATCTATTATAAAGGAATTTTATGTAATACTAAAAGGAAAATTATAAATCTTGTGTATTTTTAGATTTCAGCAGAAGATTACATTTTCGATGTATTCCTCTGTAACGTTTGCTCTTCCTATTCAGGCAACGTTTGCACATAGCTACTGTTTTCTCGATAGTAAAAAAAGACCTCATTAAATGTGAGGGCACTGAAAAACTGATAGCTATTGATGATTGGCCGTAACTGCCTTATAAACTTAGATGTGTAAATTGTTTTCCGAGGTGCCCACATGACTCATTGGGGCGAGCGCCGAGCCGCTTCACAGCTCACGCTCCTGCAGGGTCTCGGACTTTCTCGCTGTTCCCATAGGAGTCAAGCGGTCACCTCTCCAAACCAACTTAATATTCGCTTTCAAATAAATAAATTCTTATTTAATTTGGAGATACTATACTTTTTCAGTGCCCTCCAAAATGTGGTGTACAGCCACGTTAACAAGGTCTTATTATCACATTGTCTGTTTATAACCAAGTAACAATCGGTATCTTCATTGTTTTTACAGGAACTTCTGTGTTTTGATAAAATTCCTTGAGAAATATTTCTAAGTCTCTTGATTGATTGAGCATTTTCTTTAGCCTTTCTTCTAGAAACAATCGATCTGCTTCATGTGTAGCAGAATAGTAATTTTCCACACATTCTACATAATGAATGGGAAATAACAATCTTGCATAAATTAGTCTCCATGCAAAAGAGCTTAGCGGCATAACACTTTGATATTCCTCATAAAATGTTTTTACTTCTCTATGATATGTTTTAATATTTCTAAAATAACGGTCTCTTGTCCATTCCGCAAGATCTCTTCCACAATGATCAAAAACCCAATCAAATGGATTTTTAATATAATACTCCCCTGCCCACGTATCCTTTGTAAAACGATTATAGCAAATCGTTCCACTATCCACTGCATTGGGATCATCATCTAGCTCTGTATCGACAAGATACTGAATTGCATTCTCAGCAATTCCCATATAATATGGAAAAGATTCTCGAAATAACTTATCGAATTCACTTTCCGGTTCTTTATATAACATACCGTTCCAAAAACCTTCCATCTGATCCATTCTTTGTTCCCACATGCTCTTCCATTGGCCCATCCTGCTTATTTTTTGCACACCAAATTGCACTGTTCTTCCTCTAAAATGAAACTTTCCGAGCTTTCTTCCCAACTGACGCGAACGAAAAGGCCGCAACCGATTATTCATTATCACACAATAATGCTGTTCATCTATTTCTGTATATTTCTCTCCTTCTTTTGACTCTAAAATCATGCTAACATGATGGTCTCCAGTTTGGTATATATGTGCCGCTATTTGGTCTCTTTCTGCCAGCTCATCTTCCTCTACCCTTCCAACTGGAACGAGTGTAAATAACTTTCCTTCATTAATACAGGCTTCATAATGCCCAATTCTCGTTTCTTCTTCTACTTCAATCCCATATTTTGCAGATAAAATATTACGAATCATGCTTCCCCCTCCTATCCTCTCTTTTAGGAGTATATGATGTTGTATGTAAAAACTTGTTAAGTCGATTAAATTAATGAATATCACACTTTAAGGAAACAATAAGGGAGTATAGGAACATTTATCGACTTTCATGCATATAATAATAAACACTGTGACTACATAGTGAATAAACAAAAGAAAAGGTGAAGTTCATGTCATTAAAAGACCTAACAGAAAAAACAGCAAGAAAGTGGTTACATGAACGTGGAGTTAACATAGAGGATATTGCGAAGCTTGTATATATATTACAAGAGAAATATCATAATGATTTAAAAATGGATGACTGTATTCATAATGTGGAACGTGTCCTGTCAAAACGCGAGGTGCAAAACGCTATAATTACAGGGATACAATTAGATGTGTTAGCAGAAAAAAAGCTATTAGAATCTCCACTTCAAGAAATTGTAGAAACAGATGAAGGACTTTATGGAGTGGATGAGGTACTTGCATTTTCTATTGTTAATGTGTATGGCTCGATCGGATTTACGAATTATGGATATGTCGATAAATTAAAGCCAGGTATATTACAAAGGCTTAATGATAAGAGCACTGGAGAGTGTCATACTTTCTTAGATGACATTGTAGGTGCCATTGCAGCAGCAGCTTCCAGCAGACTAGCTCACCGTGCAAAAGGGGAAGAATAAGTCTAAAACAGCTGAATAAGGACATTTCGAAACAAGTAAACAATAAGTATACTTTGTTTGCGAAGCGTCCTCTTTTTAACTTAATTATTTTTTTACATCCCAATCCATTAAGCTATCTACCGTATAAGTTGGCTGGATGGAGTAGTCACCCAATTGTTCTTTGGTAGTTACACCTGTATGGACTAAAAGTGTATCCATATTTGCATTCATTCCTGCCATTATATCTGTTTGATAATTATCTCCTACCATCAAAACATCTTCTTTAGGCATGTTCAGTAATTTGATTGCTTGGTCAATTATAATGGATTCTGGCTTTCCTATCACGATTGGCTGTTGTTGTGTACTCACTGTAATTACAGATGTAACAGCACCATTACCTGGCAATAATCCCCGTTCAGTTGGCAAAGCAGTGTCACCATTTGTGCACACAAATTTTGCTCCATTGCGTACAGCCAGACAAGCTATCGTCAGTTTTTCATAGGTAATCTTCTGGTCAAGTCCAGCAACTACATAATCGACATTTTCAGAAGTCTCAACAAGCTTTAAGCCTTTTTCAATTAAAGCTTGTTGAAGCCCTACTTCACCAATCATAAATACGCTGGCTTCTGAAGCTCTTTCCGCGATATAATTTGCTGATGCCATTGCAGAGGTAAATACCTCACTTGCTTTTGCAGGTATATCGAATTCCCGTAGCTTCTGTGCTACCTGTTCTGGAGTTTTTGTTGAATTGTTTGTGACATATAAATAAGGAATTCTTGCGGCAATTAATCGTTTGACAAATTCAGCAGCTTCTGTAATCACTTCTGTACCACGATACATCGTGCCATCTAAATCGATTAAATATCCTTTATAAGCTTTCATTTATCCAAAATCCTTTCTAATGATACATTTTCATATACATTAATTTTTAAATGCAGACACAGGACCGAGTTCATGAATTAAGTAATCCTTCACAGACGGGATAAGTGATTTTATCGAATTCATATTTTGTGCAAATGCAGAAGCCAATTTCTGATGATCGATATCTGTATAATGATGTACAAGCTGTTTTCTCCACAGAATAAGCTCTTTCATGTCTTCTGCTATTCCTGTAGTAATTACTCTTTCATCTGTTAATATATCTACAATGTCATCATAGCTTCCAGGGTCTCTCATAATAAAACCGTCAATCATACTATTTCCCACATCCAAAATTACTTCAATCATCAAATGTGTAATTCTTTCCAATGCCACTTTTTCCAAAAAAGTATTCCAAGTATCCTGATTTTCAAATTGACGGATAAGTTCCTGATAATAGCGTAATTGTTCATCTATTTTTTCTCGGTCCACAAAATACATAATTGCGACTTCTCCTTCCGTGCCTTATGAGATTTGTAAGTGATCACTTAAGCTAGTTGGCTTGGCATAGAAATATCCTTGAGCTAAATCAACTTTATTCTTTGATAAAACAGAGGCTTCTTCTGCACTTTCGATGCCTTCTGCAACAACAACTGAACCTACTTCTTTAGCGATGAGAAGCAGCCCTTTTAGCATTGATTCTTTCACTGAATTTTTATCAATATTCTGGATAACAGACCGGTCAATTTTTATAATATCTGGCATAATTTCACTTATAGAATGAAGGCTTGCATAGCCTGCTCCTGTATCATCTACCGCGATTAAAAAACCAATCATTCTTAACACTTTCAGATTATTAGAAAAATGCTCTAAACCTTCAAATGAATCTCTCTCCGTAATCTCAATCGTTATTTTTTGGGGGGAAATCCCTTTAAATCGACGGATAACATTTTTAATATCTTTAATAAATCTTGGATTGCCTATTGTAACAGGTGTAAAGTTAATAAAGATATTGTGCTTCCATTTTGTATGCTGAATTTGTTCAAAAGCTTTTTCCAGTACAATCATTTCAAGATCATACAAGAATTTTGTTTGCCTTGCTAAGGAGAACAACTGAAGAGGATTTTCTAATGCGGTTCCTTTTGGTCCTCTTGTCAGCATTTCACAGGCATGAATTTTATTTGTTTCTACATCCATAATTGGCTGGGCTAATAAACAAATACGCTTATGGGCGACAATATCGCTTAATTCATGGACTAATTTATTGAATTCTGTATCAGATCTTTTATGTGCCATTGCAAGCGCTAATTCATAAGCCGTTTGAATGGCATCCTGAAGATAAGTATATTTTTTCTCGATAAACATATACCCAGAATTAAATACAGGTTGAACCCTCCCTGTTTCTCGAAAAACTCTTTCAACATTATGTATAATACTTTTTATTAGATCATCCAGGAGTGGGAGGCATTCCGTTCCTTGCTTCCATTTAATAAATATTGTCAGGCTATTTGGGCTGAAATCATGAATAGCCATAAATTCATTTGAAACATCCAATGATTGAATCGTTGCACGAAAAGACTTTTTTAGAAACCGAATATACTCTAAAAAATCCCGCACTTCTAATTGTTGCTTGATTCTATGTAAATTTATTATATCAATTACAACAACGGTCACCTCATATCCATTCTTCATTGCTTTCTCTACTTGATGAATAATAGGGTCTCGTAAAACAAATGAGGGTGGAAAATACTTTATACATTTTGCTGGTAACAATAATTTCCCCCAATTGAATAACCTTGAATATATATTTTCTTGATATTTCATAGCTCCATTCCTCTCAAAAGCCAACTTTTCCTGTTACAAATAAGCATTTTACATCTCTTGCGATGGACTTTTCCTTTACTTTTTGTGCTTGCAATTCAAGCAATTACTTGCAAAAAGCAGCACTTAGGAATTTTTTAAATGTAGAGTAGAAAAACATTAAAGGTTTACCTTACTTGTAAGAAACGGCTTATAGATATAGATTTATTTAAAAAATTCAAGTAGCTTATGCCAAGTTACAAAATAAAAGCTATATCCTATTTAAACACCGCTTCAAAACAGACCCATTTCTCATTTTTTTCAGAATGGAAGCTCCTTCTTCAAGCATAATCGGAAGGATCGCTGAATACTATTTCGTTTTTTTCACTACAAAATATGCACAGCCAAAATTACAATATTCATACAAATACTCTGTTAATGTACTTATTTTTGTGTCAAAGCTTGATTTTTGATTATTGTCATCAAAGAAACCACGTAGTCTTAATTGTCCATAGCCCCAATCTCCGACAATATAGTCGTATTTTGATAATATATCACTAAATCTATTTTTAAATGCTTCTTCATTAAAACCTGATTTTCTTTCTTCAATCAGTTCATAACAATTGTTATTAATACAAACCAATCGTATCACCTCAAAACCTATATGGATTTCATATATATAGTCTAATCATAATATTACCCACTTTCATTATAACCTTAGGAAGGATATTTACATAGCAAAAGCAATAATTTCTTCCTATTAAAAAACAGAATTTTTTATTTTTTATGTTTTAATCATTTTGGCGAATCGTGATTTATGTAATATAATTCCATTAAACATATAGGGGAACACTTAGGATCCATGAAAAACTCAAAAATTTTTTCCACTTAGACAACAAAAAAAGACCCCCAGAAGGGATCTTTTTAAGCTTCTTTTGCATGTTCAGCCATTTGTTGATTCTTTTTCGCTTCATTCACTTGCTCATCTGCATGATAGGAAGAACGAACTAATGGTCCTGCTTCACAATGGCTAAAGCCTTTACTTAATGCAATTTCTTTCAATTCTTTAAATTCATCTGGATGATAATATTTTTGCACTTTTAAATGCTTGGAAGTTGGTTGTAAATACTGCCCTATTGTCATAATATCAACGTTATTTTCTCTGAGATCATCCATCGTTGCAACAATTTCTTCTTTTGTTTCTCCTAAACCGATCATAATACTAGATTTAGTCGGTATAGTAGGCTGCATTTCCTTTGCTCTGCGTAAAAATTCAAGGGAACGATGGTATTTTGCTCTTGCACGTACTCTAGGGGTTAATCTTTCTACTGTTTCAATATTATGGTTCAAGATATCAGGTTTAGCATCCATTAACATACGTAGGTTTTCTTCTACGCCTCCCATATCGGAAGGTAGTACTTCAATGCTGGTGAATGGATTTTTTCTGCGAATGGCGCGAACCGTTTCTGCAAAAACAGCTGCACCGCCGTCTTTTAAATCATCTCTTGCAACAGCAGTAATGACGACATGCTTTAAATTCATCGCAAAAACAGAATCAGCAACTCTTTCAGGCTCTTGCCAATCTAGTTCTGTCGGTAAGCCTGTTTTTACTGCACAAAAACGACAAGCTCTTGTGCAAGTATCTCCTAGAATCATAAATGTCGCTGTTCTTCTTACAGCCCAACATTCATGAATATTTGGACATTTTGCTTCCTCACAAACTGTATGTAGTTGTTTTTCCTTCATCATTTTTTTCAAACCTGTATAATTTTCATTCGTATTCAACTTAATTTTCAACCATTCAGGCTTGCGTAAATATTCTTGTTTTTTCTCTGACACCATATTCATCTCCTAGTAAAATAATTTTCATCATTTACCTAAAAACAGTATTGTATAACAATATCCAATCAGAAAAATTTGTAATGTTACACACAATAGAAGGAATTCTCCACTTCATTTGTCACTTTAACATAATGCAAATACCTCTACAAGTTATTGATTAAAAAGATTACCATTAATTGATAATTATTTTTTTCCTATTACTTCACAAAATATAACGACAGAATATGAAGGGAGGGATTATCTTTTGCACAGGTTCATGTTTTTAATCATTATACTTATGTTTTTACTACCTAACACTGTCACATACGCGACTGAAAAAACGAATGATCCTTACACGAAACGAATGGAACTGTATAACAAAGTCGAAGCATTGTATCAAATACCTTGGTATTATATAGCGGCTGTCGATCAATATGAGAGAAATATTCGCTCCGCAAGAACAGATATCCCAAAAGCAGAAGGTCTTACTGGGATTTATTTTACAAAAGAAAAATGGGCAGGCATTATCAATCCAAATTCCGATGATACCAATCCTTTAACCATTCCTTTATTTGGAGGACTGGGAGCAGATGGTAATGGAGATGGAAAGGCAGATCGATTTAATGATGAAGATATCCTCTCCGCATTCTCTAATTATATAAGCCAATACGGAGTGGATGAGGAAAACTTTAGAATCGGTCTATGGAATTACTATAAAAGAGATAAAACAGTAAGTATCATAATGGGAAAAGCTGCAATATATAAACATTTTGGAAGATTAAATTTGGATGATCACGCCTTCCCTCTTCCGTTAAGAAGTAATCATAGCTATATTAGTACTTGGGGGGATGCACGCGGCTGGGGAGGAAAACGCATCCATGAAGGAACCGACATTTTTGCAGACTATGGTGTCCCTGTGAAAGCGACTTCCTATGGAATTGTCGAAATGAAAGGTTGGAATAATTTTGGTGGATGGCGAATTGGCATAAGAGATATTAACAATAACTATCATTATTTTGCCCATTTAAGTGGATTTTCTAAAGATATAAAAGCAGGTATGATAGTCGAACCAGGTATGCTCATCGGAGGGGTTGGGAGTTCAGGATATGGACCACCAGGAACGTCAGGAAAATTCCCGCCACATCTGCATTATGGAATCTATAAAGATAATGGATATACAGAATGGTCTTTTGATCCGTATGCTCACTTACGATTATGGGAAAGACAAGAACAGATAAGAGCACGAAATAAAAAATAAAAATTTCATTAAGTTCGCTGGCGATAAGATGAATTTGCTCATTCTTATCGCCATTATTGGTGCATTCTATAATGGATGATGAATCGTATCACATTCCGTTATGAGAATAGAAAAATCTTCTTTTAAATCTAAATCGTAAGGAGTGATTTCTTTACCATCATGTTCAATTATTCGAATAATCGGTCTTTCATTCATTCCTTTATTTTGTTTGCAGACAATTCCTTTTTCTCCATTACTTAGCTTTACACTTAATCCATTTGGATAAAGAACAATTGCCCTTCTAAAAGCTTCGACAATTTTCGCGTCATACAGTTGACTCGAGCCAGTATATAAAATTTCTAGTGCTTCATGTGGTAATAGGGCATCATGATAAACACGATTTGATGTTATTGCATCAAATACATCCGCAACAGCAATTATTTTTCCGAATAAGTGTATGTCTTCTTCTATCAACCCCCTAGGATAACCAGATCCATTCAAACGCTCATGATGCTGATAAGCACAATGAGCAACTAATAACGGTAGAGACTGGACATTTCTTAGGATTTCAAATCCTGCTTCTGCATGGCTCTTTACTATTTCATATTCTTCTTCTGTCAATTTTCCTGGTTTCATTAGAATCTCTAAAGGAATGCTCATTTTACCAATATCATGCAAAATAGCCCCTAATCCGATAATTTCCATCTGCTTAGGAGAAAGTTTTAATTCTAAACCTAATGCCAATGTATAAATGGTAACATTTAAGCTATGTGAAAAAATATAATTATCATACAAATATACATCTGACATAATAGAATAAAGATCATCATGATTCTTTAACTCTGCTAGTACTTTTCCAACTAGCTTTTTAAAAATAGGAGTGTTTTTTTTCATCACCATTGATATATTGGAAGAATCTGTCTGTTTAATTGCATGAAAACTTTTCTCAATCGTTTTCATCGCTTCCATCTTAACCTGCTCTGAAATTGCAGCATTTACTTCTATATCCTTGGTATGCTTATCCTCCAAATATACGTAGCTGACGCCAAAATCAACCAGCCTTTTAATAATTCTATCCTCTAGTCGCACCCCACTATTTACTAACACCTTTCCACGATCATTTAAAATGGGCTTTGCTAAGATAGCACCTTCTTGTATATTTTTCGTCCCAACTAATTTCATGCTTTAATGGCTCCTAATTATTTTTGTATATAATTATTATATCGTACAATTCCTCTTGTTTCTTTAGACCTATTGAAAATAAAAAGAAAATTATTCCTTATAGAAAGAAAGCTTAACGAAAATAAAATTCCCCATTCGTTAAGCTTTCTGTACACTTATATTATTAAACCATTTTCAGTAATGCTTCTTTGCCTATCATGCCTTTATGAATTCCATAAGTCTCCGCTTCTACTGTAACTGATTCCAAAGGCGCCTCTAGTAATTGCTCAATCGTTCTAACTCCAACTGCTCTTCCAGCAATTATCTTTCTGTCCTTTAGCTTATCATTTAACAATCCTATATCTAGCGCACCACACATGATATACCCCTTATCATTTTTCACTGCAAGCAAGGTAGTTTTAGGCAATAGTACTGAGACCGCAATAAAAGTATGTCCATTGATATCAACAGGATACACATCAATCATAATACTTTGTGCTCACTCCTCTCTTTACCTTCATGGTAATTATATTCAGAGGAGGAGGAAACTGTGTTTATTTCTTGTGTATTACTGTACAAAAATAAGAAAAAACGAACTTAGGCTTTAATCCTATTTTGCAAAGTGTCTGCAAGAATATTCCGCATAAATTCAGGCAGAAAATACTCTTTCTTTGTTGCACGGTAAATAGATGGAAAAAAATTACCGAACGTAAGCATATCAGGTACTGTTACCACATAATTCTGATCTGGTTGTATTTCTTTCGAGTGGATATAATATTTATCTCTTTCTCCACTTTTCTCTAATAGGATGCCTGCTGAAATCATTTTCCCCATTAAAGTTCCTCGGAACCCAAGACCCTTAACCTGCAGTTTCTCCCACTTCTCGGCTTTCATATCTTGTAAGATTTCCTTTAATTCAGCACCTGTCAGCGTAACATTGCACGGATTAATCGGATGTGGACAAATTGATAACAGGTCAAAGAAAGTGACATCCCCTTCTTGTAATCCATTTAGTATTAATCCTTCATTAAGAATGGCACAATCAGAATGACACCAAGAAACTAATTTTTCACAAAGCAATTGTGCTAAAACCTCTCGAGAATAGTATTCATCAATGGTAACTGCTTTTTCTGATAAGGCCTCTTTACCTTGCAAGTAATAATTTTCTATCGTTGCTTCTTCCTCATTCGCAATCGGCAATTTACTTGTTTCATATAATATCGCTTTTTTATCCATCACGTTCTTTAAATTATCAACCTTTAATTCAATATGTCCAACATAATAGCCATACTTTCCAGCAGCACCTTGAAGATTATTATTGATTATTTTTCCTTGATGAAAAATATGATGCGTATGTGCCCCTAATATAACATCTATTTCTGGATAGTTAGTTGCAATCATCTCATCATCATTTATTCCTAAATGGGATAACAATACAATAATATCTACCTGTCCACGAAGTTCTTCTATTTGCTTAGATAATTCTTGCATCGGCTCTGTCAATTTCCAGCCTAAAAGCTCATATAACTGTGCAAAATAGGCGGTGATGCCGATTACACCAATTTTTGTTCCTTTTGCTGTTTCATATGTTTGATGAGGAATAGCCCAAGTAGGACGTTCTCCATTTTTCTTATAAAGATTAGCAACAATCACATCGAATGAGGCATCATCATACAGATGGTCCAGTGCTTCATATGGCAGGGTTATTCCTTCATTGTTCCCTATAGTTACTGCATCATAGTGTTCTTTATTTAACAGCTTTGTGTTAATTCTACCTTTAGTCGCTTCTGTATAAGGATGAGACAGATCCAAATGGTCGCCTATATCAAATAAATAAACAGCTTCGCCAGCCTCGTTATGCCATTTTTTCCTTTCACGCAGCAATTCATAAATTCTTGGCCAATTTTCAAAATGGCTATGTAAATCATTGGTATGATATATGTGGATGACCTCCATCTTCTCGCCTTCCTTGTGTTTGTATTTTCTCTATTTTAAAGGTAATTATTTACCAAGGATATTATCCTTCTTCTTATTTCTTAACTATTTTAAAATAAATCTAATTGTCTTGGAGCTAAATCCGTATATTCTATATTTAGTAATTCTATTAGCTCTTTCCCATTGTCGGCAGCATCTCCACCAGAATTATTATTAAAAAGGACATAAATATTTTTACATTCCTTTTCAAGCTGGCGGATATTTTCGACCCACTCTTTTAGTTCAACTGTATTGTAGCGGTATAAATAGCGAACTTCTCGCCAATTTGGATTGTTATTTTGTTGCCAACCATAATAATTTCTTCCATGAAGACGAATCAGCACCTTTTTTTCATCCACAGCATCAAGCACAGTAGGAACAGATCCTGGCGTCACTTGTGGTTCATCACAAATGCCATGAATCCAATTTTCTTCTCGCATAAACTGTAGCGTACTTTCCCGATACTTTGGCTCAAACCATGATTGATGGCGAAACTCAAGGGCACAGGGAATAACTCCCATCCTTTTTCTACATACTCTTAAATAGTCAACATTTGCCTTTGTACAATCAAACCAAGGCGGAAATTGGAATAAGACCATTGCCAGCTTCCCTGCTTTAATATATGGAACCAACGAGTCAATAAATGCAAAAAACATTTCTTCATGGGAGGAAAATGGAATTTCGCCTCGGCTATGACCTGTCATGCCTTGATATGCCTTTACTATGAATTGAAACGAGTCTGGAGTTTTCCTTACCCAAGTTTCCGCATTTCGCACTGGTTGTACGGCATAAAAAGAAGCATCCACTTCCACAGTTGGAAAATAACCGGCATACTCCACTAATTTATTTTGTGATGAAGTATTTTTTCCATAAAGACTAGTATGGTCTCCCCAGCCAGTTAAACCAATATGAATCAATTAAATCACCTCTATAATATAGTCTTACTCGATATAGCATTCACATCGATTAGACAATAAGTGCATCTTTCAAAAAATGAATCAATAACTCTAACATGTTTTATTTCTCTACACTAGATATCATATCATAATCACCATAAATAACTAAGTTAAAAGAAATGGAGGAAAAACTCTGTTTCACTTCATACGTATAATGAACATCTAACCATTAATCATCATTTATAAATAATCATTTTTGCATGGTAGCATCTTTTTGAATATCAATCCGAATACATGTCTTGATTAGAGGAATTCTGTTATATGTGAAAAAATCCTGGCGAATACCTTTCACCAGGATTTTGTAATGGCATATTTCAATGCTTCAATTCTAAACTTATAATCTCCATTTATTCTTTTTGTCCTTAAGGCTGTTTACCGATATACGCCAATATTCCCCCATCCACATAGAGAATATGACCATTAACAAAGTTTGACGCTTCCGATGCTAAAAACACCGCTGAACCAGCTAGATCCTCAGGGTTCCCCCAGCGAGCTGCAGGTGTTTTACCGATAATAAACTGATCAAATGGATGCCGCGACCCATCGGCTTGCTTTTCCCGTAATGGCGCTGTTTGTGGTGTCGCAATATAACCTGGTCCAATACCATTACATTGAATATTGTATTCTCCATATTCAGAAGCAATATTCTTTGTGAGCATTTTAAGACCGCCTTTAGCAGCAGCATAAGCACTAACCGTTTCACGACCTAGCTCGCTCATCATGGAGCAAATGTTAATAATTTTACCGCCACCATTTTGAATCATATCTGGAATAACTGCTTTTGAAACGATAAACGGTCCATTCAAATCTACATCAACAACTTGACGGAACTCTTCAGCAGACATTTCAATCATTGGAATACGTTTGATAATTCCAGCATTGTTCACTAGAATATCAATCGGACCAACCTCTTCTTTTATCTGTGCAATCGCTGCTTGTACGGCGCCTTCATCCGTTACATCAAAAACATAGCCTCTCGCTTCCATTCCAGCTTCTTCATAAGCTTCAAGCGCTTTTTCAACGGATTCTTGATTTAAGGAGTTAAATACGATTTTCGCTCCTGCTTTTGCTAATGCGCTTGCAATTTCAAAGCCAATTCCATAAATCGCTCCCGTCACTAATGCTACTTTCCCATCAATGCGGAATTTATCCATACTGAATGTCATCGTTTTCTCCCTCCTCTTATTTCAATTTATCCATTGGAATCATATCCATATCTGTATAGGTAATATTTTCCCCACACATCGCCCAGATAAAGGAATAATTACTTGTACCAACTCCAGAATGAATGGACCAGCTCGGCGAAATCGCTGCTTGTTCACTGCTCATAACTAGATGCTTTGTTTCATCTGGCTTGCCCATCATGTGGAAAATACGCGTATCCTCTTCCATATCGAAATACACATATGCTTCCATTCTTCTTTCATGTGTATGGGAAGGCATTGTATTCCAAGCACTACCTGGCTCTAAAATGGTATAGCCCATTTGCAATTGACAGCTTTCACATACATTTGGATGTATGTATTGATAGATTTTTCGTTGATTTAATGTTAATGGCTCACCCGTTTCCATCGGTTTAATATTATCAATGCTAATTTTTACATTTGGATATTTGTGGTGTGCTGGTACGGAACTAATATAAAATTTAGCTGGATTGTTGGGATTTTCAGAAGAAAAGACTACATGACGTGTTTCTTTGCCGATATAATAGCCATCCTGTTTTTTCATTTCTTCTTTTTCACCATCGATTTCGATATAACCAGGGCCTACAATATTAATGACTCCTAATTCACGGCGTTCCAAGAAATAATCTACACCTAATTGTTTATCTAAACTAATTTCCAATGACGTTTCAGTTGGCGTAACTCCACCGAAAATCATGCGGTCATTATGTGTATAAGTTAAACTGATTTCTCCAGGTATAAATACTTTTTCTACTAAAAATTCTTTTCTCAATTGTTCTGTAGAGTAATGACGAATATCCTCTGGGCTATGTGTATAACGCGTTTCCATATTTTGCATTTTAAAGTCGCTCCTATCGATTTATTTTTCCAGAGTCAGCTAGTAAAAAGCTGTTGACTTCTGGTTCGCTAAATTGATTACAATCACCATAAATAGTATGTTTTAAAGCAGATGCAGCTGTAGCAAAATTAATAATCTCCTGAGGAGCGTTTTGGACTAATATTCCATGAAGAACGCCTCCCGCAAAAGCATCTCCTCCGCCTACTCTATCAACAATGGGATTAATTAGATGTTTTTGAGATTCATAGTAGCTATCGTTCTTCCATAGTGTTCCTATTAATTCATTGCTACTAGCGGAAAGCACGTTTCTTTTCGTAGAATATAAAATAGAAATATTCGGAAACTTCTTCTGTATCTCTTGATAGTAGTAGGCTAATTCATTCTCATCGCCAGTGTATTCAGTGATTCCCAAAAGATAGATTGCATCAAGCTTGCCTGCGGAACAATAATCTACATGTGGCAAAATTTCTGAAATCGTCTCTCCTGCTTCTTTTTGGGACCATAATTTCCCACGATAGTTTATATCAAAGCTGATTTTGCAGCCAGCGTCTTTTGCCGCTTTAATAAGGGTTATTGTTATTTTTTTCCAATCAGAGGATAATGCAGGGGTAATTCCTGAGATATGAAAGATATCAACATTGCTAAATAGCTCTTCCATTTGCCACTCACTTTCCGTCATTTCAGCAAAACTTGACCCTGCGCGGTCATAAATGACATTTGCCGCTCTTTCACCAATTCCAGCTTCTACATAATAAGTACCTAACCGAGATCCTCCTTTTAAAAGAAAATCAGTATGTACTCTATAGCGATTTAAATGCTTTTCTACTCCTTCTCCTAAGCCATTTTCTGGAGTTTTACTAGCAAAATAGACATCGTGACCAAAATTGGCAAGTGAAATTGCGACATTTGCTTCTCCTCCGCCATAGTGAGCATGAAGACTATCAGCCTGAGCAATGCGAACTCCAGAATTCGTTGAAAGACGAAGCATGATTTCACCTAATGTGACTACTTTTCCCATCTTTATGCTCCTTTAATTTGATGAAATTTATCCATATATTGACTAGCAATCTCTGTAACTTTGTCAAATTCTCCATTTGCCACAGGTGCTAATAGATTTCCTCCAACTCCAACTGCTACTACCCCTGCTTTAAACCACTCTTCCATGTTTTCCAAGCTTACTCCACCTGTTGGCATAATATTAACTTGCGGCATCGGCGCTTTAAATGCGGATACAATACTTGGACCGTAAGCGCTACCTGGGAATAGCTTGATAATATCTACTCCTGCTTTTAATGCCTCTTTCATTTCTGTAATGGTTAAACACCCTGGAAGATATGGTGTTTGATAAAGATTACATAATTCTGCAGTTTCTTTATCAAAGTTTGGGCTAACAATATATTCTGCTCCAGCCATGATAGCTAAACGAGCAGTTACTAAGTCCAATACAGTCCCTGCACCAATGACAATGTCAGAATTATCCTTATACAACTCTACTAATTCACTAATCGCTTTATCTGCATTAGGAACAGTAAAAGTTAATTCGATTCCCTTCAT
The DNA here is from genome assembly GCF_976954375.1 of Niallia sp. Marseille-Q9988. Lineage (NCBI taxonomy): Bacteria > Bacillati > Bacillota > Bacilli > Caryophanales > Bacillaceae > Niallia > Niallia sp. Marseille-Q9988. The sequence continues at coordinate 468,516 of NZ_CDRJSZ010000004.1, read as the reverse complement.
GCCACCCTGAACTACTGCGCTGCTTGCCTGCACAGCCTCTTCCTTGCTATTACCTCTAACTACCGCAATTACCCCAGCATTTTTTAAGCGTTGTAATGTTTCCACTCTTTTCATTCCGCTCACTCTTTTCTTATTTAGAAATTTAAATTTATTATTAAGAAACCTCAATTTGATTATACATACTTTTTCGAAAAATGTAAACGCTAGTCATAAAATATAAAAAATCGCCGAAACGATTTAATGAGCCACAGCTTGAATTACCTCATTTTTCGTTTCGACGATTGCCTTAATTATTTGCCTTTTAAAGTCTTCGGTGAGCCTATATTTCGGCATACTTACACTAAAAGCCCCAATGATTTCCCCATCTTTTTTTAAGGAAGCTCCAATACAGAAAATATCCTTCTCCATTTCTTCATCATCAAAGGCAATACCAGTCTCTCTCACTTTCTGTAGCTCGGAAGCCAGTTTTAAAGAGTTCGTTATTGTATGCTCTGTAAATGGAACTAATGGAGTTTCTTTTATATATTGTGAATAATCCTCTTCATCAAATTCTGCCAGAACGGCTTTTCCCATTGCTGAACTGTATAAAGGTCTTGTTATCCCTACCCTTGATGACATTCTTATTGTCTGATGTTTAGCCTCTAATTTGTTTACATATAAAATTTCATTGTCTGCGAGTACACCTAAATGAATGGTTTCATCAATTAACTTTTGCAGTTTTTCTAAATAAGGTAAAGTTAACTCTACTAAATCCAGTTGATCCACACCTTGATTGGCATAGCGAATAAGTTTGGATCCTAATCGATAATTTTTATTTTTATCCCTGCTAACAAAGCCAATTAACAATAAAGTGTCCAATATTTTTAAAGTAGTAGAAGTGGTCATTTCTGTGTTTTGAGCAATACTTTGCAAAGTTTGATTTGGATTTTCTGAAAGATAATCCATAATTTTTGCAGCCCTTAATAGGACTGTCCCATAAGGTTTTGTTTTCTCCATCATACACCCTCTTTTCCAATAAAGAAATTATATAGGAAAAGAGGATAAAATTAAAGTGGTCTGAACCAAATATTTATAATTCCGTTGCCTCTTCAACATCCTAGCACAAGAAATGATTCTTTTTATCCAAACTTTAATGAAGAATGTGACAGATACAAAATACGAACTGAAGGAATACGAACTGAAGGCAAACTATGCCGAATTAGCGGCCGATGTAATCGGACAGGAATATCGTAATACAAAACTATCACTTACGGATGTCGCCAATATCATTGGCATTACTCCGAACTATTTAAGTATTATCTTTAGCAAGCATCATGGTGTACCCTTAAATAAATATTTACAACAATATCGAATACAAAAAGCTCAAAAAATGTTGTTAAAAACAGACTTCACGATTAATGAGGTTGTGCAAATGAATGGTTTTGAAGACCCTAATTACTTTTCTAAAGTTTTTAAATTACACACAAATCTCTCCCCATACCGATACCAAAAATTATATAGGAACGAGGAAGCTGCAAAGCCGTTCCTATGAATCTTTAATCTATAAAAAAGAAGTAAACCTATAGCATTTGCTAGGTTTACTTCTTTTTCTAATGAAATATCTATAACAATAAATAAGCTATAGGTGTAACAATAATTAAACTTAGAATCGTACGTTCTAACCAAATGACAAGAAGTTTAGGAAAACTAATTGGAATATCTGTACTTAATACACTTGGAATACTTGCTGATAAAAAGAGGATAGAAGAAACACAAACAACTGCAATAACAAATTTTGTGACAAGTGTCGCTTCAACAACTAATAAAGCTGGTAGAAACATTTCAGTAATTCCAAGCGCTGCCGCCTTAGCTATTAAGAATGCATCTGGCAGTTGTAATAATGTAGTAAATGGATAGAAAATATAACCTAAGATATCAAAAAGATTTGTATATTCGGCAAGGAGAATACCGATTAATCCAACCGATAGAATACTAGGTAAAATACTCATTGTCATGACCATACCATCACGTAAATTAACCCATAAATTCTTTCCTATGCTTGGCGCATTGTTCGAAGCTTCCATTGCTTGTTTCCAAGCATTCTGTATATACTTTTCTTTTACGATTTCTTCAGGCTTGCCTTCCATTCCATTATAGTATTCATCACTCATTTTATTAATTGGCCAAATTCTTACTGTAATAGCTGTTACAACAAACGTTACAAATGCTGTAACGAAAAAATACAAATTCCACATACTCATAAGATCTAATGTCTTTGCAACTATAATCATAAATGCAACTGTTACAGTTGAAAAACCAGTTGCGATAATAGCAGCCTGTTTTACGGTATATTTACCATCTTTAAACTCTTTGTTCGTAATTAGCAATCCAACAGCAAAACTTGCAACAAATGACGCTAGTGCGCTTACTGCAGAACGCCCAGGACTTTTAAATATTGGCTTCATGATTCGCTGACAAAAAACTCCCATAAATTCAAATAAACCATAGCCAACCAGTAATGATAAAAATACACCACCCAGCGGCACCATAATCCCAACAGGTACGACAAGTGTATCAAATAAAAATAGACCTACATGTTCATTCATTAACCAATCGGGACCTGCTTTTAAATAGATTATAATCCCAACCACTAACCCCATTATCTTTAATATGGAGAAAACGATATTAAAAAGGCCTTGATTCCAAGTTTTTGTTACAAATGGATAGATAGCTCCCCCTAAGATGATAAGCAAAGCGTATATTGGTGTCAAAGATGGAAATGTTGTGTTTAACCAAGTTACGATATGATCAAGAGGGATAGATGAAGTACCGTTAACAGTTATTGGTACAAAAAACACAAAAATACCAATTAAACTAAAACATACAAATTTTAAGATATTGGGGATACTTGTCAATGTTTGTCCTTGAGGTGTAGGATTTACTTCCATATTCGTTTGTTGAGAATGTAACATACAAAAACCTCCTTTTTTATAAACACTTTTATTTTTTTACAAAATATTCAGAAAAATGTTTTAATAAAAAGAAACCGTTAAGCCAGCTTCAGTTAGATGATGGCCCTTGACTCCATTACACAAAATGTAGTAATTTTTTATAACATATCATTTTTACATTCATCTCCCACTTATTTAAGTAGAGGATGAATATTTGAAAAGGTTAAACGGTTTTCCCTTCAAGGCCAGCCAGCTCTTCTGCTGTAGCAGCTGGTGCCTTCATCTCAAATATTTCGTTGACAACTGTATAATCATAATAACCTAAGCGGGCAATAGGTTTTATCTTCAAGATATCAAGTTTTCCACTCGGCAGAATGATGTCATCTGAAACATGTACATGAGCTACCCGTCCAATAACTAAATCTACAGTGGAAGTTTTATTACCAGTTGGTATTCTAATAGTCTGAACATACTCACATTCGAATTGGACCGGTGACTCAGCCACACGTGATACAGGAGCTTCGATACAGCTCTTCTTCGTTACACCCGCAGCCTCAAATTCATCGACATCTGCAGTTAAAGCCTTCGCTGAAATATTTACGGCTTCACGTAAATCCCATGTAGCCATGTTCCAAACAAACCAACCAGTTTCCTCAACATTTCGAACTGTGTCTTTTCTACCGCCATCTAGTACTGATTGGTTGGCAGCAAACATGACCATAGGTGGATCCCAAGTTAGATTTTGATATTGGCTGTATGGAGCAAGATTATCTACTCCATCTTTAGATCTGGTTGAAAGCCATCCAATTGGGCGTGGTATACAACTACTTTTAAAAGGATCATATGGTAAGCCGTGACTTTGACCTTTCTTTGGTGAATAATGCATGTTTAATTCCCCCTATATGTAAACAATATATTTTTATAAATGAATTAAAATAGTAAACTAGTTTATTACAATTTACTCTACTGACTTACATCCACACTTTCAACATCATTTGTACAATTGAAATATAATACACGAATTCGGTAAATCGTTTACAATTATTTAAAAACTACTCATAACCTCAGCAACCAAGTAAGCTGCTAATCTTACCGTTTTTTCATCCTCATCCAATAGCGGATTTACCTCTGATATATCAAACTAAGCACATTTTCTTTCGAAACAATATAGTTTAGAATAGTTCTTGCTGTATTTGGCTCAATCCCAAAAGGTGATGGAGCACTGACTCCTGGCGCTGCAGATGATTGAATGGAATCTGTACACAAGGTGACAATGACATGATCATTGTTATTCAAAAATTCATCAATCGTTTTGAATGTGTGTTGAAAGTCATCTTTTGTTAAATCTTTCTCTAGGATATAGTGACATCCCAATTTCTCAGCTGTTTGAAACAGTGATTTTGTGTTACCAAATTCCTGAATTCCTAAACACAAATAACTTGCTTTATCGTCCTGTTCCAATTTTTGCCGGAACATAGTGCCGGAAGATGGTATTTCGTCATCCCTCATATCAAAATGAGCATCAATTGATAATCCCTAATGTTTTATCATGGCCAATAAATTGTTTAGCTCCTAAATAATGACCTTATAATGTTTCATGCCCCGCTCCTAAAATAATTGGAGTTTTATTTTTTTCATAGAGCATGCTTACCACTTGACTTAATTCTTCATGGGCTTTCTCCAAATCACCACTTTCACAAGAAACATCGCCTATATCAATGGTTTCTACATCTTTTGGAAGATGATATGGCAATTTTGCTAACAGTGATCGAATTGCAGGAGGTGCCAATCTTGCACCGAGTCTTCCCTTATTTCGCCGCACCCCTTCATCACAGGCGAAACCAATAATCGCGAAAGCCTGGTTATATTGTTCGATATCGTCAATATGTTTATAATTCACACACTAGTGAAATCGAAAACTTGCTTGGTCTAATTCACTGTCAATACGCCCAGTCCAAAGTTCTTTATCTACTAATTTATAAATGGCGAAACACCTCCAGTCTGTTCATGTTTGTAATTTCAGAAAATAAATATTTTATCTAACATTTACAATACTAGTTTAATTAACATAATATATAATTACAAATATATTTTTCTTATGTTTTTATAAGTTCTGTTTATAAATGATCTTACTCGATTTGGTTGTAAAAGAACTATACAAGTCAAAAAATATTTTTTTGCTATCTTCCTATTTCCTATTATTAATCATGGGGTGTTAAAAAGTGGATTTACGTCAATTACGCTATTTCGTTACCATAGTCGATGAAAAAAGCTATACTCGAGCAGCTGAATTGCTCCATGTCTCTCAACCATCATTAAGTATGGCTATTAAAAAGTTGGAAAAACAACTAGGATTAATATTATTCGAGAGAAATACAAGGGATATGTGTATTACGAAAGAAGGAAAAGTTTTATATCACGAGGCAAAAAAGTTATTATTTCATTTTGAACATATATCGAACGAAATGACTCGAATGAAGATTCAGGGTCCACTCGAATTATCAATTGGTCTGATTGAATCAACCATGTTTTGGATACCAAAGGTTTTGGCGACATATAAGAAAGAACATACGGATGTACGCGTAACAATATTGGAGAAATTAAGTTTGAACGATGTAATAGAAGCCATTCAAAATTTAGACATTCACCTAGCCATTACGAATCAATTTATTGAACATGAAACGATTGAAACTGTTCCTATTTATAACGAGAAATTAGTTGCTCTCTTACCACCAAATCATCATTTGGTACAAAAAGAAATAATAGAAATGGATGACATGGCTGAGGAAAGCTTTATAGTATGTAAGGAAGGATTTCAAACCCGTAATGATATTTTAATTGCTTTTAAAAAATCAGCAATAAAGCCAAACATACAATTTGAAATTGAACGTTTCGAAACTGCATACAATTTAGTTGAAGCAGGTCTTGGAATAACAGTTGTCCCGGAAAATTATGTCACGCATTCTAGTAGAAATAATTGCATTATAAGAAATATCTATGCCCCAAACATATCAAGAATTGTATATTTGGCGTATGATAAAAACCGGTATTTGCCACCGTTAGTTATAAAATTTATCAATCAAGTACAAGCATTTTTCAACACAAGATGAATGAAATTTTTAATCAATAAAAATTAAGATTTATATATTTTTCCTTTTTCACAAGTAAATTTGAACAAAACTATAAATATAATTTCTATCTCATTCCTGATTTTTCTATATTTTACATAGGTTATGAAGATTACAATATGGATAAGAGGGAAAGCCATTTGGATGGGTGCATACCTTTTTATTACTTTACTTCATCTAAAAGGGGAGATTAACAATGAATAAAACGATGATAAGAGCGCCTAGGGGAAATGAATTAACTTGTAAGGGCTGGACACAAGAAGCTGCGCTACGCATGCTTATGAATAATCTTGATTCGGAGGTAGCTGAAAATCCGGATGAGTTAGTTGTATATGGAGGAATAGGAAAAGCAGCACGTAAATGGGAAAGCTATGACCAAATTATTGCTAGTTTAAAAGAATTGGAGAATGATGAGACTTTACTCGTCCAATCTGTTAAACCAGTGGCTGTTTTTCGTACTCACGAAAATGCCCCTCGAGTGTTAATAGCAAATTCAAATCTTGTCCCTGCTTGGGCAAATTGGGAGCATTTTTATAGTTTGAAAAAATTGCAGCAGGGCTAAATATTCCATCTATTGATTTAATGAAAGCTGCAGGATATATATCTATAAAAGTAAATGGGTTTTCAGACATAAGACAAGAATACTTTGAAAATGGTGTATTACGAAAAAATGATGAAGAAAATGATGAAGAACAATTTGAACTCGATTCTTTATTAACTTCCGATCTTCATATATTTTTTCAGGACAGGCTTCTGACAACAGAAGAAAAATCAAAAATAAAAAGCCTTATCGAAATTGTTTTAAAGGATTGAAAGGGGAAAAAGCAGCATGGCAAACTTTAGAAAGCTTCCTAGTGGAAAATGGCAGGCACGGGTTCACAAGGATGGAAAATTAGTAAGCCTTGGCACATTCAGAACAAAAAAGGAAGCAGAAATTGAAGCAGCAAAAGTTGAAGAAAGAAAATATTATGGGCAAACAATAAATGATCGAAATATGCTTTTTGATGAGGTTGTGAAAGATTGGCTTGAACATAAAAAAGCTAATGTAAAGGAATCAACATATACACAAATTGAAGTAGTTATAAGGAATCACATTTTGCCCACTTTTGGACATAAAAAAATCATGATGATTCATAGACCTGAAATAAAAAGATGGATTGCTTCATTTGGTGAACTTGATGAAAACGGAAAAGAAAAATACTCATTTGGTTCAAGGTTAAAATATCTTTCCCATATGAAAAGCATCCTACATTATGCTGTTCATGAACTTGAAGTGCTTGAAAAAAATCCGGCTGATAAATTAAGAGTTCCAGTACAAGACTCTGTTGCTATAAAAAAGGAAAAAGTGAAATATTTCAGCCTAGAAGAATTAAATCAATTATTGGATTTCATGAAAGCATATAAGCATCAACGCTTTCCTGAATATCAGCTTTACTACGTGCTTATGTACTTTTTAAGTAAAACCGGTTTAAGGATATCCGAGGCATTAGCTTTAAGATGGGAAGATATTAATGGTGATAAAGTAACCATAGCTAAACAAACAAGTCGTGATGATAATAACAATGTAAAATTGACAACATTAAAAAATTCTTCATCATATCGGACGATCAAGATTGATAATGATTTAGTACGTGAATTGAAGAAGTTCAAGATGAAGCAAAATGAATTGATTTTAGGAAATCCAAGATTCCGCAAAAATGAAGATGGCATTATCTTTCAAAATTATAACGGACATTATTTAACACCTTCTATCATCCGTGAAACAATGCAAGATTATTGCAAAAAAGCCGGTGTTGATTATAAAGGCACCCACGCCTTTAGGCATACTCATGCAGTCCTGCTGGTTGAATCGGGGGCAAGACTTGAATTTGTATCAAATCGATTGGGACATAAAACCATTAAAACAACAGCGGACACTTATCTTGATATTACCGAAAAAATAGAAGAAGACGAACTTCAAAAGTTCGCCTCCTATACTAAAAGATGAGTTCAACTTGGCACGAATTTGGCACGCCACCAAGTTGGCTCGATATAAAATCCCCTCAAATCTAAAGGTTTTTTGGATATTAACCGATAGAACCTTCCATTTCGAATTTGATTAGACGGTTCATTTCAACTGCATATTCCATTGGTAATTCTTTTGTGAATGGCTCGATAAAGCCCATTACAATCATTTCTGTTGCTTCTTCTTCGGAAATACCTCTACTCATTAGGTAGAATAATTGCTCTTCAGATACTTTCGAAACTTTTGCTTCGTGCTCTAATGAAATATTGTCATTTAAAATTTCATTGTATGGAATAGTATCGGAAGTAGACTTGTTATCCATAATTAATGTGTCACATTCGATATTGGAACGGGCACCATCGGCTTTACGTCCAAAGTGAACAATCCCACGGTATGTTACTTTTCCACCTTGTTTCGAAATAGATTTAGAAACAATGGTAGATGAGGTATTTGGAGCTAAGTGAAGCATTTTTGCTCCAGCATCTTGGTGTTGTCCTTTTCCAGCAAGAGCGATAGATAAAGTCATTCCTCTTGCGCCTTCCCCTCTTAAGATAACAGCAGGGTATTTCATCGTTAATTTAGAACCAATATTTCCATCGATCCATTCCATTGTAGCATTCGCATCACAAACAGCACGCTTTGTAACTAAATTGTATACGTTATTTGCCCAGTTTTGAATCGTCGTATAACGGCAATATGCATCTTTTTTAATAATGATTTCAACAACCGCACTATGAAGAGAGTTAGTTGTGTATACTGGTGCTGTACATCCTTCCACGTAATGCACACTTGCACCCTCATCCACGATGATTAACGTTCTTTCAAATTGTCCCATATTTTCAGAGTTAATACGGAAGTACGCTTGTAATGGCGTATCCACTTTAATTCCTTTTGGAACATAAATGAAAGATCCACCAGACCATACTGCTGAGTTTAAGGCAGCAAACTTATTATCTGTAGCTGGGATAACTGTTGCCCAATGCTCACGGAAAATATCTTCATTTTCTCTTAATGCAGAATCCGTATCTTTGAAAACAATCCCCATTTTCTCAAGATCTTCTTGCATATTATGGTAAACAACCTCTGATTCATACTGAGCAGACACACCAGCTAAGTATTTTTGCTCAGCTTCTGGAATACCAAGCTTATCAAATGTTTGTTTGATTTCATCTGGTACTTCATCCCAAGATCTTTCTGTCTTCTCTGATGGTTTTACATAATACGTAATTTCATCAAAGTTTAAAGCAGATAGATCGCCACCCCATTGTGGCATTGGCATTTTATAAAAATGCTCTAATGATTTCAAGCGGAAGTCTAACATCCATTGTGGTTCAGCCTTCATTTTTGAAATTTCTTCAACGATTTCTTTCGTTAATCCACGTTTGGAACGAAAGATAGAAACGTCTTTGTCTGAAAATCCATATTTATAATCCCCAATTTCGGGCATCTTTTTTGCCATTTCATTTTCCTCCATTCTACATGCAACCTTGGTGGTAATCCTACGAATTTAACCTTCGTTTATCCCTTTTTCCATTGCCTTCCAAGCTAGTGTTGCACATTTGATTCTTGCAGGGAATTTACTAACACCTTGAAGTGCTTCAATGTCCCCCAAGTCCATATCATCCGAGTAGTCTTTTCCTTGAATCATCTCAGAGAATGACTCAGACATTTTCAACGCCTGCTCGACTGTCTTTCCTTTAATTGCTTGTGTCATCATGGATGCAGAAGACATGCTAATAGAGCATCCTTCTCCATCAAATTTCGTATCGACGACAACCCCATCTTCCAATTTCATTGTTAGAAGAATGCGGTCCCCACAAGTTGGATTATTCATATTAACGGTCAAGCTACCTTCAAGAACTCCTTTGTTCCGAGGATTTTTATAATGATCCATAATAACACTTCTATAAAGAGAATCTAAATTATTAAAAGACATCGCTAAAATACTCCTTTGTTTTGCCAATCCCTTCCACAAGCTTATCAATATCTTCTTCCGAATTATATAGATAAAAACTTGCACGAGCGGTTGCAGAAACATTTAGCCATTTCATTAATGGTTGTGCACAGTGATGTCCTGCACGTACAGCAATTCCTTCAGCATCCAACACTGTTGCAACATCATGAGGGTGAACATCTTCAATATTAAAAGTGATAACGCCAGCCCGATTATTTGCACTTTGCGGACCATAAATTGTTAAACCGTTAATAGAAGACATTTTCTCTATTGCATAGGCTGCTAATTTATGCTCATGTTCCGTTATATTCTCTAAGCCGATTTCTTCGAGGAAATCAATTGCAGCCCCTAATCCAATAGCACCTGCAATGATTGGCGTCCCTGCTTCAAACTTCCAAGGAAGTTCTTTCCAAGTAGATTCATATAAACCGACAAAATCAATCATTTCCCCACCAAATTCAATTGGCTCCATGTTTTCTAAAAGATGTTTCTTTCCATAAAGTACCCCAATTCCCGTTGGACCACACATTTTATGAGCAGAGAACCCAAGAAAATCACAATCCAAATCTTGCACATCAATTTTTACATGGGGAGCGCCTTGGGCTGCGTCTACTACAAGAACAGCTCCATTTTTATGCGCAATCGCAGCTATTTCTTTTATCGGATTAATAACTCCTAGAACATTAGAAACATAAGCAATAGAAACTAACTTTGTTGCCGGAGTAACTGTTTCTTCCACATCAGCAATCGCTACCGTGCCATCTGCTTGAAGAGGCAAATATTTTAGTGTTGCTCCCGTTTTTTTAGCAACTTGCTGCCATGGAATGATATTACTATGATGTTCCATTGGGGTGATGACTATTTCATCCCCCTCTTTTATATTTTCCATAGCATAGCTTTGTGCAACTGTATTAAGAGCTGTTGTAGTTCCGCGAGTGAAGATAATTTCTTCTATCGAAGAAGCAGAGATAAACTTCCTTACCTTTTCCCTTGCTCCTTCGTAAGCATCCGTCGCTTTTGTCCCTAAGGTATGAACGCCACGGTGAACATTAGAATTATACTCTCGATAGTATTTTTCTAATGTTTCAATTACCTGGACAGGTTTTTGAGAAGTGGCCGCACTATCAAGATAAACCAAAGGATTTCCGTTGACTTCTTGGTTTAAAATCGGAAAGTAAGAACGAATATGTTTACTATCCATTATCTTACTTTCCTTTCAATTACCTCTACTAATTGCTTTTTAACACCTTCAATTGGCAATTGTTCTACAACTGGAGCAAGGAAACCATGAATAACTAATCTTTCTGCTTCATGTTGCGGAATACCACGGCTCATTAAGTAATACAATTGTAAAGGATCAACTCTACCAACAGATGCAGCATGACCTGCAGTTACATCATCTTCGTCAATTAATAGAATTGGGTTCGCATCGCCTCTAGCTTTTTCACTTAACATCAGAACACGAGACTCTTGCTCTGCATTTGCTTTCGTAGCACCATGTTCGATTTTTCCAATACCATTGAAGATAGAAGAAGCTTTATCTTTCATTACACCATGCTTTAAGATATAGCCTTCTGAGCTCTTACCATAATGAACTACTTTTGTTGTAAAGTTTTGCTTTTGATCTCCGCGACCAACTACTACTGATTTTGTGTCACCATATGAGCCATCGCCCATTAGGAATGTGGTATTATCAGAAATTGTATTACCATCATTCATGAAGCCTAATGCCCATTCAATTTTAGCATCACGACCTGCAACACCTCGGCGATTTACATACGTAGTAACACCATGCGCTAAATTATCAACTGCCCCATATTGAACTTTTGCATTTGCGTTAGCAATTACTTCTGTAACAATATTGAACACTGCTTCTTCAGGATCAACGGTAGAAACATAGTTTTCTACATAAACAACAGAACTATTATCTTCTGCTACAACAATAATATGGTTAAAAAGGTTTGCTTCTTTGTCATCATGTAAGAAAATAGATTGAATTGGTTCTTCCACTACTACATTTTTAGGAACATACAAGAATACTCCACCATTTAAAAGAGCCGCATGTAAAGCCGTTAATTTATGCTCATCAACTTTAACAGCATCTTTCATAAAGTATTTTTGCAATAAGTCACTATACTCTCTAGCTGCTGTGAAAATATCAGTAAAAATTACGCCACTTTCTTTTAATTCATTCGAAACAGCTAAGAAAGTTGGACGGTTATTTCTTTGAATATAAAGTGTTTTATTCTTTTCTAAATCGATAAGTGCTTTTACTTGTTCTGGCAAGTCATTTACATCAGAAAAATCTTCACTGCTTACAATGTGTTTTTCAAATTGTGTAAAGTTCCAGTTTTTAATATTTGTTTTATCCGGTCTTGGCATTGGAAGAGAATCTGCTTGTTCTAATGCATTAACACGCAGCTCCGTTAGCCAAGAAGGTTCGTTCATATCTTTCGAAAAAGAGGAAAGATATTCTTGGTCAAATGGTAATTTAATATCCGTTGTCATTGGTCAATCCTCCTAACAATTACGCTTCTTGTTCAACAGTTTCGTCTTCAATACCTAGCTCTTTTTTAATCCAATCATATCCTTCTGCTTCTAGGCGTTGTGCAAGCTCAGGACCGCCAGATTTAACAACACGACCTTGCATCATTACGTGAACGTAATCAGGAGTGATATAATTTAATAAACGTTGGTAGTGAGTAATGATTAAGCAACCAAAATCTTCTTTACGTTCTTCACGCATTTTGTTGATTCCTTTTGAAACAACTTTTAGTGCATCAATGTCTAAGCCAGAATCAATTTCATCTAAAATTGCAATTTTAGGGTTTAACATCATTAATTGAAGAATTTCATTACGTTTCTTCTCTCCACCAGAGAAACCTTCATTTAAATAACGCTGTGCCATATCTGGATCCATTTCTAGATAGTCCATGTTTTCATCCATTTTGCGGATAAACTTCATTAATGAAATCTCATTTCCTTCGCCTAAGCGGCTGTTTAAAGCAGAACGTAAGAAGTCAGCATTTGTTACACCACTTATTTCGCTCGGATATTGCATCGCTAAAAATAGACCTGCACGCGCGCGCTCATCTACTTCCATTTCCAATACATCTTCGTCATCAAGGCTTACTTCACCGCTAGTTACTTCATATTTCGGGTGACCCATGATTGCAGAAGATAAAGTAGATTTACCAGTTCCGTTTGGTCCCATGATTGCGTGAATTTCTCCACCTTTGATTTCTAAGTTAAGACCTTTAATAATTTCTTTTTCTTCGATTGAAACATGTAAATCATTAATGACTAATTTAGGTTGACTCATATTATAATACCTCCATAGTAAAAGAAGTTTTGTTCACAAGATTGTCGAAACTTCATTATCAATTTATTATCATTCTAATCTTATAACAAATAAAAACTGATAGCAACCTATTGCTTCCAGTTCTATAAGGAAAATTCGCATAAAAACAAAATAAATACACTTCATCCACTTATCAATATCTATTTATTTGTTATTTGGAAACGATTTCTTTCCTTATTATATTACATAACATTACTTTCGTATAAATGATAAATACTTTAAACTATACTATTTATTACTAGCTGTCAAATTCTGCACTAATATAGTGCATCGTTTTAGTATTTATACACGTATTGAATTTAGCCCTAGTACTTATTGGAAATGGAATCCTCCCTTTAAAATGAGAAAATCTTCATTGGAAAACAACTTTATTTTGAAACATCATAAAAAAATGTCCCTATAAAGACCGATACACAAGCTATATCCATTATTGATAGAAGCGACTTCATTCTCAATTGGATATTTGCTTTATGTTTTGGTCTTTTATAGGAACATCTCCTTTAAATCTTATTCACTAACTGGTACAACTGCACCTTTATATTCTGTATTGATGAAATCTTGAATTTCTTTTGAATGAAGTACTTCTACCAATGTCTTAATAGCTTCTTTGCTTTCATCTCCTTTACGAACGGTAATGATATTCGCATATGGAGATTCACTTCCTTCAATTTCAATTGAATCTTCCACTGGGTTTAAACCTACATCTAATGCATAGTTTGCATTGATAACAACTGCATCCCCTTCATTGTTATTGAAGATTTGAGGAAGTAATGATGGCTCATAATCTGCTTTTAATTGAATATTTTTTGGATTTTCTACAATATCTTCGATTGTTGCATTCACTTTATCAATTCCATCTTTTAGTTTAATTAATCCACCTTTTTCTAAAAGAGAAAGCACGCGGCCATGTTCAGCAACTGAATTACTTAGAATGATTGTCGCTCCATCTGGAAGCTCATCTAAGCTTTTATATTTTTTTGAGAAAACTGCCATTGGCTCAATGTGAATAGCACCTGCATTTACAAAGTCATATCCATTATCTTTAATTTGTTGATCCAAATAAGGGATATGTTGAAAATAGTTAGCATCTAATTCTTTTGATTCTAATGCTTTGTTTGGCAATACATAATCTTGGAAAGTAACAATTTCCAAATCAATTCCTTTTTCTTTAAGAATCGGCTTAGCTTCCTCTAAAATTTCAGCGTGCGGTACATTAGAAGCACCTACCACTAATTTAGTTGTTTCTTTTTCTTCTTTAGAAGCACCACTCTCATTTTTATCTTCAGACGATCCACATGCAGAAAGTACAAGTATAAATGTCAAAGCAATTAATAATGTCCATAATTTTTTCATTTTTATTCTCCTTATCTTTTATCTAATTTTTTTGTTATATAATCTCCAATAAATTGGATGATAAATACAATAATTAATACAATAATGGTTGACACGAGTGTTACATCACCATTACCTCTTTGGAACCCTTGTAAGTAAGCTAAATTCCCAAGTCCCCCTGCACCAATAATCCCTGCCATTGCAGTAGATCCAACTAGCGCAATCGTAGTTACCGTAATTCCTGAAACAAGTGCTGGCATAGATTCTGGCAAAAGAACTTTAAAGATAATCGTAGTTGGTTTTGCTCCCATTGACTTTGCAGCTTCGATGACTCCTTTATCTACTTCACGAAGGCCGATTTCTACAAGTCTTGCATAAAACGGAGCAGCTCCAATTATCAAAGATGGTAAAGCTGCTTTCGGTCCAATCATCGTACCGATTAAGAAAGTTGTTAATGGTATTAATAAAACCAATAAAATAATGAAAGGGATGGAACGAAAAATATTAACAATTGCACTAATCACTTTGTTAACAAAAGCATTATTCCACATATTCCCTTTACCAGTTAAGAATAAAGTAATCCCTAGAATAATTCCGAGTATAAAGGTAAAAATAATCGAGAATCCAGTCATAAAAAGGGTTTCTACTGTGGCTTTCCACATTATTTCCCAATCTACATTTGGCAGTAAACTTTCGGTCATCCTTCGATCACCTCCACACTAATTTCTTGAGAATGAAGGTATTGAATAGCTTTCTCTATTTCTTCTTTCTCTCCATCCATATGAATATACAAAGTTCCATACGATCCATTTTGCGTCGGAGAAATTTTCCCTTGAATGATATTCACCGAAACAGAAAAAGATCGAATTAGATTTGTGATAACAGGCTGTTCTGCACTTTCACCAACAAATCCTAGCATTACCAAGCTTCCAGTTTTGTATTGCGCTATTAAATGATCAATTGTGTCCTTCGCTTCTTCTGGCTCAATGACTTGTTGAACAAAACGTTTGGTGATTTCTTTCTGGGGCTTTTTAAAAACATCAATAACAGGTCCCGTTTCTACTACATTCCCCTCTTCCATTACAGCAACTCGGTGGCATATCTTCCGAATAACATGCATTTCGTGTGTAATAAGAACAATTGTAAGACCAAGACGCTTATTAATATCCACTAACAAATCTAAGATGGCATCCGTCGTTTGCGGATCCAATGCTGAGGTGGCTTCATCACAAAGAAGAACTTTTGGATCACTCGCAAGTGCTCTTGCGATGCCAACACGCTGTTTTTGACCACCACTCAATTGTGAAGGATATGCATCTTCTCTTCCTTCCAATCCTACTAGCTTGATTAACTCAAGCACTTTCTTTTCTCTTGCTGATTTTTTTACGCCTGCTATTTCTAAAGGAAAAGCGATGTTTTCTTTTACCGTTCTTGACCACAGCAGATTGAAATGTTGAAATATCATACTGATTTCTTGTCTCGCCTTACGAAGCTTGCTTCCTTTAATTTTAGAAACCTCATGTCCTGCAACCGAAACACTTCCTTCAGTAGGAATCTCCAATCCGTTCAGCATTCTGATTAATGTACTTTTTCCTGCACCACTATATCCGATTATTCCAAATATCTCTCCTGAATGAATGGTTAAGTCTACGTGATCGACTGCAGTGACCTTCCCGCTTCTAGAGGTATATATTTTTTTAACTGCGTTAACATTAATCATATTGTTCACCTACTTCTATCTAAAATTCCACTTTATCGATAACTATTTTAAAATAGTTTTTAACAAAGTACATCATATCATTCCACATAATAAAAAAACCTTTCTGCAAGATGAGCAGAAAGGTTTCTATTATTAATAATATCCCTTTCTCTCATCTATCAAAGCTAAACGCTTTGTGTGAATTGGCACCGTTTCAGTATACTGACGGTTGCCGGGTTTCATAGGGCACATCCCTCCACCTCTCTTGATAAGAGTTTCATTATCGATATGAAATTTATAATTCGCTAATATGATAGATGTAATTTACCACTTACTGATATTCGTGTCAACACATTTTTTAATATAATATTTTTTCTGAATTTTCCATTAAATACTGTTAGATTTTCTAACATAATTAATTCGATAAAAAAAGGGGGATATAAGAGAGAAAACGAGAAAGAAAGAATCAAAAAATAACCTGAAATCTCAGTCCCTTTCTGGAAGAAAAGGGGGATTTCAGGAAAAAGGAAAGAACTATTCTTTTAGGATCCCCCTACTTAACCGATTCGTTTTTCAGGCGGTGAATTGCATAAGAAAAGCAGAGATTCTAACAAAAGGATTTTTCTTAAAGATCCATCTAATTGAATCAATCCGTTCTTTTTTGCTTCTCTCAGAAGAATCTCTCCACTTGCAATGGAGTGAATACTTTCTCTTTCCCCCATTAACCATACATCTGGATTCTCCTCTTTCATCCTTCTCCATGAAAAATGATTGTTCCTTACCTCCATTAAATAGGCAACCTTTTGACATGATATTGCTAATGAAAAAGAAGTGTTTCGTAATAATGGTTTTAAAGACTCTTTACGGTTCAACTTATCTACAAAACTTGTCATCCACTCCTGCAAAAGCATCTCCTACTTTCTGCCGAACAATCTTATATTATTACTTATTCTTGCAATAATAGAAAAAACCTGCTTTATAAGAACAATCTTTTTTTAATCCTAGAATTAAAATCCGTATTGGTAAGCTTTGCTTTGGGATAGATAGAGTCTTTTTAGAATAAGTGATTTGTTACTGTTACCTTTTTTTAGTAAACTGGCTTTTATGGATGGTGCCACTTCGTTTATCCACCAAACCATAAAAGAAAGACCCTTTCTGTCTGAAAAAGAGTCTTTCTACTTCGTATATTTATTTATAACCTCTACTAAATGAGGAACCGATTCGAATCTATACAATTTTTCCTTTAGCAATCCCTCTTCTACAATAACTAAACATGGTACACTTTCGACTTCGTACTCTACCGCTAATTCTGGTGCATAATTCAAATCCATTTTTCCTAAATGTAAATCTGGCTTCATTGTATGTAATATTGTTAGCATTTTAGAAGCAACCATACATGTTCCGCAAAGGGGAGTATACAAATAAAGACATACAAGAGGAGCATCCTTGATTTGTTTCTCCCATTGGTCGATCTTCCAATCTATCATAATCCATTCATCCTTGCATCTAAATATTTTGCATTAATCTCAATGTTTGCCTGTAATAATAGTGTTGCTAAATGATGTTCAGGAGAGGTAGCAACTTCTTTGTACTTCCGATCAATATAAAGAAATTCTGCTTCTGGAAGCTCTCTTTTAAACTGCTTTCTTATCTTATCTCCAGATTTGTCTGCATCCACTAGAATATACACATCTTTATCCATTAATTCTTCTAATAATTCATCCAGCTTCGAAACGCCAATTGTTCCATTTGTGCAAATAATATCCACCGGTTCACGTACAATTTTTTCTACTTTTCGTTTATCCGATTTACCTTCCACAATGATTACTTTTTTCATTTTGATCACCTAAAGGAGTTATTTGATATACTTTAACATATTCAAACTTAAAGAGAAAGAAGTAGGTTAATGAAACAATTTTCAACTTAATATTTATCTAATTAAGCACTCAATTGAAGAAAAGACATCGGCAATTTACCGATGTCATCATTACTAAGAATTATCCTTCATTCGTCATGTCCTCATATTGCTCTGCAGTCATTAGTGTTTCAATGTCTGCTTTATCACTTGGTTCAATAATTACCATCCAAGCATTTTCATAAGGAGATTCGTTAACATACTCTGGATTATCACTAAGATCCTCATTTACTTCTACTACTTTACCGCTGATTGGAGCATATAATTCCGAAACTGTCTTTACAGATTCTACACTTCCAAAAGGCTCATTCGCAGTTACTTCATCGCCTACTTCCGGTAGTTCAACAAATACGATATCGCCTAATTCAGATTGTGCAAAATGTGTAATTCCTATACGAGCATTATCTCCTTCAACTTTTACCCATTCATGTTCTTTTGAATATCTTAAATCCTTTGGTACCGTCATTATTAACCCCTCCGTAAAATCATATTTGCCCTTTATCTTAGAGCCACCTATTAAAAAAAGCAGGTAATGTTATGCCCAACTTTCTTTAAACATTTCTTCTTTAAAGCCTAATGTAACTTTATTTCCATCTGTCGTTAAAGGTCTTTTTATTAACATGCCATCAGAAGCAAGTAAATCAAGCAGTTCGTCCTCTGATGATTCTTTCATTTTATCCTTTAATCCTAGATCTCTGTATTTCTGTCCAGACGTATTGAAGAATTTCTTTAATTCTAGACCACTTTTTTTATACAAATCCTCTAATAATTCGCGGGAAGGAGGATTATCGACAATATGTACTTCTTCATATGACACATGATTTTCATCCAGCCACTTTTTTGCCTTACGACAAGTTGAGCATTTTGGATACCAATAAAAAGTAACTTTCATTCCATCACCCATAATCTATGTATTTTATAACATCCAACTAAATATTATCACAATTTTATATAAAGTGAAACTTCAATAAAGAAGACCTCTACGGAACTTATCTCCTAACTAGATTTCTCCATTCATTTTTGCGTTATGCAAAATGGAACTTCTTCTCTTTTGAAAAGGAAGATAACCATAAAGTTATTGGGTTGATACAAGAGAAAGGTTCTTCATGATAGTAACCCAAACTGTCTGAAGAACCTTGAATCATTCTTATCAATAAAATTATACCTGATATCCACCGGCTTTTAATATACATTTAGCAGCCTCTCTCTTACTTCTAATAATCGGCTTTGGCGTAAATCTAGTATATTTCTTCAATACGGAAAGGGCTAATCTTAATTCATCGCCGCTAAGCATATATGCTAAAGTATCTGTTGCCTCTAAAATCACTTGTTGGAAGGCTTCTTGGCAATATATTTCCGTATATAATAATTTTTGCATTTCATCGTTCTTGCCCTTTATCATCGCCTTTTCCGTTCTTATAATACAAGAATCCATTGCAAAGACAGCATTGATTAAATTTGTTAGATTCACCATAATCTCTTGCTGTTCTTCCAATTGTTGCTTATATTGTCTCAGCATCATTCCAAATAAGAGATAGGTAATTTTTCTTGCATTGGAGAGGAGCATCTTTTCTTGTGATAACGGTTTTCCATCTGGTTCATCCGGAAGATAGGAAAGCATCTCTTTTTCTGTCATCGCTGCTAGGGACAAAATGGGAAGCTCACCTTTTAGGCACTTTTTCGCCAAGGTAGGAGGTATCATTAACCTGTTTATTTCATTTGTTCCTTCAAAGATACGATTGATTCTTGAATCGCGGTACATTCTAACAATATCATAGTCTTCCATAAAACCATTACCACCATGAAGTTGAACACATTCATCTACAACCATATCTAATACTTCTGATGCAAAAATCTTATTTAAACTACACTCAATTACGTATTCATTAATAATTTTTGCCATTACTTTCATTTCTACATCGTCCGATAGTTCATCCATTGCTTCTGAAAGCATTCCAGCTGTTCGATAAACAGTGCTTTCTGCGGCATAAATATAAGAAGCCATCGTCGCATACTTTTCAAGTGTTAGAGGAAAATGAGCTATTGGGGTGGAAAATTGTATTCGTTGTTTTGTATAGGCAATCGTCTTTTTAAGGGCTTCCTTGCTAGCGCCAATAGCTCCAAGGCCTAGTTTATAGCGCCCAATGTTTAAGATATTTAATGCAATTAAATGGCCTTTTCCTACCTCTCCCAATACATTTTCAATGGGTATTTCTACCTGATCAAAACGGACTGCGCAAGTTGATGAGCTCTTGATTCCTAATTTTTTTTCTTCTTTTCCCACTGACACACCAGAAAATTCTTTTTCAACGATAAAGGCAGTAAAATACTCTTGATCGACTTTTGCATATACAATAAATATATCTGCAATTCCAGAATTCGTAATCCATTGCTTTTCGCCTGTTAAACGATAATGTGTGCCTGCCTCATTTAAAACAGCCTTTGTTTTTACACTAAGCGCATCTGATCCGGCCGTAGGTTCTGTTAATGCGTAGGATGCTATTTTTTTACCGCTAGCTAATGCTGGTAAATACTTTTCCTTCTGCGCTTTATTTCCAAATAAGACAATCGGCAATGAGCCAATTCCTATATGGGCACCGTGCGTAACAGAGAACCCCCCTGCCACAGACATCATTTCCGAAATAACTGCTGTACTAATTTTATCCAATCCCAAACCGCCATATGCTTCAGGAATATCTGAGCTTAAGAGTCCTAACTCTCCTGCTTCTTCCATCAATTGTTTCGTAATTGTAAATTGATGATTTTCCATTTCAGCTAAATGTGGCAATACCTTTTTTTGCACAAATTCACTTGTCATTTCTGCAATCATTTGATGCTCTTCTGTAAAATCCTCTGGTGTAAAGATAGCGTCTATGGTGATTGGTTCTGTTAAAAAACTTCCACCCTTTTGCATAGTAATCCTTTCCTTCCTTTCAAGGTTTTTCATCTTTATTTCGCTGTCAATGGCTTCCCTGTTTGTAATAAATGCAGCATTCTTTGCTGTGTCTCTTGTTTTCTAATCAAACGAATAAAAGCTTCTCTTTCTAGGTCTAATAGATAATCCTCCTCTACCAATGCTCCACAATCTACATCGCCGCCTGTAAGAACTGTTGCAAGAATGCTTGCAATGAAGGCATCATACTCCGATATAAACCCGATTTTTTGTAGCTTTACTATTTCCTTCATTAAGAATTGATAGCCATTTCTACCTGACACAACAATTTTTTCTTTTTTTGGAGGGAGATAATTTTCATTGGCTAATTGTAGGACTGCTTTTTTGGCATCTCTTAATATAAATCGTTCATTATTGGTTATCCCATCCATCTCCGTAAAAAAGCCTATTTCCTTTGCATGGGCGGCAGAAGTAGCAACCTTAGCTGTTAAAATCGTCTGAAATACCTCTCCTGTAAGCTTTAGTAAATCCTCCGTTGAAGAACTTGGCTTTTTTCTCCATTTATTACAATACAATTCGGTTGTTCCTCCACCACCTGGAATAAGCCCAACCCCTGTTTCCACAAGACCAATATACGTTTCTAAGGAAGCTTGCACCTTGCTTGCCGCTAGACAAATTTCCGCTCCTCCCCCTAATGTTTTTTGATAAGGAGCCGCTACAACTGGCTTTTTGCAATATTTTATGCGCTTCATTGCTTGCTGAAAACGGCGGACGGCTAGCTCTATTTCAACAGTATCTTCGTTTTGTGCTTCTAGAAGCATCAATGCTAAATTTGCACCGAGGCTAAAACTCTTTTTTTCACTACCAATAATCAACCCTTTAAATTCCTGCGCCTCTATCAATGCTATCGATTTCTCAATCATCGTCAGAATATCGACACCAATACTCATATTTCTACTGTGTAATTCAAGCAATAAGACACCATCCCCTATCTCTATTAGACTTGCTCCATCATTAGAAAGAAGGGGATCTCTTTGCTTTTTACTTTCTCGAATGCTTATTTGATCCATACTTTTTGGAATGGGCAAATATTGTCCTTTATGATAATAATGCTCCACCCCATTAATTTCTTTATAAAATTGGTCAAATCCATGATCAATCATTTCTTTGATCCATAAAGGAATATCCATTAATTCTTCTTCCATTCGCTCGATCGTGTTTTTTAGAGACAATTTATCCCATAAACGAAACGGACCATTTTTCCAGTTAAAACCAGATTGAACAGCCTGATCTAACTCATAAATGGAATCTGTTATCTCACCAGCCATTTTTGCAGAGTAAAGCAAAAATGGGGCAATTCCATTCCATAAAAAAAATGCTTTTTTATTTTTTTCCTGTAAAAACGATGAAAGAGGCTTTTTAACCACATTTTCTTTCGTTGCTGTTAAATCCTTGTATGTGAATGTATGATAATCTAAAACTTTTAATCCTTTTTCTGTTTTACTATAAAACCCTTTTCCAACTTTTCTACCAAGCATCTTCTTCTTAAGCATTGCTTCTAGCAAAGCTGGGATTTGGTACATCTCTATTTCTTCTGCCATTTGCATTTTTCCTTGCATATTTTGAATGACCTGATAAAAAGTATCTAAGCCAACCATATCTAAGGTTTGAAAGGTGGCACTTTTCGGGCGGCCAATTAGCGGACCAGTTAATTGATCCACTTCATCGATTGTTAAATCAGCCTTCATCATTTCTTTCACAATGTTTAAAAAAGCATATGAACCAATTCGATTCGCAATGAAATTAGGAGTATCACTGGCTTTTACTACCACTTTTCCTAATGTCTCTTCAGCAAAATCACTTATGATTTTCACCACTACGGGGTCAGTTTCTTCTGTAGGAATTATTTCCATCAATTTAATATAGCGAGGTGGATTAAAAAAGTGAGTCCCTAAAAAGTGTGCTTGGAAATCTGCAGAAAGAGTCTCTTTCATTTTATTTATGGAGATACCAGAAGTATTACTGCTAACAATTGATTCTTTTTTTCTATATTGATCTACCTTTTTAAATAATTCATTTTTTATTTGAACATCTTCAATTATCGCTTCAACTATCCAATCTACTTCCTTCAGCAGTGATAAATCATCCTCTAGATTCCCTATTGTTAAAAGCGATAAATTATGATAAGAGGTGAGTGGACTAGGAGAATCTGTTTTCATTTTTTCGATGGCAAGCAGTCCATATCTATTTCTTACCATCTTATCCTTTTTCGTTAATCCTTTCTGTTTCTCTTCTTCTGTTAACTGATTTGGCACAATATCCAGAAGAACAGTAGAAATGCCTGCATTAAGAAACTGTGCCGCAATCGCTGCACCCATTACTCCAGAACCAATAACCGCAGCTGATTTTATCTCTTTCACCTTACTTCCTCCTTGAAAATTAATTAGTTTCGATTGGCTTTTGTGTTTGTATTTGTTTGGCTGTTTTCGTAATGTTTGTTGCTATGAACCGCAGCCTGAATACACTTCGCTTTCCATGGGGCGAGTGGCTAGCCTCCCTCAGCTACTGCGGGGTCTCGCCTTTCTCGCTAATCCCATAGGAGTCTACGTGTATTCAGGCTGCTCCGTATTACTAATTAGTTTATTTTCCCTTTTGAAAAAGCAACAATTCTATAAGAAAACAGCCTTTTGTTTAGATGGTCAATTATTAACCAAAACCCTTCTGTCTTTACGTATATACCATTTCTAATTAAGGACTGGACATAATAATCTCGAAGCTATGTGCTCATTAAATAAAAAAAATAGGAAATGCTAAAAATGTAACAAGAAAGGGAGGTGAATAGAAAGATGGCCCGTCTTAAAAAGAATCCTTCTAAATCAGGTGTTAGTGCGACTAGTGTGAAAGGAAATGCTGGTCCGACCGTTGAAACAGATGGTGGTGGAAAAGTCAATAGTCAAAATAATCAATATAAAAAGCGATAGTTTTTAGGAGGTCAAATTAAAATGCAACAACAGCAACCCAATAATATGACACAGCCAAACGGGATGATGATGAAACCACCAGTTATGGTAACAGTCAAAGATTCCCTTTATTTAACAGATATGCTATCTTGGAATTTATTAGCAATGAAAAAAGCACATTTTTTTGCTCAAAGTGCCCAAGATCCGGCTATTAAATCGCAGCTTGAAAAATGTGGACAAATGCATCAGCATCATTATGAAAGAATACTTAATCACTTAAATGATAGCAATCAGCCCATGTCTCAACAACCACAATAATTACTTACTAAATTGCAGCGATTGTTGATTCATACTGCTCATTCTGCTAAAGAGAATGCCAAACCTTATTTTGATCTTGTCTTTGGCAGAATGAGTAGCTTCTCATAAAAGAGAATGGATGAATCAGCAATCAAACATATGAAATAATATCTTGTGAGGAAGGACAAAGAAAATGAACCAACAAAATACAATTCAAAATCCTGAAGCGCAGGTACCAAAAACACCACAAATGAATGATCGTGATTTCACTAATGATATGCTTTCAACGGAAAAATATTTAACCGACTCTTATTCAACAGCATTAAATGAAGCAAGCAATGAACCACTATATCAAGATTTATTATCGATTTTTACTGAAACGCAAAATATGCAAAGGGAACTATATGATTTAATGTTTCAAAAAGGCTGGTATAAGCTTGAAGCAGCTGATCAGCAAAAGCTTCAACAATCCTATCAGCAATTTAAAGGCTATAGTAACCAGTTCCCTTACGGTAATACTACTATTCAGTAATCTTATTGATTCATACCACCTACGTATTTGGTGGTATGTTTTTGTACTTTGTCCAGGCTTTCTATATAGCATATGTTTTATTTCTGATTTTGTTTTCTTATCTCATTCATTTTTTTTATTTCGGATATTATTTCTATCATCGTTTGTTTACCATCTGGAAATTTAGCATTCCAATGCTTTACCAATCCTGGCATGTTTTTCGACATAAATGAATAAAGCATCCATATTTGTACTTTTTCATTTAACTCCTTATTTTCATCTCCTAGTAGTAATTCTGTATAATTACTTAATAGTGCTTCAAATTCTTCTCGAAATTTTTCATTCATTATATTATTCCTCCTTATATATACATTGACAATAAAAATAAATTGTTTTATTATTAGATTACACCAAATGATAATGATTATCAATATCATTAACTTCCCAAAATGATGGCTATTCTTTCCTTTTCTTCCCCCTCATTAAAGAATGGAGAAAGAATAAACGAAAAGAGGCTGCACCCTGTCAGCCTCTTTTCGTTATGCTCAAATAAAAAATTGTTATTCATCGCTGGAAAACATATACTTTTTATAATGGTATCTAATCGAAAAAATTAATCCCATAGAAAGCATATTCCCCATTAAAGAACTACCACCATAACTAATAAAAGGAAGTGGAATACCAGTGATTGGAAGAATCCCTACTGTCATTCCAATATTCTGGAAAACATGAAAACAAAGCATACTAATAATTCCTACACTCATACAAGTATAAAAAGTATTTTTTGTTTCCAATGCTACTTTTGTAATGTGGTATATAAGTAAGAAAAACAAACTAATTATAATACTAGCGCCAATAAAGCCAAACTCCTCTCCAACCACACTAAAAATAAAATCGGTGTGATTTTCAGGAAGTACTACTTCACTAGTGCCAATGCCCTTCCCTGTCGTTTGACCCGATCCTATCGCAAGTAAGGATTGGGTTAAATGATATCCAGTTGTGCTCTGATACGTATATGGATCCAACCAAGAGTAGATTCTTCCCATTTGATATTCCTTTACTCCAAAATACGTTGTAATCCAATCCGAATGCCAAATAACCATATATAGGACTGCCGATGCAATAACGGCAAAACTGGAGAAAATAGGCGTTAATATCTTCCAAGAGATACCAGAGATAAATACCATACCTAACATAATAGCAAGGAACACTAAAGAAGTTCCTAAGTCAGGCTGTAACATTACTAAGAATAGTGGAAGTGCCGTTACTCCTCCAATTTTAAATAATAGTAAAAAGTCACTTTGTAAAGTTTTCACAATATATTTTTCTTGATGTTCTACAATTAATCGAGATAGCGCTAATACTAAAAACACTTTAACGAATTCAGAAGGCTGTAAAGAAAAGCCAGGAAGCGTAAACCAACTTTTCGCACCATTAATTTTTCGTGCAATACTTTCTGGCGCAATAATAAGTAAAACTAATAATAACAAACCAAAACCATATAAATACCAAGTTAATTTTTTTAACTGATCCGAATCTAGCCGAATCACTCCAATAATAATTCCGATACCAACCACATAATATAAAACCTGCTTTAACACATAAGCAGAATTCGCTCCATAGATAGCAGTAAGACTTGTTAAGCATAAAAGCATTAATATTAGAACAAGTGTATAATCTATTTTTGATGAATTTTTTGGGGACATATTGTCATTGCTCCTGTTCAGTAAAACTTTTAACAGTGGGGCTTGAATCCTCTCACACTAAAAACTATTATTTTTTATATTTATTTTCTCCCTAAATGAATAGAAGTAATTTGCATATTTACAATTCTCCATTATATTTGTATTTGCATGAAATAACAACTTTCGACAATCATTTTCGTAAAATTTATTATTTTGAATCCTAACTTTAATCAAATTGAATCAAAACTGTTTAAAATGTCATACAACGATTATTCCCTTTTATATTCCCCCAAAAAAAAAGAGAATGATCAAAAGTGTTTAGCATCCAGTAGAATTTATCTGGAGATGTTAACTTATCTTTTGACCATTCTTATTTTTTGTTTTTCATTTAATTTAGTTTACACGGATTGTTTTTGTTAACTCCACTAAATCGTCGGCAATTTTCGCTAAAGATTTAGTAGAAGTAGCTATTTCTTCGATTGCTGCCAGTTGTTCTTGGGAGGCTTCCGATACGTTCATCGAATTTTGACTATTTTCCTTCGCGATACCTGTAACTTGATCCACAGATCCTGCAACCTCCACAATATTCGTAGAAATCTTAGTGGCAGCATCCAAAATGTCTTTCATTTGACTGCTCATTGATAACATAGAATTGGAAATAATACTAAACTTTTGCTTTGTATCATTTGTAATATTAATGCCATCCTTTACTTCCTCTGTCACTCTTTTCATTGTTTTAACCGACGACAGGGTATCTTTTTGTATTTCATTTACTAATACAGCAATTTGTTTAGCAGATTGATTAGATTGTTCAGCAAGCTTTCTAACTTCTTCAGCAACTACTGCAAAACCTTTTCCTGCCTCTCCGGCTCTAGCTGCCTCAATTGCTGCATTTAAAGCCAATAGATTGGTCTGATCAGCAATTTCTGTGATTACATTTAAAAATTGCCCAATTTCTTGTGAACGCTCCTGTAATAATACGATAGAGTCATTAGATTCCTTCACTGAATTCTGGATTAAACTCATTTGAGTAACAGTACTCTCCACAACTTCTTGTCCTTCTTTTGCCTTCAATACTGTATCATTCGTGTTTTTCACCATTTCTTCTGTATTTTTGGCAATATCTTTAATTTCGTTATTAACAACTGCAACAGAATCTACAATGAACTCCATTCCTTTCGTTTGCTCTTCAGACCCTGCTGCAACACTCTGAATGGAGGAAGAAATTTGTTCTGATACATAGCTTGTTTCCACTGTATTCGCCGTTAATTTTTCAGCAGATGCATTAATATGTTCAGATGTCTCGTTTACTTTCAGCACTAAATTTCTTATAAATTCTTTCATTAAAATAAATTCATCTGTCAATTGGCCAATTTCATCATTCGAAGCCTTATTAATTTCAATATCTAAATCGCCTTCTGTAATTCTCTTTGTAGAATTTAATAATTTTTTAAGTGGAGATATGATGATTCGTCGTGTAAATAATGAAACAATAATCGTCACAAAAACTAGATTAATAATCGTATTTACGAAAATACCAAATGCTTCTGGAAAAATGCCTGCCTCACGAATAATTTCATGCAACTTAAACGAAATCATCGTACTAAAGAATGTAGCAAAAAGTATGATGATTATCATTTTTGTTCTTAAACTATGAAATAAATTTCTTCTTTTCATATAGCTATACCATCCTGACTTTTTATAGTTCTTTTCACCTGTTATTTCTAAAAAACCTCCAACTTATTTTGTTTATAATTCTTTTATCGACAGGACAAATGAATTATAAATAGGAAATTTGATGAAATTTTCACAAAACAAATAGTTGTTTATACCTATTTTACAAAATACTGTTGCTTAAAGCAATTAGGAGGAAAAAATAACCCTATTTTGGTTGAAAACACCCTTCATTAAAAGGGCGTCATGAATTTTGTCGCTATTAACCGTGTTTCGCGAACTATAACAATGATAAATACGCTTATGTATCGAGATATAAAAAAAGAGGTATAGCCAAACGAACGGCTATACCTTAAGTGAGAGGAGGTTATGGGGTTACGGTATAAGAAATATGACTGTGTATTCAGCTTCTAAGAAGGTGATACAAGCTATTCCTTATACTTATTAAATATGCTTTTTTGTAAAATCAGTGAGGGCTTATCCCCTTTATCCATAAAAAAGGGCAATCACCCTTTAAAAGTAGTATATTATTAATTCTCCACATATACTAAGATATATGAATAGCTGAAAGAAGGTTCGAAATGAAAAATCACGTATATGTAAACACGATTATCTATTGCTGCATATTGACTCTTATCATAACGTTTCTGTTCTATGCTATATCTGGTTTATCGGTTTACACCATTGCTTCTTTGCTCTCTGGTATCATTGTTGCTTTCTTAAATTTATTAGAAGAGGAAGTCATTCATAAGAAAATTCATGATAAACAATAGCTTCCTTTTTCAAAAAGCATGTAGATTTTAAAAAAATTATCTTTGTATGTATAAAAAACGAAAAAGGGGGCCACAATGATACTACAAAGTGTAATTCCCCCTTTTGTTTTAGAGTTGTTAAGGAATCTCCTTATCCGAGTTTCCTTAACAACTCATTTTTTTATTGAATTAATTGTAGGAATTGCTGTGTTCTTTCTTCTTTAGGCGCAGTAAAGATATTCTGTGGATTTCCTTTTTCCATAATATAGCCACCATCCATGAAGATAACTTCATCTGCAACCTCACGCGCGAATTTCATTTCATGTGTAACTACAATCATTGTCATTCCCTCATTAGCAAGTGCTTTTATTACCTTTAATACTTCACCAACGAGCTCTGGATCTAACGCTGAAGTCGGTTCATCAAACAACATCACTTCTGGTTCCATTGCCAATGCTCTTGCAATGCCAACACGCTGTTGCTGCCCACCTGAAAGCTGGAATGGATAGTAATCGATTTTATCCCCAAGCCCAACTTTATTTAATAATTCAATAGCTTTATTTCTTGCTATTTCCTTTGATTGCTTTTTCACCGTAATAGGGCCTTCCATTACATTTTCCAAGGCCGTTTTATGTGGAAAAAGATTATAGCTTTGAAAAACCATTCCTGTCAATTTTCGAAAATCGGTTATAGCCTTTTTTGTAACCTTTTTCGAGAAGTCCAATTGTTTATTTTCAATCGTAATATGGCCATTCGTCGGTATCTCCAATATGTTTAAACAACGCAGCATCGTCGTTTTACCAGATCCAGACGGTCCAATAACGACAATGACTTTCCCTTTTTCTACTTCTAGATTTATGTCCTTTAATACTTGTAAATCACCAAAATGCTTTGACAACCCCTTGATGGAAATCATGCTAGTTCCTCCTTTCTCTATCGATTATTTATTTTCTAATTAGAAGCTTGATTATTTATTCAAGTGACGTCCGAAGCGATTTTCAAGACTCTGCTGAATAATAGATAGAGGGAAGCAAATAAGCCAATATAAAAGCGCAACCTCTGAGTATAGAAGCAAAAATTCATAGTTTGTGCTTGCTATTTCCTGTGCTTTTCGAAACATTTCTGTTACTAGGATTAAGGCAGCAAGGGATGAATCTTTAATTAAACTTATAAATGTATTCGACAATGGTGGAATGGACACGCGCGCAGCCTGTGGCAAAATAATTCTTTTTAAATTTTGGGCATAGCTCATTCCAATCGAATATCCAGCTTCCCATTGCCCTTTAGGAATACTCAATATGGAACCTCTAACTATTTCTGACCCATACGCTCCAACACTTAAGGAAAAACCAATGATTGCTGCTATAAATGGTTCAAGCGTAATGCCAATGTTCGGAAGCCCGTAAAAAATAATGAAAAGCTGTACGAGTAAAGGGGTTCCTCGAATTACGGAAACATAAATCCCTGCAATGATTTGCAAAATTTTAACACTTGATAATCTAGCTAAAGCGGTTAATACAGCTAAGATCAGTCCAATGATAAAGGAAATAATTGATAGTGGTATCGTATATAAAATAGCCCCCTTCACCAAAGGAAGAAGGGAACTAACGGCAATATCATAATATCGCTGGAATGCTTCTGGGTCTGTAAAGATATTATTTAAGTACATCTTCTCCGAACCATTTCTCAGATATTGATTTATACGTACCATCATCAATCATTTCTTGTAATGCTGTATTTACCGCTTCTACTAACGAATCATTTCCTTGTCTAAACATTAATCCACTTTGGGCCACATCATCTGCAGAATCAGCAATCACAACTTTTGCATCCGGCTTTTGTTTTTTAAAGTCTAAAAATGATAATTTATCATTAATTGTTACATCTACTCGTTTTGAATTTAACAATTCAACAGCTTGATTAAATCCATCTACCCCAACTAACTCAGCACCGTTAGATTTGGCGATTTCAGCGTAATTACTTGTTAATGATTGTGCTGACTTCAATCCTTTAATGTCTTCAAAGCTTTTTACATCTGAATCTTCTCTTGTGATAAGTACTGCAGAAGAAGAAATGTATGGATCAGAGAATGAATACTTCTCTTTTCTTTCATCATTAATTCCTACTTGGTTTGCAATCATGTCAAAACGCTTTGCATCAAGTCCAGCAAATATGGCATCCCATTGTGTTTCCATAAATTCAGCTTCCACACCTAATCGTTTTGCGACTTCTTGTGCGATTTCCACATCAAATCCCGTTAATTCCCCTGAATCATCATGAAAAGTAAAGGGAGGGTAAGTACCTTCCGTACCAATTACTAATTTTCCATCTTCTTTAATTTGCGCTAATAAATCTGTTTTGTCATCATTTTTATCTGCAGAATCATTTGATTCATTATCTGAATTACCACCACATGCAGCTAAAACAATGGTAAGACTTAGTAATAAACTAAACAATATACTTAACTTTTTCATATTAAACCTCCTAATTCCGATAAGACTTGTCAGCAATTGTTATCATATTATATGGGGATTACCTTTGTCAAAGCTTTCCTTCTAACTTTTATTTTCACCAAAAGTTCTGTCATTAACCATTTGCGCTATATCCATTTCATACCAAAAAAGCGACCCTTTAAAGGGTCACTTTTTTCATTTATATAAAAATCCCCTTACTAACGATATTAATTACCAAGAAGCTATCCTTAGTAGGGGTATAACATTTGTTGTCTAGGTATGATAAAAATATAATAGCTTCATGCTGCTTTTTTCGCAAAAACAAGTGGATATAATTGTAATTCCCCTTCATAAACCCTATGCATATTATATTCATCTAATAAATCATATGGGGTTATTAAACAAGGTGGCTTAGTAAAAAATAAAACACCACTTTCATGTAAGATAGATGCAACAAACTGTGAACAAAAATAAGCATTTTTCCGATTATAAGGTATTTTAAATAAAATAAATAATAGGCCAAGAAGATTGTAGCGGTAATTTCTTTGTTCTTTCTCCATTTCTTCAATCTTACACTTCATTTTTTCATATTGTGTCTCCGTCACAGAGATGGAATATATGATGCAACGGCTTTTTCGAAAAAAATCATGTTTTACATTTTCCTTAACAAAGCCGCCAACAAAGGGATTGCTAGGTTTCCTTCTGCCAAAACTATACACTTCATTTAGTTGTGGATCAAAGGAAATAGATGCATGATTATGGGGCTTTCTCGTAAATAACTTAATACAACGTGTGAATAATGTTCCTGTATCAGATAAAATAATATATACTTTTTTTTCCGTCACACAAACACCCCTCCCTTCTAAAATCCGTAATTTACACTCTTTTCACTTTACTTTCGTAAATAAATAGATCGTAAGGAAATAATTGTTCTGATGTATCTTTTAATTTCCAAAGACACCTATTACTTTTTCCATTCCTCTGTACTATCATATAAAGATTATCTAAGTCTTGAAACAAACTCTTGGATTATTTTTGTCTACGTCTTTAGACTTAAAAAGTGACAAAAAGCATCCTTACATAAGAATTCTGCCATCATGATGGTTGTTCCTTCTATGTAAGCATGCTTAAAGCAATTTTTTAATTAAGGATGTTTTCGTTACATGCACTTTCCTTTCCATGGGGTACGCCTAAGCCAAGTCGCAAGCTTAAACTGTGGAGCCGCCATTCTCGCTTATCACCTAGGAGTTTATGTATTCAGGATGCTCAATATGTCTAATTAATATTTTAGGACAAGTGATCGATAATTATCCAGGGGAGGTAAGGATCCCTTTTTAGTTGCGACCATTGCTCCTAGCTTATTGGCACACCTTATATAATTCACCATCTCTTCCTCTGAATTAGGGAATCCTTTTTCGTGTATATAAAATAGAATTGTTGCCATAAATGCATCGCCAGAGCCATTGGTATCTAAAACATTCACCGCCTCTGCAGGTACATGCATTTTTTTCTCAAGCAATCGTCCAATAGCTCCTTTTTCTCCGAGAGTAACAAGCTGAAATGGGATATTTAAATTTGCCAGCTCTTCCATCCCTTCTTCCACCTTATCTACCTCCATTAGAAAATAAAGCTCTTCTCTTGATAGCTTTAGAATATCAACAAAAGGCAAAAGTTCTCTAATCACCTCTCTACATTCCTCTTCCTTATTCCATCTTTTCAAGCGTATATTCGCATCAAAAGCAATTAGCAGCCCTTTTTCCTTTGCTAAGCTTATTGCTTTTTTCGTTGCTGCTCTTGCATGTGGATGAAAAAGTGTACCTGATCCAAAATAGAAAATAGCTTTATTTTCAAATGATTGTCCTTTAATATCTGATTCCAATACGACTTCATCGGGAGTTTCATTTTCGTAGTTATGAAAGTGTCTTTCCCCATCTTCATCGAGATGAACAAAAACTTTGGAAATTTTCTTTGTTGATGTCCGAACGCTTTCATCCAAATTTATTTTTTCCTTTTGCATCTCTTCTTCCACAAATATACTATCTTCATCTATTCCTAACTTTGTAATATAAAAGCTTGGAATAGCAAATCTACTTATATGTACAGCGACATTAACAGAAGCTCCTCCTAAATTTCTATCAAAACTGTTATTATCCCTTGTTTGTGAAACAAAATCGATAAACGCATCACCAAGAGATAGAATTCCTTTTCGAGCCATATTATTCTCTCCCCCTTTACTTTACTTCCTTAGTATATCTTCATTCCTCTTATTAAGCATTTTAACTCAAAGAATTTTTGATAAAATTAGTGAAACTTATAATTCTATTTCTACGTTATACTCTATGTAAAAATTTAAATGGCAGAAATTTTACATCACATATCATTCAGCTTTTGCAAAATATTTGTTATGATAGTTGGGTGTATGTTTTTGAAAAAGTAATTTACATATTAATTGATAAATAGGAGTGAACAAGGCTTGGATAAATTATGGGAATTAATTGTTGCCTTTATTTTAGGCATAGTAGAAGGTTTAACTGAATTTGCACCTGTTTCATCAACAGGACATATGATACTTGTTGATGATTTATGGTTAAAATCAGGAGAACTTATTTCACCTGAAGTAGCAAATACCTTTAAAGTAGTGATCCAATTAGGATCGATTTTAGCAGTAGTCATTATCTTCAAAGATCGCTTTCTTAATATTCTTGGTTTGAAAAAAACGATTGATGGCGAAAAAGTAACAGGACATAAATTGAGCCTCGTACAAGTTATCATTGGGTTGATCCCAGCTGGTGTTTTAGGGCTCCTTTTTGATGATTACATAGATGAACATCTATTTAATTTTGAAACAGTGGTGTACGCTTTGATTGTTGGAGCTATTCTGATGATTATCGCAGACTATACACAAAAGAAAAAGAAACCAACTACAACTTCTTTGGATCAAATCACCAATAAACAAGCGTTTTTCATTGGTCTATTCCAATGTATTGCCTTATGGCCAGGCTTTTCAAGATCTGGATCAACGATATCTGGTGGCGTACTTATGGGACTAAGTCACCGTGTCG
This sequence comes from Niallia sp. Marseille-Q9988, assembly GCF_976954375.1. Classification (NCBI taxonomy): domain Bacteria; kingdom Bacillati; phylum Bacillota; class Bacilli; order Caryophanales; family Bacillaceae; genus Niallia; species Niallia sp. Marseille-Q9988. The sequence goes on along the minus strand of NZ_CDRJSZ010000004.1, from coordinate 433,905 downwards.
CAGCTGATTTTACCTTTATTATGGCTGTACCGATTATGGCCGGGGCAAGCTTTATTTCTTTATTAAACAATTGGGAATATATCACATCTGCGTCTCTTCCATTCTTTATTGTTGGATTTATCAGTGCATTTATTTTTGCATTAATTTCCATTCGATTCTTTTTAAAGTTAATTGATCGAATTAAATTAACACCATTTGCAATTTATCGTATCATTATTGCCATTATTATTATTGTAGTGTTCTTATAAACCTAGTGAATAATACTATCCTTAACAAAAAAGTCACCTCATTTTGAGATGACTTTTTTGTTTGAACTTTTTTTACTTCCCTCTTTTTTGTCGCTCTTCACTTCTAATATATCTAACAAGAATATGAAAATCGGGATACCGACGATTAATCCCCAGACTCCAAAGAAGTGTTCAGAGAAAATAAGGACAATAAATGTGAAAAATACTGGCAAATCTGTCTTAGAAGACATTAGTTTTGGGTTTAAAATATATGCCTCAATAGAGTGGATAACCATAATTAAGATAACAACCGAAATGACATGACTTATTCCTCCGACCGTATAGCCAATAATGCATAATGGAATGAAAGAAATAATCACACCTGCAACTGGTATAAGACCAAGCAAAAATATCATAATGCCTAAACCAAATAATTGAGGAAATCCAAGAAAATATAAAGAAGCTGTCGTTAAGATACAATTAATTATGGCAATTATAAATTGTGCTTCAATTACTTTTCCAAAAGTAGCAACAAATTTCTTTCCAAAATACATGCATTCAAAATAAATCGGTGCTATTTTGCTAGTATGGAAACGATTAGCAAACAATCGTAAGCGATCTTTTTCTAACAGAAAAAATAAGCTTAGCACGATCGCCATAAACACTTGAAGAAGATTTCCCCAAATATTAGTAAAATACTTAAATATAAAGGTGATTCCCTGATGCAAATAAGTTGTGATACTAAAATCATTGATTTTATTCACTATAAAATTTAACACAACATTATCATGTGGCTGCATATAAAAATCTGTAAGCTGAATAACTAATCCAGATATTTGCTGAATGACAACAGGTAAATAGGTGGAAATCCCATATATAAGCAAGAATATCACTGAAAAATAGAGTAAGATAACAGCTATTGTCCGTTTAATTGCAAACTTACTTGTAAATACCTGAACAAGTCTATCCATTAAGTAGGAAAAAATAAAAGTAAATAAAAGGAGATTTATCATACTTCGTACAAAATAAAGGCATAAACTAATTAAAATTAAAATTAAAACTCTTTTTACTCCTTTTTTTCGAAAAAATGAAAGCAATATTTCCATGTGAAAGACTCCTGACGCTGACGATTTATAATACCTAGCCAATAGAAATTTTTTTACTTTACAACTTATTATCAATCCAATAATGAAAAATAACAAGAAAAAACGATTGAATTTTTTTACACTTTCTTTTGAATATAGATCTTATTCGATGTCCTTATTATTTTCACCAAATTGTAACAAAAAGGAACAAGTTTCTTTATTTTTTAGAAAAAACTTTCTTTACAGTCTATATGAAAATTAGTAAAATAGGAAAGTCGTTTTTCAATTTGGTCGACATTTTTATGCAATTTTCGCAATTTTTTATCATCAGGAGGTTTACATGAGTATCTTCAGAAAAAAGGCAGTAACGTCAAGCACTAATACCTCGCTTAATCGTGTACTCGGTGCATTTGATTTAACGATGTTAGGGGTCGGTGCAATTGTTGGTACTGGCATTTTCGTATTGACAGGTGTTGCCGCTGCTAAATATGCAGGACCTGCTCTTATTCTTTCCTTTATAATTGCAGGCCTTGCCTGTACTTTTGCGGCTTTATGCTATTCGGAGTTTGCTTCTATGATTCCGCAGTCAGGCAGTGCCTATACTTATAGCTATGTAGCATTTGGAGAAGTAATCGCTTGGATTTTAGGCTGGGATTTAGTATTGGAATATGGACTTGCTTCGGCCGCTGTGGCAAGTGGCTGGTCAGGTTATTTTCAAAGCCTGTTATCAGGTTTTGGTATCCATTTGCCTACTTTTATGACAAGTGCCTTTAACCCTGCAAATGGTACATTTATCGATATCCCTGCTATTATAATCGTCTTTATTATTACGCTTTTATTAACGAGAGGGATTCAGGAGTCCTCAAAATGGAATATCATTATGGTATTCATTAAATTAGCAGTCGTTTTACTCTTTATATTTGTTGGTGTCTGGTATGTAAAACCTGATAATTGGGTACCCTTTACACCATTTGGTTTTTCTGGAATCACTACAGGGGCAGCTGTTGTGATATTTGCTTATTTCGGCTTTGATGCTGTTTCTACAGCGGCAGAAGAAGTAAAAAATCCACAAAGAAATCTGCCTATTGGGATTATTTCCGCCTTAGCCATTTGTACTGTACTCTATATTATTGTATCGCTTATTCTAACTGGAATTGTTCCTTATCATCAATTAAATGTCAAAGATCCTGTTGCCTTTGCTCTTAGCTATATTAATCAAAATTGGGTAGCTGGCTTTGTTTCTCTTGGTGCTATTATCGGAATCACGACCGTCTTAATGGTAATGATGTTTGGACAAACTCGCCTTTTTTACGCCATTAGTAAAGATGGTTTGCTTCCAAAATCTATGCAAAAGGTTAGTAAGAAAACCCAAGTACCTATTGTCAGCACATGGATAACATCCTCTTTAGTAGCAATTTTTGCTGGTTTAGTGCCATTAGATCGATTAGCAGAACTAACCAATATTGGGACATTATTTGCATTTACTATGGTTTCCCTTGGTGTCGTCGTCTTACGTTACACTCAGCCAAACCTTCAAAGAGGATTTAAAACTCCTTTCGTACCATATATTCCAGGACTAGCTGTCATCTTTTGCGTTTATTTAATGCTTCAGCTAAGCAGCGTCACATGGAAAGGCTTTGTCGTTTGGCTAGTAATCGGATTGATTATTTATTTTTCATACGGTTATAAGCATAGTAAATTAAATAATACTAGCGAAAACTCTATTTAATAATAAAAAGAGGAAGACTTTAAGGTTACAGCCTAAAAGTCTTCCTCTTTCTTAATTTAGTCTTTAACTCGTTTAAACGGCCACCAGTTTGCTTCTCCAAAATTCTTAACAAGTACAGGAATAAGCAATGGCAAGATGATAAACGCGTATAAAAATAATCCAACTAATACTATACTAGCTATTTGCAATAAGGAAAGCATTCCTGATGGCATCATTGCTGCGAATGTACCACCTAAAATAATGGCTGCTGATATAATGACAGTTCCCATCCTCTTCATTGCTTCTAGCATCGCTTCTTTTATTGTTAAATCCTTATATTCATTGAAGCGATCCATAAGGAAGATACTATAATCCACACCTAAAGCCACTAAAATAACAAAGGCAAAAAATGGTACTGCCCAGCTGATTCCTGTATAGCCAAGCATATTGACAAAGATAGCTTCATTTATTCCAAGTGCTGTGTAGAATGTTAAAATCAATGATCCAATTATATAGGCTGGCATAATGATGGAACGGAATAAAAAGATTAATACAATTGAAATTCCAATCATCATCCAAATAACGGTATTCGTATAATCTGCATCTGACATCGTTCGAAGGTCTGCGTTTGTACTGGTAATTCCTGAAACAGCAACTTCAGCGTTTTCTAGCTTCGTCCCTTTTGTTATGCTTTCCACACTATCCTTTATCACATCAATTTGATCGATGGCATCGTTAGAATAAGGGTTATCTGCGAAAATAACATCAAAAGTCATAATTTTGCGATTGGGAGATAAATACGTATCTAATGCGTCCTTGAATTCGTCACTCTTTAATACTTCTTCTGGAATATAGAAACTATTTGTTTCATTCTTGGATAAACCAGCTAAATAGTCTGTAGCGGAACCTATTCCATCGGAAACTTGATCTAATCCTTCTGCACTTTGTGTTAGTCCATCGGTTAATTGCCCAAGCTGTCCGCCAATTTCGCTAAAACCATCCAATAACTGCTTCTGTCCATCATTAATACTGCTTAAGCCATTCGTTAATTTAGGCATATTTTCAACAATTTGCCCTTGACCGTCTGCTAGTTGATCTAACCCTTTTTGCTCTTGGTCTATTCCATCAATTAATTGCTGTAGCCCAATTGAAATATTGCTTTGATTTTTTAGAATCTCAGCATAGCCTTCATTTGCGGCACTTACTCCCGATTGTAATTCTGCAAGGCCATCATTTAATTGACTTATCCCATTGCTAATGGCAGGTAATTGCTGTTGAGCTCCTAGAAATCCTTCTCTTATACCGAGGTAGCCTTCCTCATCAGCCAATCCAGCATATTTATTTTCTAAATAGCCAAATGTTTCTTTTGGAATTTTATTTAGACCTGTGGCTAATTGCTCTACACCAGAACCAATTTTTTGATATTCCAAAAGGGCAGTGGCTAAATTAGTTTCCACTTTTTTATAGCCGCTTTGTAAATCTTTATGTGCAGCCAATAATGCTTCTGCTCCTGTTTTTGCTTCTACTAAACCAGCTTTTATTTGATCAGACCCAGCCGATCCTTGACGAATGCCTTGCTCAATCTTTTCGAGATTGTTTTGAATTTCGCCTAAGCCGGCTTTAACATCATCGGTTCCTTTAATAAGCCCATTAATCCCATCGGCCGCTTCATTAAGCTGCGGTTCAGAACTTTGCAACTCATCTCCAGCACTGTAAAGTCCTTCACTTATTTGATCAAGTCCTTCTTTTCCTTGATCCAATCCCTCTTCTAGCGTCTTAGCCTGATTAGAAATATAAAAATCCTCAATCGATTCTCCCATTGGTCTCGTTATGGAACGAACTTTATCGACTAAATCTACTTTAGCTAATTCAGTTGTAACCGAGTCTGCTAATGATAGGTATTCAATCGAGTCTAATTCATCATCATTTTTAATGATAACAGTTGTTGCCATCGATTCTCCTGGTCCAAAGCTGTCAGCAATGGCATTAAATGCTTTAATAGATGGATAATCATCACTAATTTCTTCTAAGGAATTAAAAGAAAGATCCCCATCATATGTGACAAGGAAAGGCACACAGATACATGCAACAATTAATAAGGATAACAATGGTCTCTTTAAGGATAAATTACCTGCCATTGCCCAAATCTTACTATCTCCATGTTCTGCTGACCCTTTTGACGGCCAAAATAATTTATTCCCTAGCAGTAGCATGAAGATTGGCACCACCGTGAACAAGGCAACCAATAGAATTGCTACTCCAACCGCGACAGCAGAAGCAGATTGATAAAGTACAAATTTAGAGAATCCAATCGCAGCAAAACCAATCATTACAGCGACACCACTAAAAAATACGGTTCTGCCTGCATTCTTGTACGTTTCCACTATCGACTCCCAAATACTTTCCCTGTGCATCATTTCTTCTTTAAATCTACTTAATAAAAGAATGCAATAATCTGTTCCTATCCCAAAGAGTACTGCTACTAAGAAGATTTGCGTATAGGTGGAAATCGGAAAATCAAATTTATCTACTAAAATAGACACGATAGATTGAGATGCTAAATAGGTAACACCTACTGTGATTAATGGAATAAACGGTGCAATAACTGATCTAAATACAATTAATAGCACTGCAAGAATAAAGACAACTGTTATCCCTTCAGTCTTCTTTAACCCTTCTTGCGAACTATTAACTAAATCTTGGTCAATCATCCAATTGCTCGTATAAAAGTGATCTACATCATATTCTTCGATTGTTTTATATAATGCATCACTTACTTCCTCTGCTTCTCGGTCATTCCAGCTAATCGTTAATGAGGTGAGAATGGTTTTTCCATCTTCTGAAACCAATTGATCTTCTAAATCTTCATTGGTAAAAGACGAAATAATATCTGTAATTCCAAGCTCTTCCTTGTTTGCTTCTAATGCTTCAACTGCCTTTTTCGCTTCCGTTATATCATTATCAGATAACTTTTTGTCATTATGGAAGACAAGTGCTACAGATGACTGCTCTCCCACATTTTTCTGCTTTTGAATTTCATCCAGAATCTTTCCTGCTTGGGAAGAGGAATACTCATCAGGTATACTAATCTGTCCTTTTTCTTCCACTAGATCTCCCATATTTGGAGCGATGATAAATAATCCTACTATAGCGATAATCCAAGCTCCAAGAATAAACCATTTTCCTTTTAAAATAGCATTCACTTTCTTACCTCCAACCTTTATTCCTTATTTCCCTCAATCAGTCCATCTAATTTTGCATAAGTATCTAAGAAATTTTGAATTTCTGTATGATCAAATTTCGAGATGACAGATTCAATCACACTTTGAATTTTTTTCTCCATTTCGCCAAAAATCACTTTGCCGTCAATGGTCAAGGTTAAATAAATGACACGCCTATCCTTTTCGTCCCTTGTTCTTTCCACCCATCCTTTTTCAACAAGACGATTGATAATGGGTGTAATAGCACTTTTCTTAACTCCAAAGACAACCGCAAGCTCAGTCGATGTACATACATGGACATTATTTATATGGCGCATCGTAAAATGCTGCTCTGTAGTAAGAACATCACCGATTTCCTGTCTAATTAGCTGATCAAATTTACGATTAACTGAAAAATTTATACTGACATATCGGTCAATAATTTGATCTATTTCTTTTCGATTAATAACAGTCACCTCTCTTTCTTTTAGTTAAAGAGCTTAACTATTAAATAGTTTAACTTTATTGTTATTTTTATGTCAACAAAAAACTTTCATTCCTAAAAGATACAGGAAGACTATTCAATCGAACCTTTACCATCAGTTTTTCTCCCTTTCCTCCATAAATAGTGAGCGTTTTATTAAAACTTAAGAGGAAGATAAAAGCGATGAATTCCTATTAAAGGAAGGGGCAAACGAACTTAAAAGATACCTATGCTATAATAAGGAAAAAAACAAACGGAGAATAAGATTATGTTTCCAAACATTTCAATGAAAAATACGCTTATGGAAAGCTTAGGAATCAAAATAGTGAATGTGAAAAATGGAGAATGTATTGCGACAATGCCAGTTGATGAAAGAACAAAACAACCCTTTGGCTACCTTCATGGCGGGGCTTCCGTTGCCTTAGCAGAAACGGCTGCAAGTGTTGGAGCAGCAAGTCTAGTTGATTCGAAAAGACAGGCTGTTTTTGGACAAGAAATAAATGCAAATCACATTCGCTCCGTAAAAGAGGGGATAGTAACTGCAACTGCTACAGTTATTCATCAAGGAAAATCTAGCATGGTTTATGAAATCAAAATAGTGAATGATAATAAGGAATTAATCTGCATCTCACGGTGTACGATGGCGGTAATTTGTTTAGAAAAGTGATTCTTTCGTTTGGCTGATATCTTGTTTGCTTTGGCTGATTTATTTGGCTTTTGGCTGATATCCTGTTTGCTTTGGCTGATATCTCCACTATTAGGCTATAATCCCACGTAATTTACGGATAAATTTCACTTAACACACAAAAAAGTGCATCCAAAATGCCAGTTAATCTGACTTTTAGATGCACTTTTGCCTTTAAACTACATGTTACTTACACGTATATAATCTTGCTTCATATGGCTGCAATGAAATCGAAGTAGTTGGCTCATGCTCTTCCACTGCATAGTTCGCTAACAATAGATTTTCATGCTCTAACTCTACAACACGATTTTCAAATACTGCCTCTTCTGCTGATAAATTAGTTATAATAACCATTTTTTTATCATCTAGTGTTCGCGTATAAGCAAATACCTGATTATTTTCCTCATCTACTAAATCAAAGGTTCCATAGGTTAAAATAGGACCTGATTTTTTCAACTCAATCATTTTCTTGTAAAAATGATAAATAGAATCTGGATCTTTCTTTTGATTTTCTACATTAATATCTAAATAGTTAGGATTAATCCCCATCCAAGGAGTATGTCGGGAGAATCCTGCGTAAGCCTCGCTTGACCATTGCATTGGAGTTCTAGAATTATCACGGCTAGAAGACCAAATAATTTCCATTATCTCCTTATGGCTAACTCCTTCTTCTCGTTTCAATTTATATAGATTTTTTGTTGCCACATCATCATATTCCTCAATTGTCGGAAACTGAACATTTGTCATGCCTATTTCTTGACCTTGATAGATAAATGGCGTTCCTTGCATAAAGAAATACATCATGCCAAAAGCCTTCGCACTTTCTTTCCAGTATTCTTTATCATTTCCCCATGTAGAGACAGATCTCGCTTTATCATGGTTTTCGATAAATAGCGCATTCCAGCCTTTATTCTCTAAACCTTTTTGCCATTTATTTAGTACTTGCTTCAATTCCATAACATCTACGCCGTAATTTTTTTCATTATCCCATAGATCGAGATGCTCAAATTGAAAGACCATATTAAATTTACCTTTTGTTTCTCCAACCCAAAGCTCTGCTTCTTCCACTTTAACTCCATTTGCTTCTCCAACTGTCATAATGTCATATTTAGCAAATGTCTCGTTTTTTAATTCTTCTAAATAGGTTTGAATTCCCTCCACATTCATATGTTTTTCAAAGGATGGAACAAAGTCTAAATTTAAAGGATTATCCAAATCCTTTAATCCTTTTTCTTTTTTGATATGGCTGATTGCATCAATTCGGAAACCGTCAATTCCTTTATCAAGCCACCAATTAATCATATCGTATATAGCTTTTCTTACATCTTCATTTTCCCAGTTTAAATCCGGTTGTTTTGTTGAGAAAATATGCATAAAGTACTGTCCCGTTGTCTCATCAAGCTTCCATGCAGACCCGCCAAATATACTTTCCCAGTTATTAGGCTCCTTCCCATCTATGCCATCTCTCCAAATATACCAGTCTCTCTTTGGGTTATTTATAGACGAGCGAGATTCCAGAAACCATTTATGCTCATCACTCGTATGATTTATAACTAAATCAATGATTAACTTCATTCCGCGTTGATGAACTTCATAGAGAAGTAAATCAAAGTCAGCCATTGTTCCAAACTCATCCATAATATCTTGGTAGTCGCTAATATCATAGCCATTATCATCATTTGGAGATTTATACATTGGACAAATCCAAATGCAATCAATACCAAGATCTTTTAAATAATCTAATTTTGTTATAATCCCCTTTAGATCCCCTATCCCGTCTCCATTTGAATCCATGAAACTTCTAGGATAAATTTGATATGCTACTGCTTCTTTCCACCACTTTTGCGTCACTGTTTTAACTCCCTTTCTACATCTAGTTTCTGTCTTATTACCACTATTAAGCTTGTATTACTCTGCTACTTTACAACATGAGTTTCTTTCCACCATTTTCGCTGGCACTGTTATTCGCTTCATTACTGAATTAGGATACGTTATATCATCAAGTAAACATTTCGTTGCTTCGACGCCAAGTTTAAAAATATTGATATCAACACTTGTCAACGAAGGCTTCATGTACTTACCGGTTGAAATATTATTAAAGGCAACAATCGATAAATCTTCTGGAATAGATATAGAAAGTTCCTCTGCGTAGCTGATTAATTCAATCGCAATAAAGTCATCGGAAACAACTAATGCTGTCGGGCGACTCTCCATATTCAATATTTCAGCAAGCTTTTCTTTCGTTCTCCCAGCTATTTCCTTATCATATACAATTAATTCCTTTTGATAAGCAATTCCATTTTCCTTTAATGCTTGTTTAAATCCTTTTAAACGATCAATCGTAAAAACCATTTCTATATTTGCACCAATAAACGCAATTCTTTTATGTCCTAATCGTATTAAATGCTCCGTAATTTGTTTCGTAATAAACACATTATCATTATCCACAAATGTAATTCTTTCAGCATTCTGATACGGTCTACCAATGACAGTAAACGGAAATTTTTTCTGCAATAGATAATCCATAATCTGGTCATTTGTTTTACTATATAAAAGAATGATTCCATCCACTCTTTTGCCCTGAACCATCTCTATAACTTCTTGTAATATTTCCTCTTCTGTTGCTCCAGTCGTCAAATAAATACCAAACTGGCTTTTTCTTGCCTCTAAACATATTCCTCTTAATACTTCTGGAAAAAATGGGTTTTCCAGTACCCTTTCTGTTGAGTTCGGCATAACAATCCCAATCGTTTTTGTGCTCTTTACTACCAAACTTCTTGCTTGAAGATTCGGATGATATCCTAATTCCTCCATGGCTTCTCGAACTTTACGCTTCGTTTCCTCACTTATTTTAGGATGATTTGCAAGTACTCTTGAGACTGTGGAGGGAGAAACATTTGCTAATTTACCAACATCTTTAATAGTTACTGCCATGCTTGCATGCACCTCCATCCTTTTAAGCACTATTATGGTAAACGTTATCATTTTGTTTCAAAAAAATTTGTAGCTTCATTCACCTTTTCGTGCAAACGATTGCATTAACATATGTAGAATATACCATAGGAAATGTTTTATATCAATAAAAAATTATATTGGGAGGAATTGATGCTTTTAAAAAAAGATGTTTTGCTTTTCGGGCTCAGAGAGGGCATTACACTCTTTCCAAAGCAGCTTTAATATCCAATCTACCAAAAAAAACCTCACAAGGAGGATTTTTCTCGTACATATAAAATTTATTTATCCAATGACTCTAGTTCCTTTATCACTGGAGGATTTTCTAGCACAGTGTCCATATAATTTCGTCCCCAACTATACATAGCATCTAAAATCGGCATAAGAGATTCGCCTTCCTTTGTTAAGGAGTACTCCACTTTTGGTGGCACAACAGGGTAGACAACTCTTTTTACAATATAGTCATTTTCTAATTCACGTAATTGATTTACAAGCATACGTTGCGTTATTCCAGGTATCAAAGCCTTTAATTCTCCAAATCGCTTTGTTCCTTCCTTTCCCAGATGCCAGAGAATGAGCATTTTCCATTTTCCGCCTATTATGCTTAAAGTTAGCTCTTTCTCACAATTGAATTCTTTGCCTGCCATTCGTTCCATCAAAAAACCTCCTTCATCTAAAATATACTTAGTATACTTTTAGGCACTATGTAAAAATAAAGTGCGTACTTACTTACATGGATTATAAAACGTATAATAACGATTGTACAGAAATTAAACATATTTCAACACAGCTTAGCACAATATATAACGAAAAAAAGAAAAGGAGCAAATCAAAATGAAATTACAATTAGCATTAGATTTAGTAAATATCCCACAAGCAATCGAGGTAGTATCACAGGTTGAGCAACATGTAGATATCGTGGAAATTGGAACACCTGTTGTAATTAACGAAGGACTTCATGCAGTTAAACAACTAAAAGAAGCATTCCCGAACGTATCTTTTTTAGCTGACTTAAAAATTATGGATGCAGCTGGATATGAAGTAAGCCAAGCAGTTAATGCAGGTGCTGATATTGTTACTATTTTAGCAGTAGCAGAAGATGAATCTATTAAAGGCGCTGTAGCAGAAGCAAAAAAACATGGCAAAGAAATTCTTGTGGACATGATTGCTGTTAAAGATATTAAAGCTCGTGCACAAGAATTAGATGCATTTGGTGTTGATTACATTTGTGTTCATACTGGTTATGATTTACAAGCAGTTGGGAAAAACTCTTTTGAAGATTTAAAAGCTATTAAAAGTGTTGTAAAGAATGCAAAAACTGCTGTTGCAGGTGGAATTAAATTCGATACATTACCTGAAGTTATTGCAGCACAACCAGATTTAGTAATCGTTGGTGGAGGAATCACTAGCCAAGAAAACTTAAGCGAAGCTGCTTCTAAATTTAAAGAACTAATTGCTCAAGGATAAATCAATGAAAATAACTGACTACCTTGATCGTGTTATCCAAGAGCTATCTCAGGCTGGGACACTCATTGCTAATGATGACTTAGAAAAACTCGTTGAACGTATTCTTAATTCCAATAAAGTATTTGTTTATGGCGCTGGTCGTTCTGGATTTATGCTTAAATCATTTGCGATGCGAATGATGCATATGGGAATTGATGCTTATGTTGTAGGAGAAACGGTTACAGCTACCTATGAAAAAGATGACCTTCTTATCGTAGGGACTGGATCTGGTGAAACGAAAAGCATCATTACTATAGTGGAAAAAGCAAAAAGTATTGGTGGAAATATTACCGCTCTTACTATCTCTCCTGATTCTACTGTTGGTAAATTAGCTGATCAAGTTATTAAAATGCCTGGTTCTCCAAAAGATAGAGGAAATGAAGATGCAAAAAGCTTACAGCCAATGGGCTCCCTGTTCGAACAATTACTCCTAATTGTCTTGGATAGCGTCATTTTAAAATACATGGAAATAAAAGAATTAGATTCCAATAAAATGTATGGAAAGCATGCTAATTTGGAATAGAATTTTTTAAACATCAAGAGGATAGATAAAAGTATGTTCCATATAATTTTTATCTATCCTTTTGAAACATTTTTAATCTGAACTACCACCACAACTGGAACAGGAGCTACCTGACGAGCAGGAGTTATCAGACGAACAAGAATTACAGGAGAAAAACGATCCGGATCCGCAACTTGTGCAACTTGACGAGCTACTACTACTTATTTTCATATAACTTGAAAAATCTTCATAATGAAAATAAGAAACAGATAAAAAAGGAACAAGCATAATGTTAAATTTTTGTTCTCTTTTCCCTTTCTCCATTTTGTCATATATGACGCTTTTTTGATAATCCCTTACCTTCCTTACTGTTTTTTTCATAGATGCAATAAGTGCAAATACCGTTGGAAGATATTTCGTGTCACTTTTAAAATATCTTTCAAGCAGCTCAGCTTCTGATAAATCCTTAAAGTCCTCAATGATTGCGGGATGAACAGGATACCTGAAAAAGCCATTGTATAAATAGATATTCTCCTTTCTTATAAGAAAAAGCTCCGCATATACCCAATCAAAAAATCCTCGCAGATCAGGGTCAGACTTTGCCTTCACATTAGGACTGTGATGAAGAGTAGTACCTAAATATTTTCTAGAAAAATCGTCGTATTCACGGGTGAACATAAGCATTTGATGCCATAATTCATCGACTTTCTTACTAAACATTGGAGACTCTTTTAAAAGAGAAGTTAAAACAAAGTAACGTTTTAAATCAAGTAGGCGCCATTCATACTCATTTTCTTTTAATTTATTTTCTTCCTTCACTCTATTTTCTACATTTTCCATATAACTTCTAGTAAGGGAGCGATCTAAATCGTCATTCAATTTTTTTAATCCTTTAATTGGCTTTATCTCTAATACTTTAGGAGACAAACCAAATTTAAACGTTAGTTTTTTACGTAAAAATAGACTCAACCAAATAATAAAAACTGCACATAGAAGCAACCATGCCATCTAACTTCTCCCCTTCCTATTAGTAACATATAAAGGCTATTTACCTTGGTTATTATTACTCTTACGAAATTTTTTATATAAAGTTCCATTTTTACCTTTTTTTAATATTTAGATTAGGAATTATTTTAGAAGCTACTAAAAAAGGTACATCACTACGTAAAGTGATGTACCAAAGGATATGATATATGCCATTTTAATAATTTTGAAAAATTAGCAATATCTTGCTTTTACATTCTTTCTGCATAAATAATATAGCGCTGTGGAGCGTTTCCTACAAATCTAAAAGGATAACATGTTGTTAGAATTAGCTCCTCTTTTGAATCATCTAACGTAATAATCGAACGATCATCTGCCTCAACTATTTTTGTCGAAGTGATTTGATAAGAGAATTCTCCATATGGCAACACAATTTTTAACTCGTCCCCGATTTCTAGTTCTCCCGCTCTCCTAAATACTGTATCTCGATGACCTGACAAGACAATTTGTCCATTTTCATTCGGGTAAAAACTGCCTTTATAATGGCCGACTCCTTTATCAAGATCATCTGGATCGGTACCTTCTACAATCGGTAATATGCCATCAATCTTATCAATCTCCAATAGCCCCACTGCATCACCAATGGATGGAATAAAACGGTCGCTGTCTTTATCTACCCATTTTTCATTCCCCTTGTTAATGGCTGTTTTTGCTTCCGATAAGGAATTCTCTGTTTGCGCTTTTGTGTCCATAATATTGAAGACGCCATAACCAATAAAAAGTACTCCTCCTACTATAAGCAGGAGGGATAACCATTTTGTCCATCTCATGATATCCTATGCCTTTCTTCTATTATTTGCATAGAAAACAACAACTCCTATGAAGAATAATAATAATCCTACTATGATAAAATTGTAAGTCATTGTCGCTGTATTTGGCAATAGATTTCCTTTTTCTTTCTCTGGCTGATTAACTGTATCATTGTTTTCATCTAATGAAGTTTCTGTACCTTCATCAGATCCATCACTTTCGTTATCTTGCGTACCATTTTCATCTTCTCCATCATCTGGAGCATCTGGATTTTCTCCCTGCTCTTCTTCTCCATCACCTGGGGTTTCTGGATCGTCTCCTTGATCTTCATCCCCATCACCTGGAGTTTCTGGGTCTACTTCAGGTTCTTCAGCACCACTGGAAACTTCTGAAATACGTCCTTCAGCAGTATAGGCAATTGGTTCATCGAAAGATTTAATAAAATCGACCGTTGCCTGTAAATCCTCTGGTCCTTGAATTGGATTTTCCCCATACGTATTTAGTAAGTATGAATCGGTACTATGTGGATACATATAGCTATTAACCGTTACTGTATATGTTTTTTCTAAATCTAGCTTCGTTCCATCTGGCATAAGTAGATCCACGACTTGTCCAAATTGTCCTAAAGATGCATCCCATGTATATTTAAAGCCAGCAATACTGACGTCTGGACCATAGGAACTAAATTGTGTATTCAATACTTCTTTTAACTCTTGACCGGTAATTTCCAATTTAACAAGGGTATTATTAAATGGCTGAATATTAAAGAGTTCCTGCCAAGTAATTTCTCCTTCCAGTAAATCATCTCTAATTCCGCCACCATTCATTAAGGCAAAATCACTGTCCATCGCGGCTTTCATTCCGTCGGCAATTAAATTGCCAAGACCATTATCGCCAACTTCTCCTTTTTGTGCATAGCCACCTGTTATGTCAGTAGCAGCTATTCCAATTACTTCATTTAACTTCGGACCAACTTGATCGAGATACTTATCCAATATGGCTTTTACTTCAGAATCTGGTGTAACATCTTCTTGAACAACATCCACTATCTCCGCTGTTTTTTCAGAGAAATCCTTTGTTAGTGGGTCAATGGTAAAATCAATATCCGAATAAGCCTTGCCATATTCCCATGCTTGAACAATTAGCTTATTATCCACAACCCCATTTAGCTTCACATGGTTATGTGCGGCAAAAATAATATCAACTGCATCATCTACATTTCGGGCAATATCTGCAATTTCTCCTGTAATTTCATTTGTTCCTTCTTCTTGGCTTCCAGGAACATGCGCTAAAACAACGATTGCTTCAATTCCTTGCTTTTGTAATTCAGGAACGTACTTATTAATCGCCTCTGTCTCATCTGTGAAGCGAATATGCTCATTTCCTGTAGCTACAATCATGCTTGGAGTTTCTACTGTCGCCACCCCAATAAAGCCAACCTTTACCCCATCTATTTCTTTTATTGTATATGGATCTAATACTAATTCACCAGATTCCTTATATTCTACATTTGCTGCAAGGACTGGAAAATTCATACCATCATATTCACTTGTTCCCTTAGGGTGATCGCCTCCATTAATCATGCGGAGCATCTCGTCTACCCCTTCGTCAAATTCATGGTTTCCTACTACACCAACATCAAAGCCTAGTGATTCCATTATTTCAACAGTTGGTTCGTCCTGTAAAAGGGCTGATACTGGTGAACTGCCACCAATCATGTCCCCTGCATGTACCAATAATGTGTTCGGGTTCGTTGCTTCTGCTTTTCTTAAATAGGTAGCTAAATAATCCATTCTTCCATAATTAACACCATCAACTGTTCCTGTTACATCAATTTTCCCGTGCAAATCATTCACACCAAGGAACTGGCCAGAAATGGATGGAAGTGGTTCTGCATTTATTTCCTTAATTCTTCCTGTATTATAAGAGATTGGACCACTAAAGCTTCTTACAAATTCTACCGTTGCTTCTAAATCTTCTCCACCTTGAATTGGATTCTCCCCAAGCTTTTGAAGAAGATATTGGTCTGATGTGTGATCAGCCATATAATTATTTACTGTTACCGTATAGTTTCCATTCGGATCTATTTTTTCCCCATTAGGCAAGAATATATCTACTACTTGTCCATATTTTCCTGCTTTACTATCCCAAGTATATGAAAATCCACCAATACTAACATCTGGTCCATAGCTACTAAATTGACTATTTAAAATTTCTTCTAAATCACTACCACTTATCTCTAACTTTACTAATGTATTATTAAAAGGCTGTACGTTAAATAAATCGTTCCACGTTATTTCCCCGGAAACTATATCATCTCGAATTCCGCCGCCATTCATTAAAGCGAAATCACTATCCATTGCAGCTTTCATACCGTCAGCAATTAGATTTCCTACAGGGTTATCTCCTTCTGCTTCTTTTGTCGCATACCCACCTACCATATCAGTCGCAGCTTCGCCAATGACTTCATTTAGCTTTTCGCCAACTAATTCTTGGTATTTTGCTAAAATAGTAGACACTTCAGGATCTGGAGTAACTCCAGTTTGAACTACATCCACGATTTCAGCTGATTTTTTCACAATGTCGCCTGTCTCCGGGTCAATTTCTAAATCAACATCTGCAAAAGCTTTTCCATATTCTCCAGCTTGAATAATTAATTTATTATCCACAACAGCATTAACTTTTACATGATTATGAGCCGCAAATATGACGTCTACAGCATCATCTACTTCTGTTGCAATTTTGGCAATATCACCAGTTGCGCTTTCACCAGCTTGATTTCCGGGAACATGTGCTAGAATAATAATCGCTTCTACACCTTGGGCTTGCAATTCTGGCACATACTTATTAATAGCATCTGCCTCATCAGTAAAGCGAATATTTTCATTTCCTTTTGCAATAATCATATCTGGCGTTTCTGTTGTGGCGACACCAATAAATCCAACCTTGACTCCCTCTACTTCTTTAATAGCATATGGATCAAGTACTAGATTGCCAGTATCCTTGTATTCAACATTTGCTGCTACCATTGGAAAATCAATTCCATCATACCCTTTTGTTCCATTTGCATGATCCCCACCGTTGATTAAGCGGAGCATCTCGACTACTCCTTCATCGAACTCATGGTTACCAACTGTTCCTACGTCAAAGCCGATTGATTCCATCATCTCCACAGTAGGCTCATCTTGAAGCAATGCAGAAAGCGGGGAGCTCCCTCCTACCATATCACCAGCGTGTACAATTAGTGTATTAGGATTTGTAGCTTCCCTTTCTTTTAAGTACTGTGCTAAATAATCCATTCTACCAATTATATTTTCTTTCTTTTCATCTTCATATTCTTCTGTCACTTTTCCATGAAGGTCATTTACACTTAGAAGCTGAAGTTTAATTGTATCCTTCTCTTCACCACCATTGAATGCTGTATACCCATTGTTCTCTGCTTCCTTGGCACTAGCAAAGAAAATGCGATTTTCCACTGGTACTTCCTGAAAATCTTCTGGTAACACATATTTCTTTGTTTCAGAATTTCCTACATATCGCAATAACCCTTTTCCTTGTTCTCTAGCTCTAAATTCAAAAGGCTGTTCCATTAAAGGATTGTCTTTATCCCAAATCCCTTTATGATTATCCATTGCATCTTTCACTGCGGACTGGAACATATCATAATCTGCTTCATCAGCAACTGGCCAAATAAAATATGTCGATGCATATCCTTGTTTCACCATTTCAAGATTGGTATTTAATTGATCGCTCTTACGAATAATTTGTGCCAGTAGACGGCCATAATCATCTGTTGCTTCTTCCCCTACTTTTACAATTACTTCATCACCAGGCTCTAAAAGCGTATTTAAATACTCTTTTGCTTTATTTCCATGTTCTAATTGGTTTTCATCTGCTTCATTCTGAGGAGTATGATAGGTTTCTGGTGTATCGATATTCACATAGCGAACTTTCGTTGTCCCTAATACTGGAGTTTGTAAATGGATTGTATCTCCGTCTACTACACTGCTAACAGTGCTTTCATATTCTCCTTTAGCAGAAGGAGAAGGTGGTTGTTCTGCCAATAACTGAACATCACTGGCTTTTCTAGGCAAAATTTGATAGGTATTATATTGACTAAGAATTCCTGTGAATTCATACCATTTTCCTGTTTGTATAGACGAAATCGCCTCAGTTTCTTCCATTACTCGAATTGTCGTTCCATTAAAGCTTTCATCTAACACCGTCACATTATATCCGCCACCTGCAGCAGTTTCAGGAACTGTTTGCACATAGCCTTTTACTTTTACTAACTGTCCTTCTTTTAATTCTGCTACACTATCATTATTTAAATCTGCTAGATTCATAGTAACTGGTACAGGTAATTCATTGTTTTCAGAAATCACCTCAATTCCATCTTCTGCTGGGACAATTTCCAATAACTTATTATATTCTGTTATTTTCCCGGTTACTTTTACTTTCTGACCTTCTGTTAATGCAGGAAAAGAACTTGCATCCTGAGAAAAAATATTAATGCCGGCTTCCTCATCTTGAATATAAGTGGATAGCTTTCCTCCGCCGATGCTCGAATTATCAGCAGTGACAATCCCTTCAATTGTTACATTTTGTCCAACCATTGCTCGTGCTTCTTTGATAGATTGGGGCTCAGTTGGATCGGTTGTTGACTCTTCATTTCCATATAACTCTTCTCCAAACAGATGATTACCTAAATGAGAGAAATCATCTTGGTTATACGTATCCCATTCTTCTGATGGATCGAATGGATTCTTTCCTTTATTTCCAGATGAGATATTATTTTTTCTTACAAGGGTATGATCCTTTGTTTGGCCATCGCCCCATTCTTGTTGTTCGCCAACTATCCCAAATACATCAATGATTTCTTCATTATGTTTTAAAACTATCGCGTCATCCCCATTAAAGTTTGCAACCCCACTCACCATATTCGCTTTTTCCTTAATGGCTTCATTAGCAGATGAATGAGCAATAATAAATAATTCACCATGTTTTAGATTACCTTCTAAACGAAGCGTAGACGTAGTAGTTGTTTTACCATTTGAATACAGTTCAACTGAATAAGACGATAAATCTACATCCTTTCCAGTTCCATTAAACAATTCTATCGCCTTGTTATTGGAACTGCCTTCTATGTACTCAGAAATAAATAAGTCTGTTGCCGTTAAGTTTTCTGATGCTGCTCTTACCGTAAATGTACTAAATAAATTCGAAAAAACTAATAAGAAAATTAAAAATATTGAAAATAATCTTTTGCTACTATTTCCCTTCAATCTTTTTCCTCCTCCACCTATTAATCGTAATCTCTTCTACTCCATTTATTGCGAAAAACTCTTTAATAGAATTAATTACTATATAAAGATAACTTAATATTGTAAAAACTACACTAGCAATTTGTAAATTTATTAATAGAAATGGAATATTTCGTTATTTGTACCTATTTTCTCAATAAATTCACCTATGAAGTTTTACCTATTTTTGTTAATTTTCAATTTAACTTAACCTATAGCTTTTTTCGAAAAAATAGACCACATGAGAATTCACCCATGTGGTCATAAACTTTCTTATTTAACGATTGCTATCGCCTCTGCAATATTGGCAGCATGATCGCCTACTCGTTCTAGATTACTGATAATATCGACAAAAACAATGCCGGCATCGCCACTACATTTTCGTTCATTTAAACGGCTTATATGCTTTTTACGATATTGTTTTTCCATTTTATCAATTTCTTCTTCGTTTGTAATAGCTTTTTTAGCAAGCTCCACATCTTTTGCAAAAAAGCTATTATAGGAAGTTTTTAATGTTTCCACTGTAAAGCGATACATATTTTCTAATTCATTTTTCGCATCTATTGAAAATTCTACTTTTTTATTGATTTTATAATCCACAAGTTCGACGATGTTTTCCATATGATCCCCAATTCTTTCAATATCTCTGATTGAGTCAACCAAAATAGAAAACTCTTCACTTTCATGTGGTGTTAAGGCTTTGGATGAAAGCTCGACTAAATAGCTTGTAATTTCCTTATCTAAATTATTAATCCCTTGCTCGTATTGCAACGCTTTTTCTTTATACTTCTTTTCTCCTGTTTGTAAATACTTGAATGCTTCTTCTAAGCCTTTAATAGAGAAATCCTTCATTCGTTCTAATTCTTCCTTTGCTTGCCCTAAAGCGATAGAAGGAGAATGTTCAATAAAGGTTGTGTTTAAATGCTGCGGTTTTGTAATAATACCTCCATCTTCTCCTGGAATTAACTTTGTCACAATCCATGCCAAGGCAAAGATGAACGGGAATTGAATAATTGTATTCGATACATTGAATATCCCATGTGCAAATGCAATGGTCATCGGTTCATTTAAACCTAAAACTCCTTGCAAATACGTAATAAAATGAGTAAATGGCGCTAAAATAATTACAAAAATCACTGTTCCAATAATGTTAAAGAGTACGTGAACCATTGCCGCTCTTCTTGCAGCTATCGACGCACCAATGGAAGCTAGAATCGCAGTAATCGTTGTTCCTATATTGTCACCAAATAAAACTGGCAAAGAAGCCTTCAAAGAAATAGCATCTGTAGCAAATAACTCTTGTAAAATTCCAATTGTAGCACTTGAACTTTGAACGATTAATGTCAAGACTGTTCCGACTACAACTCCAAGAATCGGATTATTACTCATATTAACAGTTAACTCATGAAAAGCTTCTAATGAACGTAGCGGCTTCATACCAGAACTCATTAGTTCTAGTCCATAAAACAATGCTCCAAATCCAAATACAACTTGACCGAATGAAGTGATTTTTGGATTTTTAAAGAAGAATAATAGGACAGCACCAGCTGCAATAATCGGTAAAGCATATGCTCCAATATCAATCCCAATGATAAAGGCAGTAACCGTTGTTCCTATATTTGCCCCCATAATAACGCCAATCGCTTGGCGCAAGGTCATAAATCCAGCACTTACTAACCCTACTGTTATGGCAGTAGTTCCTGAACTGGATTGGATTAACACTGTTACAAAAATTCCGGCTAATACGCCCATAAATGGATTTGTCGTAAACCGATCCAAGATTTCCTGAAGACGGTCTCCTGCAGCATTCTGCAAACCATCTCCCATATATTTAATACCAAAAAGAAATACCCCTAATCCTCCAAGAAACTGGAAGATCATTTCTTGATAATTAATTTCCAAAAGTTTGTCCCCCTAAAACCTAATTCTTTTAAGACATATACCAAGTTATCATAACAACATCCGACAAGAATTTACACTATTCCAGAATATTATTTACACGAAATTAATATTTATTTACGAAAAATTTACATTCTGATTTCAAAAGATTAGTTGACATTTTTATTTCTATCATTCAATAGTCCTGCGGTAATATGTCAAGTACCAAAATCTAAGGAATTGGAAATTGTAAGCCAACCAATACCTAAAAAAGACAATACTTAAGAAACCCAGTAAGATATTAAACCATTTACTGGAAAATATTGAAGGATTTAGGATGTTTTATCCTTTAGTTATTCACCTTCCTTCTTGGCGTGTAGACTTGATCGTTGCGTAGCAGCGCATCGACCAACCGCACAAGTTTTCTTGCCGTTAAGACGAGTGCTCTTTTGTGTTGATGCTTAGGAACCTCACGATATTTTTTCAGGTAGTATGCCCGAAATTCAGGTTCATTTCGTTGAACCGAGTTGGCAGCTTCAACAAGGTAATAACGAAGAAATCTATTTCCTGAACGTATCATTTTGGTTTCCTCAGCTTGGAACTTTCCTGATTGATTCTTGGACCATGTAAGTCCACTATATTTGGCAATGGAAGCTTGGTTATCAAAGCGATCAATTTGTCCAATTTCGGCTAAAATACCAGCGGTATAGACTGGGCCTATTCCTGGAATCGTCTGTAAGGTATTAGGGATACCTTCTAGAAGCTTTTGGATGGCTTTGTCAAGTTCTTTAATCTGTTTAGTTATACTACGGATGGACTCTATTGAAGTCCCTAATAATAGGTCGATAGAATCTTCCACACACTTTGATAATCGGTAGGAAGATCTCGCAGCCTTTTGAATGGATTTCGCCACACACTCGGCGTCAGTAAAGCGATTTTTGCCCTTATCTTGAAGATAATTCGCAAGTTCTTGAAGATCCATTGAGCTAATTTCATCTAAGCTATATTGTTCAAGAAATAGCTCTAACATGGCATTTCCAAAAACCGAACTATCCACTTCAGTCGTAAAGGAACTACACTTATAAAATAAGTGTTGCAGAAAATATTGCTTTTCTCGCGTTAGGTTGTGAACGAGATGATATCTCATTCTTGTCAACCTTTGAAGAGCAATAAATTGTTCCTGCATCACCGCCGTTAGTGGAAGACGTCCAAACCGTAAGCGATCTGCAATAATCCAAGCATCGACTTGGTCTGTTTTATCCAGGTCAACATATGACTCTTTAAATTTTTTAATTAGTTTTGGATTAATAGTAAAGACTGTTGTTTTAAATTCTTTAAGAGATTCATCCTCGTGAAAAAACATAGCAGGATGCCAACTATAGACTGAAGTGGCCTCCATCCCGATTTGAATCTCGGAAATTGAGTTACTTTGGGCTATCTTGACAATCTGATCTTTCAGATAAGATGCCCCAGTCAAATTGTTGTCAACAGTGAGAGCAGTTAATGCTTCTCCTTCAAAATTCATGACACAAGCTTTCATATCTTGAGAGCTAACGTCTATTCCAACAAATAATTTCATGGTGGCTAACCTCCTTTCAATCTAGGATCAAGGGAAGGACTCTTCGGGATATCCCCAGTGTACTTGTCGGTCAATCACCCTCGCGTATTAGAACTCACTTTGGTCCATGAGCTGCCTGGAAGCTGCAACTTCCAGCATGGGCTGCCAAAGGGAACAGCCTGCGGGTTAGAAGTTCGAACAAGGACTGGGGAGACAGACTTTTGTAGTAGTCAAAGCTACAGGAGATGATAGAAATCCCCCAAATGATCCTAAGACCATTATCTAGGGACATCACGAAAAGTCCACCCTTTGGAAAACTTTTTCAGATAGTGGGGGGCTAGCCCCCCACTATCTGAACTAACATCTATAGAATTATCAAAGAACAATATTTTAATTGGAAATTACCTCGAAAGAGGACTATAAACTTACTATACGAGGAGATTAATTTATGAGAAGAAAATAATAAGGGGGGTAATACGTAAAAATAGAGGATGGCAACTAATGTCCCTCCTCTATGAATTATTATTTTATTATGGAGTTAATAACCTTTCCATGATCCATTTCATGAACTGTATCACAAAGGATTTCGATATCTTCTTTTCCATGACTAGCAAGGATGATTGTTTTCCCTTCTTTTTTTAACTCTAAAAGAAGTTTACGAATATCTGCAACTCCTTGATTATCTAATCCATTCATTGGTTCGTCTAAAATAAGAATACCAGGTTCTTCCATAAGTGCTTGCGCTAATCCTAACCTTTGTCTCATCCCTAATGAATATTTCCCTACCTTTTTCTTGCTTTTGGAATCAAGGCCAACTTTATCAATGGTAGCCAGAATTTGTTCTTTCGTGATTTTTCTTTTTATTGCTGCTAAAAACTTTAAATTAGTATATCCATCATAATTAGGAAGAAATCCTGGAGCTTCAATAATGATGCCTACATTATCTGGTACATCACAATCTTTTCCTATTTGTTGATCACTTACTTTAATGGTACCAGTCGTTGGAATAACAAACCCACAAATACACTTTAAGAGCATTGTCTTCCCTGATCCATTTCTTCCTATTAATCCATGAATTTTATTTTTTTCTAATGATAAAGTAACTCCATCTAAAACCGTTGTTTCGCCAAATTTTTTACTTATATTATTTATCTCTATTGCTACTTGTTGCATTTGTTTACTCCTCTCTTTTAAATAGGTGGTAATACATGGATAGATTGTTTTCGGTTAGCTATTATGCCTAAAATAATCATCCCAATTATAAGAATAGCTAGACCAATATAAATATACGAAATAGATGGCATCTGGGTTGTCCCATTAATGTCGATTCTATCTAAATTGCTCCATGAAACAGGTGAAAATCGATAGATGGAGGGAAAACCAGTTACTGTAGCATCGAGTACAAGTAAAAAAGATGCTGTTAATACCCCCCATATTCTCGTATTTGATATTGAATTAATGACATAGATTACTAATCCCAAAACAATACCTACTAACCAAGACAGAAAAAATGTAAACCACATTGCTTGTAGAGGAGTGAAATAATATAAAATATTTCTCGACACAAATGTTTTGAGGCCTATTACCGAAGAAGCATTCGTATTAGCAAGCGTTCCGAGTACTTTTCCCCAACTGCTTGTAAATTGTATATGAGAGATATTAATAATAATAGTTAAGAACAGGAGAAATAGAAAGTATATAGAAGAGGCAATTATAATATACGCAATTTGTCCAATAC
This sequence comes from Niallia sp. Marseille-Q9988, assembly GCF_976954375.1. Taxonomy (NCBI): domain Bacteria; kingdom Bacillati; phylum Bacillota; class Bacilli; order Caryophanales; family Bacillaceae; genus Niallia; species Niallia sp. Marseille-Q9988. Next base: position 409,285 of record NZ_CDRJSZ010000004.1, on the reverse strand, counting down.
TCCATGGAATCCGACCACTCCGTGCGATTACATATGCTTGGTTATCATCAATAAATGGTGCATCACAAAAAAGCAAGATCAATGGAAAGAAAAATAATAGCTTAACAAATTTTTGTGTAAATAAAAATGGAAAAATCCATGGAGTGACCTCTATATTGATTGCTTTAGAAAATTCAATAATTTCTTTTGTGAATATTTGAGTAAACATAAAAAGTAAAATGGCAATAATCCATACTCGATAATCTACTTGCCATTTACGAAAGTTTTGCAAACAAACATAGCTTGCTACATTAAACAACTTCATTATTTATTCGCCTCTTTACTTGATATTGAAACAACAATCCTGCCAATGCTGAAAATGATACAAATACAAATATAAAATAGAATAAACTTATGTAAGGACCTTGATGAATGACATCTTCACTTCCTGTCAATTTGTAAAGATTTAACCAATCTGGTAGATAAAAATACGTTATTTGCTCCAAAAAATAACTTGCAATAACGGTCGAGGCAATCGCTACAAAGTGAATGGGAATAAATGCAGATACAGTTAAACCAACAACACTCCATAAAGCTGCTGATAGACTAAACACAAAGCATCTTGCAACTATATAACTAATCGGGAAAAAACTAGTTGCTAGGGGGGCAAGAGGAAGATTGATCATATTCTCGTAATTACCCACAGGAAAAATCGGCATTCTGAAAGATAATACTAAAATGAATAATAATAAACCTAAAAATACTGTCATTAACCCCGTAACAAAGCAAGTAATGATTTTAGCCCTTATATATATATTTATTCCAGAACGAATAATAACTGGCTTAATGTACTGGCATTTCCAATCTGAACAAAAACTTGAAACAAAAGGAATGGCCGCAAATAGAACGACTATTTTTTTAAACATGGCCAGCCCAATAAATATCTCGATCAAATAACTAACCGAAACCCCTGGCATTTTTAAAGAATCCCATACACTAATAAAACATAGTACAGTAACTCCAATAATAGCAAGATAAAAAACTTTCGAGGTATATACTTGCATGAAAGACATTGATAAAGCTCTTCTCTTCATCATCAGTATTCTCCCCCTATAAGGATTTCTTCACCAGTCTCTGCATTAAAAATGATAGAGAATTCAGATGAACTCTGAGATGTCCCCTTACTATCTGTTACCGTTATTTCTTGATTTGCTGTAAACACCCAACAAGGAACAAGCTCATATTCTATTCCTTTATTTTCAGCTATTACTGGCACATATTCTAAGGCAATTTTCGAAATAGTCACCAAATCGGTTAGTAAAGTATCTTTATATTTATCTTGTAATTTAGTAATTGCTTTTTCAATAGATATTGGCTTTATCTTTTCCTTAACGGTTTCACCAATATCATATATTCCATTTGCTGTCATATAAATTAAGCCACCCTTGTTTACAATACCTAGTATACGACTTCCAATAACAGGAATACCACTACTGCTATTCAGCGAAAAATAACCCTTATTCGTTATATTTATCTTGTCATAGCTGATTGGAAATATGACAGCATACGCCTCATCGTCTTTCTCCCATTGGCGAGGATGACTTCCATCTTTCATTTCATAGTCTTCCCATTCCTGCTCTAATGTTTTTAAATCAAGAGAAATAACCTGTGGCATACCTAAATCATCAATTCCCAATTCTTCCGCAGTCTCTTTTACTTGATTAATCGCATCCTCTTTTGATATATGCTCAAGTGAATTAGCTTTAAATACACTTTCTAAATCATCACGAACAAAATACGTAGCATTTGAGATAACACTATCGTACTCACGATTCATATAAAATGGAGTTCTATAAGTAACTGAGCCCATTTCCAAACTTAGAGAAGTATCATCTGAAAGTTCAAAGTACTTATCTGTATACTCAGGAAAGAAACCATTCTGTACTTCGTTTGTCTCTATTATTGTATTATCTACTAAAAATATATCCTTTACTTTTTCCTCGTCAAATACTTTCAATGAAATAGAACTTCTTTTTAAGTTAACATGATCAAATCCGACTACTCTTGCTTTAATTACTAAGTTATTTTCTATTTTCTCCTCAATAAATTCAGGTGTAGTCCCATCCTGCTGATCAAGCTTTATTTCTTCGGAAGAATTACTATTCTTTTCCCCCTCTGGAAAACAAGCTGTTAGTATAAAAGATGATAGACACAAAAATAAAAAATATATTATTTTTTTCACTGGGAAACCTCCGTTCTAAGATTATCAAAAAATAGATCGTCACAGGTAAACGATCTAAGGTTTTAAGCTAATTGCTTAATATTTTTAAGAGTACCAGTAGCCTTCCGCATGTACTGAATACAGGTCAGTATCAGCTTGAAGAACTAATGATGTCCCTTTTCCAGCGTAAGTGTGATAACTATTCACAATTTTTGATGCATTATTTGGAGTCACACGAATAAAGCCAGTATATGATGTGGAAGAAGTACTCGCACTACTCATTTTTCCTTTTCCTCCCTGTATATTTGCTTAATCTTATTTTAGTACACATCTAAAATTACTGTATTTTACAAATTCACTGAATTTTCACCAATAAAGTACAATATTTAAGTATTTCATCCTATTTTCGTTGTACAATATGAAGATAGGAATATTTTTGAAGGAATGATGGATACATGGATAATAAAGTAGGGCAGGAAATTAGAAGATTAAGAAAATCACTAACTATGACTCAAGCATCTTTATGCAAAGGCATATGTGACCAATCGATGATTAGTAAAATTGAAAAGGGAGAAACTTATCCCTCTGCAACTATTTTATATCAACTAGCAAAGAAGCTTGATGTAGATATGGAACATTTCTTTCGATTCTCCAAAATTCCCAAACCTGACTATGTTCACCACTTTTATCAATTATTACGAAAAGCTGTTAGAGAACATGATTATAAGGAAGTAGAAAATCTTATTAAAAAGGAAGAACACCATCCGGTATTTAAACAATCTGAATTAAAACAGGTTATTCTTTGGCATAAAGGAATGGTCTCTTATTATGTATACCAAAATTTCCAGAATGCTGTTGATTTTTTAAATCAATCATTGGCTATTAGTCGTTCTAGTAATGAGAACCGCTCCTTTTCAGAGAGAGAACTTGAGATTTTAAATTCATTAGCTGCTCTTCATGCAGAAATAGAAATGTTTGAAAAAGCAGATAAGTACTATATGGATGCATGGAATGTATTGAAGAGAAAATGGCCATTAAAGGATCCAACTATTTATATTAGAATTATTTATAATCTTTCGAAAGTAAAAACAAGATTAGGAGAAAAGGAAAATTCTATTAAAATGTGCAAAATGGGCATTAACTATTGTAAGGAAACAAACCTTATGTATCTTTTAGGAGAGTTGACTTACCATATTGGGTATAACTATGAAGTTCAAACAGAGGAAATGGAAAAATGCATTGAATACTACCAGAAAGCAATTGCGATATTCGAAGTCCTAGAAAATGAAAAAGCCATAGAATTTATCGCTGAAAAAATAAAAAAACTATCAATTAATCCTCCCTTTCCAACTCCTAAAATTTAAGGAGTTTTTTTGAATAGTAACTGTTAGTTTATTTATAAACATATTGACTAAAAATGATAGGCAACTAAATATGTACACCTTGATTTAAATTTAACGATATCATATCCTCTAAAGTACCATCTACTCCCTTTTTATTCTTTTCTATTATTTTGACACCAACAATAAAAAATTCGGTTTTTGTTCAAATAATCATCCAATAACTTATGGTAAGATTATAATGTTTTTCCTAAACATTTTTACTGGAAAGAATTATCCTGCAAGGAGCGTAATTATTCATGATTGATAAAATCAAACCAATACCTTCCTTATCCTCTAATTCCGTATTCCTAGCTTCTTTATTAGGAATAGTTGGTGGTTTTTTAGATGCTTATACATTTATTAGTAGAGACGGTGTATTTGCCAATGCACAAACAGGGAATATCGTTTTATTCGCAGTAAACGCTGCAACAGGTGAATGGGTGGAATCCCTTCATTATATCCCGCCATTAATAGCCTTTGTCTTAGGAGTCTTAGTTTCTGAAATTGTCAAAATACCATCTCTAAGGGAAATCCTATACAGCTATAGACGATCAATCCTTATTTTAGAATGTATCGTCTTAATTATAGTCGGATTCTTGCCAACATCTGTTCCGAACATCATTGTTACAACCAGCATCTCATTTGTATCTTCTTTACAAATATCAACATTTAACAAGTTAGATAAATGGGCATATAATTCAACAATGACTACTGGGAATCTAAGAACTGCAACTCAAGCCGCTTATGCTGCTTTTACAAAACAAAGTCAAGAAGCGAAGATCCAATTTAAAGAGTTTTCCATTATTATCGGCTCCTTTTTATTTGGGGCATTACTTGGTACCTTTACAACCACTCAATTTGGCAATAAAGCCATATGGGTATCGGCAATTATTCTAATCGTCGCATTAGTCCTTTACCATAAAGATAAAGGGTATATTCGTAAACGTTGTGCAGATAGTTTATAAAAAAGGAGAAAGGCTGAATGATTGACAGCCTTTCTCCTTTTTACTTATTATTCATAAGTCCATATAGTTCCTCCCACTGTCTTTCAAGCTCCTCCTTTTTAGAAAACAACTGCTCCAATTTACCCCAATCCGTTTCTATTTCCATTATTTTCTCTACTTCTGAAATCTTTTTTTCCAATCCTTCTACTTCCTTTTCCAATTGAATTTGATTAAAAGAAGCTTCCCTCTCCTGTTTTTCCTTAATTGTGGCCTTCTTCTCTTTTTTTGATTTTACTGGATTAGTTTGTAGATTCTTGGACGTTTGTCTTTCCGTCGACTTTTCGCGTGCATACGTGTAGTTCCCTTCAAAATAGTGAACTTCCTTTGTTTGAATCCAATAAATCTTTTGAAATAGCTTATTTAGAAAATAGCGATCATGGGAAACCGCAAGAATCGTGCCATCAAAATCTTCTAAAGCCTCTTCTAATACTTCACGGGACTCTATATCTAAATGATTGGTTGGCTCATCTAGAATTAATAGATTGATTTCTTGATACATAAGCTGGGCTAAGCGAAGCCTCATTCTTTCTCCTCCACTTAAATTGCTGACCTTTCGAAAAACGGAATAACCGTAAAAGAGAAATTGAGCTAAAATATGCCGTGCCTCCCCCTCTGTCACATGCACTTCATTTCGAAAAGCTTCGATCACTGTTTCCCCTTCCATTTCCATTAATACATGCTGAGAAAGATAGCCAATTTTCACGTTACTTCCCATTTTAACTTCTCCTATATCTGGCTCCATTTGTTGAAGAATCATCTTCAACAAAGTTGATTTCCCCGATCCATTCTCTCCAATAATTGCTGCTCTGTCTTTATAGCTTATTTGCATTTGAACTTGTTGAAACAATAGTTGATCGCCAAAGCTTTTTGATACATTCTTCAGCTGAATAACATCCTTCCCACTTCGGTCACTTGCTTCCATGTCAAAATTCATTTTCTTTCTATTTATAATGGGGCGAGCTAGTTTTTCCATTCTTTCGATAGCCCTTTCCATATTTCTCGCTCGCTTATGCAATCCTTCATTAGGCGGATTCGCCCGATTCGCCCATTCACGAAGTCGTTTGATTGCTTCTCTCATTTTCTTGATTTTCTTTTGCTGTTCCTCATATGACTGAAACTCTCTTAAAAGCCTTTCTTCTTTTTCCTTTGTAAAATTTGTAAAATTAGTATAGTAGGTTGTTACTTCCCCATCTTCTAAATCTACCACCTTTTGAATCACTTCATCTAAAAAGTAGCGATCATGGGAAACCACTAAAATAGTACCATTATAATCCTGAAGAAATTTCCCAAGCCACTCGACTGCCATTAAATCCAAATGGTTCGTCGGTTCATCCAATAAAAGAAAATCAGGTTCTTGGAGGAGTAGCATCGCTAAACCAACCTTTGTTTTTTCACCTCCACTTAAAGCTCCATATTCTTTCATGACCAACTGCTCGATTTTTAGCCCATTAACCATTTTCTCTATTTTTGCTTCCATTTCATATCCACCAGCATTCGTAAAATACTCCTGCAATTTCCCATACTCCTCCATTAATAGCAATAGCTGCTCTGGATTGATATCCTGCGCCATTTCCTGTTCCATCTGTTTTATCTTCCCTTCTATTGTTTCAAGGTCAGAAAATGCCTTTTTTAATACTTCCTTCACCTTCATAGATTGTTCATATTCCGGAATTTGTTCTAAATATCCAATCTTTAATCCTTTTTTCCAATGGATTTGTCCAGCATCAGGTGTTTCCTGCCCTGCAAGTAGTCGAAATAAAGTGGTCTTCCCACTCCCATTTCTACCAACTAGACCAACTCTTTCTTTTTCCTTTAACTCTAATGATATGTCTTCAAATAATGTATTTCCTCCGTACATCTTCGCTATATGATTGACACTGCAAATAATCATAATTCTGCTCGCTCCTTTTTTTATGATTATCTCTTTTCCCTGACTCTTTCATGGACGGTTTAGTCCACTTTTAGCAACGCAAAAAAGCCATGGAAAACAAAGGTCTCCATGGCTTTATTTAAGGAAAAAGATAGGTACACTTTTTCCTTAAATATAAATACCTCTAAATATACTTTTAGAAAGAGCCATATATAGTTGCATACTGGCTCCTTTCTATTAATAAATGACATTCCATTCTGCTTTGGTAAAGCCATTTAATAAAGGAGTGCATGAAAATGCACTCCTTTAACCGTCCAAATAGAGATGTGGGTAAGAGATGTTTTCACTGTTTTAGTTTGCTATTTAGTTGTTTAAAAAAGGGCATACTTATCCCGTTAACAACTACCATCGCAAATTTTGCACGGTTAATATATAGACTTTCCATCATATAACCTTGCACTAAAACAGTTGAACTTAACATCCTTCCCACCTCTTTTCTTTTATAAGTTAGTTTTATTATATCTTTAATGGAAATCACACACAAGAGAAAATAATAAGAAAAATCAATTATGTCTGAATAATGTTCCTAAGGCACCATCTTTAAATACTTTATTTTTTTCATTGATGAGTAATATGTTACTTGATACAAACTACCATCTATTATCATTTGATTCTAGTAATGTCCTTTATCATTTCAGCAAGAAATTTTATCGATATTCTCCGAATACTTTTAAAATAAAATATATGTTTAATCACCTTAACAATAGGGTATACACTTCTTGTTATTATTTTTAGTGTAAATTAGTGCTTTACTACCTTAAATTAATCCAGGGGAGTAGTTGTATGAATACAATAGCTTACATAAAGGAAGAATTAAAAACTTTCATTAATGAAAATGAAATTACATTCAATCAAAAACTTCTTACAGAAGCAATAAATGTATCAACAAAGATTACAGAAATATTAAAAAAAGGAAACATTGATTTATTAAAAAATGCCAAAAAATTAATTTTTTATACAGTAGATCAGCAAGAAGCAGACTTAATCTCTTTTGCGAAAGTTGAAGGAATTGCATGGGCAAAACACTCTTTAACACTTGAATTAAAGCTTGAATGGGTGCAAGCCATAAGAAGAACGTTATGGCACTTTATAAGGATAATAGATGAGGAAAAAGATATATTGAAAAATCGTGATGATTATTACGGGATGGAAAAATTATTTAATGAAAAAATAGATCAATTTTTAAATACCTTTTTTCTTAGCTATTCTCATTACAAGGATGAAATGCTACATAAACAAAGAGAAGTAGTGGAACATTTATCTGTCCCAATTATTCCAATTAAACAATCTATTTCTGTTTTACCGTTAATCGGTTTTATTGATTCATACAGAATTAAAATAATTGAGGAAAAGGTTCTAAATGATATAGGAGAATCCAAAATCCAAATATTAGTTATAGACCTTTCTGGTATTGCCATAATGGAAATGGATGTAATAGATTACTTCGAAAAAATATTAGCAGGAATTTCAATGATGGGTTGCAAAGCAATTCTGACTGGATTAAGGCCAGAATTAGTGAAAAAAATGGTGCATGCTGGCATTCATTTCGAACAAAATGCAGAAACAAGAGGGACACTGCAAGAAACTTTGAAGAATATCCTATAGCTTAAAGGAAAAAAGACAAGTATTAGTTCATAGCCAAAAGGGGATACATTTAAGTCCCTTTTTTGGCAATTTTTTTATTCCTCTAGTTTAAGATAGCACTATCCTAGCCTGTTATTCCGCCAGGCTGTATAGGATATAAAACGCCCCCCAAGGCGAACGATATTCTGCCTGTTTCCTCGGAAACGACCATAACTAATGCATCAGTTATCTCACTTAAACCAATGGCTGCTCGGTGTCTTGTCCCCAATTTTTCCTTCCCATTGTAATGAAGAGAAGAAGGGAAAATATTTCCGGCTGAAACAATTGCGTTCTCCTCAATTAGTACCCCACCATCGTGCAAAGGATTACCCGGATAGAATATTGCTTCTAATAGAGACGGAGATAATTTTGCATGCAAAGGAATTCCTGAATGAACACGTGTTTCTAATTCATCATTACGTTTAATGGCAATTAGTGCACCATGACGTTTCTCTGATAAAACTTGGGCACTTGCTGTAAGAATTTCTAAATCCTCTGTATATGGCTCTAAATATAATTGTAAATAGAAGGTAGCAGCACTATGATGAATACTTTTAAATTGTTTATTTACTTCTTCAAAGTCATTCAAGATGCAGCAATTTTTTTCATCCATCGTACGCTGGAGTTCGCCAATTCTATCTTGTAATTGGTTCAACGCATGGTGCATATGATTACTAAACTCTATAGGTAAATCTCTTTCTCCTTCCATACGAACACCCCTTTTTTTTACCTTATCCAAGCTCTGTTAATTTATGCATGCTGAAAGAGAAATTCGTTATATACGGTAACTTATTTCGAAACATTGAATTCATATTTTACAAATGATAGACTAATAGTTGAGTATTTCAAAAGGAGGGAATATTTTACAGATGAAATTTTGGACTTGGACTATTGCTATCCTACTAACAGTTACTGCTATTGGCGTTTCTTCCTTTTTTGTCATACAAACACTATTTGACAGTGATTCGCCCTTACAAACAAATAATGAGCGGTCCGTCGTGAAGGGAGCATCTACCGAAGTAGAAGAATCTTTTGATACGGAAAAAGTTAATACTCCTGTCAATGAGGAAGTTGTCACTTTAGCAGATGGAACGAGCGGACACACGTTTATTTCTATTTGGCATGATTTTTATAATGAAACATTAGGTTGGGGAAGATTGGAAACGACAAGCTATGAAGAACAGAAAGAAGCAGCACTTTCCATTCTTGATGAGATAAAGGACATTAAAGTCTCCGATGAAGAAATAGAACTAGACATGAAAGATATCGCTGCAAATGCTCAGATTGTAGCAGAAAAAGATGATCGTAGTGCTATGCGAAATCTGCATCGATATTTTCATGACTTAGATATTTATTTTAATGGCTATAACTATGATCAAACATTTGGTATTACTGAATTTAGAGGGAACTAAGCCACATCTTCGTTCCACTCTATTTTTTTTCGTTAAAAGGATATTTCTGATTAAAATAATTTGGTTTTTTGCCTTCATTATTGTAGCGTTTATGAAAAATATGGGTAGTTGCAGGAGATAGCGGTGGAATTAGCCATGCCCAATTGCCTGTAATATCTCTCCCTTTTTCTGCCTCTTTATTTTCAAATATCTTAAATTGCTGTGCTGCTGTATGGTGATCAACAATTGTTACACCTGCTTTTTGAAAAGAGTCCAATACAGCAATATTTAATTCCACTAAAGCCTTATCTTTCCACAGAGTAGCGTTCCTTTTCAGGTTTAGACCAAGCCATTCCCCAATCGTTGGTAGCATATTATAGCGATTCTCATCCGCTAAGTTTCTTGCACCAATCTCTGTACCCAAGTACCAGCCGTTAAATGGTGCTGCTGTATAAGAAATACCACCAATTTCAAGGCGCATACTAGAAATAATTGGAACAGCATACCACTGTAAGCCTAATTCTTCAAACCATCGATAATCAGGATGTTGAATCGGGACTTCTAAAACAATGTCGTTTGGGATTTCATATAGTTTCGGCTTTTGCTCATTTACTTGAATGACAAGTGGAAGGATATCATAATTTGTTTGCTCTCCCGTCCAGCCTAGCTTTATACACTCTTTTGTAAAAGCTATAGAGTCCGAATCTCCAATAACTCCATGCTCTGTTTCATAACCAGCATAACGTATAAGCTGATGATTCCATATTCGGATAGAGGAATTTCTTGTCTCTTGCTGAAAAATAGTAATCGTTGGCTTTATTTTCCCTCCATTTGTTGCATAGGCAATATGATGGAACAATGCCTCTTTTATTGCTTCTTCCGTGTTAAGATGTCGTTTGTCTAGCACATGTAGATTTTCCCAAAATAATCGACCGATACAGCGATTACTGTTTCGCCAAGCCATTTTAGCTCCATATATTAGTTCTTCCTCTGTATGCTCATAATATCCCTTTTCATTGATGGCTTGTTCCACTTGTATAAGTCTTTCTTCTATCTCTTCTCCAGACTTATTCAGTTCGTTATATGCCGTCTCAATAAACATTTTTGCTTCTGCTAGTAGTGTATGAATCAATAAATCAGCCTCCTAACGCTTATTATTTGAGCACTTTACGAATCAATTTATTCTTTTTTTCGGTATACGGAGGGAAAAGAATCGGGATATCTACTCTAACACTTTTTCTAAGCACACTTCTTTGATGCGAAAAAGTAGTAAAGCTATATTCGCCATGATAAGCTCCCATTCCTGATGCCCCAACTCCTCCGAAAGGCAAGTTAGGAGGAACAATATGTGTCAGTACATCATTTATCGAAACTCCGCCAGATGATATGGCATGGATTACCTTTTCTTCTGTATCTTTGCTATTTGTAAAAAGATAAAGGGCCAGCGGTTTATCTAGCTTTTTTATCGCTTCCACTGCTTTGTCTAATTTTGAATAGGATAATATAGGTAAAATTGGACCGAAGATTTCTTCTTGCATAGAAGCGGATGCCCATGTAGCATCCAGAATAGTTGGTTCAATAAAGCTTGTTTCGATATTACTATTTCCTCCAAATAAAATCCCTTCCCGGTCCGCTTCTAGCATTTCTCGTAAGCGAAGAAAATGCCGCTCGCTCACAATTCTGCCGAAATCTTCCTTCTCTTCAATCCTTTCTCCGAAATAATTCAATAATGTATTTTTCAACTCAGCGATTAATGGATCTTTGACCGATTCATGTACCATAATATAATCTGGTGCCACACAAGTTTGACCAGCATTTAATGTCTTTCCCCATATTATGCGCTTGGCCGCAATCTTCAAATTAGCTGTTTCATCAATAATAACGGGACTTTTTCCTCCTAGCTCTAGTGTAACAGGCGTTAATTGCTTGGCTGCTGCTTCCATTACAATTTTTCCAACCTTTGTGCTACCGGTAAAGAAAATATAATCAAAGTTAGCATGTAGTAGCGCTTGATTTGTCTCCACTCCACCTTCCACAGAACAAATATAGGAAGGTTCAAAAACAGTATTAATTATATCTGTTACTACAGCTGAAACTGTTGGTACAAGCTCGGAAGGCTTTAATATCGCGCAATTCCCTGCAGCAATTGCTCCAATTAATGGTTCAATCAATAATTGAAAGGGATAATTAAAGGGACCAATAATAAGAACCGTCCCATATGGCTCAAAAAGTATCTGTCCTTTAGAAGGAAATAGACTCCATGTACTCTTTACTTTTTTAGGCTTCATCCATCTTTTAAGACATTTCATTGTGTGACGTATGCTATTAAGCACAAAACCTATTTCCGAAGTATAGGACTCAAAAGGGTGCTTTCCTAAATCTTTCTGAAGAGCTTCTATTAATCTTTGTTCATTTTCTAAAATAGCATTTCTCAATTTGTCCAGCTGCTGCAGCCGGAATGTATAAGACAATGTTTTTTGGGTTGCAAAAAATGTTTTTGTTTGTGCTAATCTTTCGTCTACATTCAATTTCAACAGCTCCGTTAATGTTTATCTTTTAAGGTTGAGTGTACCAACTTTTTCTTTCTTTAAGCAAGTTTTATAGACGATTCTCTTTCATTTGGGACAATCTTTAACTTGCTATTCCATTTAATCTATAAAAAAAGAATTTCGCCTAGAAACGAAATCCTTTTTCATAAAGGGAAAGTTCCAACAAGGAATTCCTCCCCACTGATGGATAATGGAACCTATCGTTTTCGAATGCTCCTATGCTTGTAGTTGAACCCTACTGTCCATTAAGAGTACGATAAACTTTTATGTAAAGTAGTTAAGATATTTCTTAATTCTTCAATTGGAATTTGCCCTGGTGCTGATGCTTTTTTTGCTGATGCAAACGTAATAGCTGAACCAAATATTTCTCCTGCCATTCTACTTACAGCCCCTTTTCCTCCCATTGACATTGTTACAATTGGTAGGTCTGCAGCAATTTCCTTCATCGTTGCCGTTGCATCTAATAATGTTAAAACATCTTTAACAGTTTGAGGCATGACTGCAATTTTTGGAATATCAGCACCCAATTGTTGTGCTTTCTGTAATCGAGAAATAATTTCCTCTTTCAATGGTGTTTTTTCAAAATCATGGTTAGATAGTATAACAGCGATTTGATGGGAATGCGCCAGCTTGATAACTTCCTTCATTGCATCTTCTTCCGTAAATAATTCGATATCTAGTAAATCAATCAGCCCTGTTTCTACCATATTTTTATTTAAATGAAAATATGCTTCCTTCTCTATCGACCTTTCTCCACCCTCTTTAGCTGTGCGAAAAGTAAATAGTAAAGGAATATTTCCTATCGTATTTCTTATTAGATGCAGAGCCTCTGTCACACTGCCTATCTCATCTACTTCTGAAAAATAATCACTTCGCCATTCTATTATATCGATTGGAAGCTCCTTAAGTAAGGCGGCCTCTTCCCTTAGCTCTTGGACTGTTCTACCAATCAGGGAAACACATATTTTCGGTAATCCCTCACCAATGAAAACATCTCTTACTTTAACGCTTTTACTCACCTTTTTCCCTCCAATAACCAATTTCTCTATTATTATTTAAGCAAGATCCAAGGAATCAATTACGGATTCTACTATTTCCTCTAGCTCTTTCCCATCCATTTTCACCTTCAAATGATGGTTTACATAGATTGCCTTTCTCTCATTAAATAAATTCTTTATCTCTTCCTCTGATTTCCCTTGTAATACTGGCCTGCTATCGATAATAAATGGAATTCTTTGCTTCCACGCTTTAAAGGACATGTCTAAATATAACACGATACCATTTTCAAGACAGCTTTTCCGAATGTCTTCTTGTAAAAAAGCTCCTCCCCCAAGGGATATAACTTTTTGTGTCTGTTTGGATAAAGCAATAATCATCTCCTTCTCCTTTTTTCGGAAGAACGCCTCTCCATGATATTGAAAAATTTCGGTAACTGTCATGTTATATTCTCTTTCTAATTGATGATCAACATCTATAAAGTCTCGTTTGAGTTTATTTGCTAAAGCCTTTCCAATCGTTGTTTTTCCTACACCCATAAACCCAATTAGTATAATACTTTTCTGTTTTCCTGATTCCTTTTGCAACATGAAGTAAAGCCCCCTATAATCTATTCCGACGAAAATCTTTCTTTCATTATAAGGGAAATACCGTCTTTATCCTAGCAGATTATAAGGAATAAATCGGATACACCATTCATAAAATTTATGGATATAACTATTTTCTATTCATATATATAAGCTTCTTGCATATTTCCTAATTCTCATTCATGTATTTCTTTTCTCTATTAGCCTTTTCTATAAAATCTATTCATTGTCAAGTATTACTTGTTTCTTAGCATATAAAACCCTATCATATTATTCCCTCCGAAAACTTATTTATAATAATTATAAAATTATATTGATTTTTTATTTATAGATGATATTATAATATACATATGCTAAAGAACTAAATTATGAGGTGATTTTTATATGTCAAATAATCGATTAACTACTAGCTGGGGAGCACCAGTTGGGGACAACCAAAATTCCATAACTGCTGGACATCGTGGACCGACTTTAATACAAGATGTCCATTTACTTGAAAAATTAGCTCATTTTAATAGAGAACGTGTGCCTGAGCGTGTGGTTCATGCTAAAGGGGCTGGAGCTCATGGATATTTCGAAGTGACAAATGACTTAACAAAATACACAAAAGCTAACTTCCTATCTGAAGTAGGTAAAAGAACACCAATGTTCATTCGTTTTTCAACAGTTGCTGGGGAATTAGGTTCTGCTGATACTGTTCGTGATCCACGTGGATTTGCAGTGAAATTTTATACAGAAGACGGAAATTACGACATCGTTGGTAACAATACGCCTGTATTCTTTATTCGCGATGCAATTAAATTCCCTGATTTCATTCACACACAAAAAAGAGATCCAAAAACACACTTAAAAAATCCAACAGCTGTATGGGATTTCTGGTCGCATTCACCTGAATCTTTACACCAAGTATCCATTCTTATGTCAGATCGCGGTATTCCTGCAACCCTTCGTCATATGCATGGTTTCGGGAGCCATACCTTTAAATGGGTGAACGAAGAAGGAGAAGGCGTGTGGGTAAAATATCATTTCAAAACAGAACAAGGGGTTAAAAACCTTGATGTGAATTTAGCAGCTAAACTTGCTGGGGAAAATCCTGATTATCATACAGAGGATTTATTTAATGCGATTGAAAAAGGAGACTTTCCTGCTTGGACACTTTATGTTCAAATCATGCCATTAGAAGATGCAGATACGTATCGTTTTGATCCATTCGATGTAACAAAAGTATGGTCACAAAAAGATTATCCTTTAATCGAGGTTGGACATATGGTGCTTAATCGTAATCCAGAGAACTACTTTGCGGAAGTAGAGCAAGCTACTTTCTCTCCTGGAACATTAGTACCTGGTGTAGAAGTTTCACCAGACAAAATGCTACAAGGTCGTTTATTTGCTTATAGTGATGCACATCGTTACCGTGTTGGCGCAAACCATAATGCACTACCAATTAACCGCCCTCGCAATGAAGTAAATAACTATCAACGCGATGGTCAAATGCGCTTTGATGGCAATGGTGGGGGTTCAGTTTATTACGAACCAAATAGCTTTAGCGGTCCAAAAGAAACTCCTGAAAACAAAACAACTCCATTCGCAGTATCTGGAGTAGCAGAAAGTGTTGCATATGACCATAACGATCATTACACACAAGCTGGAGACCTATACCGCTTAATGTCTACAGAAGAACGCGAAAGATTAGTTGCAAACATTGTTGGCGCAATGAAACCTGTAGAATTAGAAGAAATCAAACTTCGTCAAATTGGTCACTTCTACAAAGCAGATCCTGAATACGGCACAAAAGTTGCTGAAGGATTAGGCTTGAGTGTACCAGAGACAGTAAAATAATAACGTTTTGTTGAAAAGCCCTCTATCATAGAGGGTCAGATTGTAGAGAAAGTATAATTTTCTCTACAATTTTTTTATTTAAGTAGACATAATCACATCTTTTATTTTTCCATTTCATTGAAAAAAGACTCTCATGCATCTATCCAATCTTGGATAGATGCATGGCAATCTTCTTTATATTTTGACAGGCAGCTGTCATTAATACTTGTTCGGCTGCCTTTTGTTTTCCACGTAACCGGCAGTAGCGAAGCCCATGCAGTTCTTTTGAATCTGCGAAGCTTCGCTCTACTTTTTCTTTTCTAAATTTATAAAGGGCCTTCCCTGATTTAGAAAGACGATTTAACCGAATTTTTTCCTTGTTTTCTTCCCAAACATGACGAGTGACTACTTTTGTATGATTTTTAGAACGAGTACATTGGGAAAGCAATGGGCAATCTTTACATCGTTTGGGATTTGATTTATATTCTCGATATCCTTCGCGAGTTGTTGTACGATAAGGCAGTATTTCTCCGTTTGGACAAGTGTAACAATCGGCTTCTTTATCGTAAGTGAATTTCCATTTGGGAAAGAGTCCTTTTACTGGACTATATCTTCTATGTGCGATTACTCCAAAAATATTTCGTTCTTCTATCCCTTTACAAATAGGGTTTGTTAAATAACCAGAATCTAAAGCAACAGCTTCCACTTGAAATTGGAAACGATCGATTTGACGATCAAGTCGGTCTAAATAAGGAACAGAATCATGGACATTACCTGGGGTAACAAAGGCATCGGTAATGATGTTAAACTTCATATCCGTCGTACGGTGATCTAAATAACAGAACATCTCCTGCTTATTATCTCGGGACATAAAGCCACAATCAGGATCCGTTGTACTAACCCGAATTTCCTTTGTTTCCTCCACTGCCTCCTTTTTCTTTAGAGGCTTTTTTCCGTGGGCAGTCCGATCCTCCTCAATCGCTTTATCTAACTCTTCCACGTATTCGCGTGTTTCCACTTTCACCGTTTCTCTGGTGAATTTATGTTTATTGGCATTCGCTTTCAAATGAGTAGAATCAGTAAATAAAACTCTCCCTCCAACCATTTTATGATTCATCGCTAAAAGAACAATTTCATCGAAAATGTCCTGAAAGACAGTGGTATCTTTAAATCGATTACACCGATTCCAACTAATCGTAGAATGATGAGGAACAGGATCTGTAATTTTTAAACCAAGGAACCAACGATAAGCAAGATTCACTTGAATTTCCCGCTCTAATTGTCTTTCGGAACGGATGCCATATAAATAACCGATAAACATCATTTTAAATAAAATCAAGGGATCTAAAGATGGACGACCATTGTCTTCGGAGTAATAAGGACGGACTTTATCGAGGATAAAAGAAAAATCAATGTGTTTATCAATTTTTCGTAAGAGATGATTAGCTGGAACAAGCTCATCTAAAAGAACAAATTCTACTTCGTTTTGAGTATGAGAACGGGTATGTAACATCGAAATCACCAACCTATATTTGATAATTATATTATATCAAATTACCGCGGTGAATAGATGAAGTAAATATAAAAAATGAAAGGCTGTCGGGACTTTCTCGACAGCCTGGCCCTCTATCATAGAGGGTTTTTCTTTATTTAATTGAATGGTTTAATCACTTAAGTACCAATACCTTGTTTAATTAGTTGATTCCCCTTTTTGATAGGCTTTAAACTAGTTTTGGCGATTTTGGGCGGATGGTTGCTATATTTAGAGGGGGGATTTTTGCGACTTTGGTGTTCTTATTTGCGATTTTGGCTCTCTTACTTGCGACTTTGGCTCTTTTACTTGCGACTTCGACTTTTATTTGCAACTTTCACCCTCTTACTTGCGACTTCCACACTCTTTCTTGCGACTTCCACCCTTTTACTTGCAACTTTGGCTCTTTTACTTGCGACTTCGACTTTTACTTGCAACTTTCATACTCTTTCTTGCAACTTCCACCCTTTTACTTGCGACTTCCACACTTTTACTTGCAACTTTCATACTCTTACTTGCGACTTCCACACTCCTTCTTGCGACTTTCTCTCTCTTACTTGCGACTTTGGCTCTTTTACTTGCGACTTCGACTTTTACTTGCAACTTTCATACTCTTACTTGCGACTTTCACCCTCTTACTTGCGACTTTCTCTCTCTTACTTGCGACTTTGGCTCTTTTACTTGCGACTTCGACTTTTACTTGCAACTTTCATACTCTTACTTGCGACTTTCACACTCTTACTTGCGACTTTCACACTCTTACTTGCGACTTTCTCTCTCTTACTTGCGACTTTGGCACTTTTACTTGCAACTTCCACCCTCTTACTTGCAATACCCATCCTCTTTCTTGCAACTTCCATCCTCTTACTTGCAACTCTCCTATTCTAAACCTCACTCCCCCAACCCATCTCAATTATTTGAAAAATCAACCAGAAACCGATACGCTTAGGATAGAAAAAATCTATTCTAACGGGGTGAAATAATGGAGTTAACAATTAATTCGACAAAAAAACTAAGTAATGGAGTAGAAATACCTTATTTGGGCTTTGGTGTTTTTTTAGTCAACGATCCAACAGAATGTGAGCAAAGTGTCCTTTCTGCAATAAAAAATGGATATCAGTCCATTGATACAGCTACAAGGTATGAAAATGAAGAATTTGTAGGCAATGCTATTAAATTCGCTGGTGTGCCTCGTGAGGAATTATTTATTACAACAAAGGTTTGGGTAACCGACTTCGGTTATGAAGAAACAAAAAAAGCTTTTCACGAATCCTTAAAAAAATTACAGCTTGATTATTTAGATCTTTATCTTATTCATTGGGCAGCGCCTGGCTTTGAAGAAACATGGAGAGCATTAGAGGATCTTTATGAAGAAGGATTAGTCCGTGCTATCGGCGTGTGTAATTTCCAAATTCATCATTTTGAGAAATTAGCCGAAACAGCAAGAATAACGCCAATGTTAAACCAAGTAGAAACACATCCCCTTTTCCAACAGGTTGAATTACGAAATTATATGGCACAGCATAATATCGCACATGAAGCATGGGCTCCCCTCGGTCAAGGAAAAAATGGATTATTCGATTTGCCAGCTTTAGTGGCCATTGCCAAAAAGCATAATAAAACAGTTGCACAAATTATTTTACGCTGGCATTTAGAACGAGATACCATTATTATTCCTAAATCCGTACATGAGCATCGTATTATGGAAAACGCTGATTTATTCGACTTTACACTTGATGCAGACGATATAAAAACAATTGCTTCCTTAGATACAAACCAACGAAGCTTCGGAAATCCTGATGATATCGAACGTTTTAAAGCAATGCAGGAAGCTGCAAAATAATTTAATAATCAACTCAAAAAGGCATACCAATTCATCTATATTGGTATGCCTTTTTATTCTAAAATTTACTGCTTCTTATTAGTAGAAGCCCATTGATTATCTGTAGCTGTCTTATTCTGTTTTTTGCTTGTAACTTCTGTATTTGCCGTTGCCCATTGGTTATTTACTTCTGATTTTTTCTGTTTCGCCATTATTCGTTACCTCCTGCTAGTAGTTATCGACGTACAATTCTAGTATGAGATAAAGTTGCAAAGATTATGAACCCAACCGAAAATCTTTTCATAAAGTGAACCTTTAAAAAGGCAAAGCTTTATCCTTCAAATGATGTATTCGCACATCTACAAAACAATGATTTCCGAGCTATGTCCCTCGATTCCTCATTTACGGGAGATGTGAGTCTAACTAACCAGCATTTAAAGCTTCAATCGCTGTAAACGAAGCGCATTTAATACGACAGATACAGAGCTAAATGCCATCGCTGCACCAGCTAGCCAAGGTGCTAGTAAACCAATTGCTGCAATCGGTATACCAAGTGTATTATAACCGAATGCCCAGAATAAATTTTGCTTAATGTTGGCAATCGTCTTTCTGCTTATTAAAATACTGTCGGCAATTGCTTGTAGATCCCCACGAATAAGCGTAATATCGGCTGCCTCCATTGCAATATCTGTTCCTGTTCCAATAGCCATGCCTATATCTGCTAAGGCTAAGGCTGGAGCATCATTTATGCCATCCCCCACCATGGCCACTTTTTTCCCTTTCTGCTGCAGCTTTTTAACAGCGTCAGCCTTTCCATCTGGTAATACCTCTGCAATGATATGGTCAATGCCTGCTTGTCTCCCTATCGCTTCTGCTGTTTGCTGATTGTCCCCAGTGATCATAACGACATCCAAGTTCATCTGTTTCAATCGCTTAATTGCCGCCTTTGACGTGTCTTTAATCGTATCTGCGACTGCAAGAAGCCCTGCATATTTACCATTAATGCTTATAAGCATTGCTGTTTTCCCTTGGGATTCGAGCTCCTTCATTTTAGGTAGAATTTTCCCGACATTGATGCGATATCGATCCATTAAACGCCGTGTTCCGACTAATATTTCATTTCCATCAACATGTGCACGAATTCCATAGCCTGGAACTGCTTCAAATTGGGCTGTATCCTGAAGGACAATCCCCCTATCTGTTATGCCTTTGACAATCGCCTCAGCAAGCGGATGCTCTGATTTGCTTTCTGCTGCTCCAACTAGGGAAAGTAACGTTTCTTCCTCCCAATCTGTTATGACATCCGTTAATACAGGTTTTCCATTTGTGACTGTTCCCGTTTTGTCTAATAAAATGGTGTCAATTTTATGCGTCATTTCAAGATGTTCTCCACCTTTAAATAATATCCCATATTCGGCTGCTCTACCTGATCCGGCCATAATAGAAGTCGGAGTAGCTAGCCCAAGTGCACATGGACATGCGATAACCAGTACGGCGATTAACTTCTCTAGACTTTCTGCAAAATCTCCAGGTGTAATAATGAAATACCAGAAAAGGAATGTTACAATTGCAAGCGTCACTACAATAGGAACAAAAATGCCTGAAATATAATCTGCTAATCGTTGAATTGGTGCCTTTGATCCTTGGGCTTCTTCCACTACTTTAATAATTTGCGCAAGGGCTGTCTCTTTCCCAACCTTTGTCGCTTTCATTTTTAAGAATCCATTTTTATTAATGGTAGCACCAATTACGGTGTCTCCCCCTTGTTTATCAACTGGAATACTTTCACCTGTAAGCATAGATTCATCAATTGCTGACTGTCCTTCAATAATTTCGCCATCAACGGGAATTTTTTCTCCCGGTTTTACAAGAAGTATATCTTCTGCTAAAACTTCCTCAAGAGGAATTTCCGTTTGCTCCCCATCTCGAATGACGACAGCAGTCTTTGCCTGAAGCCCCATCAGTTTTTTTATCGCTTCGGAAGATCTTCCCTTTGCCTTCGTTTCAAATAATTTGCCCAGAATAATTAAAGTAATTAGAATGGCACTTGTTTCGAAATATAATCCAACAGGATGACCGAAATGCCCTAATGTCTCAAAAGATAGATAGACACTATAAAAATAAGCAGCTGAGGTTCCTAATGCAACAAGGACATCCATATTAGCGCTCTTATTTTTTAATGCTTTATATGCTCCTATATAAAACTGTTTTCCTACAAAAAATTGAATGGGAGTTGCCAGCGCCATTTGTACCCAAGGATTCATTAATATATCTGGTACGTAGAGAAAGGAAGTAAAGGTAAAGTGACCAACCATTGTCCATAATAAAGGAAGTGATAAAACGATCGAAAAAAGAAATTTCCGTTTTTGTCTTTGGTATTCTGCTTCCTTTTTATTTATGGTCGCTTGCTTTGATTCCTTTTTTGTTGCTCCATAGCCAAGCTTATTAATTTTTCCAATTATCTCATCTGCTGCAATACTTGCCGGATTGTACTCAATTGTTGCATTCTCCAATGCCAGATTCACGGTTGAAGTGTTAACACCAGCCATCTTATTTAAGCCTTTTTCAATTCTTGTTGCACAGGCAGCACAAGTCATTCCTGAAATATCTAGTTCCAGTTTTTCAGTTATTATTCCATAGCCCAATCCTTCTACTTTTTCTTTAATTTCATTTGTTGATAGTTCCTCTTCTCTATACGTAACCGTTGCCTTTTCAAGCGCCAAATTGACTGTAGCTTGTTCAACACCTTGCATTTTGTTAAGACCTTTTTCAATACGATTTGCACAAGCTGCACAGGTCATTCCCGTAATCTCAAATGTCTGTTCATTTATTTTACCTTTACTTTTCACTACACTTTGTTCAGCCATATCGCAAAAACTCCTTATACCTATATAGGGTATATTTGATTGAAAATAAAAATGTGCAGACGATCGCACATTTTTTAAATTGAATTACTTTACATCATAGCCTTGCTCGTCAATTGCTTCTTTAATTTTTTCAAGAGCAACTTCATTAGCATTAAATGCTACATCAACTAATCCTTCTTTAAGATTAACTTTAACAGCTGAAACGCCTGCAAGCTCTCCTACACTTCCTTCTACCGCTTTTACACAATGATTACAAGACATTCCTTCCACTTTTAACGTTACATTTTCCATCTGAAAACACTCCTTATTTTTTCATTAATTTTTGAATGGTTGTTAAAACCTCGTCAACTACTTCCATGTCTCCTTCTTGAATACGCTCTACGACACAGTTTTTCAAGTGGCCTTCTAATAAAATCTTTGCAACACTATTTAAAGCAGATTGTGTTGCAGAAATTTGCGTAATAACATCGTCACAATACGTATCTTTTTCTATTAGACCTTTTATCCCTCTAATTTGACCTTCAATACGATTTAATCTGGTCACTAAATTCTGTTTTACTTTATCTGAATGATGACTTCTTCTGTCACTCGTAAGATGGCAACTTTCTAATTCATGCTCATTATTGTCCAATAAAAATCCCCCTTAACGATATATCGCATATTTATATTATACCCCTGTATGGTATAAAAGTAAACTAAATAGATTTGACGATTTTGTGAATGATTTTATGAACCTACTCTTTTCCACTAATATAACCGAAATATGATATATTATTGCTATGAAAAACATTACGCAAATTCCACGTCAATCATTAAGAGCACAAGTATACGACCGATTAAGATCAGCAATTATCCATCTTGAACTAAAGCCTGGTGAGAGAATTAACGATAAAGCATTGGCTGAACAATTTGGTGTTAGCAGAACCCCAGTACGAGAAGCTCTCAAAAAATTGGAGGATGAAGGATTAATTGTAACTTCTCCAGGTTCCGAAACAGTTGTAAGCCTAGTTGAAGTAGAACAAGCGATGCACGCCTTTACCGTTGTAGCCTCGCTCCATGGATTGGCTGCTAGATTAGCTCTCACCACTTTAACTCTTACACATGCCGACCAAATGACAGCAATAAATAATGAATTTGCTGAAGCTTTAAAAGTGGAGGATAAGTATAGAGCAATCCAAATGGATGATCAATTCCATGCAGTAATTATTGAGGCATCACATAATCCCGAAATAATGCTAGCTTTAGATCGCCTTCTTCCAAAAATTCGTCGACTTGAATTACAAAAGTTCAATACTTTCGATGGGAAAAAATCAATTAAACAGCATCAAGAAATTATTTCCTGTATATCAAATGATAGCAAGGAGCAGCTCCCAGCATTGATTGAAAATAATTGGCTAAGCCTGGCTGAATATTTAACTGAAAAATAGTTGCTATTTATCTTTCATTTTTTTTCATAATTGGTGGGGATATTGGATATTCCACCGCTCATAATGCAGAATAAAATGAACTAACCATTAGTGGGGTTTTCCTTTATCCTTCACTGATGGTTAGTTGAACCAATCGAACCTTCACGGACGTCTATCTTCTTTCCATTCTCCCAAACCTAAAGTTGATTCTTACTGAAGTTTAAGAGTGGGATAAATCTTTTTCAATAATTGAAGCAATTGACGTTCTTCTTCAGCAGTCAAATTGCTAGTAATTTCTTCATTTAGCCGTTCTAACACTTCTTGTATCTGTGGAAAAATATTTCGTGCTTTAGTTGTTGGATATAAATTATTTGAACGCCGATCTTTGTTATCTGTTTGTCTATCAACATACCCGACGTTTTCAAGATGCTTGATTGCTCTAGCGGTTGTTGCTTTATCAAACTTTAACTGAGAGGAAAGTTCATCTTGGTTAATCCCCGGCTTGGCAATAATCATTTTTAAAAAGGCGTGTTGCCCACCATTTCCTAACTCAAATGGCTTCAATTCCCTCGAAAGAAATTTCTGATTCTGCCTATGGATCATCGAAACAATCCTTCCTATTGGCATTTCATTCATATTTTATCCCCCTCGGATAGTTTCATATAAGAAAGTGAAGACTAATTTTACTGATTGTAGCATACAAAATTTTAGTTGCGTGCGCAACTAAATTATTTTAAAATGAAGCAATAATAGTTACATATGCAACTAAATAAACGAGGTGATTATTTGCAACCTTCCGTAAAAGAAGTTAACCAAGAAGTTCATCAACGTCGCTGGCTCATTTTTACTGTTTTAAATATATTCACATTTATGGCAACCCTTGATGCGAGTATTGTTAATATTGCACTGCCGACAATTTCTAAACAGCTAGGTCTAGCATTCGCCAGTTCTCAATGGATTGTTATTAGTTATTTACTCACAATCTGTACCGTTATCCTTTTCTTTGGAAAATTAGGGGATATGTTTGGAAAAATTAACGTCTTTAAGTGGGGCTCGATACTATTTATCATTGGTTCATTCCTTTGTGGATTAAGTACTTCTCTATCCTTATTAGTCATTTCACGGATTATCCAAGCATTTGGCGCAGCAATGACAATGGCAAATAGCCAAGGTATTGTAACGGAAATTTTTCCTGTAAAAGAGAGAGGAAAAGCATTAGGTTTAATTGGAACGTTTGTCTCTTTAGGAAGTATTACAGGACCAAGCTTAGGTGGGATTATTATTTCAAGCTTAGGCTGGGAATATATCTTTTGGATAAACATCCCAATTGGTTTTATTGCCATTGCTTTAGCGTGGAAGATATTGCCTAAGGATGTCACCATAACAAAGACAAAGATAGATGTAGCAGGAAGCTTATTATTTAGCTTTGCCATTATTCTTTCTATCGGTGGCTTATTACTTGGGCAACAATATGGCTATTCAAACTGGTATATCATTACTTCCATTATTATAGGAATCTTTACATTTATCAGTTTTATCATCGTTGAATATCGAAAAGAAAGCCCAATGCTAGAGCTTTCTATCTTTAAGAATCCACTTTTTTCTATCAGCATCTTTTGTGCATTTATTGTATTTATCGCAAATTTTTGTTTTAATATCCTGTCTCCTTTTTACACACAGGATATTCTTGGAATGTCAGCATTGCATTCAGGTTATATCCTTATGCTCTTTCCAATTACCATGGCAATTGTCGCGCCTTTAAGTGGTGCATTATCCGATAGAATAAGTGGTCAGGCTATTACCTTTGCAGGACTTTTAGTAATGATTGTTGCCCAAATCGGTTTAACTTTCCTTCATGAAGGAAGTACGCTCACAAGTCTTGCACTATGGATTATTATGCTTGGCGCCAGCACTGGTCTTTTCCAGTCTCCTAATAATTCACTAATTATGTCGACAGTAGAGCGGAAACAGCTAGGAATCGCAGGTAGCATTAATTCACTTGTTCGTAATTTAGGAATGGTCGTCGGAATTTCTGTTGCAACAAGCATATTATTCTCTGTTATGAGCATGAAAGCAGGCTACCGCGTAACTGCCCTTATCCCTGGGAGACCTGATATTTTTCTTAGTGGGATGCATGTCGTATTTCTTGTTTCAAGCAGTCTTTGTTTTGTTGGTTTGCTTCTTACAGGATGGAGATATATGACTTCTCGTAAAGTAGTGGCAAAAAAAGTTAGAAATGCTTCTTGATTTAGTGATTACTTATAAAAACTCCTTGATGGAAGACAATCAAGGAGTTTTTTCTTTAGTTAACTTTTAGAAGCCATCCCGGTATAAATCAAAATAGCATCCCGCAAAAAAGCTGTAGCTCCTACTTGCACTTTGTCATAATAGGAGGTAAATCTTTCATCAGCAACATACATTTCTGCAAGTCCCGCATGTGCCTCCTTCGTGTATTCTGGCCATGTGAAGGAAAGCCATTGCTTGTGCAACCCTGCTGTTTTTTGCCCAGCCTCTCCAGCAGGATTGCCTTCTTTTAAGGCTTCTTGTAAGGTAGAAAATAATGTCTTCTCCACTTCAACCATGCTTCGATAATCATTTTCTGACATATTCATTAATTTAGCATTAGATTGGTCTATCATCTCTTCCCCATACTTTTCTCTTATTTCTTTGCCATACTTCGCCTCGTTATCTTCTATCATTTTCTTTTTAAAGCCCACAAATTTTTCTTGATTAGACATCGTCCTACTCCCTTCTATTGTTTCCATCGTTTTTTCTACATTTGCAATTAACAGATGTAGCTGTTCTTTTTTAGCCAGGAGTTTTTCGTGATGTTCCTTTAATGCTTGTTTGACATCAAAAGTAGGAGAAGCCATCATATTCTTTATAGTCTCTAATGGAACATCTAGCTCACGGTAAAACAGAATTTGCTGTAATTTATCTACCTCATTTTGTCCATAGATACGATATCCTGATGAATTGATTCTCGCCGGCTTGAGAATGCCTATTTCATCATAATATCGCAATGTTCTTGTACTTACTCCTGCTAACTTACCTAATGCATGTACGGTGTATTCCATCTGTTCCCCTCCTGACTCTTTCATCGTAAACGTTGACGCAACGTAAATGTAAATAGTTTTTCTTTATATTTTTTAATTTTCAATAATCTACACTAAGAAAAAAGCAGCTATCGAAAGAACTTCACCTTCCTGATAGCTGCTCTATTTTTCATTTCTTTGAATAGAAATCCTTTCACCTAACGTTTTAAATTTACGGTTGTTACCTCAAATTTATCATAGCGGTGACGGGAAAATGAATATTCAAATGGAATGCCATTATTTAAATAGCCAACATGTTCTACTTCAAGGATAGGGTCATCTAATTCACATGCAAGATGTTCATGATCTAGCTCTGTGGATTTACATGCTCTAATTTTCCGATGCGATCCAGCAATCGTTAGTCCTAATGTTTTCGTAATATGCTCATAAATGGATCCATATAAAACCTCGTCATTTAAACCTGATATAATGGTTGTTGGCATATAAGTAATTTCTAAGACATATGGTTCGTCTTTCACTGATCTCAATCTAATGATATGATACACTGGTGTTTTTATATCAATTGCCAAATGTGCCGCAACTTCTTCTGAGGGAAAATGAACTTCAAATGTAATGATTTTACTCGCTATTTTCTCTCCATCTAATAGCTTGGATAATCCAGTGATTTCATTTGACAAAACATTTACTCTACTGGCATGTAGAGCAGATTGAACGATAAAGGTACCATGTCCTCTTTTACGATAAAGAAGTCCTTCCATCACAAGTTTATCCAATGCCCTTTTCATTGTCATTCTGCTGCAGGAAAACTCTTTAGATAATGTAATCTCATCAGGTATAGGATGATCCAATGGATAAAAGTTTTCTTTAATTCGACGTTTAACTTCAATTGCTATCGCTTCATACTTATTCATAAACGAGCCACCTTAATTAGAAAAAATAATTCTATACATTTTATTTGCAATATCTTTTAATCTTATAACGAATAGATAATGATATTTTAATTATAAGCATTTGATCTTAAAAGTCTATACTTTAAAAACTTACGCTTGGTATATCTATTTATAGTATAGTACATTTTTTTATAAAGCGCATACTTTTTTAAAAACGCTTTCAATTAAATTCATTCCGAATGATTGAAAAGAAAAAGAGATAGCCATTGTTTTGACTATCTCTTTTCCTTATTCACTTAAATACTCTATCCATTATTTCTTAGGAACTTCGCATCCTTCGTCTGTACAAACAGCACCTGCTCCGGTAATGTCTTGAAATTTAGGGGCTGGATGGTCTTCCTGCCATACTTGTTCTAGGACACGCTTAAAAGTTTCAGTTGGTTGGGCTCCAGAAACTGAATATTTTTGATTGATGACAAAGAATGGAACACCTGTCACACCAATTTGTCCAGCTAGTGCTTCATCAATTCTGACATCATTTGCAAAGCTAGTGGCATCTGCTAATACTTTTTGTTGCTCTGCTTCTTCTAGGCCGACTGATTTACCGATTTCCACTAATATCTGATGATCACTTATTAGTTTTCCTTCTGTAAAGTAAGCATGCAATAATTTCTCTGTTAACTCTTTTTCTTTTCCAACCGTTTTCGCATATTTTGTTAAACGATGGGCGTCAAATGTGTTCGTTGGTTTCATGTTATCAAAATCATAGCTTAAACCTGTGCTTTCAGCTTGATTGCCAACATTTTCATTCGCATTCTTTGCTTCCTCGATACTCATTCTATATTTACCAGCAAGTGCCTCATGGATACTTTTCCCAGAATAAACTTCTGCATTCGGATCTAGTTCAAAGCTCTTAAATTCAACCTCAACTTGGTCTTTGAAAGGAAATTGCTCTAACGCAATCTCTAAACGACGTTTGCCAATATAGCAAAAAGGGCAAACAAAGTCTGACCATACTTCAATTTTCATTTTTCCACCTTCTTTATAATGATGCTATCATCCTAACACAATAGCACGGATTTTACTTCGATTTTGCTTAAGGCAGCGTCCAATTAAGGCAAATAGAAAAACTCCTATTATAGGAGCTTCTCTTAAAAACAGCCTTATTTAAAAAGCTTTACGCGATCCTCTAGAGGCTTAAATTCTTTTTCTCCTGGTTCTGCTGTTGGTTTACCAAATGGCATTTGTGCAACAAGCTTCCATGTAGAAGGAATTTTCCATTCTCCTTGTACCGCCTCATCAATAAGGGGATTATAATGCTGCAAAGAAGCTCCATATCCTACTTCTTCCAAAGCAGTCCAAATGACCAATTGATGCATGGCGTTCGTTTGATTTGCCCAAACTGGAAAATTCTCTGCATATAACGCAAACTGCTTTTGTAATCCTTCTACTACTTCTTGATCTTCAAAAAATAAAATCGTTCCATATCCTGCTTTAAAGGAAGTTAATTTTTCTTTCGTGGAAGAAAAATTCTCCGCTGGAACAATCTTTTGTAACTCCCTTGCAGTGAAATCCCAAAGTTTATCATGTTGTTCGTTTAATAAAACCACTACTCTTGTACTTTGGGAATTGAAAGAAGAGGGTGTATGCAACACAGCTTCATTCACAATTTCTTGGATTTTTTCATCAGATGCTACTTGTTCTTTACTAATGCCATAATAAGAACGACGGTTTTTAATTGCTTCTAAAAATGCAGTCATTTTTCTCCTCCAGTCGAAAATTTTTTCTTATTTATATTACCCATTTGTCTTCTTATTAAAATATTTTTTCTAAAATTCTTCGACCTGATTTCCCTTATAAGAAATAAAGAGTAAGGCTTCAAAAGCCCTACTCTATGTATACAAATTATTCACGAATTGTTTTTAATGCTGTGCTCCAAGCTACTACTTGATCAAGCATTGCATTCATGTTCTCTAAATGAAGAGAAGATGGTTTAAATGTTGTGAAGTTCTCAAAATCAGTAAATAAAGAAAGCGTTGGATGAACTCGAACGTCAGCAATTTGCAATTCGCCTAAAATTCCTCGTAAATGCTCTGCTGCACGAGCTCCACCTGTTGAACCATAGCTTACAATTCCAGCTGCTTTATTGTTCCAAGCTTCTCTTGCAGAATCTAAAGCATTTTTTAAAGCACCAGTTATACTGTGATTATATTCTGCTGCAACAAATACGAAGCCATCAAGACTAGCTAGCTTTTCATTCCAAGCTGCAACATTTTCTTGACCTTCTGCTGCACCTAAAAATGGTAAATTAAAATCTGCAATATCAACGATTTCGTATTCAGCATCTCCACGCTTGTCAGCAATTTCTTTTACCCATGCTCCAACTTGTGGACTCACTCTTCCTTGACGTGTACTCCCTAAGATAATTCCAATTTTCATCCTTTTAACCTCCGTATTTTTTAAAAATTTGTATTACTTTTTTATCCTAATACTGAGATTATTTAATTGCAAATAATAAAACTTACTTATCATTAAAAAGTTATTAAAAGTAACCAACTTACGTTTTTCGTAATTTAAAAGAAGCTTCCTAACACATTTCCTTCACTATTTCCCCTAAACTTGTAATGCCTTTAATGATATTCTCTTCTGACATATACGAATAATTAATTCGGCAATGGTTTTTCTCTTGCATGTTAGGGAAAAAGCTTTCACCTGGAACGTAAGCTACTTTTGCGATTGGCAAACTACGTTCCTGCATAAGAATTTTTGTATCAATATGTTGTGGAAAAGTGAGCCATGTAAACAAACCGCCTTGCGGATATGTATAGGTAACACTTTTCGGAAAAGCTTCCTGTAGCGTTTGAAACATCAGTTCTTTCTTATGTTTATACGTTTCTCTGATATGTACGATATGCTCATCCAAATCATACATATCCATAAATCGATTCACTGCATACATATTTAAAGTAGAATTTTGCGTATCGGAAGCCATTTTTAACAAGCTTAGTTTCTCAGCTAATACACGATCTGCAATTAACCAGCCAAGGCGTAATCCTGGACTAAGAATTTTCGAAAAGCTTCCTATATGAATAACTCTTCCCTCTGTGTCAAAACTTTTAATAGATGGCAAATCTTCTCCTTCGTATCGTATTTCACGATATGGACTATCCTCAATAATGACGACATTATATTTATTTGCTAAGTCTACTAAAGCCTTTCTTCTCTCTAAGCTCATCGTCACTCCTGTCGGATTTTGAAATTCAGGAACCGTATAGATAAGCTTCACATTAGGATGCTTTTGTAATACAGCCTCAAGTTCGTCCATTCGCATACCATTTTCATCCATTGATACACCTATGTATTCTGGTTCATATGGATTAAATGCAGCAAGCGCACCTAAAAAAGTTGGATTCTCCGTTATAATAATATCTCCATAATCAATAAAAGCTTTGGCTGCAAGATCTAATCCTTGCTGTCCGCCATGAATAATAAAAAGATTATCAACATCACAGCTTATGCCAATTTTCTTCACTCGATTCACAAGCTTTTCCCTTAATGCCATTAATCCTTCTGTTCCTGTATATTGCAGCGCCATTTTTCCCTCTTCTAGTAGTACCTGATCGTATACTTTTCTTAATTTTTCAATTGGAAAAATCTCTGGATCTGGATATCCACCTCCAAATGAAATAATAGAAGGATCCGCCCCCAATTTTAGTAGTTCTCTAATAGCTGATGGTTTTACTCGTTCTATTCGATTCGCAAATTTGTAATTCATTACGCTTTTTCCTCCTTATGTCCTTCTACCAATTAGGTACGAAATTTTCAGTATATTCATTATAGATTATCATATAGCACTTGGATATAAAGTACTTATTAATTTGAGATGGATATTCGTTTGGTTCATACCAAGTTACGGAGGCAACTGATATTGGGCGATTCAGTACATAATAGAAAACAATTTCTTTCACCCTAGAGATGCCTTTTCTATTCAACCGATTTAAATGGTAGATGGAATTTTCCTTTTTATCAGCTTTTCCATATTAACTGTTTTCACTAATTTTCCATTAGGATTGTTTGCCTCTTCTTCTTTTGTTATGACAAATCCCAATTTTTCGTATAAACGTATATTCTTTGGTACATTTGCTCTAACTTTACACTCCATTTTCTGTTTTCCGTTTAATAATGCATATTCTTCCATCCATGTTATCATCGCTTGCGCAATTCCTTTCCCTCTTGCTGATGGAGTAACAGAAAGTCTCGAAAAATAAAGAGAATCCCTTTTTAGCTGTAAACGAGAGGAACCAAGGGGAATATCATTTAATCGATAAAGAATTGCTTGCTCTGTTCCACTTTTCAGTGCATCTATTAATTTGTCTATTGGTTCATTCAGTGCACTTGAGGGCACCTCCATATATCGATAATCATCAAACGCCTCTAGCATTAGCCTATGGACAAGAGGAGCCTCATCCTCTGTCACAAGATTAATTTGCTGTTTTCTCTCATTCTTTCTCCCTATTAAAATATCAGTTAATTGATCGATACTCTCCACAATAAAGGTTGCATTTGCCTTGTGTAGCTCTTCATATGAGCCATAGCCATATGTAACTCCTATCGAATCAATAGCTACATTATTTGCTCCAATGATATCATGCTCCCGATCCCCTATCATCACAAAATCATTCAGCTGATAAGACGGAAATAAATCTACTATATATTGAATAATTTCTGTTTTTGAAGTTCTAGTCCCATCGAGATTACTGCCAATGATTTGCGTAAAATATTGCTCGATTTGAAAATATTTCAAAATCGTCTCCGCAAAAATTGTTGGTTTGGAGGTGGCAACAATTAAAATCCTGTCCTCTTTTTGTAATAAGTCGAGTAACATCGATATACTTGGATATAATTGATTTTCAAACATTCCGCTTTGCGTAAATCGCTTTCTATATAGTGCTATGGCCTGATTCGTTATTTCATCGTTGTAACCATAGTATTTTGGAAAAGATTCTAGTAGTGGTGGACCAATAAACTTTTCTAATTTATCTAAATCAGGTTCTTCTTTCCCAAGCTTTTGCAATGCATATTGAACAGATTTCGTGATTCCTTCTTTAGGATCTGAAATTGTTCCATCTAGATCAAATAATATTATTTTATACTTACTCATGTCCCCGCCCCTTTTTTAACAAATAATTCTTAATCTTCAGTTATATAACCTTTTGCCTATTATAACGAATTGCCCATTTTGCCACAACAAACATTTATGGAACAAATCAAAAAATAATTATTAACCACGAAGTAATTCCCCCTAAACCACTTGGAATAGTAAAATTATTAAGTTATAATGAAATTATCACTACTTATTTGATATCTTCGAAGAAATAAAGTTGATTAAATTAGGGGGTAGTACAATGGTTTATTACGATAAAACAAAATCCATTAAAAATATTCTCATTCAAAAGATTGTTTGTAATAGCGGCTTATCATCTGAAATGTTGGAGCATTTATCCATAGCAGAGTTAAATGAGAAACTTAATAAAGACTTCCCTTATACCCACCCTCATAATGGATCCGGTTCTCTAAAGTGGAAAAATATTCGCTAGCCCTTTGTCGGACCCTTTTCTCAACATTCCCCTTATAATCATATCACCAACTAACTAGAGAATAAGGGATCTCTGGTTAGTTTTTTTCCTTCTAAACTTTTCGTCTATGTAATCTCCCGCTCCCCACTCTTCATCAGAAGTCAACTATCTGCCGCACCAATCAACTCAAGTTTCGTACTTCCATCCCATTAATTCATGCATCATTCACTAACATGAAAGGGACTTTCTTTGGATTATTCACCCATAAATCCTTTACTCTACTAATATACTAAAATATTTATTGACAATTACTTTTTTAATATGGTAAATTTTATTCATCGGTTTATCACTCTAATATATTATCGAACTAAAGGACTTTTGGTGATAGTCTGATTTTTAATAGATTTATCTTAAAATATACAAACTTTAATTCATAAAGGTGGCTTTATACAACATGAAACGTTTAGCAATTAATTTACTTATTTTAGCGTCTGTATTCTTCATTTTTACAGCTTGTTCAAATAATTCCTCTGATAAAAAGGAAGATACTTTAGTAATTGGAATTGATGATAAATTTGCTCCAATGGGATTTAGAGATGAAGATAATGAAATCGTTGGTTTCGATATAGATTATGCGAAAGCAGCTGCTGAAAAAATGGATATGTCAGTAGAATTCCAACCAATTGATTGGAAAACAAAAGAATCCGAATTAAGTAGCGGTCGAATTGACCTAATTTGGAATGGATATACTATAACGGATGAACGGAAAGAAAAAGTACTTTTCACAAAGCCTTATTTAAAAAATGCACAAGTAGTCGTAACATTAACTGATTCAAACATAACAAAATTAGATGATTTAGAAGGAAAAGTTGTTGGGCTACAATCTCTTTCTTCTGCATCTGATGCATTAAATAGTAATCCGATTAAATCAAAAATTAAAGAAGTTACCGAGTTTTCCGATAACGTATTAGCATTAAGTGATTTAAAATCTGGTCGTTTGGATGCAGTCGTTATTGACGAAATTGTTATTGATTATTATATGACAAAAGAGCAAGATACCTTTAAAGTGCTTGATGAGTCCCTTGCTCCAGAAGAATATGGAATTGGTGTGAAAAAAGGCAATGAAGCTTTATTAGAAAAACTTCAAAAAGCACTTGATGAGATGAATGAAGATGGAACAGCCGCTAAAGTTTCGGAAAAATGGTTTGGAGAAAATAAAGTATTGAAGTAAACTCGCAAATGAATCGTAAACAAAACAGGATTTCTTTACGAAACCCTGTTTTGTTTTGTTGGAGGAATAGAAATGTCGTTTGATTATATTATGTCGATACTAAAACCAATGTTAGAAGGAGCACAAGCAACCGTTCTTTTATTTATTATTGCTATTGTGGTATCCATTCCACTAGGTTTTCTTTTAACTCTTGCTATAAGGTCTAGTATCAAACCAATTGCTTGGCTGGCAAGTTGTTATGTTTATATTATGCGTGGTACTCCACTATTGCTCCAATTATTGTTTATCTGTTTTGGTTTGCCGATGATTCCAGGAATCGGAGAATATTTGGTGTTAGATCGTTTTGTCGCTGCCGCTCTAGGTTTTATTTTGAATTATGCCGCTTATTTTGCCGAAATATTCCGTGGAGGTCTACTTGCTATCGATAAAGGCCAATATGAAGCCTCTCAAGTTCTTGGCTTAAACAAATGGCAAACAACAACACGTGTTGTGTTACCACAAATGTTTCGCATAGCTCTTCCTGCTGTTGCGAACGAATCGGTTACATTAGTGAAGGATACAGCACTACTCTATGCTGTTGCTGTCCCAGAATTACTGCACTTTGCACAAACGGCTGTAAACCGTGATTTTACGATTGTACCATTTTTCATCGCGGGAATAATTTATTTAATCATGACACTCTTATTAACAGCACTATTTAAATGGCTGGAGCGTAGATTTAAATTTGAATAAGAAGGACGGATTTTATGGCAATCATCGAAATAGAGAATATCAAAAAATCATACGACAAGGTCGATGTATTAAAGCAGATTACCTTTGATGTCAATAACAATGATGTCGTTGCTGTTATTGGTCCATCTGGTTCTGGAAAAAGTACGATGCTCCGTTGTCTTGTCGATTTAGAAAAAATAGATGGAGGAAATATTCGTGTTTGTGGGGAAGATTTAGTTAAAGACGGACTCTATTCCCCACCCCAAAAAATTAAACAGATTACATCAAAGATGGGAATGGTTTTTCAGCATTTCAATCTATTTCCCCACCTTACAGTAAAAGAAAATATTGAACTTGCACCGAAATTAGTTAAGAAAGAAACTGCCGCTGTCATTCATGAAAGAAGCATGAAAATACTGGAGAAAATCGGCCTTACCAGTTTTTCCAATACATACCCAGCCAAACTATCTGGCGGCCAAAAGCAGCGTGTTGCCATCGCCCGTGCTTTAATGATGGAACCAGAAATATTGTTGTTTGATGAACCAACATCTGCTTTAGACCCCGAACTGACTGGTGAAGTTTTAGAAGTAATGAAAGACTTAGCAGAAGAAAAAATGACAATGATAGTCGTTACCCATGAAATGGGCTTCGCCAAGGAAGTAGCCAACAACGTTATCTTTATGGACAATGGAGTAATCGAAGAGTCAGGACCACCAAATAAGATTTTTACAAACCCCCAATCCGTGCGTACACAGGCTTTTTTGAGTCGGAATTTGAAGTAAGTGTAAAGTAGGAGGTTGGGACAAAACTAAATAACTAATCTTTAAAGACGAACAATCTTTAATTTAGCTCTTAAATAAAGCTACTTTATCTATGTTTCTAAATATAGTTAAGTGTAAAAACTAAGTCGTTTCATTGCGCTACAGACGCTCGATGCGTCGGGGAGGAAGCCTAAGTCTCCTCGCTGCGCTGCGGGGTCTAAAGCGTCTCTATTTCCCGCAGGAGTCGAGCGTCCTCCGCTCCATTACACTTCGTTTTTTAAACCTTTTCTAAAATAACAAACACGAACTTTTAAGTAATTTAATTACATTTTAGTTCGTGTTTGTTGTTGTTTGAAATACTTATGTCCCAGCCTCTTAAATAAGAATGAAGGACTACTTTCTTCTCAAACGAATGACATTCCAAGACATTTTTGGCAGTACAATTACTAATTTGCCATTTTCCATATAAGATTTCTTAGAGGCAATAGGTTTTACTGCCTCATGTTGAAGGGTGTTAATCGCCTTTGGGTCATCGTTTGCAAGGACAATATGCTCCTCAATGGAATATCCCTCAAATGACCGAATATCCACATCGACATTTAATTGATTGTCTAAGCTTCTATTAACAGCAAAAATAACAAGTTCCTCTTTCTCCTCATTAAAGACAATAGATTGATCTAAATATGGTACATCTGTAAAATCCTTTGAATCATATTTTGGTGAATCTACTATAGCTTGGATTGCAGTCCCACGACCATATACAGATGTATAATAGTATGGATAGAAAATGGTCTGTTTCCAAGAGCCCCCACCTGTTTCTGTCATTATTGGTGCAATGACATTTACTAATTGGGCAAGACAAGCTATTTTAACTCTATCTGAGTGATTTATTAAAGAATTTAGCAAACTACCAACAAGCAATGCATCTTCAAAATTATAAACATCCTCTAAAAGTGGCGGTGCAACACTCCAAGGTTCTATTTGTTTATCTTGATCATTAGAGTGGAACCATACATTCCATTCATCAAAGCTTAAATGAAGTTTTTTCTTGCTTCTCTTCTTTGCCTTAATATAATCACAGGTTGCGATAACCGTTTTTATAAAATCATCCATATCTAATGATTTTGCGAGGAAATTGGCTGTATCATTATCTCGGTTACCATAATAGGTATGAAGTGATACATAATCAACGTAATCATATGTCTGATCCAATGAAGTTGCCTCCCACTCAGGAAATGTTGGCATCGCTGTATTAGAGCTTCCGCAACTGACGAGCTCGATTCTTGGATCCACAATTTTCATTGCCTTTGCTGTTTCTGCAGCTAGTCTTCCATATTCATAAGCTGTTTTATGTCCAATTTGCCATGGCCCATCCATTTCATTACCTAGGCACCAAACTTTAATATTATGCGGGTCTTCATAGCCATGGTGTTTTCTTAAATCACTCCAATAGGTACCTCCTGGGAGATTGCAATATTCTAAAAGGTTACGGGCTGCATCAATTCCACGTGTTCCAAGGTTTACAGCCATCATTACTTCGGAATTCACTTGGTTTGCCCATTCAAAAAATTCATTCGTACCTACTTCATTTGTTTCGATGGAATTCCATGCTAGTTCCAATTTCTTTGGACGTTTCTCCTTTGGTCCTACTCCATCTTCCCAATTATAAGCAGATACCATA
Source organism: Niallia sp. Marseille-Q9988 (assembly GCF_976954375.1). Taxonomy (NCBI): domain Bacteria; kingdom Bacillati; phylum Bacillota; class Bacilli; order Caryophanales; family Bacillaceae; genus Niallia; species Niallia sp. Marseille-Q9988. The sequence continues at coordinate 372,273 of NZ_CDRJSZ010000004.1, read as the reverse complement.
TTTCCTCCAGGATAACGAACGATCGGAACTTGTAGTTGCCTTACTAACTCAATCACATCTTGTCTAAATCCATTACTATCCGCTGATGGATGACCTGGATCATAAATACCTCCATATACAGCACGCCCTAAATGCTCTATAAATGAACCATAAATACGGGAATCTATTTCCGATATTTTAAAAGATTTATCGATTACCATTTTTGCAGTTTTGATATTTTCAGTCATATTTCTCTCATTCCTTTTCCAATGGATTTTGATTTGCGTAATTGATTTTTTTTAGAAAAAATACTATTTAGATAATCAAAAAACCCCTTATTCAATTACCAAACTATTAGCGACTCTTTTAAGATAAATGCGGCTGTTTATGAAAGTTATAAGCGCGACTCCGATTAGAGCTAATGGAATCAACATTTGACAGAAGTAAATGATCAAATAGTCGATTACTACCATCAAGATGCTCATTGGTAAATTTTTAAGCGATAAAAATAGTGAGGTTCGTAATAGCTCTAAAACTGTCCCATCAAATGACCCTAAAACTGGAAAGACAGTAACGAAAAACAAAGCAAAAAGAAAAACTAGAAAGATATAAAAATAGTAAATGGTCAGTGAGTTATTTGCTGCAATTTCAAAGTAAAAATTACGAGAAGATAGCAACAACATGCCAAAACCGACAACGATAAGACCAGCCATCATATTTCTTACAAAATCCGTCTTGAATGATTGGTAAAATTCAGTGAAAACATTCATTTCTTTCCCATTAATTAGAGAAAACATACAACGATGGAGCGCAACAGTAGATGGACCAAGTGTAATTAATGGTAGACTAAACAATATCCACAAGAAATTTAAAACAATAAGGTAATAGAGTTTCCCCATCCGCTCCCAAAAAGGAGAATCATATCTTATTTTCATCGTTTCCCGACCTCCCTATCATCAACTTCAACTATTTCAGTGCCGTTATCCTTTTACCGCGCCTGCAGTCATACCTTCTACAAAGTACTTATTAAATATCAAGTACAGAATAAATAAAGGGAGAATGGAGAAGATAGATCCAGCCACAAGGACATCATAATTATTTCCATAAGGAGTTAATAACGTATTTAATCCGATAGGTAATGTGAATTTTTCTGCTGACCGTAAAACTATCAATGGCCACAGCATACTATTCCATGCCCCCATTGAACTTAGAATAGCCATAGCGGAGAATGCAGGTTTAGAAATGGGCATAACAATTCTCACGCAAATTCCATACTCACTACTGCCATCAATTCTTCCTGCATCCAACAATTCCTTTGGTATGCCTGAAAGATACTGCCTAAAGAAAAAAATGGTAGATGCATGTACTAAACCTGGAAGGATAACCCCCGCATAGGTATCTATTAATCCAAAACTAATCATTTGCTTATATAATGGCAACATTAATATTTCAAACGGAACCATCATTGTCGCAATAACTAAGAAAAACAATAAGTTTTTAAACTTAAAATGGTACATAGCAAAACCATAGGCAACAAAATAACAGATAATTAACGTCAAAATCACGGAAACAATGGTAATAATCAAACTATTCTTATACCAATCTAGGTAGCCAGTACTTCCATCAAAAAGATAGCTATAATTGACTAATGACCAATTTTCAAAATCTAAGTTTAGATTTAAGCCGTTTCTTATTAACATTTGACCTGGACGAAAAGATGCAAATAATCCTGAGATAAATGGGACAGCCACACTAGCACACAAAATGATAAAAAAGCCATTAATAAAAGTTTTCACTAAAGGATTTTTACCACCCTTATTTCCTTTTGTTATATCTAATGAGGAGTTTGATAAAGAATTATTATTTGGATTAGTCTTATTCTTGCTCATCCTATTTATCCTCCTTTTTAAACATGCCGCTTGAAAGCAAGTAGACCATGCTAATGGATAAAGCAACAATCAATAATACTAAGCCAACAGCAGAGGCATATCCTAAATCATTCTTTTCAATTCCTCTTCTATACAAATAACCAACAATGGTTAAACCAATATTTTTGGGAGAATTATTGCTTCCATATATCATAAAGCTTTCAAGAAACATTGCTAATCCTGCATATATACTGATGGTTGTAACATAGATTCTTGTTGGTTTAAGTAAGGGCAAAGTAATATGCCAAAATCTTTGCCATGCACTAGCACCATCAACTTTAGCCGATTCATAAAGCACTTCATCAATAGAGCTTAAGCCAGCCTCAAAATACAAAGTGTTTACTCCAGTCCATCTCCATGTAGCTAATAAAAGTAATGCAAACATTCCTGTTCCCCAATTTTTCAGCCACTGCTTTGACTCAAGGCCGAAAAAATTAAGGATTTGATTCATCAGACCAGAATCCATTTCACTAAACATATATCGAAATAAAATACCTGCAACTACTACGGAAACCAATGCCGGCAAATAAATAATCGATTTATAGATTCGTTTACCAACAATACTTTTCGAATTTAATAAAAATGCACAGAGCATTGGAATAGGAATTAATATAATTAACGTAAATATCGTGTAGATGACACTATTTCTAACAGCAATATGAAATACCTTATCACCTAACAGTTTTTCATAATTCGCAAGACCAATATATTCACTGTATCCGTTTCCAATATTATGAAAACTCATATTTATGGTCGAATACATTGGATATATCCAGAAGAATGACAAGCTAACAATAAACGGTAAAATAAACACATAAGGAGCAATTTTCTGAGAGAATAAAAAAGCTTGGATCTTCTTCAATTCGTTCCTCTCCTTTTCTATCAAAGTCTTTAAGATTGCCTTTATGAGGCAATCTTAAAGACTAAACTTATTCTTGTTCAAAATCTATCTCTGCCTGCGCATCTTCAAGAGCTTGCTTTACATCCGCACCGTTCTCTAGAACTTCATTTAAAGTAGTTAAATTAAACGCTTCATTGATAGTAGTAGTAATTGGCACTGTTTTAATTAAATTTACTTCATCCTGAATTTCTAATAATGTATCAAATGGATTATTAACAAAATATTTCACATATTCGTTCTCTTGATTATGGGTAATTTCTTTATTTGTCCACACCTTCGTATTTACTGGATCAAAACCAAGGATATTCCAAATTTGTTCCCCGCCTTCTTCCGTCAGTTTTGCCCAAGTCATAAATTCAGCTGCTAGCTCTGCATTTTCAGAGTCTTTATATACTACTGTTCCTGTACCGCCTGCACCATTCGAACGTTTTTGTCCTTCTTCAAACACAGGAGCTGGCGCAATAGCAAATTTACCAGACATCTCTGGCATATAGTCTGTAAATCGAGACATATACCAAATAGCTTTAGGGAAAGCAGCTACTTCTCCTTTTGCAACAGTAGCATAACCTTGCTCTGTATCAATTTGTCCTCCTGGAGTAACTTCTGCAATACCACTTTCCAACCACCCTTGTTGCATTGTTAGCATATTACTTAAAGAATCTAATTTCACATTTGCATTTTCAGGGTCTTCTACCCAAGATTCTCCATGTTCAGACATAGCTAATGTTAGCCAGTCAGCACCACCAGTATCAACAGAGGTCATATAAACTTCTCCGTTTGAAGCCTCTTTTAATTTTTCACCCGCTGCTGTAAAGTCATCCCATGTTTTAATTTGGGTATAATCAATACCATATTTTTCTAATATTTCCGTATTATAATACATCACTGTAGCCCCAACATGTGTTGGTACCCCATAATAGTTACCATTTTTTTCATAAGCATCTAATCGGGATGTTACTAAATCTGCTTTATATGGCTCTACATAACTATTTAATGCCAACCACGGTACTTCTCCGTCTAAATAGTTAGGAAATTGGCCAATTTCCACATCTGCTAAATCAGGAATTCCTTCCCCTGATTGAACTGCTAAAGTTAGCTTTGTATGCATATCTGCATACGGATATACGGTAAACTTAATTTGAATTTGCTTATCTGGATTCGCTTCATTCCATTTATTCAACATTTCACTATAAAACTTTTGATGTAAATCAACAAACAGCCACATGTCCATTTTCGCACCATCTTCTGGACCTACTGTAGTGACCTCAGACTCTACCTCTTCTGTGTTTTCTCCATTTCCACTAGAGGAATTCGAACATCCAACAACTAAAACTGCCATCAAAAGAATAACAAAATAGGAAAATACATTTTTGGGTAACCTCATAAATTTTGCCCCCATTCGATTTTTGTATTTCTAGAAATTCAAGTATTTACAAGTACTTTATATGGATTAACATGCTCACCCCCTGTAATTAAAACGCTTTCATCATTAGGTATATTACCATTGACTAATTTTTATGTGCAATTTCATATACGCACTTTTTTATTTTTTTCAAAAAAATGTACGTATATATAATAAACATTTTCGTTAATTGAATATTTCTCCATTCCTTTCTTACTTTTTCTACTATCAGAAATAAAATATGTGTGTTCTAAAATATCTTGGCAATACAATCCATTTATGTAGGCAAGATTAATTGTTTTATTCATCATGTCTATGGAAAATTTGACCACACATCTTTTGTTTTTTTATGGAAAAAAGGTGCTGCTGTATAAACTACTTGGTGTCACTTTTTCACAAATTCAACATTACATGAGTAATTTTTCATATTTAGAAGAAAATACATCTGTAGAAGTTATTACAAAAAGGAGTGTTCATATTGAAAAAGAAGAATGCAAATCAAAATACAGAACTTGCCGGACGTGTTTTTGATCCAAGTGATTATGAAAAAAAGGATGAACTTTCATCTGGCTTGGCTACAACTCATGAACAAGCTACAGATACATATACAGAAGGGGAAATTGGTGCAGTCATTGATGATGTCGATGGGGAAGATATTCAAATTGGTAAAAAAGCAAAGAAGTAACGGGACTAGCTAGAACTTGATAAATATAAAGTAGTTTTTAAGATACTAAAATAGGGACAATTTTCCAAGTAAAGGAAGTAGTCCCTATTTTATTTCGTTTTATTCTATTTTTTGTTAATCAATTAGGAAAAACAAAACTAAATTTTCCACTTTTACTCAGGAATATAGGGTAACTCAAGGGTTTTTGGAAGATTGATGACATGTGTCTCTACATAAGATTTTAATCCTTCCTCCCCGTACTCTCTTCCAACACCAGACTGTTTCACCCCACCAAATGGGAACTGAACGTCCAAACCTTGAACAGCCGCTGTATTAATCATCGTTGTACCAGCTTCAATTCTGCGTGCTACTTTCACGGCATGCTCTTCCTCCCCCCAAACAGAGCTTGTTAAACCGTAAATACTTTCATTGTGTAATTCAATTACTTGTTCTTCATCATCAAATGGCAAGATTGGTACAGTTGGTCCAAATTGTTCTTCTACTACAATCGGATCATGATAATCTGCTCCTAGTACTACAGTTGGCTGAAGAAAATAACCGTTGTCCATTAGCTCTGGATTTATTATTTTCCCTAATGGAATCACTTTTGCACCTTTACTTTTAGCATCCTCTACAAGGCTACGTACATATTTCACCTGGTTTTTATTATTTACAGGCCCTACTGTCACATCTGGATGAAAAGGATCACCTAACCTTATCCATTTATTTGCTGCTTCGATATATTTTTCTACAAAGGCATCATAGATGGAACGATGGACATATATCCGTTTAGCAATCATACAAATTTGTCCTGCTGTTAAAAAGTTTGAAATGACCATTCTTCTCATCGCTTTTTCGTCGTTAACATCAAAATCCTCTAAGACAATTGCAGCATCATTTCCGCCTAGCTCCAAGGTCATCTTTTTAATTGTTTCTGATGCAGCTTTCATAATACTTTTGGCAGTTTTTGTTCCACCAGTAAAGGCAATTTTCGCAACTTTAGGATTAGAGGTTAGTTCTACTCCCACTTCTGCATCCCCATGTACAAGATTGAGAACACCAGGGGGAAATTCATTTGCAATGATTTCAACCACTTTGCTAACAGCTAAAGGAGCAAATGGGCTAGGCTTAACAACCATTGTATTTCCAGTCAATAAGGCTGGGGCAATTTTTATGGTGGATAAAGAAATAGGATAATTCCATGGGGAGATGGCAGAAACAACTCCAACTGGATCAAATGTAATAATGGTTCTTCCATTTTCATGTTCTTTTTCCTGTGGACTAACGACTTTCTTCACATTCTTGCATGCAAATTCCATCCACATCAGAGAGATTGCGATCTCTCCTTTAGAATCATATAATGCCTTCCCATGTTCTCTTGATAATAAAGTAGCTATTTCAGGAGTTGCGTCCTTTATTTTTTGGATAGCCCGCTCCATTCTTTCTATTCGATCCTCCACTTTCGTCCATGCCCAACTTTTTAAAGCATCATATGCTGCATCTATCGCTTGTACCGTTTCCTCTTTCGTATTCAGTGGAGCATATCCTACAATCTCATCAGGATGAGTAGGATTTTCACGAGGAGCCTGTTTTTCCGTTGGTACTTTCTCTCCATTGATAATAGCATGTATGGTTATTGGTTCATTTGGCATATTATGATGCCTCCTTTTCAATTCTTCATTAACATAATTAGTATGAATTAGGTTGTAATAGTATATACGGTGAGTATGTTGAAATTAGACGACTCTTCCTAATCCATTTAGAATAGAGAAACGCATTTACAAATTACTTCACTAATATCTTTATTATTATTCCTCTTTGATATAGTAGGAAAACACAATTTGCTTTGTAATTTTTCCCACTTGATAGGGCTTCTTAAAAAATTATCCATACTAATAAAATAAAACAACGAATAGCAACTACTACTTTTAGGTAGCATCGGCTATTCGTAATTACACTTAAATATAAAATATAATGTAAATTATTGCTTTAAATATTAAGACAAATTCGTTTAATATTGCTTTTATCCATTATCTAGATTCTTTCTTTATTTCCCCAAAACCTCTGCCCCAATTCCAATTTTCTTTAATAGATCAATCAGCAGTACTATTTATTGTCAATCAAAACCACCAGTGTGAACTGGTGGTTTGCTCTGCGGCTAAAAGCCTCTCTTACCGGCCTCGGCCTTAAAGGCCCACTGAAAAGGTTTCCCTTCTGCACCACATTCACTCACCAATTCTAAAGAATTTCTTTATTTACTTCCGATTTTTCTCACCCGTGAACGGATCGAATTCTTCGAACAACGTTAGCTGATCAGCCATATAATCTTCTTTCAGCTGATTTCTTATATATTCTTGTATTTGTTTCTTATTTCTCCCCACGGTATCAACGTAGAAACCACGACACCAAAATTTCCGATTCCCATAGCGATATTTCAAATTCGCATGTCGATCAAATATCATCAGGCTACTTTTTCCTTTTAGGTAACCCATGAACTGCGATACACTTAATTTTGGTGGAATACTAACCAACATATGGATATGATCCGGACAGGCATTTGCTTCATGTATAATGACACCTTTTCTTTCACATAGCTCTCTTATGATTTGTCCTATACTCTTTTTGTATTTGCCATAAATAATTTGCCTTCTGTATTTTGGGGCAAAGACTATGTGATACTTACAATTCCATGTTGTATGTGCTAAACTGTTCATGTCCTTCATAAGGGCATACCTCCTTCTTGCGTGAGATAAAGTGGTCGGGAAACCAACTTTATCCTACCATGAAAGGAGGTTTTTTTGTTACCTCGCTATAAGCTCTCCGGAACCCCCGGCATAGCCAGGGGTTTTCGAAACCATCAATAAGAACCAACCTAATGTATGATTTTAGGTTGGTTATACTCTTATTTAATTCAATTAAACAGTATTATTGTTTGTCTATTATTTATTTACAAATCCCCAAAAATAGAAATTTTTTTGTTGACATACTATTTTTTCTAAAATATTCTAATACATAAATATCATTCAGGAGGTAATAAATAGGAACAATGGGAGGTTGCATATCACGCAGGAATATTGATTTGAGAGGGTAGTATTACTTTAACAAAAGGCATAAGTGGGAATACAGAAGACCATGTATTACTATCCCCTCCACAGATAAAGAGTAACTAGATTACCTTCATCAATTGATAGATGGTGTATTAATACGGAAAAAGAACTACAAACCTGATACTCATTAAAACTCTTATACGTTAGTAATAAAAAAGAAAAATGATGTATTTTTTATTTTGGAGAGAATCTCTCCCTTTTTACGAATCCATAAAAAAAGAAATTGAGCCCAATGGATTTTAAATAACTACAATAAAGTTACACCTAGAAATGGAGAATATAATAAAATAATGCTTAAAGAGAAACATTCTTTTGAATCTTAATTCTTTAATCTCTGATTGTTTTTAGACAAAATAAAAACCACCAAATATGTATTTGGTGGAGACGGTGGGACGTGCAATTCCATGCTTTCGTCATGGCACTGACTATATCTTGAACCTGTAATATTTAGTTAGGTCCTCTGGCGTCTTATACGAAATATAAATTTACTTTAAAGTAGCATTCCGTATCCTAGTGCTACCAAATTCTTGGCAACCTATAAGTCGATACACGGCTGTTGAATTACTTCACATACCGCTCGGCATTGCCTTATCACAGATAATGTGACTTAGGTTTCACCGATAAAGCCAGATTTTCACTTATATGTTACCATACAAGGCGACTAAAATTAATCGAACCCACGTCCAGAAACATCGGCACTTAAGCTTCTACGAGTGTAGTCAACATATTCGCATTTCGCTTATTCTTCTGCCTGTTGACAGGCGTCCGATAAGCTAGTCTGGTTGTTCTCTTCCTTCTTCCTCAGACGGTGGAATCCGGCGTAGCCCACTTAAATTGAGTCCCTGACCCTACCACATGGGCGATGGAGGGAGGAACCGCTAAGCGCTATTAAGCAGCTAAAGCGAAGTTGTTTTGTTGTTTGCCAGTTATAGGCTTTGACGTTTTAACGAGGCCGATCCCCTCGACTCGCAACCTAAGCTCGAACTATCCCTGTCGAATCCGTAGCGTCCCCATTATTAGGATAAAATCAAGCAATTGTTACATTACATGATTCCCGCTTTAATAGAAAAGCGTAACGTTTCGGAAGCTCTGAAATAGGAGCTTAAAGTTATGTTGTCATATCGACATAAGTTATTATAACATAACTGAAGCGTATTTCAATTGTAAAGTTTTGGATTACATTTTTTGCCTTTCACGTAAAGCACGTTCGATGCTACGATTTGCCTCTTTACGTTTTAAGGTTTCACGCTTATCATAGTTCTTTTTACCCTTACCTAGACCAATCAAAACCTTTGCATATCCATTTTTAAAATAAATCTTTAGTGGGACTAAAGCATAACCTACTTCTTTTGTCTCCCCAATTAATTTATTGATTTGTTTTCGATGTAATAAAAGTTTTCTTGTTCTTAAAGGGTCATGATTGTATCGGTTTCCTTGCTCATAGGGACTAATATGCATTCCGAGCAGGAATACTTCTCCATTAATAATGCGTGCATATGATTCCTTTAAGTTTACTCTTCCAGCACGAATTGCTTTGATTTCTGTTCCTTGAAGAACAATCCCTGCCTCGTAAGTCTCCTCAATAAAGTAATCATGATTTGCTTTTTTATTCTGTGCAACTAATTTCCCTTCACCTTTTGGCATGCCTCTTCCCCCTACTCTGCCAATAATTTTATCAAAAGAATGTCTATTATACAAACATCCCCTGCACGTGGTTTCCTTTTTCAGATAGAAACCACATGCAATTTAATGCTTAGCAAATTTTTAGTTACCGTCTCTTTTTCTTTCGCTTTGCTTTTGGTGCATTTTCGAAATGTTTTCGATCATTCTTTCCTTTACGGCGAGATTCTCCAGGTTTTCCTTTTCGATCCGTATCTCTATCTGATTTACCTTTACGCGGTGCACGAGAAACACTACCAGTAGAGAATACTTTGCCATCTTTCTTTGGATCTCTGCGGCGTGTTCCCTTCATGCCGACAATTTCAAAGTCTATTGCGCGTTCATCTTTATTTACATTTACAACACGAACCGTAATTTCGTCTCCAATACGGAAGACCTTTCCTGTTCTTTCGCCAATCATGGCAAAATGACGTTCATCATAACGATAGTAGTCATCTGTCATATAACTGACATGGACAAGTCCTTCGATTGTATTTGTAAGCTCTACAAACATTCCAAAATTCGTAACGGAGCTAATAATACCATCATATTCTTCGCCGATTTTATCAAGCATGTACTCTGATTTCTTCAACTCATCTGTTTCACGCTCAGCTTCTACTGATCTTCTTTCCATACTAGAAGAGTGCTCTGCTATTTCTGTTAAGCGGCTATTCCATTTTTCTTGTGTCGCTGAACTGATATCCCCTTCAATTAAATACGTCCGAATCAATCGATGGACGATTAAATCTGGATATCGTCTAATAGGTGAAGTAAAATGCGTATAGAATTCAGTTGATAAACCAAAATGTCCTAAACTTTCAGGGTAGTATTTCGCTTGTTGCATCGATCGCAGCATGACCGTTGAAATAACCATTTCTTCCGGCGTTCCTTGAACTGCTTCGATAATTTCCTGTAATGCTCTAGGATGGACAGAATTTGCTGTTCCCTTCACAATATAGCCAAAGTTTGTAATAAACTCGAAGAATCTTCTTAGCTTTTCTTCTTTTGGATCTTCGTGAATACGATAAATAAACGGAACCTGCATCCAATGAAAATGTTCCGCAACTGTTTCATTGGCAACAAGCATAAATTCTTCAATTAATTTTTCTGCAACAGATCGTTCTCTTAAAATAACATCCTGTGGCTTTCCATCCTCATCTACAAGTACCTTTGATTCTTTAAAATCAAAGTCAATTGCACCGCGTGTCATCCGTTTTTTACGAAGGATTGCAGCTAGCTCTTCCATTCGTTCAAACATCGGTACAAGCCCTTCATACTTGTCTCTTAATTCTTCATCTTTGTCATGTAAAATCGAGTTCACATCCGCATATGTCATGCGTTCCGTTGTTTTAATGACACTTTGAAAAATTTCATGTGAAACTACTTCACCATCTGACGTAATTTCCATTTCACAAGAAAGAGTCAAGCGATCTACTTTAGGATTTAAGGAACATATTCCATTAGATAAACGATGTGGAATCATTGGAATGACTCGATCTACTAAGTAAACACTCGTTCCTCTTTCCTCTGCTTCTACATCAATAGGAGAATTTTCTATTACATAGTAAGAAACATCCGCAATATGAACCCCTAATTTATAATGACCATTTTCTAAAATAGTGACAGTAACCGCATCATCCAAATCTTTTGCGTCTGCTCCATCAATGGTGACAATTGTTTCATTACGCAAATCTCGTCTATTGGCAATTTCCTTTTCATCTATCGTATCTGGAGCATTATTCGCTTGATCTAGTACATTTTCCGGGAAAGCTAGTGGTAATCCATGCTTATGTATTACCGATAAAATATCCACACCTGGGTCATTCTTATGCCCTAGTATTTTGATAACTTCTCCTTCTGCATTCTTTCTGCCTTCTGGATAGGAAGTTAGTTTAACAACTACCTTATGCCCTTCGATAGCTCCTTTTGTACTGCCTTTAGGGATAAAAATATCCGTTGCGATTTTTTTATCATCAGGTATTACAAAGCCAAAATGCTTGCTTTCCGAATATGTACCAACAATTTGCTGTACGCCTCTTTCTATTATTCGGACGATTGTACCTTCTCTTCTTTGACCAGAACTCTCAGAAGTGACACGAGCTAACACAATATCTCCGTTTAACGCTGTTTTTACTTCATTTGGAGGGATAAAGATATCATCCATCCCTTGTTCTTCTGGAATAACAAATGCAAACCCTTTTGCATGTCCTGCTAGTTTCCCACGAATAAGGTTCATTTTTTCCGGTAAACCGTAACGATTGCTTCTTGTACGAACGACTAGCCCCTTTTCCTCCATCTGTACAAGTGCCTTTACAAAATCTTTGAAGTGAGAAGAATCCTCTATTCCAAAAGCCTCTTCTAATTCTTGCACCGTTAATGGTTTGTAGGCTTCATCTTTCATATAGGTTAATAACTTCTCGACATTTTCCTTAATTATATCTTCCAAACAAAAAACCTCCTTTGCTTCTCATTCTTTCCAATCTAGTTTTTCTAAAAACTGATAGAAATCTTCAAATACCTGTTCTTTCTCTTTATCATGTGTAATAACATGACTTGAGTTTTCATACCATTTTATGTCTTTGTAAATCGATTCCACTTCTTCATAAATAATATTAGCACTATTTGTATCAATCATTTGATCATGTCTTGCCTGTATAACAAATACGGGTGAATAGATAAGGTCAATAGAGTCTCTTACTTCTTTTATAAGATTTTGTAATTCCTTCAGTGTATTCATCGGTTTAAATTGATCCATTTCCTGTTCGATGATTTCTTCTGATTTTTTCTCGCGTTGCTTATAATTGCGAGCGTATTCAAGTACTCCTTCATACATTACTTCTTCACTCTTGATGTACATCGGAGCACACATTGTTACGATACCCTTTACAGGTACAGTGTAACCTAATTTAAGGGAAAATACCCCTCCTAAGGATAGTCCGCCAACGGCAATTTCTTCATATCCCATATCCTTTAAATGCTGGTATGCTTCCGTAACATCTTTCCACCAATCTTTCGGTCCAGATTCGACTAATTCTTCTGGCGGAACACCATGACCTTTATATAAAGGAACATAGCATGTATACCCCTTTGTATTTAAATATCTACCTAGCAAACGCACATCAGATGTATTACCTGTAAATCCATGCAATAACAGCACAGCACGTTTATTATCTCCTTTAAATGTTAATGGCTTCTGTTCTACTATTTTCATTAGATAGCGCTCCTTTATCTTATTATTTTCTCCTTCATCCTTATCTATAATTAAAATTACTATGTTAATTAGAAAAAGAACTATCTTTTATTGTAGTAAAAAAGAAATGGAAGAATCCAGTAATATGATTTTTCTTTAGTAAGGTCGTTCCTTCTTTAAATCAACACTTATGTATGATTGTATTCCGAAAAAAAACCTGACCTTTCATGGCCAGGTTTTTTATCTATACCGAATTTCGTTATTATAGATCAAAATAACTAACTGCAATCGTTAATACAAAAAATAGAATTGCTAAAACGATTGTTGCATTGTGAAGGATTAATTCTAAACCACGTGCTTTTTGTTTACCAAATAACTGCTCTGCACCACCAGAAATTGCTCCAGATAGTCCAGCACTCTTACCATTTTGAAGAAGTACTACTACGATTAATGCAATCGCAACGATAATCAATAAAGTAATCAAAACTGTGTGTATCATATCAAACACCTCCATTAAACCCAACCTACATTAGTTTAAATGTATCATATTTTATGTTTTGCCACAATAGTATGTCGCTTTCTTTGTCATAATAATTAGTAGAATATATTTATCCAGCATGAATGTATGGAAGAGTTCTCTTAATTACGCGATAACCTTTGAATAAGAAGCATCTGTTCCCTTTTCCTGCTGGATCTCTTGCTCTCGGGCTCAGAGAACGCTCCTCTGTTACCTTTTCCTGCTGGATCTCTTGTTTTCGGGCTCAGAGAACGCTCCTCTGTTACCTTTTCCTGCTGGATCTCTTGTTTTCGGGCTCAGAGAACGCTCCTCTGTTACCTTTTCTTGCTGAATCTCTTGTTTTCGGGCTCAGAGAACGCTCCTCTGTTACCTTTTCCTGCTGGATTTTTTGTATTCGGGCACTGAGAACGTTCCTCTGTTCCCTTTTCTTGTTGGATCTCTTGTTTTCGGGCTCAGAGAACGCTCCTCTGTTACCTTTTCTTGCTGAATCTCTTGTTTTCGGGCTCAGAGAACGTTCCTCTGTTACCTTTTCTTGCTGAATCTCTTGTTTTCGGGCTCAGAGAACGCTCCTCTGTTACCTTTTCCTGCTGGATCTCTTGTTTTCGGGCTCAGAGAACGCTCCTCTGTTCCCTTTTCCTGCTGGATCTCTTGTTTTCGGGCACTGAGAAATGATGCGGCTCCTCTTCTCCCTATTCTTTCACAATTATTAAAAAGCACCCTAGCTTATAGGAAATCTCCTAAAGCTAGGGTGCTTATCAAGTTAAGGAAAGCTTAACTTCTATTATTTCTTAAGGTTATAGAAAGATTTAAGACCATCGTATACTGCTAACTCGCCAAGCTCGTCTTCGATGCGAAGAAGTTGGTTGTATTTAGCGATACGATCTGTACGAGACATAGAACCAGTTTTGATTTGACCAGCGTTTGTAGCAACAGCGATGTCAGCGATTGTAGCATCTTCTGTTTCACCAGAACGGTGAGAAACAACAGCTGTGTAACCAGCACGTTTAGCCATTTCGATAGCTTCGAATGTTTCAGTTAAAGTACCAATTTGGTTAACTTTGATAAGGATTGAGTTAGCAATACCTTTTTCGATACCTTCAGCTAATTTTTTAGTGTTTGTAACGAATAAATCATCACCAACTAATTGTACTTTAGAACCGATACGGTCTGTTAATAATTTATGACCTTCCCAGTCGTTTTCATCTAATCCATCTTCAATAGATAGGATTGGGAATTCGTTAACTAACTCTTCGTAGAAAGATACTAATTCTTCAGAAGTTAAACCATTACGGCCTTCTCCAGCAAGATCATATTTTCCAGTTTCTTTGTTAAAGAATTCAGAAGAAGCAACGTCCATTCCTAAGAATACATCTTTGCCTGGCTCATAACCAGCTTTTTTGATTGCTTCGATGATTACTTCTAATGCTTCACGGTTAGAACCAAGGTTTGGAGCGAATCCACCTTCATCACCTACAGCAGTGTTTAAACCTTTTGCATGTAAAACAGCTTTTAATGCATGGAATACTTCAGCACCCATACGTAGAGCTTCTTTGAAAGTTGGAGCTCCTACTGGCAAGATCATGAATTCTTGGAAATCAACGTTGTTATCAGCATGTGAACCACCGTTGATGATGTTCATCATTGGAGTTGGTAATTGTTTTGCATTGAATCCACCAAGGTAACGGTATAAAGGTAATCCTACTACTTCAGCAGCAGCATGTGCAGCAGCCATAGATACACCAAGGATTGCGTTAGCACCTAATTTACCTTTGTTTTCTGTACCGTCAAGTTCGATCATTGCTCTATCGATTCCAACTTGGTCAGTAACGTCCATACCGATAATTGCTTCAGCGATTACTTCGTTTACGTTTTCTACTGCTTTAAGAACACCTTTACCAAGGTAACGAGATTTGTCACCATCACGTAATTCAACTGCTTCGTATTCACCAGTTGAAGCACCAGATGGAACTAGTGCGCGACCAAAGAATCCTGATTCAGTTAATACTTCTACTTCTACTGTTGGGTTACCACGTGAATCTAATACTTCACGAGCATAAACTTGTTGAATATAAGGCATATTTATTCTCTCCTTTAAATATAAAAATCTTAAATCTTATTTTTTAATAATAGATGTTCCAGTCATTTCTGCTGGTTTATCAATTCCTAATAAATCTAACATAGTAGGAGCAAGATCTCCTAAAATCCCATCTGTACGCAACTCAGCATTCTTATCTGTTACGATAACAGGAACTGGATTTGTTGTATGTGCTGTCATTGGTGTTCCTTCAAGTGTTACCACTTCATCAGAGTTACCATGATCAGCTGTGATAATTGCTTTACCACCTTTTTGTTCTATTAAAGTGATAATTTTGCCTAAACATTCGTCCACTGTTTCAATCGCTTTGATTGTTGGTTCAAGCATTCCGGAGTGCCCAACCATATCAGGGTTAGCGAAGTTTAGAATAATAGCATCAAAATTATCTGCTTCAATTTCCTTCAATAGTGCATCTGTTACTTCATATGCACTCATTTCAGGTTTTAAATCATAGGTTGCCACTTTTGGTGAATTGATTAAGATACGTTTTTCACCAGGGAACTCAGCTTCACGTCCACCACTCATAAAGAAAGTAACATGTGGATACTTTTCTGTTTCAGCGATACGAAGCTGTGTTAATCCGTTTTGTGAAAGTACTTCACCTAAAGTGTTATCCAAGTTTGTTGGCTTGAATGCAACATACCCATTTACTGTTTCACTAAAATGAGTTAAACATACAAAGTAAAGATCTTTTGGATGTTTTTCCCCACGATCAAATGAACGGAAGTCCTCATTTGTGAACGTATTAGAAATTTGAATTGCACGGTCAGGACGGAAGTTATAGAAAATAACAGCATCTTCATCTTTAATTGTCGCAACTGGCTCACCGTTCTCTTTTGTGATTACAGATGGAAGTACGAACTCATCAAAGATTCCGTTATTGTAATTATCCTCTACTACTTGTAATGGATCAGAGTATGCTGGTCCATCGCCATATACCATAGCACGGTATGATTTTTCTACACGATCCCAACGCTTATCTCTATCCATGGAATAGTAGCGCCCAGAAATGGTAGCAAATTCACCTACACCGTATTCAGCCATTTTTTCTTGTGTAGCTTTAATGTATTTCTCAGCAGTCTTTTGACCGACGTCTCGACCATCTAGAATACCGTGAATATATACATTTTCTACGCCTTCTTCTTTTGCTAAACGAAGAAGTGCAAACATATGCTCAATATGGCTATGAACTCCACCATCGGATAATAATCCGAATAAATGAAGATTTTTGCCTTTTTCTTTTACATGCTTAATTGCATTAACGAAAGTTTCGTTTTTGTAAAACTCGCCTTCTCTAATAGACAGGTTAACTCTTGTTAAACTTTGATATACGATCCGGCCGGCACCGATATTCAAATGTCCAACTTCTGAGTTACCCATTTGTCCTTCTGGAAGACCAACAGCTTCCCCACTAGCTACTAAAGTAGAATGAGGGTAAGAGTTCCAATATTTATCGAAATTAGGCTTATTTGCTTGTGCTACAGCATTACCCATGCGTTCGCTTCTTAAAGCAAAACCATCTAAAATGATTAAAGCTACTGGAGATTTACTCATTCTTACCTGCCTCCAATAAAGCTAAAAAGCTTTGAGCTTCTAGGCTAGCTCCACCTACTAATGCTCCATCAATATCTGGCTGTGCCATATATTCTTTAATGTTCTCAGGCTTTACACTACCGCCGTATTGAATACGGATGTGTTCAGCAACCTCTGAAGAAAATTGTTCACTTACTACTTTACGGATATGTGCACATACTTCGTTTGCATCTGCAGAAGTAGAAGATTTACCTGTTCCAATTGCCCAGATTGGCTCATATGCAACAACTGTTGCTTTCGCTTGATCTGGAGTTAAGCCGTTAAGCGCTTTTGTTACTTGAGTTGCAACAAAGTCATTTGTTTCGCCGTTCTCTCTTTGTTCTAGTGTTTCACCACAACAAACAATTGGAGTTAAACCATTTTCAAATGCAGCGATTGTCTTCTTGTTAACAGACTCATCTGTTTCGTTAAAGAACTCACGACGCTCCGAATGACCAAGTACTACATATTTTGCACCGATATTTTCTAATGCTACTGGGCTGATTTCACCAGTAAATGCACCATTTTTTTCGAAATGCATATTTTGTGCACCGATTTTTACATCTGTGCCATCTGTTAATTCTACTAATTGTCCTAAAAATAACGCAGGAGCACAAACAACTGTATCCACTTTTTCACTTGATGGAACAGAAGCTTTTACTTCTTGAACAAACTCAACCGCTTCAGGAAGCGTTTTGTTCATTTTCCAGTTACCTGCAATAATTGGCTTGCGCATTGTTTACATCCTTTCATGCATATCTATAAAGATATTATTTGTCGTTTAATGCCACTACACCTGGAAGTTCTTTACCTTCCATGAATTCTAATGAAGCACCGCCACCAGTAGAAATGTGACTCATTTTATCCGCTAAATCAAATTTTTCAACTGCTGCTGCAGAATCTCCACCACCGATTACGGAATATGTATCTTGAGATTCAGCAAGTGCTTCAGCTACTGCTTTTGTACCTGTAGCGAATGCATCTAATTCGAAAACACCCATCGGCCCGTTCCAAATTACTAATTTAGAACTTTTAATAACATCTGCATAGATTTCACGTGTTTTAGGTCCGATATCTAATGCTTCCCAATCAGATGGAATTTCTTCAATAGAAACTGTTTTGATGTTAGCATCGTTAGAGAAATCATCTGCAACTGTAACATCAACAGGCATATAAAACTTAACGCCCTTTTCTTTTGCTTTTTCCATATATGATTTAGCAAGATCGATTTTGTCTTCTTCTAATAATGATTGACCAACTTCATGACCAAGTGCTTTAACGAAAGTATAAGCTAAGCCTCCGCCTATGATTAAGTTATCAACTTTTTCTAGAAGGTTTTCAATTACTCCAATTTTATCCTTAACTTTTGCTCCACCAATAATAGCAGTGAATGGGCGATCAGGATTGGATAAAGCTTTACCAAGAACATCTAGTTCTTTTTGCATTAATAATCCAGATACAGCTGGAATATGATGAGCAATTCCTTCTGTTGAAGCATGGGCACGGTGTGCAGCACCAAATGCATCATTTACAAATACATCTGCAAGCTCTGCATATTGTTTTGCTAACTCTGCATCATTTTTTTCTTCTCCAGCATTGAAACGTACGTTTTCAAGAAGGATTACATCTCCTTCTGAAAGCTTGCTGATTTGTGCTTTAACAGCTTCACCGTATGATTCATCAGCTTTTACAACTTCTTTACCTAGTATTTCAGAAAGACGTTTTGCAACAGGAGTTAAACGTAACTCTTCTACAACTTCACCTTTTGGACGTCCTAAGTGGCTTGCAAGAATAACAATTGCTCCACTTTCTACTAAAGCGTTAATAGTTGGAAGTGCAGCTTGAATTCTTGTTTCATCAGTGATTTGTTGATCTTTCATTGGTACGTTAAAGTCAACGCGAACAAAAGCTTTTTTCCCTTTTAAATCGATATCACGAATTGTTTTCTTATTCATTATAGGTACCCTCCACTGCATATTTTTAAAATAGCGGAAACAAAAGTTGTTTCCGCTGTTTGATTAAAGGGGGTGCTTATTAACTCGCACATATTTCCATTGAAAAGGGAAATTATTTTGTTGCAAGTTGTGCAAAGTGCTTAACAGTTCTTACTAATTGGTTAGTGTAAGACATTTCGTTATCATACCAAGCAACAGTTTTAACAAGTTGTTGATCACCAACAGTGATTACTTTTGTTTGAGTTGCATCGAATAATGAACCATAGCTAATTCCGATAATGTCAGAAGATACAAGCTCTTCTTCTGTGTAACCGAATGATTCGTTAGCAGCTTCTTTCATTGCAGCGTTGATTTCTTCAACAGTAACTTTTTGGTCAAGAACAGTTACAAGCTCTGTTAATGAACCAGTTTTAACTGGAACACGTTGAGCAGCACCGTCTAATTTACCTTGAAGTTCAGGTAATACTAAACCGATTGCTTTAGCAGCACCAGTTGAGTTAGGAATAATGTTTTCAGCAGCTGCACGCGCACGACGGAAGTCACCTTTTGGATGTGGAGCATCTAAAGTGTTTTGGTCGCCAGTGTAAGCGTGAATTGTAGTCATTAAACCAGATACGATACCATATTTATTTTGAAGAACTTGTGCCATAGGAGCAAGACAGTTAGTAGTACAAGAAGCACCAGAGATAACTGTTTCAGTTCCATCAAGAACGTCATGGTTTACATTGTAAACAACTGTTTTCATTTCGCCAGTTGCTGGAGCAGAAATAACTACATTTTTAGCACCTGCTTGAATGTGAGCTTCTGCTTTTTCTTTAGTTGTGAAGAAACCAGTAGATTCGATAACTGTATCTACACCAAGTTCTCCCCATTTAAGGTCAGCTGGATTTCTTTCAGCAGTTGTAACAACTTTTTGACCGTTTACTAAGAAGTATCCTTCATGTACTTCGATTTCACCTTGGAAAGTTCCTTGAGATGAATCATATTTTAAAAGATGTGCTAGCATTTTAGTGTCAGTTAAATCATTGATTGCAACCACTTCTAATTCTGGGTTTTCCATGATTTTTCTGAATGCTAAACGTCCGATACGTCCAAAACCGTTAATACCTACTTTTACTGTCATTATAAATTTCCTCCTCTAATTTTAAGAGTATTAAATATATAAAGGGATTTCCCATTATATCAATTTTTTTGCGGCTCCTTCATCTGTTATTAAAATAGTTGAAGTTGGTGCTTCTTTTAAATAAGCACGTATAGCCTTTGATTTAGATGCTCCACCAGCTACAGCGATAATATTAGGTACGGAAGATAAATCTTCTAGTCTAAGGCCAATTGTTTGGACCTTATGGACAACCTCTCCCTCTTCATTGAAGTAATACCCAAATGCCTCACCAACGGCTTCCGCATTCTTAATCTTTTCTAGATCGCTTTTAGTTGTATTTCTACGATTCGCCATCGTAAGCGCCTCGCCTATACCATGAACTAAAAGGTTTGCTGAACGTATAAGTTTTAATACTTCACTTATACGAGGGTCGTTAGAAATGCTTTTGTACATCTCTTCACTGACCTCATCTGGAGCGTATAAAACTCGATGTTTTGAAGCAGTATGGTCTGCCATCATGGAACAAATTGTATTTGCCTGATTTTTGACATCTTCTCCTATTCCACCACGAGCAGGAACAAATAATAATTCGCCATCTGCAACACTTGGTGTTAGCGCATCAGCAACAGAAGACATAGTAGTCCCACCAGTAACTGCGATGATATTATTTCCCTTTAGGAGAGATTTCATACAATTTGCTGTCGCAAGTCCTAATTCTTTTTTTACCCATGGAGAATGATCACTGTCTCCCGCAACGATAATTACCTTACTGATGCCAAGTTTTCGTTGCAGTAGCTGCTCCATTTCGTTAATACCCGTTACTTCTCTCATTACACTAGAAAGACTTTCCAATACTTCTTCCCCTTTTAAAGTGACTGTCATGCCGATGTTTGAAATATGTATAAGCTGCTGATCTTTTAAAAACTCGACTTCACTTCTCAAGACTCTTTCGGTCAGTCCTAGGCTCACTGCCAGACTTCTTCTTCCGACAGGCTGCATATTCTTAATGTATTGCAGAATATAGTACCTTTTTTGCATAACTGTAAGTAAATCAGGTAATAATCTTTTTTGAATCTCAATAAATGAAACCATGCTTGATGCGCTCCTTCACTTACAGTGGTCGCAAGAAGTCCCACATAGACATTTTTCGTCCCGGGTACTACAAAAAAAATAACTTCCCTGCTACAAGAACAATTCTAACACCAGTATAGTATGAATTCAACTGATATGTGTCTATTTTTTGTAAAATTTGACGAAAAAGTGTCGTTCTTTCTTTTCTTACTATTTGGAAAAAATGAATAATTATTCCCTTAATTTTTAATTGTTTTTTTGAAAAAGGAAAATGGTGTTTGAATGAAAATATTAAGCAAGTATTAATAACTAAAAAGAGGAATTTTGATATTTGAATACTTTACATGAAAACCTTTCTTTAAACAGTAGTCTTTATAGAAATATAATAAGGTAGTAATATAAACACAAAGCTTCTCACAAAGGAAAAACAGCCTAAAAGCTGAATCAGCAATCTGATTTATTTTTAGGTACTAAAAATAGAAGCAAAATAAAAAGGTTTTTCTAAAGAATCGACGATTGTTAGAAACTTCAGAAAAACCTTTTTATTATTTTATTAGCGCCCTCGGAGGGAATCGAACCCCCATTTTAAGAACCGGAATCTTACGTGCTATCCGTTGCACCACAAGGGCATCGTGTATAACTTGCGCCCCATTGAAGTAACGCCTTCATATTATAAGCGAAGTTACTATTTTATGCAATAGATGATGTTTAAAAATAGGAGCAATGGGTATCATGTAGAAAGGATTGTAGAGGAAATAAAAGGATGGATCTCCTTATACCTTCAAGTATCGACTTCCCAATGAAACGCTATTGTACTTTTAAAATTAGGCTCTGTTATTACGTGATTCCCCGCTTATTCGGAATTATACTGTTAATTTGCCAATCATAGTATCGTTAACATTCTGTTATAATAGAACTTAAAATTTAAAAATATACGTAGCAACAACTTTAGAAAAACTGCTATAAAAAAAGATGTCGAATGATATTTTTAGGTATTTAGGCTTTTACGTTTGACCTTAATTGACCATCCGTGTATCATTAGGATTACATACAGTTTAGATGTTTTTCATCTTACTGAAGAAACAAATACTTATCGTTTTTGAACAGACATTATAAAGGAGGATTTTAAATGAATTTAATTCCTACAGTTATTGAGCAAACAAACAGAGGAGAACGCGCTTACGATATTTACTCCCGTTTATTAAAAGACCGTATTATTATGCTTGGTAGTGCTATTGATGATAATGTAGCTAACTCTATCGTATCACAGCTTTTATTCTTAGAAACAGAAAATCCTGAAAAAGATGTATCGATCTATATTAATAGCCCAGGCGGAAGCATCACTGCTGGGATGGCCATTTATGACACAATGCAATATATTAAGCCAGATGTTCAAACAATCTGTATTGGTATGGCTGCATCTATGGGTGCCTTCTTACTTGCTGCTGGTGCAAAAGGGAAGCGTTATGCTCTTCCAAACAGTGAAGTAATGATTCACCAACCACTTGGTGGAGCTCAAGGTCAAGCAACGGAAATTGAAATTGCTGCTAAACGTATTTTATTCTTACGCGATAAATTAAACGGTATTTTATCTGAGCGTACTGGTCAACCTATTGATATTATCGCAAGAGATACAGAACGCGACAACTTTATGACTGCTGATAGAGCAAAAGAATATGGTTTAGTTGACCATGTTATCAGCCGTAATTCTCTAGAAGACAAAAAAAATAACTAATTCACACACTAACCAAATAAACTTAATAAAAAGGCTGTTCCTAGGTAGGGAACAGCCTTTTTATATATAAGGAGAGTTTTTATTTATCAAATAATCACTTAAGCAAATCTTTTAATTTCTGAAGCGCTTCCACCTCGTCGCTACCATCAACAATAAGTTTAATTGTCGCTCCAGAATTTATCGCTAGGCCCATTATCCCCATAATGCTTTTTGCATTTACCTTTCTTCCATCCTTTTCAATAAATACTTCTGATAAATAATTACTTGCCTCCTGTACAAATAAAGCAGCAGGTCTCGCTTGAAGTCCCGCTTTTAGGCCAACTGTTATTTCTTGTTCCACCATCGAACTTCCTCCCCTTTAACAAAGTAGTAATATATCTATTATACAAGGAAAATAAGTTTTTTGCTCTATCCAAGGGGAATAAAATTCAGTTTAAAGAAACTTTTCTGATAATATTTTCACACACAAAAAAATGGATAATATATATCCCTGTCTTTATATATTATCCATTTCTTTTATTTAACTGCTTCTCCACGACGTAGTGCATCTGCAATTTCATCAATTTTTCTTAAACGATGATTGATTCCAGATTTACTTATATTTCCAGAAGATACCATTTCCCCTAATTCTTTTAGGGTTACATCTTGATACGCAACTCGCAACTCTGCAATTTCTCTTAGCTTATCTGGAAGAATTTGCAAACCAACCGTTTTATCGATAAAACGGATATTCTCAACTTGTCTTAATGCAGCCCCAATTGTTTTATTTAAATTGGCTGTTTCACAATTGACCAATCGATTAACAGAATTTCGCATGTCTCTAACAATTCGTATGTCTTCAAAGCGAAGAAGTGCTCCATGTGCACCAATAATATTAAGGAACTCCGTAATTTTTTCCGCTTCTTTTAAATAAGCAATAAACCCTTTTTTTCTTTCTAGAGTCTTACTTTTTAACCCAAAAGTATTCATTAAATCACTAAGGGCAATGATATGCTCTTTATATAAGGATGCTATTTCAAGATGATAGGAAGATGTTTCTGGGTTATTTACAGAGCCGCCTGCTAAAAAGGCCCCTCTTAAATAAGACCGTTTACAGCATTTCTTCTTAATTAGCTCTGGGGAGATTTCATGCGTAAACACAAAGCCTTCTTTCAGAATACTTAATTCCTCCAGCACTTCCTTCCCATGATTAGAAATCCGCACAATATATACATTGTTCTTTTTTAAGCGCATTTTTTTACGAACTAGTAATTCAACTGGTATATCGAAATACCGTTTTATCAAGGTATAGATTCTTCTAGCTATAGCCGCATTCTCTGTTTGTATATTTACAACTAGCCTCTGGTTGGAAAAGGA
Source organism: Niallia sp. Marseille-Q9988 (assembly GCF_976954375.1). Lineage (NCBI taxonomy): Bacteria > Bacillati > Bacillota > Bacilli > Caryophanales > Bacillaceae > Niallia > Niallia sp. Marseille-Q9988. The sequence goes on along the minus strand of NZ_CDRJSZ010000004.1, from coordinate 348,040 downwards.
AAGAGTCCCGTTCATTTGTATCAGTGCTGATAATTCTGCTTTTCCACAGCAATTTTTGGCTTCAATTGTTGTCAATTCTTTTTTTGTTTCTGACGCAAAAGACATGTCCTTCCCCCCTTTTTAGAAAAAAGCAGATGCAATTTAATCCATTATTCAATTATCGAATAAAGAATTTTCGCCATTTCAACAGTATTATGGCGAATAACACCTTGATCAAGCTTGATGATATCGCCAGCTATCACATCTAGCTCCATCCGTTCTAGCCGTTTTATATCAAAAACCACAGGCTTTGCTTTTTCTTCATCATATCTTTGTTGTACACTTGCTGGGATATTCGTTTTGTTCACGATAATCGTGTCGATAAATGGTTGTTCAACATGTTCATATAATGCCTTCACATGATCACTTGCCGTATAATCTAACGTTTCTCCAGCTTGTGTCATTATATTGCATATATATACTCTTTTCGCTTTCGCTTCTAGAACGGCTTCCTTAATTTCTTTGACAACCAAATTCGGCAAGATACTCGTATATAAGCTTCCAGGGCCAATTACAATTAGATCTGCTTGCTGGATAGCATGAATGGTTTCAGGAAGCGGAGCAGAATCCTCTGGAGTTAGAAATACTCTCTTTATTTTTTTCCCAGCTTCCGGAATACTCGATTCTCCAACAACAACCGTCCCATCTTCCATTAATGCATTTAAGATAACACTATGACTTGTTGCAGGTAATACTTTACCACGAACATTAAGTACTTTGCTCATTTCTTGAATCGCATAGGTAAAATTACCAGTAATGGAAGTCATTGCAGCTAAAATTAAATTACCTAATGAATGCCCATCTAAATCTTTACTATTAGTGAATCGATGCTGAAACATTTCCTCCACTAATGGCTCCACATCTGATAGTGCTGCTAATACATTGCGAATATCTCCTGGAGCAGGGATATCAAGATCCTCTCTTAATCTTCCAGAGCTTCCTCCGTCATCAGCTACCGTTACGATTGCTGTTATATCCACTGGATATTTTTTCAATCCTCGTAAAAGTACAGAAAGGCCTGTTCCTCCCCCGATGATTACTATTCTTGGCTGTTCCTTTTCACTCATGCCTGCTGGTCCTTTCTCCTCTCCATATCACGGTGAGCAATAGCAATATTATATTCTTTTTCAAAATGATGTCCAATATATTCTGCTAACGCAACAGAGCGGTGCTGACCCCCAGTGCAGCCAATCGCAATAACTAGCTGCGACTTTCCTTCTCTCTTATATTGGGGCAGCATGAACGTTAACAAATCAATTACTTTTTCTAGAAACTGACCTGTCTCTGTCCATTTCAACACATAACTAGATACTTCTACATCTAAACCAGTTTTCGGTCTCATATGCTCCACGTAATGAGGGTTTGGTAAAAAACGCACATCAAATACTAAATCTGCATCAATAGGAAGTCCATGCTTAAATCCAAAACTCATCACATTTACAGTAAAGATGGATTGTTTATTAACAGAGAACTCTTTTAAAATCTTTTCACGTAGTTCTCTGGGAGAGCTTTGTGATGTATTATAAATAATTTGAGCTCTTCCTTTTAACTCTTCTAACATTTCTCTTTCCATTTTAATTCCTTCTAAAGGAAGTCCAGACGGTGCAAGGGGATGAACTCTTCTTGTCTCCTTATACCTTCTAACTAGCGCGCTGTCATCAGCATCTAGAAAAAGGATCTTAGGTACAACCCAGGAATTTGCTAAATCGTCTAGGGCAGTGAATAAATCATCAAAAAATTCTCTGCCTCTTAAATCCATCCCAAGAGCAACCTTATTCATCTTATTCTCAGACTCTTTCATAAGTTCAAGAAACTTTGGCAAAAGAGTTGGAGGTAGGTTATCTACACAAAAAAATCCTAAATCCTCAAAGCTTTGGATAACAACTGTCTTTCCTGCTCCTGACATTCCTGTGATGATTACGATTTGTGGCTCACTTGCACTCATTTTTATTCCCCCTATAAATCTTTAGCTTGGATCTAATCGGTAACTAATTAATTCAAAATCAGGTGTATAAGTAAATGTCCCATAGATAATTCCATTCCCATGGATCATGTAGTCTAATATATGATAATCGCCTTCAGCCATTGGCAAGTTTTTCACATTATCTAAATCATGCCAGACGATTTTCCCTTCAGCTGATTCATCTACATTGACACCATCAGCGTTCGTAGAGAAAAAGGTGAACATCATCCACTCCGACACAATCTTATCTCCATCCTTAATAATAAAGGTAAAAATCCCTTTTATGTTCGGATTTCTTAAATAAATACCTGTTTCTTCTCTATACTCACGAATACAGGAATCTCGTACAGATTCTCCTGGCTCCATTTTGCCACCTGGCGCTACCCACCAACCACGTCTTGGCTTCTGTAATAACAATACTTTATTATCTTTAAGTAACAAACAATTCGTCACACGTTGCAAATTATTCACCCCGATTTTCTCTGTATGTAGGCACTTCTTTTATCCATTCCTTTTATTATACTATTATTGTCATGCCCTCACAATAAATTGCCTTTTCCAATTAGGAAGGATTCTTCATTCATTACGGAGAATGAATGATATAATCTTTTGAAAAGGATGTGTATTGTTCTTGTATATTAATTTTATAAAAAAGAGTTTGAAATTAAGAAAAATGGAAGCTCTCTTACAACGCGGAGGTAAAGATTGGACCATCAAAAAAGATGTCTATATTCATTTACGAGGCTATAAAGGTGAAAAGGAACTAACCTACTACCTTGATTTTATACCAGATAAAGAATGCTTTATTATTCATAATCTTCGTTTATATAATGGTAAATCTTATTTTCAAATAGACTATCTCCTGCTGACTCGTTTCTTTTTTGTCATTATTGACTGTAAAAACTACTTAGGCACATTAATTTTTGATACAACCTTAAACCAGTTTACTCGAATTAGAAATAATCAAGAAGGGGGATACTTAGATCCTATCTCCCAAGTAAATAGATTAAAGCGACAATTAGAGCATTTCTTACAAAAACACCACTTTACCATTCCCCCCATTGAACCCCTCGTTATTATTTCTAAACCCTCTACAATCATAAAAGGAAATCCCTCCATAAAAAATCATGTTCTTCACAGCCATAGTTTTCTTGATAAATGGGATTAGTTACAAAGAAAATATAAAGTAAATGTTATAGATGAAAAAAGCCTACTCAAAATCTCCAAATTTCTTCGCAAGCATCATACCTCGGAAAACACTAATATATTGGAAAAATACCGAATAAACAAAAAAGACATTATAACAGGTGTTCAATGCCCTCACTGTAAAGCATTTGCGATGATAAGAAAAATGCGTAACTGGTTTTGTCCATCATGTTCCACATTTGATAAACTGGCTCATATAAAAGCAGTAGAGGATTATTTCCTCTTAATCAAACCTTCTATTACCAGTAAGGAATTTCTTGAATTTGTCCATATTACATCCAAAGATACCGCTAATCGGCTTCTTGTTTCAATGAAATTACCTTATACAGGTGAAAATCGAGGGAGAATTTATTACCCTTCGAAAGATTTTTTTGAATGAAAAGAAGTATTTGTATCATTTAACGTGATATGCACTAAAATTATTGAGTTATTCGTGAAAAAAAGTGAAGTATTCGCGAAAACCTCGAAGTTATTCGCGAAAGTTACCATTTATCAGCCAAACCAAAAATCTGCCCAAGCAAAAAAAGGCATAGGCTGTATAAGCCTATGCTAAAAAATATATCTTAAAAGGGGGTCAATTTCTACTTATATGATACCCCAAATATGTTTCACTACTGTTACATTCCAATTAAAACGGAATGACACTTTTAAGAAGTGGTTATGCTTGTTGTTTTAATGATTCTGCTAACTCTTCCACATAATGCTGAGCGCTTTGGGCAGCGATACTTCCGTCACCAGTTGCAGTAACAATTTGGCGAAGTGTCTTTTCACGAATGTCACCAGCCGCAAATATACCTGGTACTTTCGTTTCCATTTGATCGTCTGTTTCAATATAACCATTTTCATTGGTAATTCCTAAGCTTTCAAATGGTTTAGATAATGGAACCATGCCAATGTAAATAAACACGCCGTCAGCCTCTAGCTCTTGCTCTGTTTGATCTAAAGTGGAAACAAGTGTCACACTGCCCACTTTCCCATCCTTTTCATTAATTGCTTTAATCGTATGATTCCAAATAAAGTCAACCTTTTCATTATCAAACGCTCTTTTTTGAAGAATTTTCTGTGCTCTTAATTCATCGCGTCTGTGTACAATCGTCACCTGTGATGCAAAACGAGTCAAGTATACACCTTCTTCAACTGCTGAATCTCCTCCGCCGATAACAAATAGACGCTTATTCTTAAAGAACGCACCATCACATACAGCACAGTAAGAGACACCGCGACCTCCTAATTCTTTTTCACCTGGTACGCCAACCTTTTTATATTCTGCACCTGTAGAAATAATAATAGATCTTGCTTTAAATTCTTTTGAACCAGCTTTCACTGTTTTGTATTCTTTTCCATCCACTATTTCTTTAATATCACCATAAGCATATTCAGCACCGAATTTCTTTGCATGATTAAACATTTTATTGGATAGGTCTGGGCCTAAGATACTTTCAAATCCAGGAAAGTTTTCCACTTCTTCTGTATTCGCCATCTGTCCACCAGGTATTCCTCTTTCTATCATTAATGTAGAAAGATTGGCACGAGAAGTATAAACAGCAGCTGTCATTCCAGCTGGTCCTGCCCCAATAATAACAACATCATAAATTTTTTCTTCTGTCATTTTCAAAAACTCCTTTTCCCATTAACTAACGCATTTATTATACTAAATAAACGCTTAGATAAAAGAATCAATCTTTAAATTAATTTCTATTTCTTATTATAAGTATGATTATCTATTACTATCCTATAAAACCAATCCCCTATCCGTCCAAAAATCTGCTCAAACTCGAAAAATTTTCAAAAATAGCTGTATATTCATTTACGGATAGCAATCTAGGATAGAATTTATTGGAATTTATGTAGTCCCCCTATTTTTCCCACTCTTTATTATGTAATTTCTAAAAGATTTATATCAAATCCTTTAGTTTCTTGACCTCATTTTCTAAAATTAGTCTCCGCTCCCGTAATTCTTCTTCTTCCTTCAAAAGTTCGTCTAATTGATTAGTTAAAACTTGGTAAACATGATCGTCTTCATTAGCATTCTTGCCATCGCAAATGGCTTTTACCTTTATAGAAAAATAAATATCATTCACCCTATTATTAGATTAATTATAACTCTTTTTATCATCTATTTAATCATTTAATTCATTTCAACTGCTATTAAAATACATCCCTAAAGCAACCTAAAAAAAGAAGCAGCTAAATTCTATCCGAATTAAACTGCTTCTATAAGGAATTATTTTTCATTAAACGCATAAAACATCCTAAATGATAGATATTAACTATAGATAGGTTGCATATAATCCTTCAGTGACTTTATATATTTCTGTAATGTTGAAGTAGAGAGTCCATACTGATCGGCAATTTCTTGCTGGGTCTTTTTTGTCTCACGAGTTTGATTCCATAAATAATCGATAGCTGCTGCACTGGCAATGCAATTTTTATATAAAGTACCGGCTGTTTGCATTTCCATGATTGCTGAAAACCATAGTAGATATAAGCTAGTTTCTTCTGTTCCAATTGGATGATAGTTCGTATAAATTTGCTCTGCTGTATGATGTGCAACATATAGGAACGGATCCTCTATTTCAGTACCAGTCTTCACAAAGGCTAAATAATCTTGTTCTAATTTCGTTGAACAATTCTTTAACTGCATAGCAGATGAAGAAAGAATTTTTTCCTTTTGACTAGATACAGAAGTTAAGAATGTCGCAAACAATCGTTCCTCTACATGATTGCTGTCAAATCTTTTCAGAATAGAGCTAAGATGCTCCTCAAATCCACTAACCTTATAATCCAAATTATTCCATGGTTCTTGTCCTTCTTTTTCTGGCTGCTGCTCCAATACTTTTTTCCATGCTTTTTTTGCCGTTTGCTTATTTCCTGTGTTATACGCGGAATACGATAACCAATAGTAAAAAGAACTGTCTCCTTGGAATCCTTGTTTATAAATCTTCTTCAACCAAAAATACGCCGTGTCATACTCGCCAATAAGTGCGAAAGTAGTGCCTAGTTTGAATTGATGATCAATAGAAATAGGGTTGATTTTTCTTAAAATAGCTGCCATTTCCGCAACATGAGCATCGTTATTTTGATAATAGGCAAATACTAGCTTATTACATAAAGCATGTAAGTTTCCTATATTCTGAGTCAATACATGCTCTAAAATTTCGCTAGCCTTTTCCGATTGACCAAGATAAAAATGAGCTAAAGCTAAATTATTATAGGCCGACCAATACTCTGGATAATCTTGAATCACTTTCGTCAGCACTTCTACAGCCTTTGCAAAGTTACCAGACTCAAGCAATGCTCTTGCCTGCTCCTGTCTTGTAATAAGATCTTCTTCCTCGTAGGCTTCTTCTTCCTCAAGCTCATCGGATTCCAAAGAAAGAACCTCCATTAGGTCTTCCGTATCCTCTACAAACTCCCCATCTTTATCCAGACTTAAATAGAGTTTTGCATGATAATATGCATCTTTAAAAAATCCTAAATGGGCATAATTATTCGCTAGGAAATAATAACACTCAACCATACCCTCATCTAATTCTTCAATAATATCATGGAGAAGTTCATTTGATTTTTGATATTCTCCAACATCTGCATAAACGACTGCAAGCTGACACGCAATCATTGGTTCTCCTGGCTCCAACGCCAGTGCTCTTTGCAAATATTTAAGGGATTTATAATAATCTCTTTGATGGTATGCTTTAATTCCTTTGTTAAAATAAAATTCGCCTGTAGGATTAAATGTAATAAGTTTACCCACTGGTTGTACTCTACTTGAGTTTTTATTCATAAATCCTCCAATATATATATGTTCCCTTATAAAGCAAGAGATAAATAGCATGCTAAAATAAATGGTTATTGTTAACTAAACAATTATACCATATTAAGTTCATTTCGGAGAAGAGTCAATCCTATTTTGGAAAAAAAGTGTATGAATTTAAAGCAGAAATTTGTTGGTAGGAAAAAGGGGTCGGAATAACTTTTCGATGAAGCCATTCACGTACAAGCAAAAAGTAAAAAGGCTCATTCTTCTTAATCGAATGGGCCTCTTTTTCTATCTCTTTACTTACCTTGCTTCTCTTCATGACGTGCTTCCAATACATTTAAAATTTCAGAAAATGGAAGTTTTTGCTCTCTTAATAGGACGAATAAATGATAAAGAAGATCGGATGCTTCCCATTTCAATTCCTCTGAATCGCGATTTTTCGCAGCAATAATAACTTCTGCTGCTTCTTCTCCGACTTTCTTCAGAATCTTATCTACCCCTTTTTCAAATAAATACGTTGTATATGTACCTTCAGGACGATTTCTATCTCTTTCTTCAATAACTTTCTCTAAGTTAGCCAGAATCTGATAATCTGCAGATACTTTTTTAACTGCTTCTTTATTTTGATAAATGCTCTCTATAAAACAGCTTGTTGTTCCATTATGGCAAGCAGGACCAGCTGGATTGGTGAATACTACTAATGCATCTTGATCGCAATCATATTTAATCTCTACAATTTGCTGTGTATTGCCACTTGTTGCCCCTTTATGCCAAAGTTCTTGTCTAGAACGGCTATAAAACCAAGTCTCCCCTGTTTGTAAGGATTTTTCTAAGGATTCTTTATTCATATAAGCAAGTGTTAACACTTCTTTCGTAGTAGCATCCTGTACAATAGCAGGAATTAATCCTTTTTCATCAAATTTCAATTCCTCTACATTCATCTGACAAGCACTCCCTTTTCCTTCAAATATTCCTTTACTTCATGAACAGATGTTTCTTTATAGTGAAAAATAGAAGCAGCCAGCGCAGCATCAGCTTTTCCCTCTTTAAACGCTTCTTCAAAATGGGCAGCATTTCCAGCTCCTCCTGAAGCAATAACAGGAACAGAAACAGCCTCACTCACTGCTTTTGTTAATGCTAGATTAAAGCCATTTTTCTCTCCATCCGAATCCATGCTTGTTAATAGGATTTCACCTGCTCCAAGTTCTACCACTTCTTTTGCCCACGTAATAACATCTTTATCAACTGGATTTCTACCACCATGTGTATATACCCGCCATGATTCAAGTGCTGCATCATATTTTGCATCAATCGCAACTACAATACATTGAGAACCAAAAAAATTAGCCCCTTCTTCAATCAAAGATGGATTTAGCACTGCAGCTGTATTTAATGATACCTTATCCGCACCCGCACGAAGAATTTTTTTCATATCCTCTAATGAATGAATGCCTCCTCCAACAGTAAAAGGAATAGCAAGCTGGGATGCCACTTCCATTACTACTTCTACCATTGTCTTTCTACCTTCATGGGAAGCAGATATATCGAGAAATACCAATTCATCTGCTCCTTGTTCATCATAAAAGCGCGCTAATTCAACTGGATCTCCTGCATCTCTTAATTGAACAAATTGGATTCCTTTTACAACCCGTCCATCTTTAACATCCAAACATGGAATAATTCGCTTTGTTAACATTTTAAAACCCCTCTCACAATGAGCTTGTCGAAATGTTTCTTCCGCTAGTACATTTTCCCCAAAGCTTCTTCTAGTGTGAACCTTCCTTCATATAACGCCTTGCCTATAATCGCACCGCCAACACCCTTAGAGTGTATCTCTTTCAGCCGCTTAAGATCTTCTATACTACTTACTCCACCTGATGCAATCACTTCTTTTTTTGTTGCCAAAGCCATTTCTTCAATTGCCTCTATATTTGGGCCACTCAACATGCCATCTGTTGCAATATCCGTAAAAATAAAGGTCTCGGCTCCTGCTTCTGCAAATCGTTTCCCCAACTCTACAGCTTTCACCTCAGAGGTCGACAGCCATCCATGTGTCGCTACAAGTCCATTTTTCGCATCGATTCCAATGGCAATTCCCTTTCCATATTTCCGAATCATCTCCATCGCAAATTCTGGATTGGAAACAGCAACACTGCCGAGTATTACTCTCGTTACCCCATTTTCTAAATAGTGAACAATATCTTCCTCTTGTCTAATGCCTCCTCCAATTTGCACTTTCACACCTAATTTTTTTGCTGCATCAATAACAAATTGGTCGTTTACTCTTTTGCCATCTTTTGCACCATCTAAATCAACCATATGTATCCATTTAGCACCCTGCTCAACAAAGCTCTTGGCCATATCAAACGGTGAATCACCATAGATTGTTTCTTTATCATAGTCCCCTTGTAGCAAACGGACACATTTTCCGCCCCGCATATCAATAGCAGGATATAAGGTAAAGGTCATGTAAGTTCATCCTTCCTGTATTAAACTAGCAAAATTGCTTAATAAATGCATACCCAATTTACTACTTTTCTCTGGATGAAACTGCATGCCATATACATTGTTTCTTCCCACTACTGCTGGTACCTCTTTATCATAGGAACAGCTCGCGATGATTACTTCGTCTTTTGTATCTGCATAATAGGAGTGCACAAAATAAACAAAATCATCGTCCCTATTTGGTGCTATTGATGACTCTTTCTTAAAATGAAGCTTGTTCCAGCCCATATGAGGTACCTTATATGCTGAACCATCTTCTGCTATTCCAGGAAAACGAACTACTTTTCCAGGCAATAATTTCAAGCCTTCACTGTAGCCATGCTCCTCACTCGACTCAAACAATAGCTGCATTCCAAGACATATTCCTAAAAAAGGCTTGCCACTGTCAACAAATGTGTCAATCATCTCCGCTAAGCCAGTCTCCTTTAGCTTTGCCATCGCATCTTTAAATGCACCCACGCCAGGAAGAATTAATGCATCTGCGTTTAACAAAGCTTCTTTGTCCTCTGAAATAAAATAAGGAGCATTTAATCGTTCCAGTGCTTTACTCACACTGAACAAATTTCCCATTCCATAATCAATAATCCCGATCATTTACAGCATCCCTTTCGTCGAAGGAATCCCCTTGATTCTAGGGTCAATTGTCGTAGCTTCATCTAGTGCACGAGCCATCGCTTTAAAAATCGCTTCAATCATATGATGAGTATTGTGTCCGTAATGTAAAATAACATGAAGATTCATTCTAGCTTCTAATGCAAATTTCCATAGAAATTCATGGACAAGTTCGGTATCAAACGTCCCAACTTTATCACTTGGAAATTCAGCACGAAATTCTAGATGCGGTCTATTACTTAAATCTATTACTACTTGCGCTAACGTATCATCCATTGGTACAAAGCTATTTCCATATCGTTTTATGCCCTTTTTATCACCAAGAGCATCCTTCAGCGCCATTCCAAGACATATTCCAATATCTTCTGTAGTATGGTGATCATCTACTTCAATATCGCCATTTGCTTGTACCGTCAAATTAAATTGACCGTGTTTTGTAAATAAATCTAGCATGTGATTCATAAATGGTACGCCTGTATCGATTTCAGAAACTCCTTCTCCGTCTATATTTAAAGATAACTGAATGTTTGTTTCTCCTGTTTTTCTATTGATTGCAGCGGTTCTTCCCATATTCCTTCCTCCTTTTTGTATAGTAACCTTGAAAGATATCTTTCTATTTGGCGGCAGTTCGCTTGCCCCTTAGAGTCTTCCCATTATCGCTAATCCCATAGCCGAATGACCGTACCTCCACTTTATCTTTGCTGCTAAGGTCACTATCGTCATTCTTTGTCAAAACTATCGATACTAATTATTTACTTATCGCGGGCTTCTATTGCTCTTGCATGGGCTTCTAACCCTTCTAATCGTGCAAATTTAGCTATTTTTGGGGCATTTTCGCGAAATGCTGCTTCACTGTATTGGATAACACTAGATTTTTTTTGAAAATCATCTACATTTAATGGATTAGAGAATCTTGCTGTACCATTTGTCGGCAATACATGGTTCGTTCCTGCAAAGTAATCGCCGACTGGTTCTGAACTATATCTTCCAAGAAAGATGGAACCTGCATGGCGAATCTTTTCCAGAATATCAGACGGATTTTCTGTGATTATTTCTAAATGTTCTGGGGCAATTGTATTAATGATTGTCACAGCTTCTTCCAGTGTGTTTACAACGACAATAAATCCATATTGATCTATTGATTTTTTCGCTATTTCTTTTCGCGGCAAATCACTTAACTGTATTTCTACTTCTTTCGAAACCTCTTCTGCTAATTTTGGAGAAGTAGTCACAAGAACAGATGAAGCTCTTTCATCATGCTCTGCCTGTGATAATAAATCTGCTGCTATTTCTTTTGCTCTGGCCGTTTCATCTGCTATTATCGCAATTTCACTTGGACCAGCAATCATATCAATGGCAACATCTCCAAAAACTTCTCGTTTTGCAAGGGCTACAAAGATATTCCCAGGACCAACAATTTTATCGACCTTTTCAATCGATTCTGTTCCATAGGCTAAAGCAGCAATCCCCTGTGCTCCTCCCACTTTATAAATTTCCTTAACTCCTGCAATATCTGCTGCTACTAGTACTGCAGGAGGAAGTGTTCCGTTTTCACTTGGTGGAGATACCATTACAATCCGATTCACTCCTGCAACAATTGCTGGAATTACATTCATTAATACAGATGAAGGATAGGCTGCCGTTCCGCCTGGCACATATACACCAACTGAATCTAAAGGCAGAATTCTTTGACCAAGGATTGATCCATTTTCTTGTGTGAAACTCCATGAAGTTTTTAGCTGCTTTTGATGGTAATCTTTAATGTTTGCAGCTGCCTCCTTGATAATAGAAATCATATCCTTTTCAACATTATCGTAGGCAACCGCAATCTCTTCTTCCCTTACAAGAAGACTTGATAGATTTGCTCCATCCCATTTTTTTGTATATTCGATTAATGCTTGATCACCATTTCTTTTTACGTTTTCCATTATGTCGATAACGGCTTTTCTCTGCTCTACTGTTCCAGCATCAACAGAACGTTTTAAGCTAATATTCTCTATATCTTTCACAATCCTCATCTCGAAATCCCCTTTCCCTTTATTTCGATAATAGCTTCGTATTTACGACTTGTTGAAGCCTTGCAACTAATTCACCAATTCGTAAATCCTTCAATCGATAGCTTGCAGGATTTACAATTAATCTTGAAGTAATATCTACTATTCTTTCGTATTCTACTAGTCCATTTTCTACCAATGTTTTTCCTGTTGAAACAATATCAACAATTCGGTCCGTCAACCCAATAATAGGCGCAAGCTCAATCGAACCATTCAGCTTAATGATTTCTACTTGAGACCCTTGCTCCCGAAAATAAGCAGCTGCTACATTCGGATACTTTGTCGCAATCCTTGGCGCGATTTCATTAAGCTCTGTATTTGGAAGACCCGCCACTGCCAAATAGCAGGCACTAATATGTAGGTCTAGCAGTTCATATACATCTCTTTCTTCTTCCAGCATGACATCTTTCCCAGCAATCCCTAAATCGGCTACGCCATGCTCCACATAAGTTGGTACATCCATTGGTTTTGCCAAGATAAAGCGGAAGTTTTCTTCTTCTACATCAATGATTAATTTCCGGGAGTCATCAAATTCAGCAGGTAAACGAAAGCCTGCATCTCTTAATAAGTCAGCCGCCTCTTCGAATATCCTTCCCTTTGGCATGGCGATAGTTAGCATATCGTTCATTTGACAACCTCCATTCCTTTTTTCCCAACTAATAGCGTAATTTCACTGTATTGCTTCGTACAAGCATCTACATCTTTTACCCCATTAATATCTTGCGTAATGACATGGATTCCTGCTTTCCTCTTCTCCTGAGCCAATTGGAAAGCTTCTTTTCTGCGCTCATTACTAAATAAAATACACTCTATTGTTGCTGTTTTTTCCACTTTCCCAAGTGCTTCTAATAATCGGTCAACTCGAATAGCAAAACCAGTTGCTCCCGTTCTTTTTCCGAATTTCTCTAATAATAAATCATAGCGGCCACCACTGCCGATATGAAAACCTACACCCTCAGCATATACTTCATACACAATCCCAGTATAGTAGCTCATATGACTAACAAGGGATAAATCAAATGTCACTCTATCTGCCACTTCATAATCAACAAGGATTTCCCAAAGCTGCTTTAAGTCGTCAATTGCTTTCGCCCCTTGACCGCCTTCAATCAATTGATAAGCAAGTTCAATCACTTCTTCTCCGCCTCTAAGCTGCAAGAAATCATTTAATCGCTGCTTATCAATGCTCGATAAAGAAAGCTTTTCCACATGCTGGCGATACCCCACATAATTTTTTTCATACAAATATTTCGTTAGACTCTCTGCTCTTTCTTTCGTTCCCAGGATTTGTTGAAAGAAGGACTGCACAAAGCCAATATGTCCTACTGAAACTTGATACTCCTTCACGCCTGCTTGTTGAAGAGTAGAAACGAGTAAAGAAATCCCTTCCCCATCGGCACTAATTGTTTTATCACCGATATATTCAACCCCGATTTGCTCAAATTCAGCTGGCCTTCCACCCTCTCGCTGCTGTGCTCGAAAAACAGAGGCATTATAGGCAAGTCGCAATGGCAAGTCTTCTGTTAGAAGTTTAGAAGCTGCTACCCTCGCTATTGGGGCTGTCATATCTGGACGAAGGACTAGTGTATGTCCTTGCTGATCTAATAATTTAAAAAGTTGCTGATCTAAAATAGCAGACGCCGTTCCGACTGTTTCATAATATTCCAATGTTGGGGTTTCAATAAATTGGTATCCCCATTTCTTAATCTCTGTGTCCATCGATTGTTTTACTTTATATTTTCTTTCATATATGGCTGGTAATGTATCTCTCATGCCTAATGGCTTTTCAAACATAAATAAGCTACTCATCACTACACCTCATGTTTTAAAATTCCAAATGCTTTAGTTCGCTAATATACTACCAAATTAAAGAGTTGTTTTTAGTGTACTCTTCGTCGTATCTTAGGTCAAGGGAAAAGTTGCATTTAAAAGAAAATTCGCTTAATCTTTCTATTTTTTATTAATTCTGACATTTTTAAAAAAACCTATCTATTCGTTACTCCAAAGATTATCAATCTTGGAATAACGGACAGATAGGCTATCTTCTATTTATTCATCTAATACATAAGAAGGTTCGTTTTTTCTGCGCTCTTCCATTTGTTCTGCTGTATAAATAACTTGCATTGGATTTCCACCAACAAAGCTTCCTGCAGGAACATCCTTATGGACAAGTGTACCTGCTGAAACAATTGCATGATCTCCAATTTTCACGCCAGGAAGAATCGTTGAATTGGCACCAATCATTACTTCATCGCCTATTTCAATCTCCCCCAGTCTGTATTCGTCAATTAAATATTCATGGGCGAGAATCGTTGTATTGTACCCTATCACACTATTCTTTCCGACTTTGATTTTTTCAGGAAACATAATATCAAGCATTACCATTAAAGCAAAGGAAGTATGTTCTCCTACCTTCATTTTTAAAAGCTTGCGGTACATCCAGTTCTTTACTTTCAAAAAAGGCATATATCTTGCTGTTTGGATAACCATAAAATTCTTAATTACCTTTAAAAAAGGCACAGTCTTATATACATGCCATAAAGAATTCGGTCCGCTAACTGGATATCTTGTTGTCTTTCTCATGATGTTTGAACTTCTGGAATAGAAAGGATATCCTTCATATTATCAAAAATATAGTCAGGATGATATTCCTGCAAGAATGCCTTTCCTTTTAATGTCCAAGCAACCCCAGCAGTTAAGGTACCTGCATTTTTTCCTGACAATATATCATGTTTATTATCTCCAACCATTATTGCTTCAGCTGGTGATGCCTTCAATTTCTCGAGAGCAAGAAGAACTGGCTCCGGATCTGGCTTTGCCTTTTTTACATGGTCCAATGCAACTACTACGTCAAAAAACGCATCTAATTTTGTTAATTTCAAGCCCATTTCTACCACATCAGAAAGCTTTGTTGATACAATCGCAAGTTTAAAGCCTCTTTCCTTCAGTTCCTTGATTGCATCATATACACCATCAAATATCGTAACAATATTATCATGATTCTCGATATTATAGGCACGATACATTGTCATCATTTCCTGTGCACGTAATTTATCAATGGATTCAAATGTTTCTAATAACGGTGGACCCATAAATGGAATTACATCTTCTCTGCCATATTTTCCTGGGTAATAATGATTTAATGTATGTAAATAAGAGGAAATTATTAATTCATTTGTATTAATAAGTGTTCCATCTAAATCAAATAATGCAGTATTAATTTTTCCAGTCAACCTGAACATCCCTTTCTATCATTAACCATTTGTATCTAAATAACGCTCACTTGCAAATCCAGCTTTTCTTCTATAAATAATGGTGACAACTGATAATACAATTAAAGCTAAAGAAATTAATTGAGCCATTCGTAAATCGCCAATCATTAGGCTATCTGTTCTCATGCCTTCTATAAAGAATCTTCCAATCGAATACCAAATGACATAGGATAAGAATATTTCTCCTCTTCGTAAATTAACTTTACGTAAAGCTAGTAAAATCACGAATCCAATTATATTCCATAATGATTCATATAAAAAAGTAGGATGGTAGTAAGTTCCGTTAATATACATCTGATCAATAATAAAGGTCGGCAAACGAAGTCCTTCTAAGAAGGAACGTGTTACTTCCCCACCATGTGCTTCTTGATTCATAAAGTTGCCCCAGCGGCCAATTGCTTGTCCAAGGATAAGACTTGGCGCTGCTATATCAATTATTTTCCAGAAAGGAATTCCCTTTTTCTTTGTAAAAATATAGGTAGTGACAACAGCTCCAATTAAGGCACCATGAATAGCGATACCTCCATTCCAAATTTTTGGAATATCACCAAGGTGATCTTTATAATAGCTCCATTCAAAGATGACATAATAAATTCTCGCACATATAATAGAGATTGGAATAGCCCATAACATTAAATCTGGAAAGTCATCCTTTCCTAGTCCTCTTCTATTTCCTTCTCTCATTGCAATAATAAGAGCAAGAATTAATCCAGAACCGATAATAAGTCCATACCATCTGACATCAATTGGTCCTAATGAAAAAGCAATTGGATCGATTGGTTGTATATCTTCCATCAGATTTCCTCCTATTTCCCATGTGTTTCTTTTAAAGGCTTGAGAAAAAAGTGTATTTTCACTTTACCATTCATTCCTTTAGTTACATTTCTTTAATTTTTTTCGTCAGAAATAACATTATTCAATTTATTGGTAAACTGTTCTGCTGCATTTACACCCATTCGTTTTAATCGGAAATTCATTGCTGCTACTTCAATAATGACAGCTAAGTTTCGACCTGGACGGACTGGAATCGTAAGCTTTGTTACTTCCGTATCAATTATTTTCATTTTCTCTTCGTCTAGCCCTAAACGGTCATATTGCTTGTTCTGCTCCCATAATTCCAATGACATAACCAAGGAGATTTTCTTATGTGTGCGTACAGCACCAGCTCCAAATAAAGTCATGACATTTATAATTCCTAATCCGCGAATTTCCAATAGATGCTCAATTAGCTCTGGTGAACTTCCAACAATTAAATTCTCATCTTCTTGCCTAATCTCCACACAATCATCAGCAACTAATCGATGACCACGCTTAACAAGCTCAAGTGCTGTTTCACTTTTACCAACACCACTTTTCCCCGTAATTAAAACCCCTACGCCATAGATGTCAACGAGGACACCATGAACCGCTGTAGTAGGTGCAAGTTTTCTTTCCAGGAAATTTGTAAGTCTACTAGAAAAAAGTGATGTTTTATGCTTGGACCGCAATACTGGTACAGCCAGCTCTTCAGATGCCTCTATTAACTGTGGTGGCACTTCCATATTACGAGTGATGATAATACCTGGAGTTGTATCACTACATAATTTTGTTAATCGATTTGCTCGATCTTCATCACTTAAACGTTGAGCAAATGTAAGCTCTGTCTTTCCTAGCAACTGAACACGCTCAGCTGGATAGTAGTTAAAGTAACCTGCCATTTCTAAACCAGGTCTTGATATATCACTAACCGTAATCGGTCGATTAATTCCTTCTTCTCCACTTACAATTTCTAAATCAAACTCTTCAATAACATCTTTTATTAATACTTTTGCCGCCATGAAGCTCCTCCTTTAAAGGTCTTTGCTGTTCGTTTTATAAACAGAACAAAACTGTTTAATTTTAGTCATTATTTAGAATTCCATATTCACTTTATTTTAGCATTAAAAGATAAATATATGCCAGAATTCAATCAAAATATTAGGAAAACAAGACTACTTATAGGTCCTCGTTTACATACTGTTAGTGGAAATGGGTAGCAGTTATGCTATTATGAAGCCAATAATGTCCATTATTATGGCTGTTTTCATAATGAATGTGCTAATATCTGCAGATTAAATCTACTTCCCATTCATTAATTTGGAACATAAAAAAACTGCCAATAAAGCAGGAAAATAGTTTTCCCCCTTTACTTAGCAGCGTTTACCTTTTTTCTCCACGAAGGACAGTATTTTGAACAATTATATTACAAATCGATAGGAAAATGCTAAAAAGTAAGCACATACTAAAACTTGATATTTCAAAACTGCTCCCCATCAATCTGTCTGTTAATGACAGTGTGATCGCATTAATGACAAATAAAAATAGTCCTAGCGATAATATTGTCACAGGTAATGTCAATAATATTAAAACTGGTTTTACAATAATATTTAGCAGAGATAAAACGGCACTAGCACCAATTGCAGCACCGATTCCTGATAAATAAAAGTAATCCTGAAATAAACCGGCTAATGCCACAAAGAAGATAGCATTAATTAATATCCCTATTATCCATCTCATTCTTATTGCTCCTCATTCTGCATAGTAAAAACCGATAAAGAAACTTCCCCACTGATGGTTAGTTGAACCAATCGGACCTTTACGGACAGTTGATTTCCCGCCTTTCTCCCATGAATTCTTCTCAGTCG
Source organism: Niallia sp. Marseille-Q9988 (assembly GCF_976954375.1). Taxonomy (NCBI): domain Bacteria; kingdom Bacillati; phylum Bacillota; class Bacilli; order Caryophanales; family Bacillaceae; genus Niallia; species Niallia sp. Marseille-Q9988. The sequence continues at coordinate 329,966 of NZ_CDRJSZ010000004.1, read as the reverse complement.
ATAGGAGGTAATGGTACTGACCGTTAAGAGTGGTAAAAATACGATAAGTGATATAATTAGCATTCGCACATTCTTTTATTCTCTATATCAACTATCGATTAATTAATTATCGGTTTTTCCTATAAAATTAATTGCCTGCTTTTTCAATTTTTTTAACCTTTATCGATCCAGTTTTTGTGTTTGCTTCCATTTTTGTATGATGATCACTTGATTGTATTGATTTAAATTGTAACGTTTTTTGAAGTACTTCACTTTTCTCTTCAATTATTTGAATACCCTCTAACTCTACATTAAAGCCGCCAAAATTCGTTTTTAATACACCACTAACGGCTAATGCTTCTGGCAAGCTTACCTCAATACTCCCTGTAGTCCCTTGGAACTCTAAAACTTCACAATTTTCGGCATGATTTGTACATGAAATACTTCCATTAAAGGATTGTAAATCCACTTTATTAAAGTACCCATCCACTGCAATCGAACCATTAATCGTTTCTGCATCAAGTTTCTGGATGTTTCCTTTATCAACTTTTATACTGCCATTCGCTGCATCTGCTTCTACTTTTGTATTTTCACCTGCATTTAGCGTTATTTTACCATTAGCCGTTTTAGCATACAATTTTTCCGCCTTTATATCAAATGTTGTAATCGGTCCATTAAATAAGCGAATGATGGTTGATTCATAGGACTTTTTAGGAACATAAACTTGAGTTTTTACCTTCATCCATTTATGATTTGTTTTGACTACTAATTGTTCATCATCTACAATCACTTGTATTTCCTTTAAAAACACCTTTTTTGCTTCTTCCAAAGAATTAACTCTATATACCTTTGCTTTACACTCAATACTAACTTCTTCTTGATCCCATGGAATGAGCTCAACTTCTCCATTAGGAATATCAATATCCAGTTTCTTTGGTGAAATATTATTGTACTGAAATATGTGAGAAACTTCTTCAAAATGACCAAAGTTCAAATCAAGGTCTACTTCTTTTACCTTCTTTATCGTTGTATCAACAAAATCAAAAAGTTTATCTTTTGCTGCTTGAAAGTTAAATCCATAATTTGAATTTGTTTCTTTCTTTTTTTCATGGAACTTTGCTTCTTCATGAAAATCTTCTAATATCTTCTTTTCTTCTTCATTTAAGGATTTCTTCTCACTTACTTCATCAACCTTTTCCATTAGCTTTAATGCTTCATCCACTGTCAATTTTCCACTTTCAACTAACTCTAAAATTCGTTTTCTCTCGTCAGCCACTTAAAATCCTCCTCAAAATTAACTAAACTGTTTTATTCTGTTTTCAACATTTAAAAATAATTTGCTAATGCTTAGCCATAAACTACAAAACGGTTTTTAATGATACTCTGTGAATTATGAAATGATTGGCTGTATTTTTAAGATATTATTTAAGATTAATGATGGAAATTACAATTAAAATTGTGATAAAAATGCTGTTTGCATAATAATTTCATTTTTTTGCAATAGAGTCCGTTGATGTCTACTCTAATTAATTCTGGATATCAACCATTAGCATTCAAAATTATCATCTCTTCATTCTAATACGAATTATCCCTCCGAAAAGTTTCAATCCTTTTATTTATCTATTTACTTAAAGCTAATAATCTTTTTTATTTTATGTCATTATTTTTCATTTCAGAAGAATTCTGTGGAAGAAATAAAAAAGGGACAGGGCCATTTTATAGGAAGTCTGCTTTGCTATAAACTAATCGACTCTTCTACTGTCCCCATCCCTTTATCCTATATTAAGTTGTAGCAATCTTTTCTGCTTCTTCTATATGATTCTTCATTCTTAGTCGATCTCTCTCCAAGATTGGCCTTAAATATTTCCCCGTATAGGATCCTTTAAGGTCTGCAATGTCTTCTGGCGTACCTGTTCCTAAAATAGTACCACCTTTATCTCCGCCTTCTGGACCTAAGTCGATAATATAATCTGCAGTCTTTATTACATCCAGATTATGTTCAATAACGAGTACTGTATCGCCATTTTCGACTAATCTTTGAAGCACGATCAATAATCTTGAAATATCATCAACATGTAAGCCTGTCGTCGGCTCATCTAAAATATAAAAGGACTTGCCAGTAGAACGGCGGTGTAATTCAGATGCTAATTTGACCCTTTGCGCTTCCCCACCTGATAAAGTAGTTGCTGGCTGTCCGAGTTTAATATAACCTAAGCCAACATCAACAATTGTTTGAAGCTTGCGATGAATCTTAGGGATATTTTCAAAGAAAGCTACTCCATCTTCTACTGTCATTTCCAAGACATCTGAAATGTTTTTCCCTTTATATTTTACTTCCAATGTTTCTCTATTGTATCGTTTTCCATGGCATACTTCACATGGAACATACACATCTGGAAGGAAATGCATTTCAATTTTTATGATTCCATCTCCACGACAAGCCTCACATCTTCCGCCCTTTACATTAAAACTAAAGCGTCCTTTTTTATATCCACGTACTTTAGCTTCATTAGTCGTCGCAAAAACATCCCGAATATCATCAAACACTCCAGTGTAAGTCGCAGGATTTGATCTTGGAGTTCGTCCAATTGGAGACTGATCAATATCAATAACTTTTTCTAACTGGTCGATTCCTTTAATTTCTTTATGCTGGCCTGGCTTTGCTTTTGCGCGATTCAGCTTTTGTGCTAAGCCTTTATGAAGAATCTCGTTAATTAACGTACTTTTTCCAGACCCTGAAACACCAGTGACGGCGATAAACATTCCAAGGGGGATTTTTACATTTACATTTTTTAAATTATTTTCTTTCGCCCCAGTTATTTCAATAAATCTACCATCACTTTGTTTTCTCTCTAATGGAAGTGGAATGAATTTTTTTCCAGATAAATATTGACCTGTTATTGATTGAGGATCCTTCATTACTTCATCTGGTGTTCCGACAGAAATAATTTCTCCTCCATGTACGCCCGCACCAGGACCAACATCGATTAAATAATCTGCTGCCATCATTGTATCTTCATCATGCTCTACAACAATCAATGTATTTCCGATGTCTCTCATTTGTCTTAATGTATCAATTAATTTATCATTGTCTCTTTGATGAAGACCGATAGAAGGTTCATCTAAGATGTAAAGTACGCCTGTAAGTCTTGATCCAATTTGTGTTGCCAAACGAATTCTTTGCGCTTCGCCTCCAGATAGAGTTCCCGCTGCTCTACTTAAAGTCAGATAATCTAAACCAACATTTATTAAAAATCCGACTCTCTCTTTTATTTCCCTAAGAATCAAGTTCGCAATTTGTTTTTCCTTTTCAGTTAAATCAACCTGCTCCATAAATTGATAGCACTCAACAACTGATTTTTCCGTGATTTTTCCTATATGCTGGCCATTAATTAATACTGCTAATGCTTCTTTCTTTAACCGATAGCCTTTACATGTACGACAAGGCTGTTCAGCCATGTATTTTTGCATTTGCTCTCGAATATAATCAGAGCTTGTTTCCTTAAATCTTCTTTCGATATTTCTTATAACACCTTCAAACTGAATATCATTTTCTCTAACTTGGCCAAAGTCATTTTCATATCGAAAGTGAATATATTCTTTGCCTGATCCATAAAGAATCTTATCTATTAGATTTTTAGGAATATCCTTTACGGGTATGTTCATATCAATGCCATAATGGTTGCATACACTTTCAAGGAGCTGAGGATAGTATTGAGAACTAATAGATTCCCATGGAGCAATCGCATTATCTTTTAGAGTCAAATCCCAATTAGGAATGACTAAATCAACATCTACTACTAGTTTATTTCCGAGACCATCACAATCAGGACAAGCTCCAAATGGACTATTGAAGGAAAACAGTCTTGGCTCTAATTCCCCAATAGAGAATCCGCAAATCGGACAAGCATGATGCTCGCTAAAAAGCAATTCTTCCTCCCCAATTACATCGATAATCACTTTTCCATTCCCAAATTGTAATGCGGATTCAAGGGAATCTGCCAGTCTTGCAGCAATCCCTTCTTTCACTACAAGGCGATCAATTACTACTTCTATATTATGTTTCTTATTTTTATCTAAGGAAATATCATCACCAATTTCAAACATTTCTCCATCGATTCGTAATCGAACATATCCCTGCTTTTTCACATCTTCCAGCACTTTTACATGGGATCCCTTCCTCCCTGATACAACCGGAGCGAGCACTTGAAGTCTAGTTCTTTCAGTATATTCTAGAATGCGATCAACCATCTGTTCAATTGTCTGGGAAGATATTTCAATTCCATGCTCTGGGCAAGTTGGTCTTCCTACTCTTGCAAATAATAGTCTTAAGTAATCATAGATTTCAGTTACTGTTCCAACTGTAGAGCGTGGATTTCGGCTAGTTGTTTTCTGGTCGATGGAAATAGCAGGGGACAGTCCTTCAATCGAATCTACATCTGGCTTATCCATTTGCCCTAAAAACTGTCGCGCGTATGCGGATAAAGATTCAACATATCTTCTTTGTCCTTCTGCATAAATGGTATCAAAAGCGAGAGAAGATTTCCCGGAACCAGATAAACCAGTTATGACTACTAATTGATCTCTTGGAATAGTTATATCAATATTTTTTAAATTATTTGCTCTTGCACCTTTTACAATAAGTTTATCCATTGCCATTTTTTGCTCACCCCTCCGCCTTTAATTCAAGCAATAAATCGCGAAGCTCTGCAGCTCTTTCGAAATTCAGAGCTTTTGCTGCTTCCTTCATTTCGTTCTCCATTTGGGCAATCATTGCCTCTTTTTCCTTTTTCGTCAATTTATCAAGTTTAACAGAAGTTGCATATTCTTCTGGTTCTTCTGCTGCTTGCGTAGCACGAATGGAATCTCGAATACCTTTTTGAATCGTTTGCGGAGTAATACCATGTTCTTCATTATATTTCTCTTGGATTTCTCTCCGTCTTTTCGTTTCACTTATTGCTACTTCCATTGAATGCGTCATCTTATCTGCATACATAATAACATGCCCATTCGAATTTCTTGCTGCACGTCCGATTGTTTGAATTAAAGATCGTTCCGAACGAAGGAACCCTTCCTTATCAGCATCTAAAATAGTGACTAATGATACTTCTGGAATATCCAATCCTTCCCGTAATAAGTTAATCCCTACGAGAACATCATATTTGCCGAGACGTAATTCTCGAATGATTTCAATCCGTTCTAACGTTTTCACCTCAGAATGTAAATATTGTACTTTAATGCCGATTTCTTTCAGATAATCCGTTAAATCCTCTGACATTTTTTTCGTAAGCGTCGTTACCAGCACCCGCTCATTCCGTTTAATTCTTTCATGAATCTCAGCAATTAGATCATCAATCTGTCCTTCAATTGGACGAACGTCAATAGTTGGATCAAGTAATCCAGTTGGCCGAATGATTTGTTCGATCATTACCGGCGTATGCTCCATTTCATACGGACCAGGCGTTGCAGAAACACAGATCATTTGATTTATATGCTGTTCAAATTCTCCAAAGGTTAACGGGCGATTATCAAGTGCAGATGGCAAGCGAAAGCCATGCTCTACTAGCACACTTTTCCTTGCCTGGTCCCCATTATACATTCCTCTAATTTGCGGAAGTGTAACATGTGATTCGTCAATGACAAGAAGAAAATCTTTTGGAAAATAATCCAATAAAGTGTAAGGTGTTGAGCCAGGAGGTCTTAATGTTAAATGTCTTGAATAGTTTTCTATTCCCGAACAGAACCCCATCTCTCTCATCATCTCAAGATCATAGCGAGAGCGCTGTTCCAAACGTTGTGCCTCTAATAATTTATTATTTTCCCTTAGTTTTTCTAATTGTTCTTCTAATTCCTTTTCAATGTTCTCAATCGCCACTTTCATTTTCTCTTCTCTTGTTACGAAGTGAGAAGCAGGAAAGATGGCAATATGATTCCGTTCTCCTAATATTTCGCCAGTTAATGCATCTACTTCACGAATCCGATCAATTTCATCTCCAAAAAATTCTACTCTAATACAATGTTCATCACGAGAAGCGGGGAAAATTTCAACAACATCTCCACGAACACGGAAAGTCCCCCGTTTAAAATCGATATCATTTCGATCATATTGGATATCAACTAGTTTACGAAGCAGTTGATTTCTTTCTAATTCCATACCAGTCCTTAAGGAAACAACCATTTCTCGATATTCCTCTGGAGAACCTAAACCGTAAATACAAGAAACACTGGCAATTATAATAACGTCATCTCTTTCAAACAAGGAAGATGTTGCAGAATGGCGAAGCTTATCAATTTCATCATTGATGCTGGCATCCTTTTCGATAAACGTATCCGTTTGCGGGACATATGCTTCTGGTTGATAGTAATCATAATAGCTGACAAAATACTCTACTGCATTATTTGGGAAAAACTCTTTAAATTCACTATATAATTGGCCAGCTAGTGTTTTATTGTGAGCAATGATTAACGTTGGCTTCTTTACTTCTTTAATAACATTGCTAATTGTAAAGGTTTTACCAGTCCCAGTCGCCCCTAGCAATGTCTGAATTTTTTCGCCTTCTTTAATTCCTGATACTAGTTTTTTTATTGCTCCCGGCTGATCTCCTTGAGGCGTATACTTTGAAACTAATTCAAAATCATGATTCACTAAACCATCCTCCGATCTATATGCACTTCTTTTTATTCATACGTCCGTTGGTCCTTTATGTTTAGGCATATCTATTACAAGCTATTTTCATAACCTTTGTTGTTTTATAGAGTTAAACACAAAAAACTTGTTCATTCCATTTCACTCCATATACTTACATTCTCCCAGAGGAAAGTAAGGGAATGCGGGGTCTCACCGTTATAGGATTTATGCGGGTACCAGGAGGCTTTTAAAATAAACAAAATTTCAAAATTCGACGTTCGTATTAAAGTCTTTTTTTTATAATTTCCTACTTATGTAATCAACATATCACCATTCTACCACAAACCACCTATTTCAAACCACAAAAAAGAGAACAAACATTCTATTTATTTCATCAGCAATTTTTCTATGGATACTAAATTTCAAAAAAAAAAAATGACTATACGAAAATACCTATCATCTTTATCGACGTAAAATCGTTTAGTCATTCTTCTTTTCTATTCTTTTTTAATACTTTTTGAAATGTAGCCTAAACATTATTTATTCGCTACTTTCTCTTTCCATCTTCTGCTAATCATATATCCAATCGTCATAGAAAATGCATCCACAACAATTAATAGAAATGTATCAGTATATCCTTTATACACAGAAGCAGCAATTAAGGCGACAGTTAATATTAATCCAATAATTGGATAATAGGTAGCTTTTGAAAAAAGTATTACTAATAAGCATGGAAAAAATAGTGCAGCTAGATATTTCCCCATCTACATACACCTCTATTTAAACAAATTTCGTTTCATTAACCATTAACCCAAATCTTTCAAGAGCACTTGCTAAATTATTAAATATCGGAATTTGGCTAAAGTCTACACCTAATTGTATGGCTGTTTGCGCCACCTCTGGCCTTAATCCAGAAAGATACCCTTTTACACCAATTAAACGCAGTGCATGTATAACATGAAAAATTTGATGTGCAACCATTGTATCAATAAGAGGTACTCCTGATAAATCAATGAATAAATGATTAAAGCGTTTTTCATTGCATTCCTTCAAAGTATTTTCCATGATTAATTGTGCCCTCTTTGTATCAATATCTCCAATTAATGGAAGCACCCCAATCCCCTTTGTTATGGGAATCACTGGACTGCTTAATTCATAAATGGTTTCTTGCTGTGCTGTCAATTGCTGAAATTTGTATTCATCATAAGAGCCAATAAAGATATTTACAAATAGATCAAATGCATATTGTACTAATCGTATCCATTCAAACAGTGTCGTTATCGTTAATTGATCAGTAGTTTCTGCAGAAAATTTTTCAACATATGATAAAAGAATTTCTTTAACTGTGTTAAGCTGTTCAATCGATTCCAGAATAGGAACCAAATCTTTTGCCCGCTTTTCCGCAACTTTAACAGCCCATTTAGAAATATTGGCTGAATATACTTCCTCTTCCTCAATAAATACCTTAATTACATTTTCTAAGAGTATTTGGTGTGCTGTAACTAGTTCTTCCATACTGTCTGAGGATTTATTGATTGAATAATAATTAGATGTACTATTCTCTATTGTGCTCAGCCATTCCTCACGCATGTCTACAAGATGATCATATAAATAGGTATATAGGCTTTTCATACATTGTTCCAACTATTTTCTCCTCCTAATACAAGAAACAAACCTTCCTCACTCATCTATACAATCGTTTTCCCATTTAGAGTAATGGAAGTATCCACAACTTTTTTAGTCAATTCCCTACTTGTTTTTGGAATCAATTAAAGGCATTTAAAATAAATATCTATTATTATATAGTTGTCACCATAGTGAAACAAGTGAGAAGCCTTGTGATAGTAAGACGAGAATAGATAATTTCTTTATGAATTTTGTAATAAACTTGTTGCAATTACTTGAAAAATTGATTCCAGAGAGGATGCTCTTTTTTTGGCGTTTTCTAATAAAAAGATAATTTCTGCAATGTCTTTTGGACTTAGTTTTTCTACTATCCAATCTTCCAAATCCTGATTTTTAATTACTTTATGTTGATTAGGTATATTTATGGTAGGAAACTTTATCAATTCATTATGGATAAAATCTAAATGTTTTTGATATTCTTTTTTATTATGTACATAATATGTATTGCTTTCTTTCAGCTGATTTCTATCCATTTGTGTATTCCCCTCTCTTTGAATCTACTAAAAATGCCCAATTTCTTCTATTCTTTTCGGTTAAATATATAGTAATTATAATAGGAAAACATTGCTAAAGACCTTAGTCCCTAGTAATTTCTACTAAAATAGGTATTTAGGATTATTCCAACTGGTCATAAAGTCTGTTTTATCCTTGCTGGAGGTAAGGTAATATTTACTAATAAGGGGATGTGACGTAGCAAAATAGCATGAATTAAAGGAGACAAAAGACATGGAAAAAGTAACTGCTGATATTACCGGATATCGAATAAAAGAAGATGTTTATTCTAACTCCATTGAAGGTTTATTTCTACTCAAAAAAGGCTCCACTCTTACGAAAAAACATGTTGAATTACTCACAAAACATCAGGTAAATCCATTTGATGTGATTAATCCGACTGAAGAAGCCTCTCTTTCCTCCGAAAATAAAGAATTTTCTACTTTAATAGATGAAGTGAAAGAAACCTTCCATTCCATTATCGAACAGCAAAATGATAATGTGGATAGACTTCTTCATACCTATGAAAAAGCAATTGATTTTTCCCTTCAAGAATTAGCAATTTTAGATATTATCCATAAGGAAGTAGAACCTGAGAATTATATTTATCAGCATAGTATTAATGTTGGAATTATTTCAGCAATCATAGGCAAGGTTTTAGGATTAGCTAGGAAGGAATGTTACCTCCTAAGCCAAATGGGACTATTCCATGATATCGGCATGCTAAAAGTTGATCCATCCATTTTACAAGCGCAAGATCGCTTAACGCAAAAAGAATATAAGGAAATTCAAAAACATACAATCTATGGAAAAAGTATTTTATTTCAGATTTCTCAATTAGATATATTAATATCGAGAACTGCTCTATTGCATCATGAAAAAATAAATGGAAAAGGCTATCCATCTCATCGAACAGAAAAGGATATTCCATTCTTAGTTCAAATTGTTTCGGTTGCAGACATGTTTAATAGCATGTGTTCCTCACACACCCATAAAGAAAAGAAAACCTACTTTGAAGCGATCAATGAATTAGTGAATGAATCATATGGAAATGCATTAAATCCTGCCATTGTCATTCCATTTACAAATTTTATTATGAGAAAGCAACTCTTTAAAAAGGTTACTTTATCCAATAACGAAACAGCAGAAATTATCTTTATCCATCAAAATGAACCACATCTCCCGCTTGTTCGTCAAGAGGACTCCTATATTGATTTACGTAAGACATCTTTGAAAATTACAGGCTTAGCCAATTGAATATAAGAGGCTGGGACAAATCTATATAACTAATCTTTAAAGACGAACAATCTCTAATTTAGCTCTTAAATAAAGCTACTTTTTCATATTAGTTATTTATGGTTTTAAATATATTCAAGTGTAAAAACCAATTCGTTCCATTGCGCTACGGACACTCCCTTTCCGCGGGGAGGAAGCTGAGCCTCCTCGCTGCGAGACCACTGAAAAACTGATAGCTATTGATGATTGGTCGTAACCGCCTTTTAAACTTAGATGTGTAAATTGTTTTCCGAGGTGACCACATGACTCATTGGGGCGAGCGCCGAGCCGCTTCGTCGCTACGCTCCTGCAGGGTCTCGGACTTTCTCGCTGCTCCCATAGGAGTCAAGCGGTCACCTCTCCAAACCAACTTAATATTCGCTTTCAAATAATTAAATTCTTATTTAATTTGGAAAAACTCCCAAAAAAAGGGGGAATATGCGGAATTTCTCCCCATATTCCCCCTTTTTCTTATATAATGGAAAAAAACGTTGGTGGGGAGTATTTTATGCTTGAAAAACAAGAGACATTAAACTTAAGTCCATATATGTTTATCTACGATTTAGTTGTTCCGAAAGATAACATGCTTCGCCAAATAAATGATTTGGTTGACTTTTCCTTTATCCTGGAGGAACTAACATCCAAGTATTGTTTGGATAATGGAAGAAACGCTATCCCACCAATCCGTATGTTTAAATACCTACTCTTAAAGGTAATCTTTGATTTATCCGATATCGATGTGGTGGAACGTTCTAAGTATGATATGTCCTTTAAATATTTTTTAGATATGGCTCCAGAAGATCCAGTGATCAATCCAAGCTCCCTAACGAAATTTCGGAGAATGCGGCTTCAAGATATTGCTTTATTAGACTTATTAATTGGGAAAACAGTAGAAATCGCAGTGGAAAAGAAGATAATCACGAGTAAAACGATTATCGTAGACGCCACCCATACCCTTTCCCGTTATCGAAATAAATCACCGAAAGAATATTTACAAGAGAAAGCCAAAAAAGTACGAAAGTTAATTTATTCGTTCGATGAATCGATAAAGGAAAAATTTCCGGCCAAACCTACTTCGAATGAAGTAGAAAAGGAGCTTGCCTATTGTTCCGCATTAGTAGAAGTAATAGAACAGGAGGCAAAGGTCGTACACATTCCAGCTGTACGTGAAAAAGTAAATGGATTAAAGGAAATAATAGAAGATTTCCAGGAACAGTCGTCTTATTCCAGTGATGAAGATGCGAGAACAGGTTATAAATCCGCTGACCATGCCTTTCACGGCTATAAAACGCATATTGCCATGTCTGATGAACGTATTGTGACTGCCGCTGTTATTACCTCTGGAGAACAAGGAGATGGAAAGTATTTAAAAGAGCTAGTGGAAAAGACAAATGAAGCAGGAATGAAGGTAGAAACTATCTTAGGAGATACAGCATATTCTGCAAAAGAAAATTTAGAATATACCAAGGAAAATAACATGCAGCTTGTTTCAAAATTACACCCAGTAATAACCAATGGACAACCTCATCGTAAGACGGGATTTGAATTTAACAAAGATGCCGATATGTATGCCTGTCCCGCTGGTCACTTAGCCATTAAAAAAGGAAAAAAGAAACGAGAAAAAGATGAAAACAGAAATCCGCAACTAAAATATTTTTTTGATGTTGAGAAGTGTAAAGTTTGTCCATTTAAAAATGGGTGTTATAAAGAAGGAGCGAAAACAAAGTCGTTTTCCGTTACGATTAAATCCAATACTCATTTGGAACAAGAGGCATTCCAAAAGACAGAAGAATTCAAAAAAATGGCAAAAGAACGATATAAAATAGAAGCGAAAAATAATGAATTAAAGAACAGACACGGGTTGAAAAAAGCAACTTCCTCGGGTTTATTTGGTATGCAGATTCAAGGGGCCACCACCATATTTGCGGTGAATTTAAAAAGAATTCTAAAGTTAATGAACGAAAAATAAGGGGAGGAATTGAAGGATTTAGGAAATTCACCTTTCATATATGGAGATATGTGGAAATAAGACATAAAAAACTAGAAAACAGATTTACCGATGATTTTTAGGATTTAAAAATCATCGGTTTTTCAGTGCCCTCCTCGCTACGCTGCGGGGTCTCAGCCTTTCCTCTACTTCCCGCAGGAGTTGACCGTCCTCCGCTCCATTCCACTTCGTTTTTAAAGGCTATTTCCTAAAAAATATTGTTTTCCAAAGAAAAAATAAATTAGTTGGAAGAACGGAGCAGCCTGAATACACGTAGACGCCACGGGGATTAGCAAGACAGTCTGAGACCCTGCAGGCGGAAGCAGACCGCGTCTCAGCGCGAGCCCCACGGAAAGCGAAGTGTATTCAGGCTGCGGATAATAGCAACAAACTTCATGGAACATCCTTTTTAAAACGAATAAAAAAGCCCAAATGATTATACGAACCTTTCATTGGCACCTTCGTATAATCATTCAGGTTTATTTTAAGCTGGAATACTTATGTCCCAGCCTCAAATTGTTTGCTCTTTGACTTGATTTTAAACCCCTTTAAAAGCTTTTCTGTAAATGTCTGCTAATTCCGTTACTAATGGTAATTTAGGGTTAGCTGTTGTACATTGATCTTCAAAAGCACGATCTGCTAAATAATCTACTTTTGCTTCGAATTCTTTTGGATCTACACCTTGTGCTGCAATACTCATTGGGATATTTAATTCTTTTCCAAGTCTGATTACTGCTTTGACAAAGCTGTCTACTCCTTGTTCCACAGTATTAGCTGGCAATCCTAGAATTCTTGCAAGCTCTGCATAGCGCTCATCTGCTTTAAAGTATTCGTATTTAGGGAATGCCATGAATTTTTTCGGTTTCTCTGCATTATAGCGAATAACATGTGGCAATAAGATGGCATTTGAACGACCATGTGCGATATGGAATTCGGCACCTAATTTATGTGCCAAGCTATGATTAATTCCTAAGAATGCATTTGCGAATGCCATACCAGCTATTGTAGATGCATTATGCACTTTTTCGCGTGCCTCTTCGTCATTTCCATTTCTATATGCTCTTGGTAAATATTCAAAGATTAATTGAACTGCTTTCACCGCTAATGCATCTGTATAGTCATTTGCCATATTAGATACATATGCTTCCACAGCATGTGTTAATACGTCCATTCCTGTATCTGCCGTTACAGCAGGCGGTACTGTCATAACAAATTGAGGATCGATGATAGCTACATCTGGTGTTAATTCATAATCAGCTAAAGGATATTTAATGTTTTGTTCTTTATCTGTAATTACCGCAAAAGATGTTACTTCGGATCCTGTACCAGAAGTAGTTGGAATAGCAACAAATTTAGCTTTACCACCTAATGATGGATATTTATAAACCCTTTTACGGATATCTAAGAATTTTTGCTTTAATCCGAAGAACTCTTCATCTGGATGCTCATAGAATAACCACATACCTTTTGCTGCATCCATTGGAGATCCACCACCAAGTGCGATAATGCAGTCTGGTTGGAATTTAGCCATCATCTCTGTTCCTCTAACAACTGTTTCAATAGATGGATCTGGCTCAACATCAGAGAACACTTCTACTTGCACTAGATTTGAACGTTTTCTTAAGTTATAAAGTAATTTATCCACATATCCAAATTTAACCATGTATGGATCTGTTACGATAAATACTCTAGAGATATCCTGCATTTTTTGTAAATACTGTACAGAATTTTTCTCAAAATAAATTTTTGAAGGTACTTTAAACCATTGCATATTTACATTCCTTTTTGCCAATTTTTTAACATTTAATAAATGAATGTCTGTTACGTTAGTAGATACAGAGTTTTTACCATAAGATCCACAGCCAAGTGTTAAAGAAGGCATGAATGCATTATAAATGTCACCGATTGCACCTTGAGAAGATGGGGCATTGTTGATAATACGGCATGCTTTCATTCTTAGGGCAAATCTTTCTATTACTTTCGGATCTTCAGAGTGAATGACTGCTGAATGTCCTAATCCGCCAAACTCTAACATTTCTTCTGCACGTTTAATTCCATCTTCTGTTGATTCCACTTTATAGCATGCAAGCACAGGGCTCAATTTTTCTCTAGATAGAGGATAATCAGGTCCTACACCTTCTAATTCAGCAAGAAGAATTTTTGTATCTTCTGGTACTTTTACTCCTGCTAATCCAGCGATATAATGAGCAGATTTACCAACTATATCTGGATTTACAGCACATGTGTTTTCATTAATTACTAGTTTTTCTACTTTTGCCAACTCTTCTTTATTTAAGAAGTAGCAGCTATTTCGAATCAATAGATTCTTTACTTCATCGTAGATTTCTTTGTCAATGATTACTGCTTGTTCAGATGCACAAATCATTCCATTATCAAATGTTTTTGAAAGAATCAGATCGTTCACTGCTCTTTTAACTTTCGCTGTTTTTTCGATATAACAAGGTACGTTACCAGCGCCAACACCAAGTGCAGGTTTTCCACAACTATATGCAGATTTAACCATTCCTGGTCCACCAGTTGCAAGAATTAATGCAATATCATTATGATTCATTAACGCTTTAGTTGTTTCAACGGAAGGTTTTTCTACCCATTGAATACAGTTTTCCGGTGCACCTGCTTTAACTGCTGCATCTCTTAGGATTCTAGCTGCTTCACTACTACATTTCTGTGCAGATGGATGGAAAGCAAATATAATTGGATTACGTGTTTTTATCGCAATAATAGCTTTAAACATTGTTGTAGATGTTGGGTTCGTAACAGGTGTTACCCCTGCTACTACACCTACTGGATCGGCAATTTCAACAATTCCCGTTTGTTGGTCTTCACTTATTACCCCAACTGTACGATCATACTTAATATTATGGTAGATATATTCAGTAGAGAATATATTTTTTGTAATTTTATCTTCATAAATGCCTCTACCAGTTTCTTCAACTGCTAGCTTAGCCAAATACATATGTTTATCTAGACCAGCAAGAGCCATAGCCTTTACAATCGTATCTACTTGTTCTTGATCTAAAGACATAAATTCTTCTAGTGCCTTTTTCCCTTTTGCTGCCATCTCATTAATAACGGTTTGCACATCAACTTGCTCATTTTGCACTTTTACTTCTTTTTCAACAACTGACATCACTAGATCCCTCCAATATAGAGAATAATAATGTGAAACAATTCACAAGTAACTTTAAAGAAAAAACCACTTTATAAAGTAGTTGATTTGTGAAATTTTTCACAAACTATTCTTTAAAGAAAAACTACTAATATAGTAGTTTATTTTGCCTACTAACTTCCTACAATCTTGTTGCATCTTTTCGTAATTTCTTGTTGTTTCTCTTTACATGCTTATCATATAACGACTTGCCGAAACCTTCAAGCCTATTCATTAAAATTTGTTCAGTTTTTCACAATGTTGTTCACATTTTATACAAATTTGAAATAAATCCTTGTTTTACCTATAATATAAAATGTGATAAAATAAACAATGAAAGGGTTTACAATATGGACGGAAAATCGGAAAGAACTAACACGGATCATGATACCTATCAATTTATAATCCGTGTCTCCTATCAGTTGTTTATGGAATTGGGATTTCGTAAGGTCAGCACAAGGATGATTGCAGAGCGTTGTGGAATTACACAGCCAGCCTTATACCATCACTTTAAGAATAAACAAGATATTTATAAAGAAGTAATTATTACGTCTATTCAACAGACTGAAAATGCTTTATTAAAAATTACGAAAGAATATCAGACCCTTCAAGAATGTCTTTACCATATTGCTCTTTATTTTTTAGAACATTATCAAGAGGATCTCATGCAAATGTTCCATGACTTACAACATGAGATGCCAATTGATATACAAACCCAACTAAGAATTCGCTGGCAAGAGGGATTTTTCAAACCGATTAAACATGTGTTTGATATGGCCGAAAAAGAGAATAATATTTCTTTTCAAAAAATGGAAAGTAATAGCGAAGAAATAGCCTTCACGTTTCTACAATATATTCAAACCGCCATGCATCCTTCTCATATGAAAAAACTTTCTAATGCAGAACAAACAAAGGAAATCCGGCGTAAAGCAAAATTAGTCGTTCATTTATTTTTATTTGGAATAGTAGATAAGTAATGATTTTTCAAAAAACACTTCCTTTCTTACAAAAATAAATATATACTCTCCTTATCACTCGATAAGTTTTTTTACACATAACTTATCAAGTGATAAGTCATGTGTATTTTAAGGAGTGAACAAAATGAAAGAGTATATTCATCGCTATTTTACCGCTGTCACTAGTAAAAAAGGAAAATGGATAATATTATTTGCTTGGATTCTCCTTGTTGGGATATTAAGTCTACTTTTCCCTCAAGCCAATTCACAAAAAAACGACTTAGCTAGCAATGTTCCAACTAATGCTTTATCCCAACAGGCAGAAGAAAAAATGAAGGAGGAATTTTCTAATGACCAAGGAACTCCTGCGTTAATCACATGGTTTCGCTCAACTGGCTTAACAGATAAGGATGTTGAACAAATACAAGAACTTACGAACCAATTAACAAATACGCCACTTGCTCATCAAGAAGCAATTATTCCTTATCATCAACTACCTATTGAGGGAGTCAAACAACAAATTTCTGAAGATGGAACAACTCTAGTTCTCCCTATTTTATTTTCAAATAATATAGCTACTAGTGAATTAAAAACTAGTATTCAAAAGCTAGAAACTGTTGCAAATAGGATATTTGAAAAAAATCCGTTTAACACTGCACTAAAGGATGAAACGATATTACATGCAAGGACTACTGGCCCAGTTGGTATCTCCATAGATGCAACAGAGCTATTTAGCCAAGGGGATTTATCGTTACTCATTGGAACAGTTATTATCGTGCTAATCTGTTTACTTGTCATTTATCGTTCTCCTATTTTAGCGTTAATTCCTTTAATTGGAGTAGGTATTGCTTATGGAGTTATCAGTCCTTTGCTTGGTTTCATGGGTGAACATGAGTGGATTGAATTCGATTCACAAAGTATTGCTATTATGACTGTATTACTATTTGGAGCAGGTACAGATTATTGTTTATTTATTATTAGTAGGTATCGAACGTATTTAACCAAAGAATCGATTAAAGAAATGGCGATGCAAAGAGCATTGCATCGATCTGGTGGTGCTGTGGCAATGAGTGGATTAACAGTAGTATTTTCTCTTCTTGTCCTATTATTTGCCCAATATGGTGCCGTGCAACGATTTGCAATCCCGTTTAGCTTAGCTATATTTATTATGATGATAGCCAGTCTTAGTCTTGTCCCATCCATTCTAGCTATTATTGGTAGATTATCTTTTTATCCATTTGTTCCGAAACTAGAAGAACAAATTATAAATGGTAGTATAAAAAAGGCGGATATAAAAAGAAATACACTGGGTAAAACAATCGGAAATGTAGTAACACAGCATCCATGGAAAGTGTCCATTCTAACGACATTATTTCTGGGTATTTTTGCTGCATTATCCCTTAAAACAGTATATACCTATGATTTATTGTCTTCATTTCCAGATGACATGCCCTCAAAAGAAGGGTATACATTAATCGAAGAACATTTTAATGCAGGCGAACTCGCTCCAGTATCTGTCATTATTGATACATCAGGAGCAACATTAAATATAGAAGAAGAATTAAAAAAATTAGCTTTCATTGCAACGGTTTCGGAGGGAGAATCGGGTATAAACAAACCTAATTTAGTAAAATACTCGATTGAATTAGAAACAAATCCTTATTCAAATCAAGCGATGGATGAACTCCCTATTATTCGTGATACATTAGAAGAGAAGCTTGCTGAAAATGGCATAAAGGAACCGAATGAGAAGATATGGATTGCAGGAGTAACTGCGGAACAATATGATACAAGAGAATTGACAAATCAAGATGTAAAATTAATTATTCCAATTATCTTAATCATGATTGCTATCTTGTTACTTGTTTATCTTAGATCCATTATAGCAACATTCTATTTAATAGCTTCTGTACTACTTTCTTACTTTGGTGCCCTAGGCTTAGGGTGGGTCATTCTTCATTATGGATTTGGAGTAGAAGCAATTCAAGGCTTAATCCCCTTGTACTCCTTTGTCATTATCGTTGCTTTAGGAGAAGACTACAATATTTTCATGATATCAAGCATTTGGAAAAAACGAAAAAAAATGCCTCTCCTACTAGCAATAAAAGAGGGAGTTGCAGAATCAGGTGGGGTTATTACTTCTGCAGGAGTCATTTTAGCAGCTACCTTTATGGTGTTGACTACTTTACCTATGGAAGTGCTTGTCCATTTTGGAACGATAACCGCTATTGGGGTTGTACTAGACACCTTTATCGTGAGACCTTTTTTAGTTCCTGCAATTACTTCTCTATTAGGAAATACAGTCTTTTGGCCAAGCAAGAAAGTATATGTAAAAGGAAACGAATAAGTGATTATACGCCTCCAAGGTTTGTCTTAAGATAAGTCTTGGAGATTTTTTATCTCTTCTAGTTTATTAAAGTCAGTGAGATTTTTTTCCACATGCTAAGTAATATTAAATGGATGAAGTTTTCCTCTAGCTAACTATTTTATCTCTCTAACACTTTTGTTGATATGTATAAAAACGTTGCTCTAGACCCACCCTATAAGGAATTGATATGATAAGTGGGTTAGTTAAGGGGGCATTTGTAATGGACAAAAAATATGCAGACTTAAAGCTTGGAGAACGTGCTGCGATATTGAGCATTTTTACATATATTGTACTAGCTTCTGTTAAATTATTTATTGGAAATAGCACAGGTTCCCAAGCCCTAAAAGCTGATGGTTGGAATAATTTCACAGATATTATTGCATCTGTTGCTGTACTAATCGGGTTGCGTCTTTCGCAAAAACCAGCGGATAAAGATCATCCATACGGTCATTGGAAAGCAGAAACTGTTGCTTCTTTAATTGCTTCCTTTATTATGATGAGTGTCGGATTGCAAGTATTATTCCAAGCCGTTTCTTCCTTCTTTAGCCAGACAAGGCAAGCACCTGATTTAGTAGCGGCATATACGGCCATCGCTTGTGGTGCTGTAATGTTTGGTGTTTATCGCATTAATTTACGTTTAGGTAATAAAATTAATAGCCAAGCAGTTAAAGCGGCTGCAAAGGATAACTTCTCCGACTCAATGGTTAGCATTGGGACAGCAGTTGGGATTTTTGGCGCTCAACTAAAATTAACCTTTTTAGATCCCCTTGCTGCCTGTATTGTTGGGCTATTAATTTGTAAAACAGCCTGGGGTATCTTCCGAGAAACAACTCACTATTTAACAGATGGATTTGATGTTTTATTAATTGATCAATACAAAAAAACTATTTTGCGTACAGAAGGTGTAAAAGCTGTAAAAGAGATAAAAGCAAGAAACTATGGAAACAGTCCAGTTGTTGATGTTGTCATTACAGTTAACCAGCAGTTAGATGTTACTCATGCCCATGATATTTCTTCCGCTGTTGAGAATGCTTTAATTGATGAGTTTCATGCACTCGAGGTACATGTGCATATTGAGCCAGACGAAGACAAATAAAAACGAAGGAATATTGGTACCGCCCTCCAAAAATTAGAGTAAAAACATTTCGGAGGTCACCACCATTTTTATTCCTTCGTTTATTTCAGCTAGATAATACAGCTAAAGTTTTAATACGCCTTAGCCCAATATACTAATTTACTTGCTTTCTTGCCACAGCATACACAAGTATCTGCAATTGCCTCCTGTTCAAAAGGCATGCATCTAGAAGTTGCACTTGTTTCTTCCTTGATTTTATCTTCACATGCTTGATCTTCACACCACATTGCTTTGATGAATCCTGGCTTTTCTTTTGATATCCATTGTTTAAATTCATCGAAGCTTAAAGCAATATGAGTATTTTCTTCTCTATGATTGATAGCTTTCTGTAGTAAATTATCTTGGATATCCTTTAACAATTGGGCAATTGTATCTTCTAGTCCATCCATTGATACAAATTGCTTTTCTCCAGTATCTCTGCGAACGAGCACAACTTGATTTTTTTCTATATCCTTTGGTCCTACTTCTAGACGCAAAGGAATCCCCTTCATTTCATACTCATTAAATTTCCAGCCTGGCTTTTTATCACTTCCATCAATGCCCACTCGAATGGAACGGTTTAATTTCTTTTGCAAATCATAGGCAAAATCCAAAACCCCTTCTTTATGCTGGGCAATTGGTACGATCATTACTTGAGTTGGCGCAATCATTGGCGGCACTACTAAGCCACGGTCATCCCCATGAACCATAATCATGGCACCAATAATTCGAGTAGTAAAGCCCCATGATGTTTGGTGAACATGCTGGAGATTTCCGTCCCTATCAGAGAACTGAATTCCAAATGATTTTGCAAAGCCATCACCAAGATTATGAGACGTTCCTGATTGCAATGCTTTTCCATCATGCATCAAACTTTCAATCGTATACGTATACTTAGCACCAGCAAACTTTTCTTTTTCTGTTTTTCTCCCTTTAATAACAGGTAGCGCTAAGTATTTCTCACAAACTTCCGCATAAACTTCAAGCATTTGAGTAGTTTCTCTATCTGCATCTTCTTCTGTTTCATGGCATGTATGCCCTTCTTGCCATAAAAATTCTAATGTACGCAAAAATGGGCGAGTGGTCTTTTCCCAACGTACTACATTTGCCCACTGATTATATAGCTTTGGAAGATCGCGGTAGGAATGGATAATATTTTTATAATGCTCTGCAAAAAGAACTTCAGAGGTTGGACGCACACAAAGTCTTTCTGCTAATTCTTCCTCTCCTCCATGGGTCACCCATGCTACTTCTGGAGCAAATCCCTCGATATGATCCTTTTCCTTTTGCAATAGACTTTCTGGTATAAAGAGTGGCATATAAACATTTTCATGTCCTGTTTCTTTAATGCGTTTGTCTAATGCCTCTTTAATATTTTCCCATATTGCTGTTCCATATGGGCGAATAATCATAGACCCTCTTACACTTGAATAATCGATTAGTTCTGCTTTTGTGACAACATCTGTATACCATTGAGCAAAATCTTCTTCCATACTAGTAATGCTTTTTACAAAATCCTTTGCCATTTTAGAAGCCTCCTATTTTATTGTTTTTTATCGATATTATTTCTCTATAACTTTTACTTTTAAAGGTCCATCTTTTTGAAAAAGACCATTAAAAAAGCTTTGCCTCTCATTAGGGACCATAATAATGGCGGTACCACCCTAATTCAAAGCAAAGCTTTACACTCATCCATGGTAACGGTATTGAACCGCTGAATCTTTCTAAACAATGTCTATTCGATACAGAACGAAAAAGGCAGGTTCCACAGGTAGCCTATAGGTCCTTTCAGCAATTAGACCCTCTCTTCTAATAGACATGGCTGTATACTATTCCTTTTTATAGTTTCTTTATTCATTTCTTTGTGAAAAATCATATCGGATAGATTCATTATTGTCAATATGGATTTTTTTATTCTTTTTCTAATAGATAGATTATAGTTTGTTCCTTTTTCTTGCATTTTGTAAGGGAGGTGAGTGCTGAAGGCTAGTTTTCTGTTACCTTTTCTTGCTCTTTCTCTTGCTTTCGGGCTTAGAGAACGCTCCTCTGTTACCTTTTCTTGCTCTTTCTCTTGCTTTTGGGCTCAGAGAACGCTCCTCTGTTACCTTTTCTTGCTCTTTCTCTTGCTTTTGGGCTCAGAGAACGTTTCTCTGTTACCTTTTCTTGCTCTTTCTCTTGCTTTTGGGCTCAGAGAACGTTTCTCTGTTACCTTTTCCTGCTCTTTCTCTTACTTTTGGGCTCAGAGAACGCTCCTCTGTTACCTTTTCTTGCTCTTTCTCTTACTTTTGGGCTCAGAGAACGCTCCTCTGTTACCTTTTCCTGCTCTTTCTCTTGCTTTTGGGCTCAGAGAACGCTCCTCTGTTACCTTTTCCTGCTCTTTCTCTTGCTTTCGGGCTCAGAGAACGCTCCTCTGTTACCTTTTCTTGCTCTTTCTCTTACTTTTGGGCTTAGAGAACGCTCCTCTGTTACCTTTTCCTGCTCTTTCTCTTGCTTTTGGGCTTAGAGAACGCTCCTCTGTTACCTTTTCTTGCTCTTTCTCTTACTTTTGGGCTTAGAGAACGCTCCTCTGTTACCTTTTCCTGCTCTTTCTCTTGCTTTTGGGCTCAGAGAACGCTCCTCTGTTACCTTTTCTTGCTCTTTCTCTTGCTTTCGGGCTCAGAGAACGTTTCTCTGTTACCTTTTCCTGCTCTTTCTCTTGCTTTCAGGCTCAGAGAATGCTCCTCTGTTACCTTTTCTTGCTCTTTCTCTTGCTTTTGGGCTCAGAGAACGTTTCTCTGTTACTTACTATCCTACCCCCTTGAATAAAAATCCAATGTCGTTTGAAGTGCTTGACCAGCAGGAAGTTTTACTCCATGTCTAATCAAGCAGGCTTCTAGGCTGGCAAGTACGAATAGGACATTTTCTTTTCGGCAACTATAGCCCATCGTACCTATTCTCCATATTTTCCCATACAAAGGACCAAAAGAGCTTGCAATTTCTACACCAAATTGTTGAAGCATCATGCTTCGGACCGACTCTGCATCAATTCCTTCTGGCACTTTAATGCAAGTAACAGTTGGTAGTTTACACTTGCTATCACTAAATAGCTCTAGCTCCATTCCTTTAATTCCTTCCATTAATGCTTGTTCATGGTATTGATGTCTGGCGAATCTATTTTCCAGTCCTTCCTCTAAAACAATTCTTAATCCCTCATGTAATGCGTATAACATAGAAGTTGCTTCTGTATGATGATTTAATCTTCTTGGACTCCAATAATCCTGTAATTGTGCTAAGTCTAAATAATTGGAGCGGATCGGAGCATGGGCTTTTTTCTCTGCTAACTCACTGTCTGTCGCTATCCCTCTTTCTACCTTTTTCCGCGCAATCAATACTTTTTCCACTCGATCATTATATGTAATAGGAGCATTTCCTGATGGCACCGATAAACATTTTTGATTCCCACCAATCACTGCATCTATATGCCAATTATCTGTTTGCACATTTACACCGCCAATCGTTGCCACAGCGTCGACGATAAATAGGATATCTTGTTCACGGCATGCTTTACCAATCTCTTCTAATGACTGCATACACCCAGTTGATGTTTCACCATGAACAAGTGCCACCATTTTTGGATTCACTCGTTTCATTTCTGCAATGATATCTTCCGGGTCAAAAACTTCGCCCCATTCACATTGAAGTAAATGAATATCTGCCCCATATCTTTCAGCAATTTCTGTTAACAAATGGCCAAATCTTCCGTAAATCGGTATTAGTACTTTATCTCCCGGCTCGATAATACTGGCCAAGACAGCTTCAAGTCCAGATCTCGAGGTTCCATCTATCGGATATGCCCACTTATTTTTTGTTTGGAAAACTTGTTGGATCATTGCCATTACGTCATTCATGATGGACGTAAACGCAGGATCAAATTGACCTAAAATAGGAGTGCTTAGTGCTCTTAACACGCGTGGATCCACTTCAACTGGACCTGGTGTCATAATTGTTCTTATAGGTGTGTTTAATTCTGAAAAAGTCATTGGATACGTCCTTTCCTTTTATCTATTTTCTTTACTACAACGCATAATTCTTTTCTTTCTATAAAAATATGTACATTCCTTAATAAGCTAAACGGTGCAATAATTGGATGAGAACACTAATCCCTCTTTTTAAATCTTCTAGATTCGTGTGTTCTTTGGGAGAATGGCTGACGCCAGAAACACTTGGCACAAATAGTAAAGCAGACGGACAGTATGTTCCAAATACTTGCGCATCATGCCCTGCCCCACTGATCATTTTTCGGTTTGGAATATTCATTTCTTGTACAATGGTATGAGCTAGCTCTGTTAATTCTGCATCCATCGCAACAGCCTTAACGTTCATCCATTGTTCCCATTCAACATTCATGCTCGCCTCTATACTTTTCTGCTTAAAATAAGCAAAAATTTTCTTGCAAAAATAATCTAGTACTTCTTCTTGATGATGCCTGACATCTAACGAAAACGTAACTTCTTTTGCAATTACATTCGGAACATTAGGCGCGGCTACTATTTTCCCGACCGTTGCTACTAACTGTGAATCAATTTCCTTAGCTTGGTTTATAGCATAAGTAATTAATTCAGCAGCCAAATGCATACTATCCTTTCGATAATACATGGGAGTCGTACCTGCATGGTTGCTCTCTCCTGTTACCTTAACCGTAAATCGTCTTTGCCCAACAATATGAGAAACGACGCCAATGGACTCTTGCTCTTTCTCCAATACTGCACCTTGTTCGATATGTATTTCTATGAAACAATCAATATCTGCTCTTTTTACTTCTTCTCTATCTGGTTGCAAGCCCATGGATGACATCGCATGCGAAAAGGACATATTATTCGCATCGTATAAACCTATGCAATCCTCCTTCGTATATTTTCCTGTTATGGATCCTGAACCCCAGAAAGCTAAAGGAAATCGACTCCCTTCTTCCTCGCATAATGATACAACTTCTATTGTTTTTTTGGGGATTCCATAATGTCTCTTTAAATAGTCCAAAGCAAGCAGACTTGCTATGATTCCATACGCACCATCATATTTTCCTCCATCTATTACTGTATCAATATGGGAACCTGTCAAAATTGTTTTCTCGCTTTCAAGGGACCCTTCTAGCCTGCCAAACAGATTGCCTACTCCATCAAAATAGGTTTTTAAACCAATCTCATTCATTTTTTGTAAAAGAGCATGCTGAGCTAACCGCCAATTTTCATCATAAAGAAGTCGTGTAACCCCGCCATTTTCGTTAGCCCCGAATGTAGCCAGCCATTCCATCCACTTGCCTACTTCTTTTGTATCTATTTCATTAGATGTCTTCATTTCAATCGCTCCTATTCAGGGGAGATCTCCAATTAATTCAACCTAAAATGAAGGAACAAGGCTCTTCATTTTGTTATTTCCCCATAACTTTTTCTAGCATAAAATGCCCATTAAAACTACGCACTATTATTTATGTAACCATTATTTTAATAAGCACTCGCTGGCAATACATTAGATAAAGTGTTAGAATTATCTAAATACTTTGTATAAAATAACTAAATCCGAAATGCGGAGAAGACTTGTAATATAGCGTTCTTTTAGGAGGAGATAAAATGAAACTAGCAGAAATACTACAAAAACCTGTTTTCAATGCTGTGGAAGTTATTGCAGGTCATACTGGTTTAAATAAAGAAATTAAGAATATTACGATGATGGATGCGCCAGATATTGTTGAATATTTATATCCTAACGATTTATTAGTTACAACAGCCTACCATCTTAAAGATAAGCCTGATGTTTTGCTTTCCTTAATAAAAAGTATGCAGGAAAAAGATTGTACTGCACTAGGAATTAAAGCAAAAAGATTTTTAGGACAGATTCCACAAGAAGCAATTCAATTTGCAAATGAAAAAGGCTTTCCACTTTTAGAAATTCCATTAGAAACATCACTTGGTGAAATTGTTAATGGCTCTTTAAATTATATGCTGAGTCAGAGAACAGCAGAGCTAACCAATGCCTTTGAAACCCATCGAAAATTCACACAGCATATTTTGAAAGGAAAAGGGATAAAAAGGCTTGTAGACGACCTATCGCAAATGATTAACAAGCGAATTGTTTTACTTGATGCACATTTTCAAATGCATACCTCTTCTCATACTAGAAATTCGATTGAAAACTACTTCAGCTCCCTTCATGCAAAAGGATATGAATTTTTATTAGCAAGCTCGCCCTATTCTTGTTTTTCGAGCAGAAATACAGAAGAAGTTTTTACTATTTTTCCAATTTATACTCATATGAGGAAGCCAGCATTTTTAGTTGTGCTTGGAGAAATATCGATTGAAGACAAGAGTTTACTGCTTACCATTGAACAAGCTACCAACGTTTTATCTTTTGAGCTAATGAGAGAAAATACAGTAAAGCAATATTCACGAAGGGCACGAAATGATTTCTTTGCTCAGTTTGTGGAAGGCAAATTTACCTTTGCGGAGGAAATTGAAAGTCGGGCAAAAGAATTTTCTTTAAAAAGTGAACATGCTTCGATTGCAATTATTGGCAAAATGGATAACAGTGATCAATATATCTCCTTTACACAGCATTCAGTTGAGGTGGATTATATATATGAATATTTGGAAACGGAAATAAAAAAAGCACCATTTAACTCCCAGCTTTTTATTAAAGATGATCACTGTATTATTATTATGGAAGTCGCCCATTCATCTTATGATTTAGACCATTCGATTCTTCCTTATTTGCAAAATATTCAAGAGTATATTGGAAATACCTTTAAACGGTCTATCTCATTTGGTATTAGCAATGTTTTTCAGCGTCTATTAAATTTACCTAATGCCTATAAAGAAGCACTTAGTGCCTTACATATTGGACAGCTATCTGGCAATATCCCCTTTATCCAGATTCACCGGCCAAAGGATGTCTTTGAGATATTACGAATTATTCCAACGAAGGATCTTCAGGAATTTTACGAATATATCTTTCAATCATTTACAACCAATCAGCAGCAGGAAGAGGAACAGATATTACTAAATACTTTATCGGTATACTTAGAAACGCATTGCCAAATTTCTGAAACGGCAAAACGCCTTTATGTTCATCGTAACACTGTAATCTATCGTTTAGAGAAATGTGAAGAACTCTTAGGAAAAAGTCTGAAAGATCCAGAAACAACCTTTCATCTTCGATTTGCATTCCGGATAAAGTCGATATTAAAAACGAATGAAGGAAAAAAGCAAATTCAAATATAGTGGAGTCTACTTAGATATATAATCTATATTTTCTAAATATTTTGTACAATATAACCAATGACTTCTTTCTTCTTGCTCATTATGATGTTAATTAGCATAACAACAAGTGTTAACTTTATTAACATTATAAGAAAAAGGAGTGTAATGAATGGCTCAAAACAAAGAAAAGGGTTTAAAAATTTTTTCTTTAGGACTTCAGCATGTGCTTGCCATGTATGCAGGTGCTATCCTCGTACCGTTATTAGTTGGAAGAGCATTAAATTTAACAACCGAACAACTCGCTTATCTTGTTGCAATTGATTTATTAACATGCGGAATTGCCACCTTGCTTCAAGCTTGGAAAAATAAATATTTAGGAATTGGATTACCCGTTGTTCTCGGTAGCTCCTTTGTTGCTGTAACGCCGATGATTTCCATAGGAACAAATTACGGAGTGACTGCTATTTATGGAGCTATCATCATAACAGGACTTTTCATGATTATTTGCGCTCCTTTTTTCAGTAAAATAACGAAACTTTTCCCTCCTGTCGTGATAGGAACAGTGGTCACAATAATCGGTTTATCACTCATTCCATCAGGCATTAAAAATATGGGCGGAGGAGCAACTAGTGAAGATTTTGGTTCCATTGAAAATCTGATTCTTTCATTCGGGGTATTATTATTTATTCTCTTGTTAAATCGTTTCACAAAAGGATTTATGCAATCATTGTCTGTTCTAATGGGAATTATCGTCGGTACTGTTGTTGCTGCTTTTCTTGGAAAAGTGAATCTTTCCCCAGTAAAAGAGGCGAGTTGGTTCCATTTCCCTGAACTATTTTATTTCGGAACTCCTAGCTTTGAGATAGGTCCGATCCTTACAATGTTAATTGTTGGTTTGGTTATCGTCATTGAATCAACTGGCGTTTTCTTTGCACTAAGCAAGATTACGGAAACTCCTTTAAGTGAAAAAGATTTGACAAGAGGATATCGAGCAGAAGGAGTGGCCATTACTTTAGGTGGATTATTCAATGCATTTCCGTATAACACCTTCGCACAAAACGTTGGTCTTGTACAGCTTTCTAAAGTGAAAACCGTCAATGTTGTTGTCGCTGCCGGAGGAATTTTAGTCTTCCTAGGACTCATTCCGAAAGTTGCAGCATTCGCTACCATAATCCCAACACCTATATTAGGCGGAGCAACGGTTGTTATGTTTGGGATGGTTGTAGCTTCTGGAATCAGAATGCTTAGTAAAGTAGATTTTACAAATCAAGCTAACTTATTGATTATAGCATGCTCTATTTCCATCGGCTTAGGAGCAACTGCTGTTCCTACTTTATTTGATCAACTTCCTTCTGGACTACGTATCATTGTCAGTGATGGAATTATTACTGGAAGTATAGCTGCTATCCTGTTAAATCTTCTTTTTAGGGTAAAAACAAATAAACAAAGCACGAGTGCTTCCATTCTCCCTACAGAAGAAGTAACCGAAACACATACACTTTAATGAGAAAAGCAGCCAGTCTTATTTTGACAAACGGCCGCTTTTCTCATTTCCTTTATTCATCTCTTAGCTTTGTCAGATTCATCGTTTTCATTCTCACTTGTTCTGGATTGACCTGAATTCTCGCTACATTTGTTTCCATTGCTGTTCTCGCAACAGCCGCCGCAACAGCGGGAGCTACTCTTGCATCAAAAGGACTTGGAATAACATACTCTTCATCCAACTCTGATTCCGCAATTAATTCTGCAATTGCTTCAGCAGCAGCTTTTTTCATCGCTTCATTAATAGCCGTTGCTCGGACATCTAAAGCACCACGAAAAACACCTGGGAATGCCAATACATTATTTACTTGGTTCGGAAAATCAGATCTTCCTGTTCCGATTATCCTAGCACCTGCTTCTTTCGCTTCAGCAGGACTTATTTCTGGCACTGGATTTGCCAGCGCAAAAATAATTGCGTCCTGATTCATCGTTCGTACCATCTCTTTTGTTAAGGTACCTGCGACAGAAACTCCAATAAATACGTCCGCTCCTTTAATAGCATCACGCAAAGACCCTTTTTCATTTTCTCCATTTGTAAAGGTTGCCACAGATTCTTTTGCTTGGTTCATTCCAACAGATCTTCCTGCATAAATCGTCCCTTTTGTGTCACATAAAATCATATTGGTTACACCAGAAGAAAAGAGAAGTTTCGCAATGGCTATCCCCGAAGCACCAGCCCCATTTATAACAATTTTTAAATCCTTCATTTCTTTATTTACAAGCTTCAGTGCATTAATAAGACCAGCTAATGCTACAATCGCCGTTCCATGCTGATCATCATGAAATACAGGAATATCTAATTCTTGCTTTAATCGTTCTTCTATTTGAAAACAATCAGGTGCAGCAATGTCTTCTAGGTGGATTGCACCAAAAGTAGGAGCCATTAATTTCACAGTTTCCACTATCTTATCTTTATCTATTGTATTTAAAGCAATCGGAAAGGCATCTACCCCAGCAAAGCTTTTTAATAAAATTGCTTTTCCCTCCATAACCGGAAGAGAGGCCGCTGCCCCAATATTCCCCAAACCAAGTACAGAGCTACCGTTTGTCAAGAGGCCCACCATATTCCCTTTCATCGTAAAATCATATACAGATTCAGGATTTTCGAAGATTTCTTTACACGGTTCGGCAACTCCTGGAGAATAAGCTAGACTTAAATCATGGGCATTTTTCACATCTATCTTTGCATAAATCCCTAATTTCCCTTGTTTAACCTGATGCATATGTAAAGCTTCTTCTCTTAAAGACATTTTATCTCTCCCTTATTGATTGCCATTTTCTCTAACATAATGCTTCTTTCTCATTGAGGTATTTTTCATGGTATATTGAAAAGCCAAAAAGGAAACGCTTTCATAAACTAAGCTTTATTAGACATTTTTTCTGCATGGTTAAATCCAACGAGATATCACGCAGTTACCCCCACCTAACCATTTATTAGACGAGGGCTAACTGCAAGTTAATGTTTAATACATTTTCATCTTTAATATATGATTATTCAATATTCACCATTATTCATTTTTAGCTATATCAACAATTATTTCGTCCTGCTTATTTACAGAGATTAATACATCAACCATATGAATAAAGAGACCATTTTCTACTACTCCTACTATATTATTCAGTGTTTGATGTAATTGCTTGGGGTTTTGGATACTAGAAAAAGAACAATCGATAATATAGTTTCCATTATCCGTAAGATAAATCTCTTCGTCTTTCATCCGCAACTCTGTTTTGCACCCTAATTTCTGAATAGCTTTCTCTGTTTGTTTATACCCAAATGGAACTACCTCTACAGGCAAAGGAAAATGGCCTAAGGTTTGGACTTTCTTGCTCCCATCAGCTACAACAATAAAGGTTTTGGCAGCACTCGCAATTATTTTTTCTCGTAATAATGCTCCGCCTCCTCCTTTTATAGCAAAGAAATTGGCATCAATTTCATCTGCACCATCAATGGCAATATCTAATTCTTCCACTTCATTGATATCAACTAATTGAATTCCATATTCACTTGCTAATTTTTCCGTAGCTTTTGACGTGGCAACCCCTTTTAAATTCATCCCTGCCTTAATCATTTCGCCCATCGTTTTAATCACATAAAATGCTGTAGATCCTGTTCCTAGTCCAACTGTCATTCCATCTTTTACATATTGAATTGCTGCTGTTTCTCCTACTAATGCTTTTTCAGCCTGTCTATCCATCCTGTTCACCTACAATTATTTTGTCATCGTTATCCTCCCTTCTATAATAGATGATATATCCTTCTCTTTCATCTATTTTTCATTAGATATTATCTCCTAAATACATTTTCACTTTATTTTTTACTTGCTCCATTTTATTCGCATTTTTTCTATACATTAATTTCGCCTCTTTATTGTCTGTTTGTAGCGAATACATTTCCAAGTCTGCTTGTACTTTTTTTATCGTCGCAAGCAATAGTGGTCTTTCTTGTGCTTCTGCCAGCTTGATTTTATCGTCAAAAATGTCAATGGTAAGTTCCCCATAAGAATCAACTTGCCCTAGGAATACATTATCTTGTGTTACACCTAATTTCTCTAATTCCATACGCAACCAAGATGGGGTTTTTCCCGCTTTTGTTAAAGAATCATAAACGATATTCCCATCCATTATGATCGTTTGAGGCGCCTTTTCACTTGGCACTTTCATGTTAAGATCTTTGGGAGTGATGGGTCTATTTTCCTTTTTCAATAAAACACTGAGCATTCCCTTTGGCTCAAGTACAGCATATTCAATTTCTGCCAAGCTAAAAACATCTTTTTGCCGCAAAAGCGTAGAAAAATCATCAATCGTATAATGCTCTTTCTTCAAATTCCCTTCCAGGAGTTTTCCATCTTCCACCAATACCGTGCCAGTGCCTTCTATTACATTGCGCAATGTTTTACTTTTTAAGGAAATCACATCTGCTAAATAGGAGATGATTGCAAAGACGAATATCCCGAGTATCCCATGCATAACACTAAGACTGGAGTTTAGGATAACCTCTCCTGCGATATCTCCCAGTGTAATACCTGCTATGTATTCAAAAAGGGATAACTGAGAAATATGCTTTTTTCCTAATAGTTTTGTGGTAATAAATAATACAATGACAAAAAGCAAAGAACGCAAAACTACGATAAACATGTTTTCACCATCCCATTAAGAAGAGCTATATTCCTTTTCTTCTCGCTCTAATTGATATACCCTTAGCTGAATATCATTTTTAATCTCTCCAACTAATACCATTGCTTCGTGAAAAGCCTTTTGGGCCTCTTCTTCCATGGAATGAAGAGCAAAGGCAGATAGCTGGGATTCAATACCTTTTAAACTCGCTAAAGTCTGCTTCACATTAGATGCAACTGTCATCTTTTCCTCCAATAGAAGAGAAGCCGTATATAGAAGGGAAGTCAATTTTCTCCTAGAAACGGCTTCTCGATATTTTTAGCATGTATTATTGTTGTGCATATTGTGGTTCTTCTTTCTGAATC
The DNA here is from genome assembly GCF_976954375.1 of Niallia sp. Marseille-Q9988. NCBI lineage: Bacteria > Bacillati > Bacillota > Bacilli > Caryophanales > Bacillaceae > Niallia > Niallia sp. Marseille-Q9988. Next base: position 298,056 of record NZ_CDRJSZ010000004.1, on the reverse strand, counting down.
TCTTGTAGCCTTGGATTTAAGGAATCAACTATTTGTTGTGTTTGTTGTGCAGCAGTTTGATATATTTGCTTTGCCGATTGGTTATCTGTAGCTAAAGCAAAGGTTTCTAAACTTGCTTGTGCACTTTTTAAACCAGCAATTGTTTGTTTAACGTCTGAAATTACCGTCATAGAGCAGCCACCGTCCTTAAATTTTTTTACTACCTTTATATCATTTCATTAACGTCTATTGTTATGCAGTAAAAAAAATCCAAATCTATAGAGAGAAGCCCTCTTTGGCCTTTAAATAATTGAAACTTTTGCTTTATACAGCCGTATTATTTAGTAAAAACAGAAGGAGTTAAAAAATGATTACTGTCATTATCGTTTTAACTGTATTTTCTATTCCCCTAGCTGGTATTATAACTACCCATTTAGAGAAGCAGACAAAATTAAATCATGCTATGCTAAAAGATCAATTGGAGCTTGAAAGATTAAAGCATGAAAATTTTTTATTAGAAACAAATAAAATGAAATTAGAAGTGGAGAAAATGGAGAAGGAAAATAATTTATTGGAGAAGAAGTGATTTAGAACTAGGCATTTCTTGAAAAAGTGGGGGGACAACCTTAGCTCCTTGGCTAAAGCTTGCTTTATTCCCCGTAGGAGTGGACTGTCCCCCACTTCGTTGTTAAAAGTTTTTTTGCTTCAAAAAGGAAATAATTTTTAAAAAACTGAATAGCGTAATTCATTTAATATTATTCAACCAAGCTTTAAATAAACAATAACAGACTTACTGCCATCACAGCCATTCCTGCTATTAAGCCGTATATCGATAGGTGACCTTCGTCATATTTTTTTGCTGCTGGCAATAATTCATCTAGTGAAATAAAAACCATAATGCCTGCTACTGCTGCAAAAATTAGTCCAAACATAACATCATTTAGAAATGGCATTAAAATAAGAAAGGCAACAATCGCGCCGACTGGTTCTGCTAATCCTGACAAAAAGGAAAGTTTAAATGCTTTTCTTCGATCACCTGTCGCAAAATAAACAGGGACTGCAACTGCGATTCCCTCTGGAATATTATGTATCGCTATCGCAACGGTAATTGCTACACCAAGTCCCGGATCCTGAAGAGCTGCAGTAAAGGTTGCAATCCCTTCTGGAAAATTGTGAATAGCAATTGCCAGTGCAGTAAAACTTCCCATTTTCAAAAGAGAGTGATCTGTCTGCCTTACATTAGATTTATTAATATCTTCCACTTTCTTTAACTCATGTGGGTTTCCTTGTTCAGGAACAAATTTATCTATTAAAGCAATTAACAATATTCCACCAAAGAACCCTGCTACAGTAAGCCAATTCCCCGTTTGCTGTCCTAATGATCCAACTAATGCATCTTTTGCTTTCACAAAGATTTCAATCATCGATACATAAATCATCACACCGGCAGAGAAACCTAGCATCCAAGAGAGAAATTTAGTATTGGTGGTCGATGTAAAAAATGCAAGCATACTTCCTATCCCAGTAGCCAGCCCCGCTAATAATGTCAAACCAAATGCAACCAATAAATTTTCGGGCATTTAAATCCCCCTTATTCCTCTGTATTATTTTTAACTTTTTCGTATATATAAAAATTATACCTTCGTTTAAAAATGTTTCTCTTAGGAAAGATTTTAACCAATTTCGAAATATTCGTCAATTTATTTATGGATAGATTATATCTATAGTCATCTAGCTCTATACAAATTCAATCTTTGCTGAATAATGAAGAGCACTTTTTTAATTATACGTAAAAGGGATAATTTCTTTCCTCCCTTTTACAAATTTCTTAAGGCAAGTTAATGGAATTCTATGTATTAGTCTATTTTTCTTCTACTATTCATCTCTTTATATATTCTCTTTACACCCTCTGTAATAATCGTGCTTCCAATTAGATCGATAACAATATTTCCATTTATCATTTTAATTAAGTAATAAGATAATGTGCCTATTCCCATATCCATCATAACAAATCGCTTCATTTTCGATATGTCCATTACGACAATAATTATTTGTTTCTGATCCTCTTTATTCATTTTCCCCAACTCCCCTTTGCAATTAAAGTATGATGGAAAACGTTTGTCCGATGTCCTCCATTCTTCAACAATGGATTTTTCCAAAATAAAAGATTCAAATCATACACGATTTGAATCTTTTATCTTACCAATGTAATTTTTTTAACTTCTATTGTTTTTCAAAATAATCTATTGAGCTTTTACATAATCTGCAGACTTTACACCTGCTTGACGACCAAAGATGATAATCTCTGCAACAGAATTTCCTCCAATTCTATTCTCACCATGTAGAGCACCGGTTACTTCTCCTGCAGCAAATAATCCTGGAATAGTCTGACCCTCTTCATTAAGTACCTCTGTATTTGTATTTATTTTTACTCCACCCATTGTATAATGAATACCAGGAGCAATTTTAATAGCATAGTAAGGTGCCTTTGACAAATCATTTTCAATTCCTGTTGTTCTTCCAAAAGCTTGATCCTCTTTATTTGTAACAGCTTTATTCCAAGTATCTAATGTTACTTGCAGTTCATCTGAAGAAACATTCATTTTCTCAGCAAGCGCTTCTATTGTTTCTCCTTCTAGCACAAAGCCCATTTCCTCATATTGTTCAATTGCTTTTGCACGTGATTTTACGCCAGAATCAAACACTAAGTATGCTGATTTTTCTGGTAGTTCATTAATTGCTGCTGTTACTTTATCACGAGTATCAAGTTCATTTGTGAATCTTTTTCCTTCTACAGATACCAAGATAGCTCCTTCACCACGAACTGCTTCACCAATTAAGTAAGACTCCTCTTGTTGTACTGTTGGATGGACTTGAATTTGCTCTAAATCAACCGTCGCTCCTCCTAATTTTTCTATCATTTTAATACCATCACCAGTGCTACCAGCTTGGTTTGTAGTTACATAATCTCCTAGATCACTTCTTACTTCTTTTATCATTTCCATATTAGCGCCAAAACCACCTGTAGTGACAACCACCGCTTTTGCTGTAATTGTTTTTTCCTCTGTTTGATTGAAAAGTACGTCTACACCATTTACAATTCCATCTTTTTCAGTTATTTCCTTCACATCTGCGTTGACAAAAAGAGGTATCCCATTTTCTTGAACGTTTTTCAATAAACCATCTACAATATATTGCCCTACCGCTGATCCATCTTCAGGTCGGTGGGTACGTTTTTCATTCATCCCACCAGTAATCGTTAAATTATTCAAACGAATACCAATCGTATCTAGCCATTCAATCGCACTAGCTGAGTTATCAACAAAGAAACGTAGCATTTCCTTATCATTTGTTTCATGTCCACCCTTTAATGTTTCTTCATAAAAAAGATCATTACTATCTTCAATTCCTTGCTCTTTTTGAAACTTAGTTTCAGAAGCATTCATTCCAGAAGAAGCTTTTGTTGTATTTCCACCTGCAACAGGCATTTTTTCTAAAATAACGGGATTTAATCCTTTGGCCTTTGCTTCTAATGCAGCAGTCATCCCAGCGCCGCCAGCTCCAACAATGATAATATCATAGCTGTCTTTAAGCTCTTCATACGGTGTATAGCTTGTTTGAGAAGCTCCCGATACTGCCTCAGCTTCCTTTTCTTCATTTTCTTGTTTTTGTGTGCTATTTGTTTTTTCATTCCCACAGCCTGCAATAATAAGTACGAAAGAAAAAGCAAAAATAAAGGTTGCAATAAATTTCTTTTTCATCATTTATCCTCCAAATGATTTCATAATCTGATAATTGCGTTGATGCGTTTATCTACCAAAGTATAACATTAACTTTATAGATTGTGTAAAAGTTCACAAATTGTTAAAAATTCTTTTATTTTTATAGTTAGCGCTTTCAACCAAAGAAACTGCCATTAAGCTCCTTAAGACAGCTTAATGACAGCAAGACTACATTAATCAATTACTAATCCTGTTTATTCATTGTTTGATGAGTACAGATAATTCCCCTTCAAACACTTCTTCCTCTTTATCATTATACGTGCTAAGCAAAACTGTAAGAATTCCAGTAGCACTCCTATTTTGCTTTTTTTCGAGAACTTTTACAATCGTATAAAGTTCATCTCCTGGAAAAACGGCTTTCAAAAATTTAATATGATTCATTTCTGTTCCAGCTATAACATCCTCCCCATATTTCTCCTCTTCTACCCATAGTTTGAATGAAATAGCTAAAGTATGGATACCAGAAGCAATTATTCCTTTAAATCTCCCTTCCTTTGCTTTCTCTTCATTTACATGCATATATTGGGGATCAAATTCTCCTGCAAACTTTATTAACTCTTCTTTTGTAACTTTAAAGGATTTTGTTCTAAAGCTTTGTCCTATTTTAAATTCATCTAATTTCATTCTAGCCCTCTTTTCTTTTACTTATCTATAAACGGATTATAGCATCACAGATTAAATATCGCTCGTAGTTGACATATGTACACTGTAAACTATCATTCTATTCTTTATAAAAAATCGAGTAATCATGAAATAGATTACTCGATTTTTTTATTGGTTATGTGTTTATTCTTTAGACCGCTTCATTTCCATGTACTTTCTCGTCAGGAATTAATAGCAGTCCTAATTGATGATGATCCCCTTCATATAAGGCCCTTTGCACAAAACGAATTTCACCATTTGCATCGAACACTTCTAATTTACAATGGGCTGAGTTTTTTTGTAATGCTTTATATAACTGGTTTTTATCTTGAACAGGAATACTATTAACCTTCGAAATCATTTCGCCAATTTTCAGACCCATTTTATCCGCTGGAGAATCTGGGACAATTCCTAATATTACAACACCATTATTTTTTCTAGAAAAGTAGAAGGATTTATTCTTTTCTTTGCTTTTCTGCTTCCTCGTAATCCATTCGCGACCAATAATTGCTACTAATACTAAAGCAATGGAAGCTAGTGGATACAAATAAGCTGCAGCTCCGCCTACTACCATAATAGAACCAAGAATAATAATGTTTCTTCCTACATTTCTTATGGCAATAATCGGATGTTCTCCTTGAACTTCCATTTTTGATCCAATCAAAAATGGAACCAAGAGTAGGGAATATGTTTGATTGCCTACAGTAAACATTGGCCACCATTCAAACGGAATCGTCAGCAATCCTGAAGGAATAAATAAAAATACTGGCAAAATCCAAGCCCTCTCTAATAGATGGACACCTATTGCTTGCCCTCGTCTACTTTTCTTCAGCCGTGGCGAAGTTGCTTTCACTCCATTATTACGAACAAATATTCCCTCGGAAATAATCAATAATCCTAATAAAATTACAGCAGTTGGAAAAATATATTCAGATGAACTCAGATTATTTTTCGAAAACAAGAAATAATCCCATCCAAGGAAAAGCGAAACACTGCTAACAATTATTCCTAATCCAGCTGTGTAGACAGGAGATAACATTCTCGTTTTTCCAATTAACGCTAAAACGATTGTAATAATCCCTGTAAAAACAACAAATTCCATTGGAACTACTAAGACAAGTCCGATGGAAAAAACTGATATACAAAGTCCAATGATAATCCCCATTGGCAGTAATTGTTTCAGTTCAAAATAAGCGTTCTGTGCTCTTACTGTGAAATGTCTTCTTTCTTTTTTTACTCTAGCAACCCCTAAATAAGCAGCAAATAAAAACGATAAATAGAAAACAGGATTCAAAAATAGTTTACCAAATCCTTTTAAAAGCTCGAGCAACCAATCTTGCCACATAAAACTTCCCCCATCCTTACAATAAGCTTTCCATCTATTCATTCCTTTATTTTAAGGAATTTAATCTTTTATTATATAAATCTATTATATTCTACTAATATGGTAATAGAAAGACTATGTGGAAGAAATATTATCTCTTTTTGCTACTATTGAAGATATTTGCGCTTTATATTTCATGTTCTATAAATAAAGCCAACAACCTATATATAAAGGTCATTGGCTTATTTTAACTTTATTTTGTTTTAGCAATAGAAGATTTTACTTTTGCTACTACATTTTCTACTGTAAATCCATACTCTTGGAATAGTTTATCCGCTGGTGCTGATGCTCCGAAATGATCGATTGTGATATGCTCACCTTTAGCTCCAATGTATTCTCTCCATCCTAGAGATGCACCAGCTTCAATACCAACGCGGGCTTGAACACTTTCTGGTAATACGCTCTCTTTATACTCAGCTGATTGTTGTTCAAAACGATCCCAGCTTGGCATACTTACCACATTTACAGAAATTCCTTCTTCTGCTAATGCTGCTTGTGCTTTCATTGCAAGGGAAACTTCTGAGCCAGATGCTAAGATTAAAGCTTGTGCTGCTTCTTTACCAGTTGAAACAGTATAAGCACCTTTTTTCACGCCTTCGTATGCTTCAGCCTTTGTTAAATCTAATGTTGGCAAGTTTTGACGTGTTAATACTAGCGCTGTTGGTGTATCTGTGCTTTCTACAGCAAGTTGCCATGCAGCAGCTGTTTCTTTTGCATCTGCTGGACGAATAATAGAAAGTCCTGGCATTGCACGTAATGATGCAAGTTGTTCCACTGGCTCATGTGTTGGACCGTCTTCTCCAACTGCGATACTGTCATGTGTGAATACATAAGTAACAGGCAATTTCATTAATGCAGCTAAGCGGATTGCTGGACGTAAATAATCAGAGAATACGAAGAATGTTGCTCCGAATACTTTTACTCCACCATGTAGCGCTAAACCGTTTAATGCTGCACCCATTGCGAATTCACGTACACCAAACCAAATATTTCTGCCAGCATAACCGTCGATTGCAAAGTTTTTCTCAGCAGTCATTAATGTTTTGTTTGAACCAGCAAGGTCTGCAGATCCACCAAAGAAAGAAGGTACAGCACTTGCGATTGCTTGAATTGTTTTGCCAGAAGAATCTCTTGTTGCCATAGAATCGCCTGCATTAAATTCAGGTAATCTCTCTTGTAAATCAGCAGGCAGCTCACCTTTAATTGCTGTATCTAGTTGTGTTGCTAACTCTGGATATGCTGCTTTATAGCCTTCATATAATTCATTCCAAGCTTTTTCTTTTTCTGCTCCCTCTTGCGCTAATGATGCATAATGCTCAGAAACTTCTGCTGGAACATGGAATGCTTCTTCGTAAGACCAACCATATGTTTGTTTAGCTAATTGTGTTTCAGATGCTCCTAGTGGTGCACCATGTGACGCAGATTTTCCACCTTTATTTGGGGAACCATAACCAATTACTGTTTTTACTTCGATTAATGTTGGTACATCTGATTTTTTCGCTTGTGCAATAGCTGCTTGTATTTCTGTTAAGTCATTGCCATCTTCTACACGAATTACTTCCCATCCATATGCTTCAAAACGTTTTTGAACACTTTCTGAGAATGAAAGATGTAAATCACCATCTAAAGAAATATCATTTGAATCATATAATACTACTAATCTTCCTAGTTTTAAGTGCCCTGCAAGAGATGCTGCTTCTGCAGATACACCTTCCATTAAATCACCATCACCACAAATGCTATACGTATAATGGTCAACAACTGGATAATTATCTTTGTTATATGTTTCTGCTAAATGTCTCTCTGCCATTGCCATCCCAACTGCCATTGCGATACCTTGTCCTAGTGGACCAGTAGTAGCTTCCACACCTGGTGTATGTCCAAATTCTGGATGCCCTGGAGTTTTGCTTCCCCATTGACGGAAGTTCTTTAAGTCATCAACTGTTACTCCATAATTAAATAAATGTAACAAGCTATAAAGAAGCATAGAACCATGTCCTGCTGATAAAACAAAACGATCACGGTTGAACCAGTTAGGATTAGCTGGATTATGATTCATTTCCTTTGCCCATAGTGTATATGCCATAGGTGCTGCACCCATTGGCATTCCTGGGTGACCTGAATTTGATTTTTCAATTGCATCAATTGATAAAGTACGAATCGTATTTACTGCTAATTGCTCAATGTTTGTTTTTACTTGATTACTCATTTTCCTCATCCTTTTTTGATTTTTATTTAATGCTAAACACAAACATAATGATGTGCTAATTTTCTTATGAAGTCATAGCTTTATTTAGCTTAGCCTTTATTTAAATTGAATTCCATCTTTATGAACGACAAGCTCACCTGTCAAACAATTATTATTTGTCCATCGCAATACTTCATCCGCTAATTCGTTTGCAAGGATTCGATCAATAGCTGTCGGATTTGTTCCCATACAAAGTGCTTCATTAATTTCTGTATATTTCCAATCTACATCAAGCTTGCTAATTACAGAATCTTGGACAACTGCTTGCAAAGACTCGCTATATATTAAGACACTTGACGTTTTTGTATATGTATAGCTCTTTGTTATGGTTTCACATAAAGCGGCAATTTCCTCTTTCTCATAATCAACTGCTAAATAGTTTCCATCTACAGCAAGAGAAATATCCTGCAGCATGTTAGTCGAAGGATTTCCCTCTATTGAAAAACCAAATAATCTTGGTTTGTCATATTTTAGAGATTGAATGGTATCCTGAACCTTTAACACATTTTGAGTAATACTATTAAGCGCAGTATCATACCCTAAAGTCCAATCATTTCCTCGAATATTATTGTAAATGGAAACTGGCACAAATAATGTCCGAATCGTTTCTTTCTTTGCAATAGAAGCTTGCCATAATTCTTTTGCAACTGCATCCCCCATTACAACTGTCATATCCATCGGAGCAAATGCCTCTTCCCACTGATACTCTGACGGTGTAGCGCTTACCTTTAAGATAGAATGGCTTAAATATGGTGCATCACTAATTTCTTTTACTTCTGTATAAGTGATTTCACCGGACTCTCTGTCTATTTCAAGTCCAAAAAGTTGATGCGCAGGAGATAAATTTTCATATAAACGATGTAGAATTTGTTTTACCCCCGAAGGCAAACAACCTAAGACAATCACTCCAACCTTCAACACCTTACCCCCTAACTATTATCGAGCTGTAACTAAAAATGGTCATAATAAAAAATATACAGAAAAGTGCACATGCTATTGGAAGAAAAAGTATTTTTTTACCTTATCTTCTTTATGATATATTTTTCCAAACCCATTATACCATACAACTTCCCAAGAATAAACCATACATATTTAGTATAACCCATTAATGGTACGTACAAGTTATAATATGTTTCATTTAAGATTTTTGATGTTAATTAGTCCTACTATTAACAATAATATGATTCTATTTCTTTGATTCCATTGATTCTATTAGCATGTCTGCCACCTAGAAATTCTGCATTTAACCATGTATCAACAATTAAGCATGCCAATCCTTCACCTGTAACTCTTTCACCCAAACAAAGGATATTACTATCATTATGTTCTCTTGTGGCTTTAGCAGAGAACACGTCACCAACTACCGCTGCCCGTATTCCAGTGATTTTATTGGCAGCTATACTCATGCCAATTCCTGTTCCGCAACACAAAATGCCTAATTGATTATCTCCATTTATAATGGATTCCCCAACAAGCTTTGCGTAATCTGGAAAATCAACACTTTCCCTACTATGACAACCAAAGTCTATTACTTCTTCATTAGATTTAAGTAGATGTGCTTTTATTGCTTCCTTTAGCTGATATCCGCCATGATCACTAGCTATTGCTATTTTCATAAGCTCATCCTTCCTAGTTAAGATGCTTCTTTTTCAGATGTATTCTAACATAAAAGCAAGGATTTGTATTCGGTTTCACGTGAAATTTATAATTTTTTTATATTTCGAATTACTTATTACCTTCCTTAATTGTTAAAAAAGGAAAAAGGAATGAAGTCCTTTCTCCATTCCCTTTCTTTTGCAATAAGATAAAAGCCTTGATTAAAAATCAAAATTATCAGGATCTGGACCAACACGTTGATCCAAGTTTAATGCATCGATTTTAGCCATTTCTTCTTTTGTTAATATAAAATCAAAAACATTTCCATTTTCGATAATACGATGTTCTTTCACAGATTTTGGAATAGTGACAATTCCATTTTGCAGATCCCATCGAATGATAATTTGAGCAACTGATTTTTGATATTTTGATGCTATTTCCACTAATTCAGGTTGATCTAATAGTTGTCCTTGCATCAATGGAGACCATGCTTCCACTTGAATGCTTTTCTCCTGACAATATGCTATTAGTTCTTTTTGTGTTAGTCTTGGATGCAATTCTATCTGATTAATCATTGGTTGTATCTCTGCATCTTTCATTAACTCTTCCAAATGATGGATTTGAAAATTACTTACACCAATTGTTCTTACTTTTCCTTCTTTATATAATGTTTCTAAAGCTCTCCATGCTGCTTTATACTTTCCTTCTTTTGGCCAATGAATAAGATATAAATCTAAATACTCCAGTCCTAATTTATTTAGACTTGTTTCATACGCTTTTATTGTTTCTTCATATCCTAAATCTTCTGTCCATACTTTTGAAGTAATAAACAAATCTTCTCTTGTAATTCCTGTTTCTTGCATTCCTTTTTTAATCCCTTCACCAACACCTGCTTCATTCTCATAAATAGCTGCTGTATCAATGCTACGATAACCATTTCTAATAGCAGAGCTTACAGCATCTACCAGCTCTTGACCTTCTTCCACCTTGAATACACCTAACCCTAACCAAGGCATCTTTACTCCGTTTAATAAGTTAACAGTATCTTGTAAGTTTTTCATCGTGGTAAAACTCCTTTATCTAATGAATTTTTTTCTAAAACTAAACTAAAGCCCGTCAGAAAGATTGCCGCTACAACCATTATTCCCCCAACCCAAGAAGTATGAATTAATCCGAGCGAATTCGTTACTATTCCTCCTAAATAAGAGCCAATTGCTATTCCTGCATTGAAGGCAGCAATATTGACAGCAGAAGCAACATCTACTGCACTTGGCACATATCGTTCTGCTAATATAACAACATAAACCTGTAATCCTGGTACATTCATAAATGCCAATAATCCCATAAATAGAATACTTATTAAGCCAATGACCTTAAATGGAAGTGTAAAGGAAAGAATAAATAGAACAATTGCTTGAATGATAAACATATAAAATAAAGCTTGAAGCGGATTTTTATTAGATAGTTTACCACCGATCATATTGCCTATTGCAATGGCAACACCATATAATAGCAAAATGCCTGCCACTGTATTTTGTTTAAAACCAGTTACTTCATGTAATAATGGCGAAAGATAAGTGAAAACTACGAAAGTTCCCCCATAACCTAAAGCTGTAATGAAAAATAGCATTAAGAGACGCCCATTTGTGACTAAACGCAATTGATCCTTTAGTGTCGCCCGTCCTCCTTTTGATAAATTACCTGGAACGAGAACACTGTTTCCGATAAAGGCGATAATACCAATAATAACAATTGTAATAAATGCCAATCTCCATCCAAAATGTTGTCCAATGAACGTTCCAAATGGAACCCCGGTTACTGTTGCAACGGTTAATCCGGAAAACATAATAGAGATAGCACTAGCTCTTTTTTCTTTTGCAACTAAATCTGCTGCTATTGTTGACCCGATGGACATAAAAATTCCGTGGGCAAAAGCCGATATGATGCGGGCAATAAGTAAAATCGTAATATTTGGTGCAATAGCAGCCAAACTATTTCCAATAATAAATACAATCATAATCCACAATAAAAGTGATTTTCGTGAAATATTAGATGTAATAGCTGTTAAAACTGGTGCACCTATTGTGACACCTAAGGCATATATGGAAACCGTTAATCCCGCTGTCGTAATGCCTACGTGAAAATCTTCCGCGATTAATGGGAGTAAACCGACACTTATAAACTCAGTTGTCCCAATTGCAAAGGCACTAATAGCCAATGCAACTAAGGCAAGCGTATTATTTCTTTGCTTCAATTCTATTTCCTCCTAATAAATATATCGTTATCCACTAGTGGTTAGCTTTTTAGTAGTCTTGCATTTTAACCGGCAAGTGTTATTATGAATCATATAAGACAAATAGAAAAGTACGCACCTTTTTGTAATATAGGAACCAATAAGTATGATAGGAACAAAAAAGTACCTGTAAAAGAAGGAGTATTAGGATGGATAATAAAAAATACAATATATCAGTAGAAGCAACTTTAGAAGTAATCGGCGGTAAATGGAAGTGTGTAATTTTATGTCATCTTACACATGGTAAAAAAAGAACGAGCGAGTTAAAACGATTAATGCCAAATATTACACAAAAAATGCTAACACAACAATTAAGAGAATTAGAAGAAGATGGAGTAATCAACCGAATCATCTATCAACAAATCCCGCCAAAAGTAGAATATGAATTAAGTGATTATGGAAGAAGTCTTGAGCCCATTTTAAATGCCCTTTGCGCTTGGGGAGATACACATATTACCAAAATTTACGGGGATAAAAGTTTAGTGTTAGAAGATAGTGTGTTAAATCAATAGCCGCATAAATAATCTCCTGCAAATAATTATGCAGGAGATTATTTATGCGGCTGTTTCTATGACATTGTTGTTTTTTCAATAAGATTAATGAAAGGAGACTTTGCTCTCCCATAGAAAGCGAGTCTATTCAGGCTGTTGATCTTAGCAATAAACTATATGAAAAATAGTTTATTTAAATAATTATTTAATGCACGATATATCTTATCGCTGTTTGTAGCTGGATATCGTTTTCATCTTTCAGTTTTTCTTTCCTTACTGATTCCTCCATCTTGGCTGCCGTTTTTTGATCGATAATCCCTGTTACCTCTAACGCATTTTTTTCTTGAAATGCACGGACAGCTACTTTTGTTTGAGGACTATAATAGCCATCCTGCCTATCTGTTGTAAATCCCAAGCTTGTTAATATTTCTTGTGCATATTTTACTTGTTCATCATTATCTTCCATCTTTAAATTGTCTACAATCTGAAGAGGATGGGTATGATACAAATCAGTTTGCTTTACTTCAATAGTAGGCTTTATTCCTTGTTTATGAATCCAATTCCCATCAGGAGTGAGCCATTTAGAGACAGTTAATTTGATTTCACTACCATCATCCATCAAGATTGGCTGTTGGACCGTTCCTTTTCCAAAAGAATTTTCGCCAATTAGGGGATAATCTGCTCCCTCTTTCAATGCAGCAGCTAAAATTTCTGATGCAGAGGCGCTTCCATTATCAATCAACACGACAACTGGATATTCTTTTTCCTTTGATAAATCGGAATAAAACTGTTCACGGTCGCCATTTCGATTCTCTATTTGTACATATGGTTTACTGTCTGTTAAAAATTGCTCCACTATTGCATTCACACTAGTAAGTAAACCACCTGGATTACCGCGGACATCCAAGATAAGACCAGCTATTCCTTTTTTCTCTAAACTACTCAGCGCCTTTTCAAACTCAATTGCAGTATCTTTAGAGAAAGAGGTAATTTCAATATAGCCTATCTTTTCTCCTCCATCTTTTTTGATATCCGAATAAACAGTAATTTGAGGAACTTCATCCCGTACAATCTTTACCTTTAACGGCTTATCTACTGTTGTTCGTTTAATCTCTAGTTCTACCTTTGTCCCTTTTTCTCCTTTAATCTTGCCAATGACATCATTTAAATCCTTCCCCTCAACGGTTTCTCCATCCACAGAAATAATTTGATCCTGTGGTTTGATACCCGCCTTCTCTGCTGGTGAACCTTTAATTGGCGAAACAATGATCATTTTATCATCTTCTATACTAATTTCTGCACCAATTCCTTCAAATGAAGAATCTAGCGCCTGTTCAAATTGTTTGGCAGCCTCTTGATCCATATAAACAGAATATGGATCCTCTAATGTAGCTAGCATCCCTCTAATTGCTCCGTCTTCCAATTTCTGCTTGTCTACATTTTCCACATAGTTTTGAAGGATTAGCTGATAGGCTTTATCTAATTTATATAGAGAGTTCGACTCCATTGTATGATCAGTTGCATGCTTCTCCTGTTTTTTTTCGAAAATGGTTATTCCCATATATGTCATTCCTGACCCCGCTAATAAGGATCCTGCCATGTAAACAGCCAGCCATTTTTGTTTCATTCTAACCGTCCCTTCTTTCGCACACGATGTGTTTTATCCTGTTTCCATGTATATGATGAGCTGGGACAACTTATGAATAAATCTACCTTTTATCCATTGGACACGAACCTAATACAGGCATAGGCATAGTATATAAAGTATTTTATGAGGAGGGGAAAGAATGTTTTATCATATTAAAGAACTAGCTTACCAAGCAAAACCCGAAAAGCCAGATCCTGTGTTTGCTAAAAAATTGCAAGAACTAATCGGTGGACAATTCGGGGAAATGTCGGTAATGAATCAATACTTATTCCAGGCTTGGGGTACAAGAAAACATGATAAGTATCGTGACTTATTATTAGATACAGGAACAGAGGAAATTGGCCATATTGAATTATTGGCAACAATGGTTGCAAGATTACTAGATGATGCTCCAGTAACGGAACTAGAAACAGCGGCAGCAAGTAACCCTGCAATGGCTGCCATTATTGGCGGAATGAACCCACAACATGCCATTGTCTCAGGACTTGGAGCAATGCCAAAGGATAGTGTGGGAGTTCCTTGGAATGCAGGATATGTTGCTGCAAGCGGCAACTTGTTAGCTGATATGCGTGCAAATTTAAATGCGGAATCCCAAGGTCGCCTTCAAGCAGTCCGTTTATTTGAACAAACGGACGATAGAGGTATTAAAGATATGCTATCCTTTTTAATCGCCCGTGATACGATGCATCAAAACCAATGGCTTGCTGCTATTTATGAACTAGAACAACAAGAAGGGGTAGTTGTACCAAGCACTTTCCCTAGACATTTAGAAAAAACAGAAGTATCCTATCTATTCCTAAATCATTCAATGGGAGACGAAAGCAGTAAAGGTAGATGGGCATCTGGACCGAGCATGGATGGCATGGGAACTTTCCAATATGTAAGAGATGTACCTCCATTTGGTCCTGCTCCAAAATTAAAGCCAGCCCCTCCAGCTGAGCATGATACCCCCCCAGATGTTAAATAAGTTTTATTAAACAAAACGGTGCAAAGGGAAAAGACCCCTTGCACCGTTTTTCTTCTATAACCCTTTTACCCGCAATACCCGCATTGCATTTAGAACTGCTAATACAGTAACACCTACATCTGAAAAAACAGCTTCCCACATTGTCGCAATTCCAAAAGCTCCTAGCAGTAAAAAGATTGCTTTTATTCCTAAAGCAAAAATAATATTCTGCCAAACAATTCGTCTTGTACGTTTCGCAATAGATAGAGCTGTCGCTATTTTTGAAGGCTCATCTGTCATAATTACAATATCAGCTGCTTCAATCGCTGCATCTGCTCCTAATCCACCCATCGCCATTCCAACATCGGCTCTTGCTAAAACAGGCGTGTCATTAATCCCATCTCCAACAAATAGAATCTTCTCTTTTACCTGTTTTCGTTCATCTAGTTTTTCGATTTCCTCTACTTTATTCTGTGGTAATAGCTCTGCATGTACTTCATCTATTTGCAGAAGAGCACCAATCTTATCGCCAACCTTTTTTGCATCACCAGTTAGCATTACCGTTTTCTTAATACCTTGTTCTTTTAATAGCTGAATCGCTTTCTTGGCATCATCTTTTATTTGATCTGAAATAACGATAGAACCGATAAATTCTTGATTCACCGCTATATAAATGACTGTGCCAATTTCTTTGTTTTGTACGTAATCTATGTTTTCCTTTACCATCAATTTTTGATTCCCAGCCAACACTACTCTATCGTCAAGCTTCACACTAATTCCATGCCCAGATATTTCCTGATATTCACTGATACGTTCTTCTAATATCTTCCCAGGAAAAGCATTTCTGATGGAGTCTGCAATAGGATGATTAGAATGCATTTCTGCATATGCAGCATATTCAAGAACTTCCTCTTCAGAAAATCCAGAAGCAGTATGGATGGAATCCACTTCAAATACTCCTCTGGTCAAAGTCCCTGTTTTATCAAAAACAACATATTTAACAGCATTTAAAGCTTCTAAATAATTGCTTCCTTTAACTAATATCCCTTTTTTCGAGGCGGCACCTATCCCGCCAAAGAAACCTAAAGGAATGGAAACAACAAGTGCACACGGACAGGAAATAACAAGGAATACAAGGGCTCTATATAGCCAATCGGAGAATGTTGCACCACTTATTATTAGTGGTGGCAAGATAGCTAATAAGGCCGCAATTATTACTACTACAGGTGTATAGTATCTTGCAAATTTGGTAATAAAATTTTCGGTAGGAGCCTTTTTATTGCTGGCATTTTGGACAAGCTCTAATATTTTCGTTACAGTAGATTCTCCAAAATCTTTTGTTACTTCTATTGTTAATACACCATGATTATTAATGAATCCTGAGAGTACTTCATTGCCAATTTCGATATCACGAGGAATAGATTCTCCCGTTAATGCTGATGTATCAACAGAGGAGCTACCTTCTATTACTCGCCCATCAAGAGGGATTTTTTCTCCAGGTTTTACGAAAATAATATCTCCTATTTTCACTTGCTCAGGACTTATTTTTTTATATCGGTCTCCAACCTTCACATTTGCATAGTCAGGGCGAATATCCATTAAACTTGTAATGGATTTTCTAGAACGATTCACTGCTATCCCTTGAAATAGTTCCCCTATTTGATAAAAGAGCATAACCGCTACTCCCTCAGGGTATTCTTGAATCGCAAATGCTCCCAATGTAGCAATCGCCATAAGAAAGTGCTCATCAAATACTTGCCCGCGTAAAATATTTTTTATGGCTCGATATAAAATGTCTCCTCCGACAATTAAATATGCCACAAAGAAAAAGGAAAACTCTGCTATTCCAGTCAAAGGAGAAAAGAAGCCAGCTACTGCAACAATTGTTCCAGCTATTAATCTACCAACTAATCTCTTTGTATTTTCCGCTCCATGATCATGTGAATGGCTATGTGTTCCGTGAGCCTTTTCATGGTGATGTCCATTCCCATGATTATGCGAGGTGGAAGCTGTCATTTTATTACCTTTCTCCACCAACTTTACATGTGGCTCTAGTCTTGAAATTGTTTTTTGTGCTTTTGCTAAAATGCTGTCTCGTTCTTCTTCCTTTAACTGTAGAATTAATGTTTGTGTTGCAAAATTAACATTGCATTCACTCACTCCATTAATGGAGGCAATTCCATTTTCAATTTTCATCGCACAATTAGCACAATCCAAGCCTTCCAATGTAAATTCTTTTTTTAGTAGCTGCTTCTCTTCCTCCATCTTATCCCTTCTTTCCTTTCATTCATCTATTAACCAATGGATTATTCACTCACCTTCAATATATGAACAATTATTCATATACTCATATTCTTATTATATGAATAATGCAATAAAAGTGTCAATCCATATTCTGATTTTTATGTTAAAAAGAAGAAACAGATATCATATGATACCCGTTTCTTCTAGTGTGCTTTATTATTATTCAACTATCCTTATTCCTTTTAAAGACTATCGATTGAATTCATAAAAATCACTTTAAACCACATTACATGCAAATTAATGATGTCTTGCGTGATCAATCATTTGTTTTAATACGCCCATTACATGTTCATCATCACAAGAATAAATCATTGTTGTACCTTCTCGCTTATATTTTACTAATCGTAAATTTTTTAAAAACCGAAGTTGATGGGAAACAGTGGATTGGAGCATATTCAAACTTTCGGCAATTTCATTTACGGAATGCTGTTTTTTTGATAATAAATGAAGAATTTTTATCCTTGTAGGGTCAGAAAGTGCTTTAAACGTTTGAGAAACAATAAACAGTGTTTCTTCATCCAACTCTAGCTTATTTTGATCGATTGGATCTATTGATTCCTTTTTATCATTCAATTCGCTCATCTATATTCTTACCCCTTTATTATTACAGAACTTTGCTCCCATTATAGCATACAAATTATTACTTTCTGTAGCAACTCGATTTTCCGCTTATCGCCACTCTGAATAAAAAAAAATAATGGCGCTCCATTTAAAATGAGCGCCATCATAAACTTGAGTTTAGGAGAAATAGGAAAGTCTTCCACTCGAAGATGATATATCTTATTTCATGTTTAATTCTCCATATTTCGGATAAACTATTACTACCATATTTTTTACAATGGAACAATCCCAATTGGATTAATAGCATTTGATTTTGCTGGATTCCATGGACCTTTATGCAATTCGAAATGCAAATGCTGACCAGTAGAATCACCAGTATTACCCATTGTACCGATACGCTGTCCTTTTGAAACAGTATCTCCAGCGTTTACAAGACGGCTACCCTTTCTCATATGAGCATAGACTGTTGTATATTCCTGTCCGTCAATGTAATGACTAATAAAAATAACTTGTCCATAACTATCTGAAGGATAAGAACTAATGACAACACCATCTGCAGCAGCATAAATAGGTACCGTACCTGTAGCCGCTATATCAACACCAGCATGGAAAGTACCCCAACGTTGTCCAAGACCTGAAGATAAATAGCCTGCTCCTGCTGGGCGAGTGAAATTGCCAGATGATACAGAAGTAGATGGCTTAGAAACACTTTGGGAAGTATTTCCGCTTGATGAGCTAGTTGAAGTTGCTGTTTTCGAACTAGATGATTTAGAGCTTGAAGCTTTTTGTGCAGCTGTTCTTTCAGCAGCAGCCTTGGCTTCTGCTGCTTTTCTTGCTAATTCAGCTTGTCTTTCCTTTTCTAATTGTATCGCTTTTTCCATTGCTACTTCTTGATCTTTTAGCAGCTGTTCTTCTTCTTCTAAGGAAAGCATTTCTGCCTGAACATGATTTTCCTCTTCGTTCAATTGAGCCATTAATGTATCTTTTTCTTTTTTCTCAGAATTCAGCTTAGAATTTAACGTTTCTAGGTCATCAAGCATTGTTTCAAGGGAATTTAATTTCGACTTTAGATCTGCTTGTGATTGTTCCAATAACTTTTTATCCGCCTCTTGCTCTTTAATTATTGATTGATCGGCTTCTACAATTGTTGCTACAGCCCCAACTCTATCAATAAAATCACTAAAACTTTGTGACCCCATTAACACATCCAGATAATTAACCATCCCACCTGTTTGCTGATAAGATCTTGCACGTTCCTTCAATAATTCATTTCGTTTTTCAATTCTTGCTGTCACTTCTTTAATTTGCTTCTCTAATTTTTCCACTTCTTCTTTTGTAGTAGAAATTTGTTCCTTTTTCTCGGTAATTTTCACTTGTGTACTTGAAATAGAGGTATTTAATCTTTGAATCTCTGTTTCTACTGATTCTTGTTCTGAATGGATATCACTTAATTTATTACTAGAATCATTTAATTTTGATTTTACGTCATTTTGCTTATTCTCAATATTACTTTTTTCCTCATTCAGCTCATTAAGTGAAGTTTGAGCATATGCAGGTGATGTAGTGACAGTATATGCGACAATACTACTTATGCTTAATGCAGATACAAGTGTTAATTTTGCTACTTTCTTTTTCATCTAGTTAAGCTCCCTTCCCCGTATACCAATATGTAAACTTGGTAAATTTGTTGCTTTCTCTCTGTTTTTTCCAAATAGAATAGCTTGAAGCACTCTAATTCCCGTTCTCCAAGCTATTGACCATAAGACTAATTTTATTATCAACGACAAACTTACACTTTTAAAAACTTGCGAATACTCATTACAGAACCCCAAATTCCAATAATTGCTCCCATTAGAAGTAGTATTCCACCAACTTGGTATACAAATGGAGAGAAATCTAAAATTTCCAAATAGCTTCCTGCTAGTTTCTCAACTAAATACTGATACGCATAATAATAAATTGCGCTAACTGCTGCTATCGGAATGATGGCGCCGATTATCCCCAGCCACATACCTTCTAGGAAAAATGGCCAACGGATAAACCAGTTAGTTGCACCTACTAAACGCATGATTTCAATTTCTTTTCTTCTTGCTACAATCGTAATTTTAATCGTATTGGAGATAAGGAACATTGCTGTAAATAGCAATCCAATAATTAGTACGATTCCTACATTCCTACTCATGTCAATCGCACTAAAAAGTTTTTCAACGGTTCCTTGTCCATACCTTACCTTCGCAGCATGTTCAAACTTCTCAATCTTATCTACTACAGCTAGTGTATCTTGTGGATCCTTCGTCTTGACAACAAAGACATCATTTAATGGGTTATCCTGTTCGAATAGTTTAAATGCATCTCCATCTTCCCCAAGACTACTAATTAAATTATCTAATTCTTCCCCTTTAGGAGAAAATGTAACACTACCTACTTCTGGTATAGCCTTTATTTCCTCTTCTAAGGTATTTCGTTCTTCTTCTGTTGCTGCTACATCAATATGAACCCTAATTTCAACATTTTCCTCTATGGAAGTCGCCAAATGATTTAAATTCATCATAATGATGAAAAATACACCAACAAGAATCAATGTGATTGTTACCGCACTGACAGAGGCAAATGTCATCCAACCGTTACGAAGAAGGCTTTTGAAACTTTCTCTTGTATGTCTAGCTACTGTTCTAGCCTTCATATCCGTATTCACCTCTCGTTTCATCACGTACAATTCTGCCGCCTTCAATAGCAATAACTCGATGCTTGATCGTATTTACGATTTCACGATTATGTGTAGCCATTACAATTGTTGTACCTCTATTATTTATTGTTTCAAAAATATTCATAATTTCCCATGAAGTCTCAGGATCTAAATTCCCTGTTGGTTCATCAGCAATCACTAGTTTCGGGGAATTTACAATGGAACGTGCAAGCGACACACGTTGTTGCTCTCCACCAGATAATTCTGTTGGAAGCATCTTTGCTTTATGCTTTAGTCCGACTAATTCTAAAGTCTCCATGACTTTTTTCTTTATATATTTAGGGTTTTCTTCAATAACCTCTAATGCAAAGGCAACATTTTCAAAAACAGTTAGTGTAGGAAGAAGCTTAAAATCCTGAAAGACAACTCCCATGTTTCTTCTTAATAATGGAACCTTTTTGTCTCTTAATTTTTCTAAATTGATTCCGTTAATTCGAATACTTCCTTTTGTGGGCTTTTCCTCACGATACATCATTTTAATAAAGGTTGATTTACCTGCACCACTTGGACCTACAACATAGACAAATTCACCTTGATTTATCCTAACATTTATCCCATTAGCGGCTATTACACCGTTAGCATACTTCTTCATTACATTCTTCATTTCTATCATCTATTATCACACCTGAGTAATTTTTTGTATGGATTATGGAAATAGCGAAGAGGCAGTTTGAAAACATAAACGAATCACAGAAGTGTATTTGGAAGTGATTTGGTTCATGAATTTATCCTCTGGCAATAAGCTTAGTTTTCCCTAAAACTATTCCTTCTATTTTCCATATGATTCAAAAACCAAAATTCGACAACTTTCAACCGACTAAAAGTGACAACTGTCATTTTACACAGCCTGTCCCTTAACTTACTTAAGCTATTATATCATCATAATCCGTCAAATTAACGTAAAAAATTATTACATTTTCTTTTCAATAATGACATAAAGTACTATTGATTTCATTTCACATCCGCATATTCTATTATTATAGTACTACAAATCGACCCAATTCCCCTTTTTTTCTTCGTTTTTTATGATAAATAGTATTATATACCTA
The DNA here is from genome assembly GCF_976954375.1 of Niallia sp. Marseille-Q9988. Classification (NCBI taxonomy): domain Bacteria; kingdom Bacillati; phylum Bacillota; class Bacilli; order Caryophanales; family Bacillaceae; genus Niallia; species Niallia sp. Marseille-Q9988. Next base: position 276,387 of record NZ_CDRJSZ010000004.1, on the reverse strand, counting down.
ATATTAGAAAATAATATTGGAATTATTTACATATTCAAATGTTTTTTTGATTAGACACAAAATATCCACAAAACTTAGAGGGTTATTCAAACAGAAATTTCGACAAATTCATTAATAAGGATTTTATAAAAGTCTTCCTCTTTCCATCCAAATAAAAAAGAGAATATCTGTTTTTCGTCTTGATTCATTATAAAAATAAATGAATCAACACTAAACAAATATTCTCTCTCACCACAAACAGCTTATTTAAATCCTCTTCCTAATACCTCTGAAGCGTCTGTCACAACAACGAAAGCCGTTTCGTCAATGGATTTCACTAATTGCTTGAGCTTCATAAATTGCGATTGGTCTACCACACACATTAAAATTGGTCTTTCTGAATCTGTATAACCACCATGTGCCGTTAGTCTAGTTACACCACGATCAATTTTATTTAAAATTCCTTCCCTTACTTCATCTTGCTTATCTGTAATAATTAGCGCCATTTTTGAGCTGCCAAAACCTACTTGGACAAGATCAATCGTTTTGCTTGTTACAAACAATGCAATCAATGCATATAAACCCTGTTCTATACTAAACACGATTGAAGCTGTTATTACGATAACCCCATCAATTAATGCTACACATTTTCCTAATGAAATACCTGTGTATTTGTTTATTATCTGTGCGGCTAAATCGGTACCTCCTGTGGATGCTTTTCCTCTAAAGACAATTCCTATTCCAAGACCAATTCCTATCCCGCCATAGAGAGCCGCTAATAATGGTTCATTTGTCCATGGATCCAATCCTCTTGAAAGATAAACAACAAATGGTAAAAACACTGTCCCTACCAACGTTTTCGCCCCAAAGTTTTTCCCTAATAATAGGACGCCTAGAATAAATAATGGAATATTAAATGCCCATTGCACATAAGCAGGTTCCCACTGAAACACAGACTTAGTAATGGTGCTTATCCCACTTACTCCACCAGAAGCAATATTATTAGGCAGTAAAAACAAATTAAAGGATAAAGCGACAATTGCCGACCCTAGTAGCACGTATATATATTCGCGCAGCTTCATTCTTTACACCCCTGTTTTCTTGTCAGTTTCTGTCACATTCCTTTGGCGTTCTTATTCGACAATCACTTTTTATTATGCAATAATCGCAAAAAGCGTAATCAAAAATATGACATCATTTTCATGTTTCAGCAAATTTTTTATAGAAAAAACCAAAATGAAATAGAGGGATAGATTAGCTTTCCCTCCCATTTTTGACATGAATAAATAATTCCATAAAAAACGAACTGATTCTTCCCAAGCAGAGAGTATATCATCTTATTTTTGAAGTGTAAATGGTGGCAAATTAGCGTGGTAAAGCGATGAAATAAGAGGTTTTGACCTCGCTAAAAATTGGCGAGGTCTTGCACGTTATAAAATAAAAATCCAAAAGAGGATGGCAAGTCCGAAACGATAATAAGCGAAGGGAGCTAGTTTAATTTTATTAATCAACTGCAAGAAAAATTTAATAGCAATTAATGCAACGATAAAGGCTGTGAAAAAGCCAGTCAAGAAAAGAGGGAGATCATCAGGAGATAAATAGTGCCAGCTTTCCATTAAGTCCTTTCCTGTTGCCGCTGCCATGATAGGAATGGCCATAATAAATGTAAATTCTGATGCTGTTTTATGGCTCATCCCAGCAAGCAAGCCCCCAGATAAGGTAGCTCCAGAGCGGGAAAATCCCGGAACTAATGCAAAGCATTGAAACATTCCTACTGCAAAAGCTTGTTTATATGTAACTTGGTCCAGCGTTTCTGCTATTGGCTTTTGTGGCTTCCATCTCTCTGCTGCAAGCATTAACAGTCCTCCAATGATAAGAGTAATGACAACCGTTCCTGAGCGAAAAAGTACTTCCTTTATGAAATCATAAAATAGAACGCCACCTATTCCAAAAGGGATTATTCCAATCGCAATATGGACAATGCTTAACGTTCCTATATTCTTCTCTTCTTTTTGCCATTTATTGATTCCAATAATGCTTAGAATTCGTCTCCAAAACACAAAAATGACTGCAAGAATACTTCCTAATTGAATAATAATTTCAAATGTCTTTGCTTTTTCACCTGTAAATTCCAGCAAATGTGCTACTAATATAAGATGTCCTGTTGATGAAACTGGGGCAAACTCTGTTAATCCTTCTACTATCCCTAATATAATAGCAATGATTATTTCCATGAAATTCCTCCTTTTGGTAAGATTCTTGGTAGAAAAAAATATTGATACACCTATCCTTCGTTTTACCTCGTAAATCATCATTTCGTTTTCCTTAGCCTGTCCTTTTTAAATATATTATTTAATAGAGAATATAGACCGAACATTTTTGCAAAAAAATAGCCACCACTAAGTGATGACTACATTTATTTATTAACCTTTATTAATTTTTGAACGAAGATAAGCATTAACAAAGATATCTAGGTCACCATCCATAACGGATTGTGTATTTCCTACCTCTGTATTGGTACGATGATCCTTTACCATGGAATATGGATGGAAAACGTATGAGCGGATTTGGCTTCCCCAGCCAATTTCCTTTTGCTCTCCACGAATTTCTGCAAGCTTTTCTTCTTGTTCTTCAATTTTGCGTTGGTATAATTTCGCTTTTAACATCTTCATTGCTGTTTCTCTGTTTTTAATTTGTGAACGTTCTGTTTGACATGAAACAACAACGCCTGTTGGGATATGTGTAATACGAACAGCTGAGTCAGTGGTATTAATATGCTGACCACCGGCTCCACTTGCACGATACGTATCAATTTTCAAGTCTTCTGTACGCACTTCAATTTCAATTTCATCATTAAATTCAGGCATTACATCACAAGAAACAAAACTTGTATGTCTACGACCTGAAGAATCGAACGGAGAAATACGTACGAGACGATGAACACCTTTTTCTGCTTTTAAGTATCCGTATGCGTTATGTCCTTTAATCGCTAGCGTTACACTCTTTATTCCAGCTTCATCTCCTGGTAAATAGTCCAAGGTTTCCACTTTAAATCCTTTTTTCTCCGCATATCTAGTATACATACGTAAAAGCATACTTCCCCAGTCTTGAGACTCTGTTCCACCTGCACCTGGATGAAGTTCCAAGATAGCATTGTTTTTATCATATGGGCCACTTAATAATAAATTTAATTCAAACTGGCTTAAACGATCAACTAATTCTGAAAGTTCTTCTTCTAATTCCGCACGAAGTTCAGCATCATCTTCTTCTTTGACTAGTTCATATGTTAATTCAAGATTTTCAAATGCTTCCACTAATTTATGGAACTCATGAACTTGATCCTTTAATGCATTGCTTTCTGAAATTACAGTTTGTGCCGCCTGCTGATCATTCCAGAAATCGGGATGAAGCATATCATCTTCTAACATAGCAATACGTGCCTCTTTGTTTTCTAAGTCAAAGAGACCCCCTAAAGTTTTCTAGTGTTACATTTATCTTCTCTAACTCATTACGAATATCTGCTAATTCCATTAATTAATGTCACCCTTTATATAAATTATAGTTCTAAGTAGTTTTCTACTTCCTTTATGTATTATATGGCTTTTTGAAAAAAAATGCATGCTTTCCGGTTAATTTGTTTGAGTCAAGTATTTGTGGGAGAAATTTTTTATCGTCGGAATTTCTCTCTTTTTCAGTGTGTTTGCTATCTCTATTGTTAACGCTTTCTATACTTACTCTATTTATAGTCAGTCTGTTTTCGTAAAATTTTTTGGGATCAATAGACCGTTCCTTTCCGCTACAGGCACTTGCTTTCCGCGGGGAGGAAGTCGAGCCTCCTCGCCGTTCCGGCTGTGGGGTCTCGACCTTTCCTCTATGTCCCGCAGGAGTCAAGTGCCTTTCGCTCCAATCCACTCTGCGTTTTCTATGTTGTTAAAATCCATAACCTTTTAGAATACAGTTTACAGTTAAACGTCGACAATCCTTTTTAAAATCCTTGTAATGCTTTTAACGCATGATATAGTGGCTTTCCTGTTGTTTGACTCAAATAGGCAATGTTTTGTCTTGTTGCCTGTCCTGCTGTTTTGGTTAGTTTTTCACGGTAGTATTTTGGTTTTATATGATTTGATTCCTTCTCTTCCAATCGTTTCGTCATTGTTCCGATCAGTGTTTTAATATCTAATCCATCTTTTAAGCCAACCATGAATCGAATAAATGCATCTATTCCTTTTTCACTCCATGCCCTTCCGTTTTTCAGACGCTTGGCAAACACACTCATGGTTCCTTCTGCGCTGCCCATCGGACGCATATCACTCGTATCTATTCCTTGTTCCTGTAACCAAATTCTATAGTCTCCAAGTGCCTCGGGATATGGAGAAAGCTGGTTAATTAATGCTTCTAATCGTTCTTCTTTTTTCTCTGTATCCAGGGTCGCCACTGCACTATTTAACTCTACTAATAATCCCTCTCCATCATACTTAGCTAGCTTTTTTCGTATCGCTTTATATCTAGGATGTTCTTTAAAAATACGTTGGATTTCTCGAGCTACGTGGAATCTGTCTATCGTGAAAAAAGCTTTCTTTTGAAAATACTCTCTGCACGCAGTTATCCAACTAGCTCCGTCCCCATTGATAGCTAAAAGATGAGTAGTTGGATCGTAATGATACGTATCCATTAAAAATTGTTCTAACTCTTCCCAGAAAGGTGCTTCTGCTTTATGAATAAAATGCCGTTTTCCCACAAGACTGGCTCTCTTTCCATTCATAGACCAACCTTCATGGATAGCTGCGATCTTTTCTTCTCGTCCGCGCTTCTTACCACCTTGCCGTTTAATAAATAAGCCATCTACTTCGATAAATAATACCTTTCTTTTTGGTTCGATTGGCAAGCTCGGTACAACTTCTGTTTGTAATAAATGTTGACGAATCGCTTCATGACTAGCTACAGAGTATCCAAGTAATTTTTCTAACGTAGAAGATGCATGTCTGTATGATGGCCCAGTAACCGCCAATTCCATCGCCATTTCTTCCACAACTGGACTAAATCCTTTACCGCCCTCAAACTGTAAATATTGATCTAATAAATAGACATATTTGTTGCCGATACGATCCCAATAGTAATTTCGCTTAATTGAAACAGATCCAAATAAGGTGTCCATCTGAATCGCTCTCTTATCTTTGAGTTGATATCTTCCTTTATCTCGTTGTTCAGCTATTTCTCTGTCATACCCAGTTAACAGCTCCTCGAGAACTTCCGAAAAAGTTTCCTGTAATGTTTTAAATAAATCACTTTCTATTTCTTTTAATGTAGGTAGTTTTATGGTATTTTGTTTCATAGGGACTTTCTCCTTTTGTATGTTTTGTCCGCAAACACTACTATACAAAAAGAAAGTCCCTTTTTCTTTATTTTTGCTCATACTACCGCGCTTGCGTTTGGTTGGCGGTCTAACGACCACCAACCAAACCAGAGGGTAAATTATTTTCTACCCACAAACATTTTACTCATACGGTTAATTTAATAGTGAAGAAGGAATTTGATTGTGGATTTGATGTGGGGTTAGTTGCGAGTTTGGTACTTTTATTTGCGACTTCCCTGCTTTTACTTGCGGCTTTTGTACTTTTACTTGCAACTTTCGTACTTTTACTTGCGACTCTTGCACTCTTACTTGCGACTTTCGTACTCTTACTTGCGGCCCTTACACTCTTACTTGCGACTTTCTTACTTTTACTTGCAACTCCCCACCTTACTTGCGACTTTTGTACTTTTACTTGCGACTTTGACACTTTTATTTGCAACTCTTGCACTCTTACTTGCGACTTTCTTACTTTTACTTGCAACTTCCCACCTTACTTGCAACTCTTGCACTCTTACTTGCGACTTTCGTACTCTTACTTGCGACTCTTGCACTCTTACTTGCGACTTTCTTACTCTTACTTGCAACTTCCCACCTTACTTGCAACTTTCGTACTTTTACTTGCGACTCTTGCACTCTTACTTGCGACTTTCTTACTTTTACTTGCGACTTTTGTACTTTTACTTGTGACTTTGACACTTTTATTTGCAACCCTTGCACTCTTACTTGCGACTTTCCTACTTTTACTTGCAACTCCCCACCTTACTTGCGACTTTCCTACTTTTACTTGCAACTCCCCACCTTACTTGCGACTTTCTTACTTTTACTTGCAACTCTTGCACTCTTACTTGCGACTTTCCTACTTTTACTTGCAACTCCCCACCTTACTTGCGACTTTCTTACTTTTACTTGCAACCCTTGCACTCTTACTTGCGACTTTCCTACTTTTACTTGCAACTCTCCCACTCTTATTTGCAAATTTCGTACTCTTACTTGCAACTCTCCCACTCTTATTTGCAACTTTCGTACTCTTACTTGCAACTCCCAACCTTTCTTGCAACTCCCCACCTTACCTGCAACTCCCCCACTCCTACTTCCCCCCCTCCCATCCATCCTCCCCAAGCCATAAAAAAAGCCCATCTCTTCCAAAAAGGAAGAGATAGACTTCTCACAAAACTATATTACAAATTTGCACCGTGGCAATTTTTATATTTCTTTCCGCTTCCACAGAAACATGGTGCATTGCGGCCGATGTCTAATTGTTTTACTGCTGGCTTTTTCTTTGGTTTCTTCTCTCCGCCTTCTTCTTTAGGGTTTACAGCTTGGCCTTTTGCCACTTCTTCCCTTTCAAGATTATTGCGGATTTCTGCTTTCATAATGTATTTTGCGACGTCTTCTTCAATAGCAATAACCATTGCTTCAAACATGGCAAATCCTTCTGATTGGTATTCACGAAGAGGATCGATTTGCCCATATGCACGAAGGTGGATACCTTGACGTAATTGGTCCATTTGGTCAATATGGTCAATCCACTTGCTATCTACTGCACGAAGCACGATAACTTTTTCAAATTCGCGCATTTGCTCAGCAGAAAGCTTCTCCTCTTTTTCATCATAGCTTTGTAGTACTTTCGCAAAAATGAATTCAACGATTTCATCGCTTTCTTTTCCACGAAGATCACTTACTTGTACATCGCCTTCATTAAGAAGATTTCCATTCACATAATCCACAATTGCTTGAAGATCCCAGCTTTCTCTGTCGCCATTTTCAGGAGTATGCGCTTGGACATTTCTCTCTAATGATGATTTAATCATATTTTCCACAATGGAGCGTAGATTTTCAGAAGTTAATACTTCATTACGTTGTGAATAGATAATTTCACGTTGTTGACGAAGCACATCATCATATTGTAGTAATTGTTTACGTGAATCAAAGTTATTTCCTTCTACACGTTTTTGGGCAGATTCTACAGCACGAGATACCATCTTGCTTTGAATAGGCTGGGAGTCGTCCATTCCTAGTCTTGACATCATATTTTTCATATTATCAGAACCGAAACGGCGCATTAATTCATCTTCCATGGATAAGTAAAATTGTGTTACCCCCGGGTCTCCTTGACGACCAGAACGTCCGCGGAGCTGATTATCAATACGTCTACTTTCATGACGTTCTGTACCGATAACTGCTAAACCACCTAGTTCTTTTACCCCTTCGCCAAGTTTAATATCTGTACCACGACCAGCCATATTTGTGGCAATCGTAACAGAGCCTTTTTCTCCGGCAGTTGCAATAATTTCTGCTTCTCTTTCATGGTTTTTCGCGTTCAAGATATTATGTGGTATTCCTTTTTTCGATAAGTACTTCGAAATGATTTCAGATGTTTCAATTGCAACAGTACCAACAAGTACTGGTTGTCCTTTTTTGTGGCGCTCTGCAATGTCTTCTCCTACTGCTCGGAATTTCCCGTCCATAGAAGCGTAAATTAAATCAGGGCGATCATCACGAACAATCTCACGGTTTGTCGGAATAACAACAACGTTCATATTATAGATGTTGCGGAATTCTTCTTCTTCCGTTTTCGCAGTACCAGTCATCCCCGCAAGTTTTTCGTACATACGGAAATAGTTTTGGAATGTGATGGTTGCTAGGGTCATGCTTTCATTTTGAATTTCTAAGTTTTCCTTTGCTTCAATTGCTTGATGCAAGCCATCGCTATAACGGCGGCCTTTCATGAGACGGCCAGTAAATTGGTCAACAATAACAATTTCGCCATCTTGAACAACATAATCTATATCTTTATGCATGCTAGCATGTGCTTTTAACGCTTGGGTAATATGATGGTTAATGGCAACATTGGAAACGTCAAATAGGTTTTCAATTTGGAAAACACGCTCTGCTTTTGACATCCCTTCTTCCGTCAATTGAACACCTTTTGTTTTTTCATCATACGTATAATCTTTTTCTGGTTTTAAGCTGCTTACAAAGATATTGGCACGAACATAAAGCTGTGTTGATTTTTGAGCAGAACCAGAAATGATAAGTGGTGTACGTGCTTCATCGATTAAAATGGAGTCCACTTCATCGATTACTGCATAAAATAATGGTTTTTGTACCTTTTGCTCATTATAAAGAACCATGTTATCACGCAAATAGTCAAAACCAAACTCGTTATTTGTCCCATACGTTATATCTGCACGGTAGGCTTCTTGCTTTTCTTCTCTAGATATGCCGTTTAAGTTAAGACCTACTGTTAGCCCAAGGAAATTGTACAATTGTCCCATTTCTGCAGCATCACGAGTAGCTAGATATTCGTTGACTGTAACAACGTGAACACCTTTACCAGATAATGCATTTAAATACACAGGCATTGTCGCAGTTAACGTTTTACCTTCCCCTGTTTTCATTTCAGAAATATTACCTTCATGCAGGGATGCTCCCCCCATTAACTGCACTGGATATGGATAAAGGCCAAGGACACGTTTTGCAGCTTCACGAACTACGGCAAAAGCTTCTACCAATAAATCGTCTAATGTTTCCCCTTTTTGGAAACGCGCTTTAAATTCTTCCGTTTTTCCTTTTAATTGCTCGTCCGATAATGCTGCTGTTTCATCTGCAAGCAATTCCACCTTGTCGGCAATCTTCGTTAATTTCTTAATATCGCGTTTGTTTTGATCAAATACTTTATTTAAAATTCCAAGCATTAAAAAACGCTCCTTTTTCTATTATAATGAGAAATCACAGTAGTTATTGGGAAGACTATCTCTTTTTCATTAAAAAATGATGAAAAATAATTGTCTTCTTTGTTAACATTTTTAAGGATTCCATCTATAAAAATCAATTTTATGACCAGTTTATCTTTAAACTAAAATTATATACTATATATTATAGAAGAAAAATGATTGCTAAATACCCATTTTCCCTTAAATTCAAACTAGTATCATCTATACATCTTACCATTTCCACAATAGCGTGACAACTTATACCTGGCCAGAAGTCTTTATTCTATTAAGTTCCGCAAAAAAACTCCCTATATTTAATAGGAAGTTTCTATTTGCATCCTTCTCCTGTCTAACTCACTTTTCTTAAATATCTTTTATTAGACTTCTACATAGTTGTTTATATATAGACCCACAATCTAGGATACGAATTATTCAATTTTTATCGCTTTTTCCTGTGCTTCGACACAAATGGTAGCAGCAGTAAATGCATGTTCCTGGGTCATGGCATTTTCTGTACCATTTAAGCAGTCTAAAATGAATTCTCCGAAAAATGGGTAACCTACTTTTCCTGATAATTGAAAATGCTTTTCCCCTTCTCCATTCACTAAATACAAATGGTTGCCCTTGTTGCTGCGAGCAATGTCAATATATTTACGGACTTCAATATACCCTTCTGTTCCAATGATTGTAACACGTCCATCTCCCCAAGTCCCAAGTCCATCTGGTGTAAACCAATCGACACGGAAATAGAACGTAGCACCATTGTCTGCAACCAATGTCGCATCGCCATAATCTTGAAATGCTGGGTATTGCTTATAATGATAATTGGCAACCTTGCTATGGAGAACTTTTGCACTTTTCGCATTCGCATAATGTAAAAATTGCTCAATTTGGTGACTTCCGATATCTGTGAGAATCCCGCCATATTGCTCTGGATCAAAGAACCAGTCAGGTCTGCTGTTGGCATTGGCGCGATGCGGTCCTGTTCCCATCACAGATATTACCCGGCCAATCGCTCCTTCTGCAATTAACTGACCTGCAAAAACGGCACTTTCTACATGTAACCGCTCACTATAATAAATTCCCCATTTAAGACCGGTCTCTTGCACTTTTTGCTTTGCTTGTTCAATTTGTTCTAACGTTGTAAAAGCAGGTTTATCTGCAAAATAGTGTTTGCCTGCATCTAAGACACGTAATCCCAACGGACCACGATTCACTGGGATATTGGCACTTGCAACTAGATTAATCGTTGAATCATGAAGAATTTCTTCTTCTGATGTTGCTGCACTAACATTAGGGTATGTTTCCAAAAACTTCTGAACTTTTTTTGGGTATAGTGATAGGTAAGCCTTTGATAGGATCGCTAGCCTTTCCCCCACTTCACACCGTGCATGAGACTTTCACCTCACACGGCGTTCTATCGAATTTTCCAAAACAAATCATTAGACGGGGTAACATGTATGTATATGCATAAGATTTTTTCAGTAAAAAAATTATTAACCCCATCTACAATAATCGGCTTTGGAAATTTCCGACTAGAGCCTATCCCTCCACCAATTATTATCTTGGTTTCATAGGTACTATGACTCCACTCTCTCGAATGGCTAATCAGTTTTAATAGGTTAATTCCCTTTATATACTGAACTGTTTCTACGGCTGGTTAATGCCTCCACATCCTTCGATTTCCACGTTCCAATTTCTCTATCCTTCTATATATCCTTAGGTTTCTCCTATGGTCCTGTATGCTTGAACTTGCCTGTAACAAGCTATGGGTTTTCATAACGCCAGATTTTTACTTACCCACACATACGAGTGGCTTACTTGCCACCTGCTGCATTTCTACAGCATTTATGTCTAGAACCGTACATTCAGAGATTCGTCAGTGTATATACACATTCTAACCATAGACACTTTATGGACTCCCGGCATATAGGATACACCATCTACCACTAGACAGCTTTCGTGTTGATTATGAAAAGTAAACACTCCGCTTTATCAACTTACGGTATCTCTCTGCCGACTTCACCGAGCTTCATACCAATCTATTTAACCCTAGAATCAGCATGTCGGAGTATCAGAGTAGGCGTTTCAGAGCGTTACCTCCTCATTCCGCCTATCGAGAAATTAGTTCTCTTAGAAAGTGGTAAATACTCCCTAATGCCTAACCTTTTCCGTTAGAAACGTGTCACACCTGGGTCATAAACGGCAACTAAAGTTCCTCCTGCTTCTACCAGACCATTACACATTCCATAAATATGCCCATGATCTAAGCCAATCGCTGCAAATCGGAATTCGCCTTCTTCCACTACTTTGCTTACTTTTCCTTTTGGAGCATAATTCATGCCATCATTTTTATTCAATACTTTCTCCTCCTTTATTTACTCGTATTTTCCGCCTACGGTAATGTCATTGTCTTCAAAGTTTTCTATCGCTGTTTTCTTTTCATAGAAATGGATGGCATTTTTTTGTGTGCCTTCCATTGTGTAAAATAGGCTATCCTTCGTTAATGGAAGTTTAATTGTTTTACCTGTGCTTGCAGATTCATAGATAGCAGAAATCAATTCCAGTGTCTGTCTTCCTTGTTTTCCATCAATTAAAACAGGAATCCCATGTTCCAACGCAGTTAACACATCATCAATTTGACCTGTGTGTCCCTCATACTGTACTTCTTCCAATTCCTCATAATAATGCTGAATCTTTTCTTCCAACTCTGGATCCTCTTCTGGAAATCCATTTCCCTTTGATTTAGATGCCTTCACTTTCCATGGAACGGAGACTCTAGCATTTTTCCCTTGAAAAATTAATTGTTGTTCCTCCCCATGATGAATGACAGAGCTCGTTATTTGAGCAAGACTTCCGTCATTATAGCGGCAAATAGCGATAGAAATATCCTCTACTTCTGCATTGTCATGAGAAGTATTACTCATGACGGCAGTAACTTCAGATGGCATCCCATTCATCCATTTGAAAATATCTATATGGTGCACAGCGTGATTTAGTGTACAACCGCCACCTTCTTTTTCCCATGTACCACGCCACCATAAATCATAATAGCTGTGCCCGCGCCACCAGTAAGAATCAACCTGTGTATGGACAATGGGTCCCATAAGTTTAGTATCTAGCACCCTTTTTAACTTCATCATTGGGGTACGAAAACGGTTTTGTGAAATGACAGACAACATTTTATGATTTCTTTCCGCAGCTGCATTCATCGCATCACATTCCTCTAATGAAGATGCCATTGGTTTTTCAACCAACACATTCTTACCAGAATCCAGAAAATTAATGGTTATTTCTGAATGTGTATAAGGTGGTGTACAAACGGATACTAGGTCAATGTCCTCACGTTCTAGCATTTTTGTATGGTCATCATAAATGGCTACATCAAGGTTAAATTCTTTCGCCTTCTTTTCTGCCTTCACCGGATAAATGTCACATAGTGCAACAATCTGACAGCGCTCTGTAAATTGCAAATACGCTTCCATATGAGCTGATGAAATTGCTCCTGCACCGATAATAGCTACTTTTAACACACAACCCTCTCCTTTTTATTTATTTAGAATTTAGGATGGAAAATAAGTACTACTTTCGCAAAAATAAAACGCTTTCAACTTTTATCAAATCCCCACTTATGATAAGAAAATTCAAATAAATTTTTATTTCGCCTTATACGCTTTATTCCAAAGATTATCTATAAAAGATACTATGTTCATTTTTTAGTGGATAATAATAAAAAGTGATTGTAAAAGGATAGGTTCTCTTGATGATTAAGTTTATCAGGCTAAATCACTAGCCCACGATTTCTTTTTTCCCTAAAACAACGTCAATCAGGGGAGGCTTTTCAACCCCCACTAATTGACCGTTGCATCAATTGGTCTTATACGCGCAGTTCCGTCCTTCTTTTGCAGCGGGAAGGCTACTTTACTGGCCATAATGCGGGATAAATGAGGTACTGATTTTAATATATTGTTCTATTTTTTTCGTCTGCTATTCCTGATTTTCTATAGAAATACGTATTAATGCGATCACGCCATTCCATAGCATTTTCTAATTGAAGCTGAAAACGTTCTTTCACATTTTCAAAAACCCAATTCTCTACTTTTCCTTCTAATTCATTCCATTTCTTAATAAACGTCTCCACTTCTTCTACACCTTGAAAATGTGTATTATAAATATGCTGAATGACGGTTTCTCCAGAGTGAAGTTTATGTGTGTATGGTACATGATGGAAAAATAGAAGCAACTCATCTGGACAATCTTCTAATGAATTGTATCGTTCTGCATTTGGTCCAAAGTATTGTCCCACATAGCCAGTTCCAGTTTTCATTGTACGGTCTACACCAATTCCTTTACAGTCAGCAAAGTGGTATGTACCCCATTTTGAATACTCATATCCATCCACGTTTGGACCATAATGATGATTAGGATTTACCATCCAGCCGACGCCAAGTGGTGCAGTATAATTTTCATAGGTTCTCCATGATTGGAGCAAAATAAATTCCAATACTTCTACCACTTTCGGATCATGACCAAAAGTTAATTGAATCCATTCATCTGTAATTTCTTCTGTTGATAAATCAGGATTCCAGGTTAATCTGCCAAATCCATAAAGATTGGCCTGTGCTAATGTATTTCCAGTCCAATTTATATCATTGCCTATATTAGATACAGCAGCAATACCGCTATGGCTATAGTTATAGTGTGAACCATCTACTATTGATTTTACGGTCGATCCTTCTCCATCAGCATATGTATCAAAGTTTAATATTTCCTTCCACTGTGGAACTAAATAGCAAACGTCTTTTTGTTGACCCGTATATTCTTGTGCAATTTGAAATTCCACTACCTGGTTCGTTTCTTTCATAGCGCCTATTAGCGGAGAGATTGGTTCACGTACTTGGAAATCCACTGGCCCATTTTTAACTTGCAAAATAACATTATCAAGAAATTGTCCATCAAGGGGCTTAAAATTGTCGTATGCTGCACGTGCTCGATCTGTTTTTCTATCCCGCCAATCCTGTAAACAATTGTAAACAAAGCAACGCCATACTACTTTTCCATTAAAAGGCTGTAATGCTCGTGCTAAAACATTAGCTCCCTCAACATGGCCTCTGCCATATGTAAATGGTCCAGGTCTACCTTCTGAATCTGCTTTCACCACGAAACCACCAAAATCAGGGATATGGCTATAAATTTCTTCTGCCTTTCTCGCCCACCATTTTTCTACTTCTTTATCCAGTGGATCGGCAGTTGGAAGATTCCCCAATTCTATAGGACTAGCATAATTTATACTTAAATAAGTAGTAATCCCATAAGACCTTAGAATAGTTGCCACTTCTTTCACTTTAGGCAAAAATTCCTTTGTAAGTAATTTCGTCTCCACCTCCCATACATTTACATTATTAATCGAGATGGCATTGATTCCAACAGAAGAGAGAAGGCGAGCATAATCTTTAATTCTTGCGAAATCCTTCGTGAAATCGTTATCATTAAAAAAGATGGAGTTACCAGAATAACCTCGTTCAATAGAACCGTTCATATTATCCCATTGATTCATCATTCTTAACTGATGTTTTGGTGTTTCCCTTATTTCTAAGCCAATAAGGGATTCTTCTTGTTGTAAAATTCTTAAAAAGTGGAAAACTGCATATAAAGCTCCTTTATCTGTTTTTCCAATTAATAGCACTTGTCTATTATCATCGGTTGTTTTTACTAAATAGCCTTCCTCATTTAAGTCATCAAATAATTTTGGTGAAATCCCATAATTATTTAAGTTAACGCTTTCATATGTTCCTAAAATAATAGAAGACCCATCTTCCACAGATTGTTGAATAGTTGGTACAACATCTAGCATAGACTTAAGAGCAATTTTAAGTTCGTTTACAGCAGAACCAATGACTACTGATTGTAAAGCAATTGAAATAGTAGAAGCTATGTTGGTATATTTATCAGCGTTTTCAATTTTACGATACTGCAACCAACAGTGATAACTATTGGTTACGAATCGTTGATTTTCTTTATCCATCATTTTTTCCATTTGCTTAATCCTCCTATAATTAACCTATAAAGCTTGATTAAAATTCTGTGAAAAAGCTATGATAAAATTCTACTAATCTTAACTAAAATAATCAGGATAAGTCTTCTTTAATTCCTTTTTCTCAAAGTTAACTAAGTTTAAATGTATCCCTATTAATTTTTCTGCATCAATTGCTTTCTTTTCCTTGATAAACTGAAAGATATCTTTATGCTGAGCAACAAGGATATCCCATTCCAGATTTGACTCTAATCGGAGAACACGCAAACGATCAAAGTGGCTGTTCATTTGTCTAATCATCTTCCAGGTTCTCAGTTTATTACATCCCTCAAATAAAAACCGATGAAACTGATCATCTAATTCCAATAATTGTTGGTGGGATTCATTTTTTAAACATAATTCCTGCATGGCAATATTGGATTCCAATTTAAATAACTGCTCTTGGTCAAAAACCTCACAAGCTTCTCTCACAACTGCTTTTTCCATATTTTCTCGAACAAACCTTGCTTCTTCCACAAGATCTAAATCAATCAAGGAAACAATCGTACCAATTTGCGGATATATTCCAAGCAAATCTTCTTGGGAAAGCTTTAAGAAAGCTTCTCTTACCGGGGTGCGACTTACGTTTAACTCACTTGCGATTTCTTGTTCAGAAATCTTTTGCCCTGGTTTTAATCCTAAATCTGTTATTCTATTTTTTATTGTTTCATAAACAAAATCTCGTGTGGAAATATTTTGCCTTTTTCTCATTGAAACTATTATACTCACCTTTTTCTTGGTATTCTAATGATACTAGTATGGTAGTTCGTACCTTCATTATAGAAGTTCTCATCTGGAATTTCAATCCTTTTTATTATATTAATTGTTTGGAAATATCGTTTTTCCATTTGCTTTCACCTATATGAAAATTCTATTCCGAGCATTGCTGTTTGAGAATATACAGAAGTCAACACGATAAAAAAACTCCCTATATAATAGGAAGTTTCAAACTGGAGACAAACTCCTTTTTGTTTGAGGATTTTGCCTATGGTCTTTTTTGTAGCCCTTTCTAATAGGGATGTTGATTTCCGCTACAGGGGTTCGCTTTCCATGGGGCGAGCGCCGAGCCGCTTCGTCGTTTCGCTCCTGCAGGGTCTCGGACTTTCTCGCATCTCCCATAGGAGTCTCACCCCTTCCGCTCCAATCAACATGGCTTTATCAATTTAGTCTAGAATTTTAACTGCTCTGTTTTTAAATTACAGCTAGAAAATTTTTTAGAGTTGAAACACTCCCTTCCAAACATTCTTCTATTCAAAGAGACCAATTAGAAATGATTACTGTAGATCAACTTGTTCTGCCAAATCAATTAGTTCGCAAGATGGAGGCTACACTTAACTTCTCTTTTATCAAACAAAAAACTCCCTATATAATAGGAAGTTTCTAGTTTGATTATTTTTGTTTTTTCATATACTCGAGCACTTCTGAATCAATAAAGCCCTCTTTTTGTTCTCGTTCTTCAAAGTTCTCGGTATGAATATAGGTAGTAAGTGCTTCAGATATTGCCGTGATTGTTTCGTTTAGATAGCCCAATCTTTGAAGGTGTGTCGTTAGTTCCTCTAACGTTCTTCCTTCGATTGGAATAATATTCTCTGGCTTTGAGGGAGCAAAATATAGTTGCTGTAATTGATAGATGCGGGTTAGTTCTTGGATTGGCTCCACATGATCTTCTACACGTAAATCAATATAGCGATCATTAAAGCCTCCATATCCACCTCTATCCTTTACAACAAGTAGTGCTGCTGATTGCTGTCCTCTACTATCGCCGCCTGCATTTTGTCCTGCTTGCAATGCTGCAAGTAATCGTTCAGCAAGACTTCCTTCTGCCTTTTGAAAAGTGTCAGCCATTGCTTTTACTGTATTCTCGTCTACTAGAATATTTCCCTGTGCTGCAAAATGAGGCCCTGTTACCCCTCCAGCCCAGTTATAGCATTCTTTTCCCGTGAACGTTGCTGCATTGCCGTTAGCATCAATAAAACCAACTTGTCTTTGCTCTCTGCCTGGGTCCTTGTCTAATAAGGCATGCAATGCTTCTTCTGCTGATTTTCCCTCTTCCATTAAACGTAAGCCTTCTGGACCAAAGGACGTATTTGCATAAGATTGAGTAGCAACTGCTCCCACTCCTGCCTTTGCCCATGGAACAACTGCTCCAACACCAAGAAATTTCGATTGGACAGCAATGCCCCATTCTTTTTCCTGTGGATCATACCCGACAATAGAAAATGTCATGTTCTTGCCTCCTTTTTAAGCTAAGAAAATTGCCCCATATACAAGGGAACCTGCTATCACATAAGCAGGATGAACTTTTACTTTTTCTAATAAAATGAAGCTAATGAGGCCAATGAATGCAGTCTGCAGAATTCCAATTCCATGATAAGAATTTTGGAAAAAACTGATTGTCATCATTGCCAGCAAAACAGCAATTACTGGTCTAACTAAGTTTGTCAGTAGATTCACTTTTGGAGAATCTTTAAATTTCATTAGCAAACGTAAGAGGACAATCATTAAAATTAAGGATGGGGCGACTGTTGCAAACACACCGATGATTGCGCCAAGTACTCCACCCTCTTGAAACCCGATATAGCCTGCCATTTTGGTCGCAATTGGTCCAGGCAATGCATTTCCCATTGCAAGCATTTCACTAAATTCATTTTCTGTTACCCATTCATACCGATCAACCACTTCTTTTTCCACTAAAGGAATCGAAGCAGGTCCGCCTCCATAACCAAGAATTCCAGGCAGAAAAAATGCCCAAAAGATGTGCCAATAAATCACGAAGCCTTCACCTCTTTCACTTCCTGCTTCTCCTTCTTACTTAGAAGTGAAATGACAATGACGACGCCAATCACAATCGCAGGATGGATATTCAGAAGAACTAAAAGAATGATACTTGCTACAACTAACCCAATCGTTAGCTTCACGCCAAAGCTAGTATTTACTTTCTTTAAAAAGTCCACTGTCAATACCCCAAGCATCACGCCAACTACTGGAACTACTGCCTTTGTCATTCCTAATACCCAAGGCTTATCCTTGAAAGAATTTAAAAAGGTTAAAAGAACAATCATTAATAAAATAGTAGGAACAACAGATGCGATAATGGCAATTATCATTCCAAAGACTCCCTTTACTTGCCAACCAATATAGCCTGCCATTTTGGTTGCAATCGGTCCAGGCAATGCATTCCCTAATGCTAAAACATCGGAAAACTCATCATCTGTCATCCATTTATATTTATCCACTACTTCGTTTTTCACAAGTGGGATAGAAGATGGACCGCCGCCATATCCTAATATTCCCACTCGGAAAAAAGCAAGAAATAGATGCCAATATGTCATAAAATCAACAACCTTTCTGAAGTCTTACCAGGATGCAATCGCTCCATCTGTTCTTGATTCTGTTCCTCCAATTAATGCACCTGTTTCTTCATCTCGCCAGATGATTTGTCCTCTGCCAAAATGACCGTAGTCTGTAGCCGTTTGAATCTCATGCCCTCGTCTTGCCAGTGCTTGAGCGAGATAGTTGGGAAAGTGTGGCTCTACTAAAATTTTCTTGCCTTCCATCCACTGCCATCTCGGTGCATCTAAAGCTGCTTGCGGGTTTAAATGGAAGTCAATTGTATTTGTTATTACTTGGAAATGTCCTTGTGGCTGCATATAGCCACCCATAACCCCGAAAGGACCAACTGGTTTATTATCTTTAGTAAGGAATCCAGGAATAATGGTATGATATGTTCGTTTCCCTGGCTTTAATGCATTGGGATGGGTTGGATCTAGTGAGAAATCATGTCCACGATTTTGCAGACCGATTCCTGTTTCTGGAATGACAATCCCCGAACCAAAGCCCATATAGTTACTTTGGATATAGGAAATCATATTTCCTTCTTCATCTGCTGCTGCTAAATAAACCGTTCCGCCCTTTGGAGGAGATAAAGGCTCAGGAGTAACCGCATGCTCGCCAATTATTTCTCTTCTTAACGCCGCGTACTCTTCACTTAATAGCTCACTCACCGTATGAGGCATCTCTTTTTCTTCTGTAATAAAGGCTTTCCCATCTGTGAATGCAAGCTTCATTGCTTCGATATGTTTATGGTATGTATCAACAGAATCCTTCTCGGTTAAATCAAAGCCTTTTGCAATATTAAGAGCCATTAATGCCACTAAACCTTGGCCATTTGGCGGAATTTCCCAAACATCATAGCCTTTGTAAGAAACAGAAATCGGGTCTACCCATTCTGGATAAAAGCGAGCTAGATCCTCTTTACGAAGATAGCCATCATGCTCCTCCATAAATTGCGATATTTTGTCTGCTAATTCTCCACGGTAAAAGCTTTCTGCATTCGTTTCTGCAATCGAGCGCAAAGTAGCTGCATGACCTTTTGATGACCAAATTTCACCAATTTGTGGTACTTTTCCGTTTGGTGCAAATGTATCAAACCAAGGCTTATACTCTTCTCCTTGAAAAATTTCTTTAAAACGATTATAGGCTAGGTTCCAATACTTTCCTAAAGTTGGACTAATTGGATACCCCTCTTCTGCAAGACGAATAGCAGGTGCTAATGTTTCTTTTAAAGGCAGCTTTCCAAATTTCTCAGCAAGAGCAGCCCAAGCAGATGGAACTCCCGGTACAGTAACTGGGATAACACCATGGGTTGGCATCTTCTCGAAGCCCTTCGCTTTTAAATCATCAATGGAAATATCGTTTGGAGCAGGACCACTTGCGTTTAATCCATGAAGTTTGTCTTTTACCCATACAAGTGCAAACGCATCTCCACCGATTCCATTAGAAGTAGGTTCTACTACCGTTAATGCCGCTGCTGTAGCAATCGCCGCATCAATTGCGTTTCCCCCCTTCTGCAAAATCTCCAGCCCAGCTTGAGCAGCTAAAGGCTGGGAAGTAGCAACCATTCCTTTCTTGGCAAAAACCGTGTTGCGCTGGGATGGATAAGGATTATATAAGTAATCTAATTTCATATTAATTCAATTCCTTTCCGACATAATGACATGCTACAAAATGATTAGGCTCTGCTTCTTTCCACTCAGGTTTCGATTGTTTGCATAAGTCAGTTGCAATCACATATTTTTTTGATCGCTTTTCTTTACTGGAAAGCGCCTGTATATCTTGGCTTTGGAAATACACCTTTCCATCGGTTATATCCTCTAAACCAAGAACGGTTCGGCCGAGCGTGGATATTCCATTCCCCTACTCCCCCAACACTTTCACCCTCAAAAACTTCTAAACTAACATTCTCGACAGCTTTCACATGTCCTGAATTCTTTGTAACAAACCGCCTTTAATAGGAAAATACTTTTTGCCCCCTTCTAATGTAAGAAGGGGTTGTTTAACGATCGTCTGCATGTATTTCCACCTCCTCCTTCAACCATCATTTTACGCGATGAGTGGAATGAAGCTCATATTCCTTCGATGATTCTGCTTTACAACTTGTTGCAAATGGACAACGAAGATGAAAACGACATCCACTTATTTCTTCATTTAAGTTAGGCAATGAACCTGGTATTGCTTCCAGTTCAAAGGATGGATCATCAACATCTGGAAAAGAATGGAGAAGACATCTTGTAAAAGGATGATGTGGATTTGTAAATATGCTCTCCACATCCCCTTCTTCTACCTTTTCTCCAGCACGCGATCAGCGATTTCGGCGACTACTCCCAATCGTGGGTAACCATAATCACTCCCATGTAGGACAGCCTGCTATTTGCTGTAAATAATTCTAATATTTTTTATCTGTTACATCCAATTTCATTTAAACATCCCGCATCTTCTATATTAAATTTATGTCTCATTATAGCCTTTACACTAAAAATAGGAAAGTATTTTTAAGAATTTTCAAACTTTCGGATGTAGAATATAAATTAGCTTTAGGAATTTAGAGAGTTTGTCTATTGACATATATGATGTACAGAAAGAGAGGCTTATTTTTTTAATGCTTATATTGATATTTTATATTTCACAATATCTTTTCCACCGTCTTACATAATGAATAAAACCTGCAGCTTTTCGCTGCAGGTTTGTCTTTTATTGTGCTTCTATTAATCCGTATTTTCCATCTTTTCGTTTGTAGACGATATTCGTGTTATTTGTTTCAGCATCTGTATAGACGAAGAAGTTATGGCCCAATAAATCCATTTGCAGGATGGCTTCTTCGCTGTCCATTGGTTTTAGGTTGAAGCGTTTTTGGCGAACGATTTCTAGCTCTTGTTCTTCATCCTCACCACTTGGCACACTTTCATAAGAACCGAATAGTTCATTTAAATTGCCTTTTTCTCTATGCTTACGATTTACTTTTGTTTTATGTTTTCTTATTTGTCTTTCTAATTTATCTGAGATTAAATCGATTGCTGCATACATGTCCATATGGTCTTCTTCTGCACGCAACAGCAGCTGGGACATTGGAATCGTAACCTCGACCTTAGACGTTTTGTCATTATATGTTTTAAGGTTGACGTTTACTTTTGCATCTGGTGTTTCAGAAAAATATCTTTCTAATTTGGATATTTTCTTCTCGACATATTCTCTAATTGCTGGAGTTACCTCAATGTTTTCTCCTCTAATGTTGAAATTCATAAGTTACTCCTCCTTTATAGTTTCCAGTGCGAGTCTTATTTTTTCCTAATGGTAAATAGAAATATACCTAGAAGGAATCATTTTGACTATACTATATATTTCTAGCCTACCCTACTAAAATCCTGCTAAAACGATATGAAATTTCGACAAACTTGTGAACATTTTTATGAGGGAATTTATTAGTATAATAATTCCAGCAAATTTTTATGTCAGAAAATGTTTCAATCAACGGCGGACAGGATATATATACAGCATAAATAAAACGTCACGTTCCTTAAATATAAAGCAACTTATTCCTGCTAAAAGAATTAGTTATTTTAAGAATTTAGATAGGTAAAGGCCGTCAATACTAGTATTTTTCGTATTAAAGGTTAATTCTATTGTTGTTAAATATCTAGACAACCAATTGCACTATTTAAAAACATTTCGACATAATCTATGAGGAGAAGCCTATATTCCTAACAAAAGATGTAATTGTGAGTATCATCACCTAGGTTTGTGTCGAGATTTATCGAAATTAATCAAAATATTTTTACAATTCATTGTTTTATATTTGCTACAATGAACACATTAAGAAATTAACTTGGAGGTACAATGAATGAGTGAAAAAATTTTACAAAATCAGCATGAAGCAGAATTAAAAGAAATGGAAGAGGAAGAGTACTTTTATAAACTTTGGGAAGATGATCGTTTATAACGAAATAGATCTACTTACTTGATAGAAACGTGAGGAACATTTGCTTTTTAAGAGATGTTCTTAAAATTTGAAAAAATTCTGGAAAAATAAGGAGCATCTTACTTTCTCTTGAAATTCTAACAATGGAAGATTTGACAACGCATACTGGAGGGATCTATTTTGAATAAAAAATGTATCGCAATGCTTTTAGCTGGAGGAAGAGGGACAAGACTAAAAAAACTAACAGAAGAATTAGCGAAACCAGCAGTACCATTTGGAGGAAAATATCGTATAGTTGATTTCACTTTAAGCAATTGCCGTAATTCAGGAATAGATACCGTTGGTGTACTAACACAATACCAGCCACATGTACTGCAAAATTACATTAAAGACGGAAAAGATTGGGATTTGGACAGCAGAGATGGCGGACTAAGCATCCTTCCTCCATACCAATGTGGTACAGAAGAACGCTGGTATGATGGTACAGCACATGCTATCTATCAAAATATATCCTATATTGACCAGTATAACCCGGAATATGTTCTCGTTATTTCTGGCGACCATATTTATAAAATGGATTACAACCTAATGTTACAACAGCATATAAAAACAGGCGCAGATGCAACGATTTCTGTGACAGAAGTTCCATGGGAAGAAGCTAGCCGCTTCGGAATCATGAATACAGACAGCAAAAGCAACCGCATCGTTGATTTCGAGGAAAAGCCAGCTAACCCACAGTCAAATCTTGCTTCAATGGGTGTCTATATCTTTAAATGGAAAACACTTAAAAACTATTTACAAAAAGAAGAAAAAAATGAATTATCATCAAAGGATTTTGGGAAAGATATTATTCCTGCCATGCTTACAGATAACCGCAAATTACACGCCTATACGTTTAAAGGCTACTGGAAAGACGTTGGGACAATCGACAGCTTCTGGGAAGCAAATATGGACTTATTATCAAAAGAAAGCAATATCTTTCTAAATGACAAAGACTGGACCGTATTTACCCACGAACACTGCTTTGCCCCATCCTATATTGAATCTTCCGCTACCGTAAAACGCTCCATTATTAGTGAAGGCTGCGAAATTTATGGAACAGTAGAAAACTCTGTCATCTTCCATGATGTCATTATCGGAAAAGGATCAATCGTTAAAGACTCCGTACTCCTTCCTGGAACCGTTATCGGTGAAAATGTAGTCATCGAAAAAAGTGTCACTGCTTGTAAAGTAAAAGTGGAGGATCATAGCATTATTGCACCAGAAGACGCAGATTCGGAGATTGTGTTGATTGGTGAGAATGTGGAGAATAAACAGACTCGTGTTGGGTTGTCTCGGGTGATTTAAATAACTGGGACAGTGGGGTCGGGTTCCTTGTCCCAGTTCTCAGTGGGACAGTGGGGTCAGGTTCTCTGTCCCAGCTTAACTTAAAAGGAAAAAGGGAGCAAGTATCCACAATTGGATATTCGCTCCCTTTCTCCTGTTTTCATCTCCTTCTTCTTACTTTGCACGCTGAACAACGCTTTTGGATATGCCAGTAATTCTTGCTATTTGTCTAATAGTTACTCCTTCTATGCATTTCAGCTTCTTTAATAATTTATCTCTCTCTTTTTTATTCAGTTTCTGTAGGGTAGCATTATTGGGTATTTCTAAACTCCTCATTATTTTCAAAACTTCTTCATCAGCAACTTTAACAGCGTTATTCGAATCTAAACAGTTCTCTTCATTAAGTTCAAAAGAATATGCTTTAAATAATTCTAATGCTTTCTTCTCATCACTCGAAAATAGTTGAAGAGCAAGTTCTGTATCAACCAAATTAGGTTTATCCATATACTCGCTTATGCTCGTCCATTTACAATTCAAAACATTCTTTGATACACCAGCTTTTAGTGGATTTTGATGAATATATCGAAGCACCGTTAAAAAGTATCTCACATCTTCAACGGTCTCACTTTTAAACCGCCCCTCAAACAAATGGCCACTCCTATCATATTTTGCATTATACCAATGGACATAACTGGAGCTAATTCTCTTCACTATATCTGAAATCGATTCATCTGTTTCTTTACACAAAAGATGAATATGATTATCCATTAAACAATAACCATATAACTTAAACTTACAAATCCCCTTATATTTTTTTAATGTTTTTAAGTATTGGGTTTTATCACCGTTATCTTCAAAAATAATTTGTCTATTAATACCTCTTATAATAATGTGATAAATACCATTCACACTCTTTTTTCTTGGATTTCTTGCCAATAAGCACCACCTCCATACAATAACTAAATTTACTCCTAGAGATTTATTCGTTTTTTGGAATGGATGATAGAAGGTTTTAACATGTGGAAAAAGAAGGAGAAAAAGAGAAGAGAAATAACTCTGCCTACTTATTTCAACAAAAATAAAGCTAATCCTCTAACTAAACAGAAAAAAAGTGGGACAAGGAACCTGGCCCCTTGACCCACTATTTTCGTTTATCGTAAAACATGCCATCCGTTTGCAAGGCTTGATATGGATTAACATATTTCTGATTGGATTTTTTTTTGTATTCTAGGCTTCTTATTTCTTTTTGAATCGATTGCTTTTCTTTTTGTAGCAATGCAACCAATTCTTTATCTTGCTGCAAGAGAGCCTGTCCGATTTTCTGTTCGGTTTCTGTCGTTGGTGACGTAAGAAGTGTCAGACAAGCTTGCCTTTGATCGAGAAGCTGATTGACTTTCTCCGTATCTACTTCCGATTCACCCTTTAACAGCTCCACCAATTCATTCGTAATAGCATAGCATCGCTTTAATGCTTCCATTATGCTTGGCCGCCCTGACCATGTTGTTTTTGACGATTAAGAACAATTGCTTCTTTCCATGTATCACGGAATTCTGTCACTAGTGATTCTACTTCTTCGATAAGCGCCCTATTATTCTCAATATTTGCCTTAACCAACTGACGATTCATATAATCATACAGGGACATCAAATTTTGTGAAATTGGAATATCCATATTTAATGTCACCATTAATTCTTTAATGATATTTTGTGATTTTTGGATATTTAAATTGCGTGTTGGAATATCTTTCTCATTAATTGCTTTTTTGGCTAAGTGTAAAAATTTCAGACAGCCGTTATAAAGCATTAATGTCAAATCACCAGCAGAGGCAGTATTTACTGCATTTTGCTGATAGGATTGATATGGATTGGAAATAGCCATTTTTTAAATCTCCTTTTTATTAAGAACTAAACATACTTGTTAAATACGTAGACTGGCTGTTTGCCTTGTTGATTGCCGTTTCCATTGCTGTAAAACGAGCCCAATAGCGAGATTCAAGCATCTCTAATTTATCCTCAAACCGCGTTATTTGGTCAGAATAATTATTTAATACCTTTCCGAGCGTAAAGGTATTATTTACACTAGAAGCCTTCCCTGCTTTTGCTGTGATATCCGTCATCGCTGTTTTTAAGCTATCTCTTAAGCGACGAGCAATTCCTTGTTCCGAACTTGTGTCACCATCCTTTTGAAAAAGTTCATAGACAGCGTTTGGATCTGCAGAAATTGCCTCTCTTAGTTTATCTTCATCAATCGTTAGCTTCCCACCATCTAAATAATTGGCAGTTGTGGTAATTCCAATTTGCGATAGTTGTGTGTAGGTAGATGTTCCGCTAACAGGTGAGCTAAAATTAGAACGCATTTTTGATAAAACATTCGTTAATATGGAATCATTTTTCAATGTACCACTTTTTGCTAGTTTTTCCCATTTTTCAATTTCATCCTCTGTCATATCTTCCTTCTGTGCATCTGTTAGAGGAGGATAATCACGATACTTTGATTCTGTTGTTTTGGCACGGATTTTTTCTACTGCTTCGTTATATTTATTAACGAATTGGGTTATTGTGTCTAAAATACCATCGACATCAGGTGTTGAAGAGAATGTCACAGCTTCTGTTGTTACTTTTTTGGCAGTGAATTCTACTCCGTTGATAGTAAAGGTGTTGGATGGACGAGTGATTTCTAGCCCATTGTATTCGATTTTAGCGTTGGTTCCAGCATTTCCTGCATCTTTATCTGCTGCAAGAACATTATTAGAATTAATCCCTAAAATATTATTAAAGAACTTATTTCCAACTTGCCCATCACCAGTATCAGTGAGAATAATCTCTGGTGTACGATCAATATCTCCTGAACCAGCAATATTCCCTGTATTTTTAGCAGTAAAGGAAATCTTTTGCGTAAAAGTATCATAGAAAGCTGTTACTCCAGAATCTTTATTAATTTTAGAAATGATGCTATCCAATGTATCTTCTTTAGTAATAGTTAGCTCATAAGGCTTTTCTTGCATTACTCCATCTTGGTTAATCGCACTAATTGTTATTGTCTGGTCTGCTGTTAAACCATATTCACTAAGGGGTTTTGACGAATCGGTAACCCTAGATTTTGTATAACTATGCATGGATGCAGCAGATGCAATTTCTTCTATTTTTACTGTACCCGAAAAATCAATCGTCGAATTGACATTTTTTACAGATAGTGCATCCGAATTAGATATAGCCACTGTCTTCTTAATATAACTTGCTTCCTTTGCAACTCCATTAAAAATAGTAGTATCTAAATCTAGCAACAAAGAATTCATTTCACGATAGTCATCTCGCTGCCATTCCGTATATGTCTTTTTTTGATTTATCTTATCTAGTGGTACCCTTTCTGCTGTCATTAACTGTTCAACAAGGGTATCAATATCCATTCCACTAGCCAATCCACCAATTCTTAATACCATTTTAACTCACCTCTTTTAAATCTTTTCATCGATCACTAAGCCCATAAATTCCTTCATTGCTGCATACATATCAAGCATTTTCTTAGAAGGGATCTCGCGGACTACTTCTTTCGTATCATCATCAATAACTGTTACATAATAATCATTTAATTTTTCATGAAGCTCAAACTTCAAAGAAGTATGGGAAGGCTGCATAAAAGCATTAATACCTTCAATCACTTCATCTAATTTCTCTTTATTTGGCTTTGGACCATAAAGCTGCAATGGAGCATCCATTTTACTATCTAATGTTTTCTCTATACCATTTATATTTTCCGCTTGTCTAGATGTGTAAAGATTTTGCTGGGAACCAATTCGTTCTATCATTTTAATTATCCCCCTGTGGTTACAACTAGAATTTATATATCTTATATCGGTAGATTGGAGAAACTTTTAAGGGGTGAGGGGAAAGAATTAGATTTTAGGAGAAAACTACTATTATAAATTATCTGTTTGCATTACAATAGAAACAGAACGTATATTCTCATTTATAAAGGAGGAAAGACTTTGGATACACTCACAGAAATTCAAAGAAATATCCTAATAGCTAGTATTATTGCAGATGGTGAAATTACAAAAATTTATAAGAATAGCAGACGAAAGAATCATAGTTATCGGGAACATTATGGAAGAGATCAAGAGGATTATCGAAAATGGAAAGTCTCTTTTTTTAATGGATTACTATATTTAACCCCTAAGAGTAATACTGTACATTCAAAATCGCTTCCACTGTTTACCAGATTATATCCCAATTTTTATAAACCTAATGGAATAAAAACATTGCCCCCTGAAAGTATTATGAAGCTATGCCAAAACCCTTATTTTCTTGCCATTTTATACATGGATGATGGATCTTTATGTATTTCTACAAGAATTAACCACCGAAAGAAATTAATCTATTTGACACCACATATCTATTTATATCTTCAGTGTTATCAAAAAGAGGAACTAATCTACTTACAAAACTTTATTAAAAATATATTCCATCTTTCCTTTCACCTTAGTTCAAGAAAAGATGGAAATGGCTATATACTTAAAACTACTTCCGTTAGAGAAACTTTTCAATTTTTACAAACTATAAATCCTGTAACCTTAAGTTGCCACTCCATGTTTTATAAAACGTCTTGGAATCACCGGCTCAAAATGGAAACAACTGAATGGAAAATTAAATATCCGACCTATACAATCATATCTACTGATTCAGAGCGTTATAGAGCGTATACTAATGAAGAAATAGACACCTTAATAAAATTTAAGAAAGAGGGATTAACGATTAATCAAATTGCAGAAAAATTAAATCGAAGCTATTGGTCTATTGTTTATAAGTGGAAAGAAATTAATAAAGAAGGGCTCTAGATAATCTAGAGCCACTTCTAAATAATTTAAAATTAACGAAGAAGTTGTAGAACTCCTTGTGGTTGTTGGTTCGCTTGCTTTGCGACTGTATCTTTCGATTACAGAATAGACTATATCTTCATCCATGTTTTCCATGGAGCTGGGCACTTCGAACAGCTGTTGCTGCCCTACGAGATTCATAGTCATAGCATTCACCTTAGACCGTGTTCTCTAGTCGTTGAACCTTCTCCAGAGTTTCCTCACAGGAGCTTGGCTGCTGATTATCCATTGTGTCATCCTCATCATTTTCACACCTTCACGCTGACCATTTCCAGTTACGTTGTGGTTGATGAAGCTTTAGGAAGTTCCAGCAATTCACCCAGTTGTACTCCAGCTCGTTACCAAGCTAGACGCCCTTCGAATCAAATTAACGAAGAAGTTGTAATACTCCTTGTGGCATTTGATTTGATTGAGCCAACATTGCTTGTGCGGCTTGAGAAAGAATAGAATTCTTTGTTTGTTCCATCATTTCTTTCGCCATGTCAACGTCACGTACACGAGACTCAGCAGCTGTTAAGTTTTCAGAAGAAGTACCTAAGTTATTGATTGTGTGTTCTAAACGGTTTTGGAATGCACCAAGGTTAGAACGTTGAGTTGATACTTTTTCAATCGCATCATTAATTTTAGTAATTGCTTCTTCTGCACCTGCTTTATTAGATAAATCGATATCTTTAATTCCTAAAGCATCAGTACGCATATCTTCAATGGTAACTTTCATTTTTTGAGTTTGGTTAGCTCCGATTTGGAAGTCAACTCCACCACCTTGAGTTGCACTATTTTGCTTAGCCACCCCTAATAATTGAGCTGCTTCACTATCGTCAAACTTAATACTACTTGTTGCTTTATCAGAACCGCTAGTTACAACAAATGAACCATCTTTAACACCTACGGTTACGTTCTTAATCTGTTTGTCAGATGGTACAGTGGCATTATAATCATCAATTGTATCGTTAATATCCTTTGCAAATTCATCCGATAAAGACTCTAATGTAGTAGTTCCTGCTGTTGCAGAAGCTCCTCCAACTGAAGCCCAAGTAACTTCTAATTCAACCCCATCAATTGTCACTTTTGAAGTATCAGCTGCATCAACCGCACCAAGTTTTGCTGCTCCTGCCGCATCAAAAATACCTTCACTACCAGTTACAGATGTAGTTGGACTACCAGTGGCAGGTGCTATACCTGCGATTTCCCAATATTGATTTTTGCCAGTTGCAGCATCGGCTGTAATATCAATTGTAGAATCGCCACCTTCAGAGCCTGAAGTGAATACTAATTTAGTTGGTGCAGTAGCATCTTTTGCTACTGTAATATGAGCTACATCAGTGCCGAAATCCGAATTGTATTTATCAATAGCAGCATTGATAGTGTCTTGAGATAACTTAGCAAAGTCATCAATATTTGTCGCGCCCTGAATGTCAGCCTGTTTAATTGTAAAATTAATATCTGCTCCATCAACTTTAATAGAAGAACTTACATCAGCATCAATGTTTGCTATTTTTGCTGTTCCTCCATTAAAAGCTACTGCTAAAGCTCCAGTAGTTGCTTTAGTTTGCTTTCCTAATGCTTCACTAACCACTGCTGCATTATCAGTACCAGCTATCTTCTTCTCACCAATAGAACCATCAATAAGTTTTTTTGTATTAAATTCTGTAGTATTTCCAATGCGGTCAATCTCTTCTTTTAACTGATTAATTTCAGTGTTGATTGACTCACGGTCAGCATCTGTATTCGTATCATTAGAAGATTGTACTGATAATTCACGCATACGTTGAAGGATAGAATGTGTTTCATTTAAAGCTCCTTCAGCAGTTTGCAGCATACTTACACCATCTTGTGCATTTTTAGCAGCCATATCTAACCCACGAATTTGCCCACGCATTTTTTCGGAGATTGCTAGACCAGCAGCGTCATCTCCAGCTTTGTTAATACGAAGACCAGAAGATAATTTCTCCATTGATTTTGATTGAGCACCTGAAGCACTATTCAACTGACGAACAGTAACCTCGAAAACCAAAATTCTACCTTATCAAAAAAACCATGTAACTCAAGGAATTTGCGAAATGCGAAGTTGCATCATTAGGAATACCAAATATAATGGAAAGAACTTGTTCCAAAACATTAGGAAATCATAAAAAAATGGAAGAATGAAGAACAGCTGTTCTTTAGGAAATCATTAGAACTGTTCTTCATTTCTTCCATTTGAAATACATTTGCTAGTGGCATTGGGTTGAAAATTTTATGCAACCTTAATAATCTTCATGGCTAATCCATCAACATTTGAGTAATAATCATGCACAAAATCGCTATCCAAAGTGGCTAAATAATCAAATCCATTCATTCTTGCAATAGCTAAATGAATCGAATCTGTTGAGTCCAACTGGGTTAGTCTCATATGTACTTTTGCTAACTCATTTTCCTCAAAGCCATCAGATAGCAACTCAACCTCAAATTCGAGTTCTTCTCTCATTTTTCGAATATATTCATTAAAAATTTTCAATGCGAGATGGTAATAAACATCCAGCAAGTAACGCTTGTTCTGGTCTCCTTTAGCTCGTTTAATTAACTCACTAACATTGGCGCTAACTTCTCTGTTGTAAAACCTTAGTATTTCTTCATCTTTGGCTACTCTGTATAAGTATCTAGCAGAATCTAAATTTATCAATTTTCTTCTTTCTTCATCACTTAATTTATCAAAACCATCTCGAGTATTGTTGAGGAGTTGCTTTTTTTCATGATAGACCTGAAGGGAACCTAATACTAACATTTGAAACAAGCGATTGGTTACTTCGGTAAAGGTATGATTACTGTATCCAAGCCTTACCTCATTTTCTGCCCAAACATCAAGTGCATCTGCTACATCCAGCTTTCTGGAATCTGTTTTATCCAGATACGCCAAAATAAAACAAGCATCCAAATAAACAGATGCTTTAAATAAATTCTCATTATTCATTTGCTCAGCATCAATAATAAAGTTCATTTAGCAATTACCTACCTTGTTTGTATAAATCAACAAGTGTACGACCAAATGCACCATAAATACCAATTTCATCTTGAATTTCACGTGCACTCTTTCTCTTTTTATTACTAAAATCAGGCTTTCTGAGAGTCTCCACTTTGCCAGTTGATTGCTTAATTGTTGTAGGCATCAACCGTATCACCCCATTTTCCTTTTTCTTTTCTTTACTGTAACTACTATTTCTATAATTATCCACGATTTTCCTCCTTTTAAAAAGAGTTTTATTTCTATTTTTCACAAAAATACCGCCATCTAAACATGTAATAAATCATATGAGACTTCTTTACACATTTATGAATTGGAAATTAAATACAAAACAGAAGAGTGAAAAACAGTAGTTCATTATGAAACCATTAGCACCGTTCTTCGTTTCTTCCATTAAAAACCCATTTGCTAGGCATTTTGCTGTAACAATGTCTCGACTTCTTGCTCATAACCGTACTTCTGAAAGAACTCAATCAATGCCACCTCGAAAATTTCCCGCTGATTAATGTTCTTTTCCTTGCTGAAATCTCGCACCATTAGGTCTAATGTGTTTGTCATGTGAACCGATTTTGTAACAAACGTACCCGCTAAGGTAAAGCGGGGAATTTGTCCAGACGCTACTGACGCTCCTAAAAGGTTTTGCAAGCCCTCTTTGTTCGAAGCTAACCATCCAAGTAAAGGTAGAAATTGTTCGATACCATCATTCCCGATGGAAAGGGAACACTCTAATGAAGCGTCATTATCGGCAGTAGTAACACCTTCCTCATCATTTGGTATTGTCGGGGAAGCTGAGAGATAATTACCTGCTTCCTGTGACCATTCAAATCCTTTTGATTTCATATAACGAGCCATTTCAAAATGACTTTCGAACCCTACCTTCAATGCAACTTCTTTCAAATCGGCTCCTTCCTTGTTCAACTCCATTACAATTCTTCGAACTCGGTCAGATGGAAAATTCATCATTGTTTCTAGTGACGCTTTCATGGCATCCGCTGGTACATAGGTCACTTTTCGCTTGTCCCAAACAAAATTCTTACGACTCATAAAGCTATCCATTGAACGGTAAGTTGAATAACGATACTGTTCAGCGACTTCTTCCCTTGTAAATCCTTCGCCTAGCAGTTTTAAAATTCCTTTAACCTTGTCATCATAAATTGGTTGCAACGCTTCTGCTTTAACCATCGTTTACTCCTCCTTTTACAGTGTGTTAACGGCTTCTTTCAAATCATCCATATTGCTGTGGACATAAATACTGGTTGTTTTCAGGCTACTGTGACCTAATAGTTTTGAAATCTTGACCAAATGGACATCGTTTTTGACTAGCTTTGAAGCAAAGGAATGACGCAGGATGTGTGCAGTCACATTCTTTTTCCATCCTAATGCCCGATTCGTATCTTTAAAAATCTTGGATACTCTCGTTTTTGAAAATGTGCCTGTGTTTCTCGTAGCAAAGAAGTAGTCAGAATTCACCCTCCAGTTCTTCGTGTAGTCCACTAGTAACTCCTTCAATTTCGAATTGATTGGTACAAAGCGGTCTTTGTTGCCCTTTCCATGCCTAATGTGAATCAGATTGTCTTCTAAATCGATATCCTCTACATGAAGGTTTAGGCATTCCGAAATACGCATGCCAGTATAATAAAGAGTTTGTGCTACTAAACGAGCAAGGTCATGTTGGATGGCTTGCACAAATTGATTGACCTCTTCCTCAGAAAGATACTGCCGCTCTTTTTGCTGACATTTGATTGGCTCAAGTCTTACGGTAACATTCTTGTCACACCATTCGCTTTTGTAGGCATAGCCAAAGAATGACCGCATGCTTCCTAGCACACGTTTTCGGCTAATGGGCTGGTACCCCTTAGTATTCTTAAGATAATAAAGATACTCCTCAACATCTTCTTGTGTAATGTCCTCCAAATAAACTGGACTGTTATATTTCTCTTCTAGGTAACGGTTTAGAAGTGATAAATCTTCATGATAGGCTTTTATCGTAACTGGACTCCGCTCAATGTTTGCTTGGTATTTTCCAAACTGCTCAACTGATTTCATAAATAACATATAAATGTCTCCCTTCTAATGATTGCAAGGTAATAATATATTTTTAGGTTCTTGTTTTGATTCAGGTAAAATTTGCCCCACAAAGCGTCAGTAGCAACTCTTCTTTCGCTACTGACACTACTGTAGGTGCAAAAGGGATGATTACCATCCCGCAAATTCATCATAATCTTCCGACAGTTCATCGTCTTTGACTTCATTTGAATCAGTACCTGTCCGTTTTAATGCCCCTTGTTGCGGACGAATTGGAACAACATTGCTACCAGACTTTTGAATGGATACCTTTTTGGAATCTCCTGCATGGCGAATGTCAAAGGTAATCCCTACATCTTCTAAATTGGACTTCACTTCCTTTAGCCTTCTGCTTAGAATGTGAGCTGCTTTCGGAAATGTTTTGACTTTGGTATTAATCTTTTCTTGTTCGGCTACACGTTCTAGTTCACATAGCAAACTAGCAACGGAACCCGACCAAGATTGATTTTCCTTCATAAGAGCAACAACTGTAGCGGCTACTGGATGTGAAGAAATAGCTTCTTCATTGGATTGATTACGATTTTTACGGTAGGCTTGTAAAAAGCGTTCTCCTCCATAGCCTAAGACTTCTGCAATCGCATAACCCCATCGAGTAAAATCAGCCATCCGTGGAAGTTTGTTCAATTTCACGCTTGGATAGATAGCCATTGCGTTTGCTAATGCCTGTAAAGCTCCGCCTACTATGGATGCTCTATCTTTTTCAAATGCTTCCCACACATCACGTTCTTCTTTCCGTTCATCTTCTGGAATACGGTCTAACTCAATGATGATAGAACGGTCAATCAAATCTGCTCTTGTAACCACTACATTGATTCCAGTCAATCCTACACAACGGAGAAGGTCTAATAGCGTTTCATCATCATCTGTAAACAATGTTCGCTTACTAAATCCACCGCCAGTAGAAGCAATACATAATAGGTCGCTTTTTTCAGCTGATAAACCGTCCAGATTATCAAAAGATGGCATGTAGTTGTTTGCTAGTGAAAGTGCCAAGTCTTGCATACTATTAGGCATCGTTAACAAATCTTGTACGGCTGGGTCAATGACCTGTCTAGTCAATCGCATGGAGGTAGACTTTGACGCTCCCTTTTCACCACTGAATACAAGTACAGCATGTGGAATACTCGGAATAAAACATGTGACAACATAGGTAAGGTAAAGAATTTGGTCATCTTCGTTCTTAATCCGTACATGCCTTAGTAGTTGTTTCAAATCCCCATCAAAATCAGGCAAAGGTTGTGCTTTTATATTCTTATTGCGGGTAAATAGAATTGGCGGTTCATTCAATACTTGGCAAGTTTGAGGTTCCACCTTTACAACATTCCAATCATCGTCTGCTAGGTCATAGTAAAAAGCACTATCTTTTTCTGCCACTCTTAATTGCAAACGATGTTCTTCACCTTCAAAAGCCGCTTTCATTTCCATGACACCAAGGGCTTGATTCATGGCATCACTTGTTGGTGCCTTTTTCGTAGCGTCATAGTATTGCTTTGTTAGCCACATTTTGAACTTCTTGCTTTTCACCTTTAATACTTCCTGATGACCATTGATGATTACCGCTGCAAAGGCTTCATCCAAATCATTTTGAAAGAACTCGGCTCCTTCACCCACTCGAATCAATATGTCTGCCTGTGATTCCTTTTTGGATTCTTCCTTAGATGATGGATTCCAATTTGGCTCAAATTTCTTTCGTAGCGTTTGCCAGTTTTCCTCCGAACAGCTATTATGATGGCAACCTGCCGCAATCCCCCCATTTTTAAACTGGATAATAAATGCACTTTTGTTCGTATGACTTTCATTCCAAGGACAAGTAGACAACACATACTTGGTTGCTCCCTTTTGCCATGGAGCGGAAAAGGCTACATCTAGTTCATGTTCTTCAATGAATTCTTCCAAATTGAATCCTTCCTCTGTGTTGCTCTTTTTAGAGGATGATTTCCCCTTGGTTTGTATCGTTGGACATAATTCTGCTAATGCCTTCAATTGTTCCAATGACACTTCTTTCAGTTCTTCTGGACAAGTTAGTATTCGAGACAGCCGATGTGGTCGTTCTTCTGTATGGTCACCTTTGCAAGCCATTGTTCCATAAAGCTTCCAAATCCGAGCAGCATTGAATACACTCTTATCGACATTGACTGATTCGTTGCTAAATAGAAAGTCCAATGCATCTAATGCTTGTTTGACTAGCTGGGTACTTTCATCATCGTTTGGTAGGTTAATAGGATATAAAAGATGTGCACCATTGCCACTATCCGCAAAGATTGGTTCACACCAACCCCTATCTTTCAAAAACGTTTGTACCTGTTTTGCCATTGTGTGAGCTGCTTGATGTTCTTCATCTGTTGATGAAATGGCAGCTGGTCGAACTGGGTCAAAATCAATTGGAAGCCATCGTCTGCATTCAATGTCGGCATCAGATGTTGTATGTTTAGCACGATGAACAATTCGGTTTGCCGCTCTTGAAAGTAGGTCAGGTTTTACTGGATTGAGTGTGAAATAGATTGCAGGAATCTTCCCATCGTATTCCACTGCAGCATCCGCCAATTCTTGATAATCGTTGAAGTAGCCGCTAACTGTACCTTTTGCTGTTTTCAAGATACGTAATTCTATTACATCCCCATCTCGTTTCAACATAGAAAGAGATTCCATAATCATTTCTTTGGTCGCTGCCGCTTCTGTCTGTGTCATTTTGTTCGTCTCCTTTTTGTTTTTGTCGCATGTAGCGTCAGTAGGGACTATAGCAACCATTGCCACTATAGTCGGTACTGTTGCTTCGTTAGGGTATTACATGTCTTCAAAGACAATGTCATCAACATCAAACAGTTGATTCATCATTTCACTATCCTCTTCATTCGATGCCATGGATGGAATGCTAGTTGTTCTTTTCTGGATTCTTACAATATTGCTATAAACAATGTTGTCACGTTCCACGTTTTCAATCGTTGCTGTTACGTCCATACCGACCAGCCCATTAGTATCTAGTTCTTCCCCTTCCGCTGGAACAGCATCTAAGTCATCTAGCAATTTCATAAGTCTTCCTTTCGGTGACCATGTAATGGTTGGTACATAGTACAA
The DNA here is from genome assembly GCF_976954375.1 of Niallia sp. Marseille-Q9988. Taxonomy (NCBI): domain Bacteria; kingdom Bacillati; phylum Bacillota; class Bacilli; order Caryophanales; family Bacillaceae; genus Niallia; species Niallia sp. Marseille-Q9988. The sequence continues at coordinate 239,651 of NZ_CDRJSZ010000004.1, read as the reverse complement.
ATGGACTAATTCACCATTCTGGGTAATAAATTCTACTTTAATATTTAGGGCATCTCTCTTACCTGAACCATGATAGATACTATCAAACTCTTTAACTTCTACCGAAAGGATTTTTCCCTTTTTTGCACCCTCATCTAAAACATTTTTGTTTGAAGGACGAACTAATTTGGATTGACGTTTACTCATTTATTGACCCTCCTAATAGGCTTCATTTTTTTTGAACTATTTTTGTCTGTCTTGGTTACAAGGAACATACTAAGGCACCAGAAAAAATAACACAAATCGACAAAAACCTTATTTACCAAGGGTTTGAAGCACATCAAAAAAATTTTTCTTTAGACGTTTGTACTCGGTCGCCAAGCCTCTACGTTTGAAGTTTTTGATTTTCCAATCATGATTTTTAAACTTTTTCTGTTCGAAAATTCTTACTATTCATCATTCAGACGTACAGACTAAGGGACTAACTAATCCCGACTGACACATTTTAGACACATCTTGGAGACGACCAAAATACCCATCCAATCATATGAACCCCCTAATTAGCTAGAGTAGCGTCAGTAGCATCAAAGCTTCCCTACTTTCACTTCTGACTCTACATTGGGAAGTCAGTGGGCTTCAAAAAAAAACAAGAACCTACAATGGATTCTTGTTCATTCATAAGAAAACAAATCACAATCATTTACCTTTTATGTTTCTTAGACAATTCTTCTAATGTAATTACTAAAATTGCACATACCACTTTTTTGATGATTAGGATTTGCTTAGTATTCATCGTTTTCACTCCAATCAAAAGTCATTTAGGAACAACATTGTGCAGTGGATGCCGCCACCCTCATAGTAGATTGACCGCATCCATCTTCTCTTGCTTGGTTGTTTGAATGTAGAACCTTGCTGTCATATTCACAGTAGAATGACCTGCGATTTTACTAACCGTTGTAAGGTCTACACCTTTTTTCAACAGCCTTGTACAAAACGTATGACGAAACAAATGAGGATGTAGCTTGAACCCTAGCTCTTTTGAAATCTTCGCTAGCCAATCCCTAACTGCATCACGATGCATTTTTTCTGCTCTCTGGCTTACTAACAGATATTCGCTATGGCTGAAATTAGACCTAAAACGCTCTTCCTTCATGTAGTCCCTTACTAATTGAAGCACATCTTGTCTAAGCCCGATTTCACGTCTCTTTCCGCCTTTTCCAATCACCGTCAATTGACTCGTCAGAAAGTCAATGTCTGTAATCTTGATTGAAACTAATTCACTAACCCTTACACCCGTATAAAGCAACAAATATACAATCAGCTTGTTACGAGTACTAACCTTGTTTCTATTTTCAACATAGAAAAGCAATTGTTCCACCTGTTCATCCGAAAGAGCATCCACGTTGTCCTCACTTCCAGCGGCGATTTTGATTCTATCCCGCTTCAACTGAATGAATGATTCACTTAGAAGTCCTTTGGTTCTTAGAAAATCGTTGTAAACTTTTAGACTATTAATCTTTTTGTTGATGGTTGAAATGGCATAGCCCTCCTTCATCAGACGTTCCTTGTACCTCACAAATGAGAAGCGGGATAGAACTGGAACATCCTTCAACTTATCCCGCAAATATGATTGGAACCCTTTGACATCGCTCACATAGGACTCGATTGTTTTAGCTGCTTTGCCCTCTGTAAAGAGCCATTGTTCAAACTCTGCTATTTCCAAGAATGATTCACCTCCAAAATGAAAAAAGGCTATTGATGTACACATTCATACACCAATAGCCCTTACGTTCTCTTAGTATTCATTTTTCCTAGCCATCCTTCCGGCTCATGACAGTTATATAATAATGTCGGCAGTTTTTTCATACGCAAATCATTCCATTCCCTTGCCGCTCATCCTTTCTGTTAAACATGATTCAAGTCATTTTAGTTTTGACGTGAGATTGCAGAAAGAAATGTCGTGAATCCCACTTGAAATTAACTTATTCGATGTACATCTCATAAGCAATTTGCTCACCATTTTTTATCCATACTTCGTACAGCTTTATTCTCGTTTCCTCTTCAAGTACATAACCAGCAATCCACTCGTATCCCTTATCATCTATATACGAAATTGTTTCAATGAGCAGTGGATTGGGTAGTTTTACTAAGTGTTCAGCAGGAATGAGCAAATCATCTATCTCTTCATGATAGAAATCATGGGCTTCATAGCCTATATCCTCTTTCTTAACTTCAATGTTAAATGTCTTTTTCATTGTTCCTACAAACCAGTCTAAGTGCATCATCTTTTCTTCCCCTTTCAAATGTAACCTTTTTCTTTTAGTGAAACGTACTCTCCATCGCCTAGCACGATATGGTCAAGAACGTCTATACCAATGATTTTACCTGCTTCTACCAATCTTTTAGTAACCTCCACGTCCTCTCTACTTTCAGCACTTTTCCCACTGGGATGGTTGTGCCCAACAAGGATTGATGCAGCATTACTCAAAATGGCAGGCTTGAAGCACTCCCTTGGATGTACTATGCTTGCGTTTAAGCTTCCAATGTGACAAATGTTAATCGCTGTTGGCTGATTCTTTGTGTCCAAACAAATCACAACAAAGTACTCCCTATCCACTTCCCCTAAGAACTGCTTCAACAATTGATAACCATCCTCTGGGCTTCGTACACAACGATTCTTGTAAAGCATGCTTGATTCCTTTACTAGCTTTAGGCTAACAATGTTCACACGTTTTGCAGATTGATTTTTCATTTTCACCCCTTTTTCAAAAAGCTCCAATTGTTTGATAGATTTCATTTCATATTGATTCATGATTTTTCCTCCTCTAAAAATAGAAATAGCTCTAATTCCCCGAAAGGAATTAGAGCTATTAGATAAACTTAAACATGATAATAATATATTCTTATTTTGTTTTTTATAACTTTAGCATTCAAGCTTTTATTATATACAGAGCAAATCATCGTATATTAAAGATATAAATCTGACCATATTGGTCGTCCGGTAAGGTAGTCTATCTAGATGATACATTAAAAAAGCAAGATATTTCTTGGTATGTGATTTAAAATCATCGAAGGTGTCTATTTCTCTACTTTTAAAAGCGTGTATTGCATTTCTTCTTTGTTGCATTAATAAGACCCAATCATCAAATTCTGAAGCTGAAACGCTATTCTTCCAAATTTTATTCCTAAAGTATTGCCGTAGTTTATCAAATGAAATTTCGTCAGGTTGCAAAATATCCCCTTTTCTATCTTTATAATTCGTGGAATCATCCAGATAATCATTTGAATATACAGAAAGAAATAGCTTTATAGTTCCTTCTACTAAAGTACCCAGATTCGCCCAAGCAAGTATTAAATCTCCACTTTCTGCTTCAGGACAAGAGCATTCATTCCATTTCTTCATTGAATACGACAGCGAAACTTGCCAATCCAATCTTGATTTACTTAATAAATTTGATGCTTCAATTGGTGCCCATCCTAATGCGTCTGACCAAAAATCTCTCGCATGTTTATTCAGTTCAATAATTTTATCAATGACCTCTAAATAAGTTAATTGATTTATTTTTGCAATTGGAATATTCATAAGTCCTCCTGTTTTTGATTATCATAATATCTTTAATTATCAATTGTTTCAAATAGAGAAAAAGAGACCCTAGTATGTGCACTAGAGTCCCTTTCAAATAATCTAAAATTAACGAAGAAGTTGTAAAACTCCTTGTGGTTGTTGGTTGGCTTGCTTTGCCGCTATGCCTTTCGGTCACAGAATAGACTATATCTTCATCCATGTTTTTCATGGAGCTGGGCACTTCGAACAGCTTTTGCTGCCCTACGAGATTCATAGTCATAGCTTTTGCCTTAGACCGTGTTCTCTAGTCGTTGAACCTTCTCCAGAGTTTCCTCATAGGAGCTTGGCTGCTGATTATCCATTGTTTCATCTTCATCATTTTCACACCTTCACGCTGACTGTTTCCAGTTACGTTGTGGTTGATGAAGCTTTAGGAACTTCCAGCAATTCACCCAGTTATACTCTAGCCCGTTACCAAGCTAGACGCCCTTCTCATCAATTATCTCAAGAGTTGTAAAACTCCTTGAGGCATTTGATTTGATTGAGCCAACATTGCTTGTGCTGCTTGAGAAAGAATAGAATTCTTTGTTTGGTTCATCATTTCTTTCGCCATCGTGCGAACATTTACTTTCATAAATGACTAGACTATATCTTCACCCTCAACATGATTTGTTAGGGGTCGGGCACTTCGGATTCACAATGCTGATGGACATTGTTTCACCTATGGATTTCATCACCATAGCTTGCGCCTTAGATGGTCTATCCTAGTCGTTGAACCTTCTCCACTCTTTCGAGACAGGAGCTTGGCTGCTGATTGCCCAATCTTTTCTTTTTTCAAACCTTCACGCCTGTCGTTTCCAACTACGTTGTGGCAAGAAAAGCTCTAAGGGGTTTCCAGCAATTCACCCGATAATAATCACTAGCCGTTACCAGCTAGGACGACTGTACTTGTCACTGCCTAGGCAGCTAAAGCATAATCTACGTCACGGATACGAGATTCCGCAGCAGTTAGGTTTTCAGAAGATGTATTTAAGTTGTTGATAGTGTGGTCTAAACGGTTTTGGTATGCACCCAATTTACTTCTTTCTGCTGAAACAGACTTGATTGCATTGTCAATAGATGTAATCGCACTTTCAGATCCTGCTTGAGTAGTAACATCTAAATTGTTTACAAACAGTGCTGCAGCACGCATATCATTCATGCTGATACTCATTGTCTGACCATTATTTGATCCAATATGAGTAGTCAAAGAGTTATTTGCAGTTATATTAACATTTACAGCCGTTCCAACGGTTCCAAGCGCAGAATTAATATTTAATTCTAACCCATCATAATCTCCACCGTGGAAAGTTAAAGTATTTCCACTTGCGGTTACTGAAGTTGGATCATTGCCTGTTGTACCACCATTTATTACAGCTCTAGCATCCAATCCTGTGACACTTTCGGTTCCTGTACTATTTGAAGCACCTAATCCATTTTTATTAGCTTGAATAGCATTATTGTCACCTGCTGTTGCCAAAACATTATTGATACCAGAGATGTCAATTTTTGAATTTGATCCAGTTCCTGCAGTTGTAAAAGTTAATCCTCCATAAGTTCCTGACGCTGTTACGCCAGTGGATGAGGAAACTGCATTTACTTTTTCTAAAAATTGTGATGCAGTATCTGTACTAGCTATTGATATTGATACTCCGTTAATTGAAAAAGTACCATTTGCAGCAGCGAATGTAGAATCTGTATCATCAGCAGTAAATGCTATAGAGCCAGTGGAAGCAGCTTTTACACCAGTTAAAACAAGTTGACCACCAGCTTTAACCTTGTCTGTACCACCTGCAATTGCAACATTTGCATTATTAGTATTACCTTGAATACCAGCCCCACCATTTAATAATTTCTTAGTATTAAATTCCGTTTGATTACCTATTCTATCAATTTCATCAACTAACTGATTAATTTCTTTTTGGATTTCTTTTCTATCATCAACTGTGTTAGTATCGTTTGCAGATTGTACTGATAATTCCCGCATACGTTGTAGAATAGAATGAGTTTCATTTAATGCACCCTCAGCTGTTTGAATCAAAGATGTCGTGTCCTGTGCATTTTTTGAAGCCATGTCTAATCCACGAATTTGTCCACGCATTTTTTCAGAAATTGCTAAACCAGCTGCATCGTCTGCTGCATTGTTAATACGAAGACCTGAAGATAATTTCTCCATTGATTTTGATTGTGCTGTAGAAGCACTATTCAACTGACGATAAGTGTTCAATGCAGCAATATTATGATTAATTCTCATTGTTTGTTTTCCTCCTTGAATTTAGGTGTTCACATCCTTGTGAACATGATTATTTTTATTGGAGTTAGGAAGGTCGGCCGCCCTTCCGCCTCTTACTTTATATATCGTCTTTGCCATTCAAAGTTTAATAGTTTTTTGATAGTATTTTTTATTTTTTTATTAAAAGATTTTAGAGATAGCTATTTTAATAGAGTTTTTAACAAATAAAAAGCATAGCCTCTATCAGCTACGCCGTTTCTAATATACAATTCTAATTCAATACTTCCCTTTAAACAAATTCATAACTGTTGCAACATCCACAGAAGCCTGTTGATTTTCTGCAATAATTTCTTCATATACTTCTTTACGATATATTTCTACACTCTTTGGGGCTGAAATACCAATTTTAACTTGTTCTCCCTTAGAGGCAACAATAGTGATTTCAATATCATCCCCAATTTTTATTACTTCACCTTTTTTCCTTGTAAGAACTAACATTGAATCACCCCTTCACCAATATTGGTTTTGATTTTTCAAATAACGGGTGTTTTGTATGATAATTCGGTTCATTTAAAATGACTTGCTTTGCGATATTCTTCTCACTATTAATGACAACAGGTGCTTGCAGATTTGCTGTTGTCTTTTCAAATGGATCATGAACAGTTAATATACTAAAAACTAGGATATCTTCTTCTGATTCTAATTCCAATAGCTCAACAATATAATCCTCTAAAGTAAAATCATACTCCTGAAAAAAGGTAAAGGGATTGGACAGTACAAAAGCTAATTGTTGATTTCCCACAGATTGTAAGACAATAAATTGTCCTTCCTCATCAAGGGGTAAGAGAACAAATTCCTTTTCTTCGGGAAAACCAGGAATTGCTTGTGGAAATGTAATGACTTCTTTTTCTTGTATTTCTTTTTCACCATGATATTTCGTCGCTATTTTCACTTACATCATTCCTTTATATGTATTGTTCATAGTTTACCCCAATATACTTTAAATTTTCAAAGTCTATCTCTAAAGATGGATACTGTGCTAGTTGGATATTAACTTTAGCAGGCGTGTAATTAATTTCAGGATTGTTTATTTTAGTATTAATGACCGCTTTTTTCGGTTCAATCGAAACATTCACTTCTCCTGGGTCATAATTAATTTGGACACTATTTGGAGAAGGAATCCAGCCTATGCCAAATTGTTTCGGACTTCCTTGACTATTTCTTTTAGCCTGGGCAGCAATAGGGTTTCCACCATTTTGGATTTGTAGCAATTCATCGCGCTCTTGTCCTCTTCTTGCTATCCCTTCCATCACCGCCTGCTTTCCCTCTGCTGCAGCATCTTCAATCATCCGGGGCACACTTTTATAGCCAACATCTTCTCTTGCCTTTGTTTGATCAATTGTCAATTGAGATGGTCTACTTTCAATCGTTAACTCTGCTTTCGGCTGTTCTATCTCCACTTCCGCCTGTTTTTGTCGAATTTCTAATGAACCCTTATCTACAGACATATCCAAACGTGCAGGTGTCGATTGTAATCTAATTTGCGGAAACATATTCTTCACATCCTTTTGTGCTTTTTTATTTCAAGCTTTAAAAATAATTAAATAGGAGCCAAACCATCAGACCAAAACAATAGTCAGGCTTGCCTCCTTCCATTTTTATGTTAAGAAATCAATTAAAGAAGTTTGAATCAATCTTGCGCCAACTGCCAATGCTGCATTATGAACACTTTCCTGAACAGATAAATCAGTAATTGCCTTTTCCATATCGACATCTTCATTATCAGAAAGTACCTTTGTTGCCATTACTTCCTGTGCATCAATTCTCGCTTCTACCATTTCCAAGCGATTAGACCTTGCACCAAGCTCTGCTCTTTCACTGTTCATTGAGTTAATAACATTATCAAGCCGACCTAATAAATCGTCTAATCCTTCTGTTTCATTACTATTGAATTTATCTTCAATTCCTTGTAATACATCAAACATCTCTTGATTAAATGTACTAGCCGGACTAACATTTGCCTTCATTGTAATTCCTTGAGAAACTTCAACCCCATAATTATCAATTGCTGGTTCATTGATATTTGCTGCGACAGTAGGAGGTGAACCACTCGTTACTAACGGATTGGATACATCCGTACCATGGAAAATGTATTTTCCATTAACTTGTGTATTAGCAACATTTACTAAATCGTCTTTAATCTGTGCAATTTCTTTTGCGATTGCAGATCTTTCATCAATACCATTTGTACCATTTTTTCCTTGCAGTAAAAGTTCGCGTACGCGATCCAACCCGCTTGTTGCCTGTTCAATTCCCGCCTCGGAATTATCCATCCATAAATGTAACTCTGAAAGATTTCGCTTGTACTGTTCGACTTGATTTAAATTGGAACGGAAGTACATTCCTTTCATCGCAACTACTGGATCGTCAGATGGCTTTGTGATTTTTTTACCTGTTGCAACCTGATTATTTAGCTCGGCTAATTTATTATAGCTATTGCTAATATTTCGAAGGGAGTTTGCTGACACCATTGATTGTGTAACACGCATTATTTATTCACCTATCTTCCACCGACACCCATGCCGTTAATAATTTTGTCTAGCATTTCATCCATTACGGTAACCATTCTTGCAGATGCATTATATGCTTGCTGGAATTGGATCATATTGCTCATTTCTTCATCTAACGAAACAGAGCTCACACTCATTCGTCTGTTATCAACTGTTTGTTGAAGCGTAGCAGAGTTAGAAGTCATTTTATTCGCTTCTTGAGCGCTTACTGCCATACTTCCAATAACCCCTTCAAAATAGTTACGGAAATTAGATTGCTCTGAGTTATTCCCATAATCATAATTATTATTGAAGATGTCTGCTAATTTGCTTACATAGGTTGCATCACCAAGCGTTGGATTAGATGGATCAGCATTTACAATGTTATCTAAGCTATTCTTAATATCTTGTGAAATCGTGATTCTACTTGCAAAACCTTCTCGCTCTCCGATACTTCCACTTTCCGAATCAGCAAAGAAAGAAATCGCCTGGTCCCCATCAGTTATTTCATTTGGGCTTAAGCCCTCTTCATGCACCTTATTAAATTCTGTCGCAAACGTATAAGCAAGATTATCTAATTCTGTTAACATATCATTATATATTCCTGCTAATTGTCCATTTTCATCCTTATAACCATAGGATTCTACGACACTCTTTAATTTTCCAGTAGAATTGAAGTTATTAATATCAATTACTGTATCTCCAATAGAAATTGAATCAACAGCTGTATCATCTGCATTATGGTTTACTTTTATTTGATGAACACCATCCTTATCCACTAAGGTGCCAAGGGCATTTCCATTATCATCCACCAAAGTTACTACTGCTTTACCTTCTGCTTGAGCTAAAGCATTTCCGACTGACGCTTCGTAGCTAACTTTAATGTTGGCGTATTGGGATAATTCATCGAGGATGCTATCTCTTTTATCATATAAATCATTGGGTAAATAGCCATTTGGTTCCACACTGCCAATCTGCTTATTTACTTGGTCAAGCTGTGAAAGCAAGGTATTCATTGCTTTTTCTGATACGCCCAATTCATTTTTTGCATCTGCTTTTTCTGCTGAAACGGTTTGATGTAAGTAGTTAAATGTTTCTGCAACAGCAATACCGCGCTGACGAACAACAGCACGAGCGCCTGCATTTTGTGGGTCAACGGCCATGTCTTGTAGAGATTCCCAGAATGAATCCATCGCTGCAGCTAAACCAGAATCTGAAGGCTCGTTCATAATCGTTTCCAAATCACTTAATGCTGCAGCACGATTTTCCCAGTAACCAAGCTTGCTGGATTCTGAGCGATACTGTGTATCAAGAAATGTTTCTCTCACACGTACAACGGAGCCAGCTTCCACTCCTGTTCCCATTTGACCTGGTATCATCGGAGCATTTTGCCCTACAGATGGAAAGCTTTGTGATTGCTGCAAGTCCACTCTTTGACGAGTGTAGCCAAGTGTATTTGCATTTGCGATATTATTTCCTGTCGTATATAAAGCACTTTGTTGTGCAGTCAGTCCACGTCTTGCGGTTTCTATTCCCATAAACGTTGAAGCCATTTTCTTTCCCCCATTATGCCTTAATATTTAAAATGCTATTTCCTTGTTTTCCAATCGTGTTTGTACGAATATTATTGCCGCTCGGCTTACCGTAATTCATGCTTTTCTGCGTCGGCTTAAATAAATTTAAGGAAATATTGACAAATTGCATGGATTGCTGAAGAAGCTGTTGATTCAATGAATTTGTTTCTTTTAAATCCATGATGATTGCTTTTAGTTGATTGGCAATTCCAGCTATATTCGCCTCAGCTTCTGAATCAAGATGCTTGACGCAATCCATCACAGAAGGATCTGGAACATTGACAACAATTCGTTTCGAGATGGCTATTCTTGCTTCTTCTAGCTTTTGGATACTCATTATATGAGCTTGTTCATCCTTCATTATTTGCTGAAGGGCTTCCATATCGCCAACCTTAATTATTTCCGTCTTCTTTTTTGCCACTTCATGTAAACTTTCATGAAGTTTTACAAGCTTGTCTAACGTCTGCATTAATAATGTAGCTGACATGTTAGCCCTCCTTTTTATATGAAAGTTGTTTCAGTAAAGTTTGTTGTTATAGCCCGTAGCCTGAATACACTTCGCTTTCCATGGGAGTCTACGTGTATTATGACTTAGTAGTATTTCTACTGAGAATATACCTCTATTGAAAAAGCAACAAGCTTTTAGAAAACAGCCTTTATGGATGAATTAGTTTTTGGAATAAAAGTTCAAGATGCTTTTTGCTACATCCTGTGGATTTACTTCATATGCACCACTTTGTACTTGTTTCTTTAGTGCGTCAATTTTCTCCGTGCGGGCTGCAGAAACTTGGGAAACTTGCTGTAGTTCTTTTGCGGCTGCAGAAATTTCTACTTTATCTGCTCCCTTTGTTCCTTCCGCTTTATTGGATTGTTCGACTTTGTTTACTTTTTTATATGGGTTAATGCCCTGTGTCCCAAAATTATTGATTTTCATTGTGTATTCCTCGCTTTCTTTCCCGTACAAGTTTTATTCTTATTACTAGTATCGGATGATTAGCGTTTTATTTAAACATTTCCTTCTACTTTTATAAAAATACGCCAAAGTGACTATTTTTCAATTTGTTTGTGTGAATATATTCCTATAGTAATCGTCCAATGCTGTATGCGCCGAATAATATCAGCACTTTTTTATTCTATCGAGTATAATACGTGGTTCTTTTGTTTATCTTTCTTTTTTCTTCTTCTAGTTCCATTTGATTCAAATCACTCTGTATTCCTGTCATACATGGCTGACAAAGCTTTCCTTCGCGAATAATCGTTCCACACTTTGCACAAGGGTATCCAAGATTAGGAAATTGAGCAAGCTTAATTCTGCCTTTTTTTATAAATTTATATATCAGCGTTTTTTCTACACCCGTCGCTTCTACTACTTCCTCCATTTGCGCTGTGCGGTTCTGTTTTTTTCGAATAAATTGGTAGACCTTTTCGAAATCTGCTTCTTCTTCCTTATAACAATTTAGACACACATCACGAATATTATTTAACACATAAATATCTCCACATTGTGGACAATTTCCCAGTTCTGCCATCCATGGTTCCTCCTCATCTTGCAATCGTAAAGGAAGTGATGGACTTTGCTCCCGCTTCCTTTAATACTTTCGCCGCATTTCGTAACGTCGATCCTGTAGTATATATATCGTCAACGAGGAGAATATCTTGAGCCATAATCGACTCTTTCTGTTCTAGTTTAAAAATATTTTCGATTTGCAATCGCTCTTTTCTTGTTTTTTTCGATTGTTTCTCACTATGTAACCGGACCATACAGTTCAAATAAGGGACTTTAGCATAGAAAAGAACTGCTTCTACTTGATTAAATCCTCTCTCGTACAACCGTTCCTCACTTAATGGAATGGGAACTACCACCTTGTTTTTTGCAAAATCCTTCGGTAAAAAAGAAACAAAGGATGCTGCTATTCGAAAATCCCCTCGATACTTAAACCGAGCGATTGTTTCTTTCAAAAAATCATTATATAAAAATAACGATTGATTTGCTTCCAAGATTCCTTTCCATTCTGTGGATTCATTCCATCTGCAGCAATCATGGCATACTCCTTCCTCCACATGAACAGCTTCAAGCAGGTCGAGGGGCCGACCACAAATCTGGCATGTTTCTCCCATAATTACTTGAAGCTTTTCCTTACATCCTATGCATAAATAACATTCTGGCTCTTTTGATAAAAGATATGTCCAGTTAAAATCAGGAGTAACAGGCGTTAAGCAAATCACACAAATCATAGAAGAAGCATCCCCCTTTCCCTTGCTTCCTTATTGCTTTTCATAATTTGTTTTCGTGCAGAAACCATGCTATTTGTTTTTCCATAGTGAAAAAAAGTAATCGTTCCATCAGGAAATTCTTTTTTCCGCCCAACTCTCCCAGCAATCTGCACAAGGGCACTTTCTGTGAAAATTTGATTTTCCGCCCCTAACACAGCAACATCTACATTTGGAAAAGTAACCCCTCTCTCTAAAATAGTTGTTGTAATGAGCAAATCGACCTCTTTCTTCCGCATTTTTTGCACCTTTTCTTTTCTGTCTGGGTCTTCTGCATGAACCGTTTCTAAACTGCCAACTATTGATCGCAAAAGAATTTTTACTTTTTCCATATAATGAATTTTCGGGACAAATAAAAGCATTGGCTTATTCAGCAGAACACGTTCTTGCATCCAGTTAACAACTGACGCAGGGAGCTTGTCCTTGTTCAGTCCCTTTTCCCAATTACCACACCACTGGAAGTTTGGTACAGGCAAGGGAAATTGATGGAAGCGCGCCGGAATCGTAACATAATCAATTTTGTTTTGCCTGCATTTTTCCTGCCAATTTTTATCAGGGGTTGCCGTTAAGTAAATAAGCGTGGAAAAATCTTTTCTCGCTTTTTGCACAGCATACTGAAGCGATTTGTCTACAGAGTAAGGAAAGGCATCCATCTCGTCCAAAATAACAAGATCAAATGCCTGTTGAAAACGAAAGAGCTGGTGGGTCGTGCTTATTGTGAGTGGACTAAAATGATGGCGATCTTCACTGCCACCAAAGACAGGCAAAACCTTTATCTTTGGGAAAACTTCCTGTAATCGAGGGGCCAATTCGAGGACAACATCAGTACGAGGAGTAGCAATGCAAACACGTTGATTTTTTTGCAATGCTTTTTCAATTCCCTTGAAAAGTATCTCAGTCTTGCCAGCTCCACACACTGCCCAAATTAAAAGCTCAGATTTATTTTCAATAATAGAAACCATTTTATCTGATGCTTCTTGCTGTCCAGGGGAAAGTGTCCCGCTCCATTGTAAAGCATTGTCTGAAGTATCTTGATTTAACTGCGGCCCACACCAAGTAATTAGTGGTGTGCATTCACTAATTCTTCCCATCATGATGCAATTGCGACAATATGTGCATATCTCTTTACATCGTGCACATGGAAAACTGGCAAACAGCTCCTGATTCTCATTGCCACATCGTTTGCACATATATTTATTGCGAGCATTTTTATCAATGCCCTTCAAGTAAGAACAATATCCATTTTCATAATGGGCTTGGATTTCTTCTTGGGAAAAAGGAATTTCATCAAGTAGTAAGGCCTTGCCTTGAAGTGTGGATTGTAGAGATGGGTTAAATGGGTAATTTTCTTTTTGTGGAAGTTTGTTGAGTTGAGTTTTTGAAATATCTGCTATTCGGTAAGCATGTGTGGGATTAGTTTTAGTAGGAATTAGCAGATTGTCTTTTATATAAAACCGCATTAGTTTCCTCCTATTTCTGATTTAAAAAGGTTTAAGGATAAGTGATGGACAGTCTTTTTACCCGTTCCAGTTACTTTCAGGTTTAATTTTGCTAGCATTCTTGATGATGTGTATATAGATTCTATTTGTAAAAATTCCCTAAGTTGAGAATTGGTAATCTGTTCCCCGAAAAGAAAGTAGTAGTCTTTTAAATTAGGTATCAATAATTGACGTTCCTTCTGCTTGCACCCAGTACAATACCAGTGTTGCATATGTTTTTTCATCAAAAATTGATTGCAGCCTTCGCATTTTATACCAGTAATAATATCTTTTTTATCCACCTGATATTTATGCAAAATCCCAGTATCTAAAGGAGTATGCTGTCTTTTTAACCCTTTGATCAATTTCTTTCTCTCATTTGATGGAAGGAAGGTCGGTTGGTAAGAAGCAGTTAGTTTAGGAATTAATTCTGGTAAATATTCTTTATGAATTAAAGTATTTTTAAAGGTTTGAATTTGAGTTGGGGTTAAGCGTAAAATCGACTTGGTATTACTAAACACAACGAGGGGATAGATCGGTATGTCGGGGAAATGATGGACCGCTAGCCAAGTCTCGAGTTGCCTTGTTAGGCGATTCACTTGAAGAATAGGATCTGGGAAGGCCTCTTTTTCCTCACCTTTTATTCGTATCATTTGATGCAAGTCTGTATCAAAGTATAGTTCACCGACTATGTTTTTTACCTCGATGATTAACGCATATTTTGCATGGAGGACTAATACATCAATTTGGAAAAAATGCTTTCCATCCCAAAGCCGTAAATCATGAAGAATAAAATATTCCTCGTCTGGTAAAAAACTAAGTGGGAAGTCAACAGCTTTCTCTCCTCTGTATCCAGCTAGTTTCCATTGATAATCTTGATTAATCAAGGAAATATTAGGATGATTTGCCTTGATCCTAGAGAGTAAAGCTTCTAATTGGAGCGCTCGATATGGATATTCAATTGGTTTAACAATCAATTAATCACTTCCTTTACATTTTATATTGCATTATTCTTGGAGCTCGGCGAAAATTCCTGCTTATTTTTAGAAAAATGTTGGGGCTATTGAAGAGTTAATTTATTTTGATGCTTTTTTACGGGCATGATGGGGGCAGACTTAGTTTTCGCTTTCGATCTCTTACTTGCGGCTTCTTCACTTTTACTTGCGGCTTTCACACCTTTACTTGCAACATTCTCACTTTTACTTACGCTTCCCACCTTTACTTGCGACTTTCTCACTTTTACTTGCAACTTCTTCACTTTTACTTGCAATTTCACACCTTTATTTGCGACTTTCTCACTTTTACTTGCAACTTTTTCACCTTTACTTGCAGCTTTTACACTTTTACTTGCAACTTCTTCACTTTTACTTGCAACTTCTTCACTTTTACTTGCGACTTTCTCACTTTTACTTGCGCTTAACACCTTTACTTGCGACTTCCCCACTTTTACTTGCAACTTCTTCACTTTTACTTGCGACTTTCTCACTTTTACTTGCGCTTAACACCTTTACTTGCGACTTTCCCACTTTTACTTGCGACTTCCCCACTTTTACTTGCGACTTCCCCACCTTTACTTGCGACTTTCTCACTTTTACTTGCAACTTCTTCACTTTTACTTGCGACTTTCCCACTTTTACTTGCAACTTCTTCACTTTTACTTGCGCTTAACACCTTTACTTGCAGCTTTCGCATTTTTACTTGCAACTTTCCCACTTTTACTTGCAGCTTCTTCACTTTTACTTGCGCTTCCCACTTTTACTTGCAACTTCTTCACTTTTACTTGCGACTTTCTCACTTTTACTTGCGACTTCCTCACTTTTACTTGCGCTTAACACCTTTACTTGCAGCTTCCCCACCTTTACTTGCGCCTTTCTCACCTTTACTTGCAACTTCCCCACTTTTACTTGCAACTTCCCCACTTTTACTTGCAACTTCCCCACCTTTACCTCCAACTCACCCGCACCCCAATCAATCCACCAACACAAAAAACCCCGATTCTCACCAAGAACCGGGATTACGCATAACTCTATTATCTTTTCTTCATCCACCCAAGACCCATAGAACCTTCACCTAAATGGGTTCCAATTACAGCACCAAAGTAGCTTAATGAGAATTCAATGTTTGGGAATTCTTTCTCTAGTTCCGCTTTCCATTCTTTTGCCTCTTCTTCCCGATTAGCATGGATAATGACGGCGTAGTAGCTGTCGCCATTTGTGGCTTCTCCCAAAAGCTCTACAATGCGCTTCATTGCTCTTTTTTTTGTGCGGATTTTTTCAAATGGGAC
The DNA here is from genome assembly GCF_976954375.1 of Niallia sp. Marseille-Q9988. Lineage (NCBI taxonomy): Bacteria > Bacillati > Bacillota > Bacilli > Caryophanales > Bacillaceae > Niallia > Niallia sp. Marseille-Q9988. The sequence continues at coordinate 223,679 of NZ_CDRJSZ010000004.1, read as the reverse complement.
GATTAATTTATCTTTGAAATGAAGTAATGGTTTAACTTGAAGGAGGCTTCCTATTATTGCTTGGGCACTTGATAGGCGTCCGCCTCTTTGAAGGTTAGACAGATCATCTACCATAAAGTAAGCATGGCTTGTTTCTTTCAATTTATCTAGAATTGGGATTATTTCTGCTGCTGATTTCCCTTCTTGGACCAACTTTGCTGCTTCAATTGCATAAAAGCCTTGCACCATACAACTCACTTCTGTATCAAATGCATATACTTCCAATCCTTCCACCATGAATCCCGCAGAAATAGCGCCTTGGTAAGTACCGCTTATTCCACTTGATAAGTGAATGCTGATTACCTCATCATAATTTTCAGCTAGCTTTTCAAATAGCTCCACAAACTTTCCAATTGGTGGTTGAGAGGTAGTTGGCAGCTCCTTCGTTTTTATTTCTTCATAAAATTCGGCAGCAGTTAAATCTCTTTCTTCCTCATACACTTCTGCACCGAGAATCACCGTCAACGGAATCATATGTATATTATACTTTTCCCTCACTTCTTGTGGAATATAAGCTGTACTATCTGTAACAATAGCTGTTTTCATCCAATTAATTACCTTCCTTATCTATTCGTTTGTCTATCATTTTAACTAAAAAAGAGTTTACTTGCATTACTTATTAACTCTATTATAATGCACAAAAAGAGGAATTAATATGGAAATTTAAAAGGCAGGGTAAATAAAGCAACAGATTTTATTTTGGAGAGGAGTGAGGAACTGAAAGATTCCTTCTTTTTAGTTCAGCAAGGAGGATCATGATGAACTCTTCCGCTAGCTCTAACTTTACAGCATCTGTATATGCTTTTAATAGGGCTGGATCCGAAATTCTGTTTATTCCAATCATTGCAATCCTCCCATCACTAAAGAAATTTATACTTATCTTATCAAGAATTACAACAAAAATATAGGTAAAAAAACCTACAACTCGCAGAATTTTATGACAGATTTTCAACAAATAAGTAGTAATTTTCAGAATAACAAAAGGAAGTCTTCTTTTATTTTAAAAATAAAAAGGAGCTCCTCAAACCATCTAGTGATTCAGGTAACTCCTTTCTTTTTAACGAACTTCTACCCAACCGTTTTTAATCGCAACAACCACTGCTTGTGTACGGTCATTTACATTCATTTTTTGCAAAATATTACTTACATGGTTTTTAACCGTTTTTTCACTAATAAATAGTGCTTCGCCGATTCCTCGGTTACTTTTTCCATCTGCCAGAAGCTGTAAAACTTCGCATTCACGTCTCGTTAATAAATGTAATGGTCTTCTAATTTCTACTACTTGTACATGATGTTCATCTGAATAAGCATTTTCTAATGCTAAACGACGATATTCATTTACTAAATTATGCGTTACTTTCGGATGAAGATAAGAACCTCCATCTGCAACTACTTTAACAGCTTCAATTAGTGCATCTGCATCCATTTCTTTTAACAGATAGCCGCTTGCTCCTGTTTTTAGGGCATGTGTTACGTAGTTTTCATCATCGTGTATGGATAAAATAATGACCTTTGTTTCAGGAAATTTCTCTAATAATTGTCTTGTTGCCTCTACTCCATTGATAGAAGGCATGTTTATATCCATGATGGTTACGTCTGGTTGGTATTCTTCGATTAGCTGAATGGCTTGTGTGCCATCATCTCCTTCAGCTACAACCTCGAAACTTGATTCGAAGTCAAGAATTCTTTTTACCCCTTCTCTAAACAATTGGTGATCATCAATAATAACTATCTTTGTAGTCAACTGCTCCGCCTCCCTTTTTTTCTTTATCATCTAATAGGAACGTTGATCATAACAATGGTTCCAACTCCGAGTTTGGAATCAATGGTTATTTCTCCATCAAGGAGTTGTACTCTTTCTCGCATCCCAATTAAGCCAAAGGATTCTTCCTTCTTCTGATTCTTATCGAATCCTTTCCCATTATCCTTAACTAAGACGATAATTTGATCTCTTCGTAATTCTACTTTTACCGTAATATTAGATGCTTCTGCGTGCTTTAAAGCATTTTGTACGGATTCTTGAACTAACCGAAAAAGTGCAACTTCATATTTACTTGGAAGTCTTGCTTCCTTCCCTATTGTGGCAAACTCGATTTTTGTCGATTCATGATACTCTTCTATTGTTTTCAGATATTTTTTCAACGTTGGAATGAGGCCCAAATCATCTAAAGCCATCGGGCGAAGATCGTAAATAATTCTTCTTACTTCATATAACGCGCTTCGAACCATAACTTTTAAATTTCTGATTTCTTCAAACGCCTCTTTTGCACCACGCTCTTTATATATTCTTTCCACTAAATCAGAACGCATCATAACATTTGCCATCATTTGAGCTGGTCCATCGTGTATCTCCCGAGAAAGTCGCTTTTTCTCTTCTTCCTGGGCACCGATAATTTTCAGGCCAAAATCCTGCTTTTGCTTGGCGTCTTCTATTACTTCGCCAACCTGTTTCAAATCACTAACCAAATAATTCATGACGACAGAAATTTGCGTAACCAGATGCTCAGCCCTCTCGATTGTTTCATCTAGTCCTAACAATCGGCGTTCCAAATCATCTCTGCGCTCACGATATTGCTTTTCAAGATGCCGATTCATGCTTAAATCCATTTGCAGCGTATGTGCTCTTTCATAAGCTTCTCTTACTTCCGCTTCTGAGTATTCATTAAAATGCTTACTTACTTCTGACAAGCGCTTACGAGCAAATCGAGACTGGATTTCTAGCTCGTCTCCTTTTTCTATCGTTTCTAACACAAGTACTTTCATTTCTTTTAATTCTTCGGTAAGGGTTTCATAATCTTGTCGACATTGTTCTCCGATACGAAAAATTTCGTCCTTGCTGGAACCAACAGTCTGAATCATTTGTTCCACAATATAATCTAACGTTTTTGTGTCAAATTTCCTTATTAACATATATAATTCCTCCAAAAAGGCTAAAACCCTTCCAACATCCATTCTTATTTTAGCTTGAAAGTTAATAATATGTATAATTCATTATAAAATAAATGAAAATCGTTATTTAGACACATATCCCCCTGTTCAAAACCATGTCTTAAGACCTAACAATTACAAAGATTGCTGTTCAAAAAATATGTAAAAATTCGCTAATATAATTTTATCCTATTCTAAACGAAAAACAAAGAAAAAGAAATATATATAGGTTAGAACATGAACACAAGCCGCTCCATGTAGAATTGCCCATTCCATATGTAGCGGGTCTTTTCGAGCATGGAGTTTTTCTTATTATATCACGCTTGCTAAATCACTATATTAAGATTTGATTACAAAGAGAACAATAATTGAAGAATAGACCTTGTCGAATTATAATGAAATAAGACTAATTATCGATTTTCCTTTTTTTTTCGAAAAGCTCAATCGATACACACATCTTTATCGATAGAAAAAATTAATCGCACTTAAAACAACGGATGATTATAAAGACATAATGAAAGGAGCTTTCAGTATGCTTCCTTCCTATCTAACTGTGCCTAGCTACGGAGAATACGAGCTAATTATACAAAAATCGCGGTTTATTGCACATATTGCGCGAACAGAAACAGAAGAAGCTGCACAGGCTTTCATAGGAGAAATAAAGAAAAAACATAAAGACGCAACACATAATTGTTCTGCTTACTTAATTGGAGAACATGACCAAATTCAAAAGGCAAATGATGACGGGGAACCAAGTGGCACAGCAGGAGTACCCATTCTTGAGGTGCTCAAGAAAAAAGGTCTAAAAGATACTACCGTTGTTGTAACAAGGTATTTTGGTGGGATCAAGCTTGGTGCTGGAGGACTTATTCGCGCTTATGGAAAAACAACCTCAGAAGGCTTGACAAACCTAGGCATCATCGAAAGAAAATTAAAGCAAATAATCAGTGTTTCCATCGAGTATCCTTTACTTGGTAAAGTGGAAAATGAATTACGGTCCTCAAACTATCAAATCAAAGACATTCACTATTTAGAAAATGTTGAAATCGAAGTCTTTGTAGATTCAGATCAAATCGAAACCTACAAAGCGTGGATAACAGACTTAACGAATGGACAAGGTATTATTACAGACAAAGAAAAGATTTATGCAGAAACTTTTATTTAATTTTTTTCACCATACAAAGAAATACCTAATATAGCCAAAAAGTGCTAATTTACGGAACCGATATTTATCGGTAATATAGTATATAGCTTTTGGTGGTATTTTTTATTTACAAAGGAGAAACTTATGGCAAATAAATCAAGAGAAACTTATATAAAGGATAATAAGAAAAAGAAACGAAAAAAAGTAAAACTTTTTATTTTCGTTCCTCTGCTTGTTATTATTTTAGCAGGCATTGGTTATGGAGCAACCCTCTATTCAAAAGCAAAATCAGTTGCAGATGATTCATATGAACCAATTGATCGTGATACAAAAAGGGAAACTAGAGTGGACCCAGATATCGACGATGTTTCCATTTTATTTATTGGAGTAGACGACAGCGAAAAGAGATCAAGTCAATCTGGAACAACACGTTCTCGTTCCGATGCCTTAATGGTTGCTACTTTAAATGAGAAAGAAAAGTCCGTTAAATTACTAAGCATTCCACGTGATTCTTATGTATATATTCCTGAACGCGGCTATAAAGATAAAATTACCCATGCACATTATTTTGGCGGAGTTACATCTACTTTAGATACTGTAGAAAATTTACTAGAGATTCCAATTGACTATTATGTAAAAATGAACTTTGACGCTTTCATGGATGTTGTTGATGCTTTAGGTGGTATTGATGTCGATGTTCCAGTTACTTTTACAGAGCAAAACTCAAAAGATAAAGCAGGAGCTATCCATCTAGAAGAAGGATATCAAGAATTGGACGGAGAAGAAGCACTTGCCCTTGCTAGAACAAGAAAAATTGATAACGACATTGAGCGTGGAAAAAGACAACAGTTAATCATGCAAGCAATCATGAAAAAAGCGATCTCTGTTGAAGGGATAACAAAATATTCAAAAGTAATGGAAGCGGTCGGAAGCAATATGACAACAGACCTATCATTCAGCGATATGCAGTCCTTAATTGCTTATGCAACTGCCGATAACGGTTTACAAGTAGAAACACTTACACTCGCGGGTACGGATGGCCGTGTAGATGGTAAATATATTTATCAATTAGATGAAACAGCATTAGCGGAGACAAAATCTGTCCTTCAGCAGCATTTAGGTCTAAATAGCAGTTTCTTATCAGACTCTAAAAACTCTACTGAAACAGAAACAGATTCAACAACGGATTCCTCCACTTTAAACTAATCACTATATCTGACATACACCAATTTTCATTGGTGTATGTTTTTTGGTTTATTCGATTCAATAGAAGATAAGCCTAATGTACTTCCCTCATCTTTCCCAATATATTATTTAGAAAGATTGTTAACCGAATGAATATCTACTTTTCAAATTAAGAAATTTGTCACTAAACTAATAGAAGATAATAATTCTATATTTTGTTCTATATTTTTCCTATCTAAAATTCCCCCTACTTATTTATCTAACCATTAATTCTACTTATTATATTCTCTATTAGATATTCACCATAATTATCCATACTAACACAACATGCTATTATGATAGAATCATATTAGTCCCTTATTTTAGGTAAAAAGACATAATTTTTAAGTATTTCTTTCACCTACATTAAAATTTGGTATAATTCTAATTAATTGTAACGGGGTCTAAAGTATTAGATTTTTTTACTAGATTCATAGTTTATTACTAATGTATGAAGGAGAAAAAGATGTTAAAAAAATTACTATCCATGTTGCTTTCATTTGTTTTACTGATTTCTATACTGCCAATTTTCGAACATAATGCCTATGCTAGTGTTAACGAACCACAAGTACATGTAAAACTTAAGAATTACCTCGGAAATAAAACACAAGTTACTCTTAAACCATCCGGAACCTATAAAACCATTGATGGCAAAGTTTCTTTAAACAGCAACACAGAATATATCCTTAAATTAGAGCAATCTCAACTAAAATTGTATCAAGGAAGCAAATCTATTTATCAATCCACTTCCTTTACTCTAGCTTCTTCCGACTCAGACAGCTCCTTATCGATTAATAATCGTTCATATAAAGGATCTTTTGAATTTATTATGGAAACAATAAGTGGCAAAAACTATATTAGACCAATTAATACGGTTGGTATGGAAGATTACCTTAAAGGGGTTGTTCCGCGAGAAATGCCAGCTTTATGGGATCTTGAAGCGTTAAAAGCTCAAGCCGTTGCAGCACGTACTTATTCTTGGAATTATGGTGGTCAGACAATCACAGATACTATAAACCATCAAGTTTATGGCGGACTAACTGATTCCCATCCTAACTCCAATAAAGCTGTAGATTCTACTACTGGACAAGTCTTAAAATATAATGGAAAACTAATCAGTGCCGTATTCTCAGCAAGTAATGGTGGCGTAATGGAGGCTGCTAAGAATGTTTGGGGATACGAATATGGATATCTAAAAAATGAACTCGATCCTTATGATACAAGCTTTAATTGGGATTTTAGCTTGCAAAAAACGCAAATCGACATGAAAGACAAAGATTTAGTTAAACCAGATACATGGTGGAAAAATGCGTCTGAAAAAGATAGTAAAATTATCTCCCTTATTAAAACTTGGTTAAATAATAATGGGTATAAAGATAAAGATATCAAGATTGTCTCAATTCCAACTCTTTCTTTTAATAACCCTTCTTCCACAAAACGTGTAACTACAGGTTCCATAACGGTTCAGTTTTACGTGAAGGATATAAAAGACAAAGACGGAAAACTAATTTTACAAGAAGTAAAACAAACGAATGTTGCAGCATCAAGAGTTAGAGCAATGATAGGAATAGACAATGTAAAAAGTTATCTTATTACAAAAAGCTCCTCTAATTCAACTGCTCATAGCATTGCTGGAAAAGGGTACGGTCACGGAGTTGGCTTGAGCCAATATGGTGCAAATAATCGTGCTAAGGCAGGACAAAAATACAATGAAATTCTAGCATTCTATTATCCTGGAGCTAAACTAGTTACTGAATATACACAGACTGATATTTCTGCTCCCGTTATAAAAGATATAAAAGCTTCGTTCGTTAACTCGAATGATAATGTGAGAATATCATTCAATATCAATAAAGCAGCAACTGTCATAGTAAGAATTAAAGACAGCACTGGTAAAATCGTATCAACACTTTTGAATAACAAATCTTTAAACGCAGGTAGCTACTCCTACACTGCTGATGCTTCAAGTTGGAGCAACGGAAGCTATACAACAGAAGTTATAGCAACAAACAGTAATAATCAAACAACTTCAAGTAGTGCCATTGTTCAAGTATCAAAAGTAGAAGCACCAACTATTAGTTCAATCAGCACTAAATATGATTCAGATCCAAACAGAATAGTTGTTTCCTTTAAAGGAAACCAACCAACAAAAACAACTGTAATAATAAAAGATAACAACAATAAAGTTATCAAAACATTAGCAAGCAATCAATCAATCGCTGTTGGAACAACTTCGTATAATTGGGATGTATCAAATGTCAACAACGGAAACTATACTCTAGAAATTACATCTGTTAATAGTGTTGGCAAATCAAGTTCTGCTAAACAAAATTTCACTTTAAAAAAAGCAGAAATAGTAGCTCCTTCTATTAAAGATATAAAAACAAGCTATACCGCAAGTAACAACCAGGTAAAAGTTAGTTTCCATGTTGATCAAACAGCAAAAACAACTGTCGAATTGAAAGATAGCAACAATAAAGTAATTAAAACGCTAGCTAGTGATGAATCAAAGGCTGCTGGTACGAGAACGTATAACTGGGATGTTAGCAAAGTTAATAATGGAACCTATACTGTTGCAATAACTTCAACTAATAATAGTGGACAGAAAAAGACAGCTACTCAAAAATTCACTTTACAAAAGCCAACTGCTCCTACTATAAAAGACATAAAGACAAACTATACAGCAAGTAACAACCAGATGAAAATTAGTTTCAATGTTAATCAAACGACCAAAACTACTGTGCAAATTAAAGACAACAAAAATAAAGTCATCAAAACATTAGCAAACAATCAATCAATTGCCACTGGTACGAGAACTTATAACTGGGATGTTAGTAAAGTTAATAATGGAACCTATACTGTTTCAGTCACTTCTACTAATACTAGTGGGCAGAAAAAAACGGCTAATCAAAAATTCACTTTAAAAAAAGCAATTGCTCCCACCATTAAAGAGATGAAAACGAGCTATGATACATCTGGCAATAAAATCAAAGTTAGCTTCCATGTTAACCAAGCTTCGACAACAACTGTAAAAATCGTAAATGGTAAAAACAAAGTCGTCAAAACCCTTGCTTCTAATAAGTCCATAAAAGCAGGAATTCATTCTTATACATGGAATGTTGGCAATGCAAGTGATGGAAGCTATACTGTATCTATTGAATCTGTAAATGGTAGTAAGCTAAAAAAAACAGCTACTAAAAAGTTTACGTTATATAAAGTAAAGACAGGGACTGTTAAGGCAACAAATCTAAATATTAGACAAAAGCCGAATGCGTCATCCAAAAAAGTCGGTTCAATACCTAATAACAAGAAAATAACAATTTTTGAAAAAAGCGGAGCTTGGTATAAAATTAAATATGGTAAAGTTACTGGCTATGTTTCAGTACAATACGTAAAGAATGTGAAATAATAAATAAGAAGTAAGGCAAATCTAGCCTTACTTCTTTCCTTTCTATTTACTACATAAAAAACAAAAGACCCTCCTTCATTCTTGAAGGGGGTCTTTTACTATCGATTTTTATCAGTAGAATATCTTATATCATTAATAAATTTTAAAATAGGTTTATAGTTCTTTCCAACTAAACCTATCTTTTCAACAATTAATTCAATTACTAATAATACAGTAACTATTAGGAGTATTGCTCCCCATACTTTTGCCATTGAAAAAATCACCGCAACTAGTCCAAAAAAAGATGCCATTGCATAAATTATAATAACCGTTTGACGATGTGTAAAACCAACATTTAACAAGCAGTGATGTAAATGCGACTTATCTGGAGCCATCAATGGCTGCTTATTAACTAATCGACGAATAATAGCAAAAAATGTATCTGAAATAGGAACTCCTAGAATAATTACTGGAATAATAAAAGAGATTAACGTAACATTTTTAAATCCTAATAGAGACATTACCGCAATAATATAGCCAAGAAATAATGCTCCCGTATCTCCAAGAAAAATCTTTGCAGGATAAAAATTGAAAAATAAAAACCCAAGTGTACTTGCTAAAACAATGGAAGATATAGCAATTACATATCCATTCCCCATAATCATTGCCATACCAGTGATCGTAAATAAAGCAATACAGGAAACACCTGAGGCAAGCCCATCTAATCCATCAATTAAATTAATTGCATTCGTTATGCCGACAATCCAAAGAACGGTTATCGGTATATCCAAGAATCCAAATTCCAATTGTCCTCCGAATGGCAAGTTAATAAATTCAACTTGTACGCCACCCCAAACAACAACAATTATAGCGGCGATTGTTTGAGCAAGAAACTTAATCTTTGCAGAAAGATTATAAATATCATCCAATACTCCCGTTAACACTATAATGACACTACCAATCAATATTGGATAATGGTAAGCTTTATCCGGATTAACTACTAATGCACCGATCACAAAACTAATGTATATAGCTAAACCGCCCATACGAGGCATAATTTTTTGATGTACTTTTCTTTGTTCTGGTTTATCCATTGCTCCAACTTTAAATGCAAGCTTTTTTACTAATGGAGTAAGTAAGATAGAAGCAATGAAACATACCACAAGCATTATATAAATCATGCAAATCCTCCCTAATGCCTTAATTAACGTACTTCATAGGCATCTATTCTTGCATATAATCGAAGTTTATTATAACACAATACCTACTGGCATGTTTATATTAATTTCATCATTATTTTACATTTATATTACATTTTTTATAAACTAAATTTAAATAACTGCTTATTATTATATATGACGTATTTCATTTTAGAAAGTTTCATCTTAAATTTTTTTATTAATTACCTAAAATTAAACTCAATTCTAAATTTTTTATAATGAAGAGTTTTTAGATTATTGTTTTGAAATGTTTAATATTTTTTTCAACTATTGCTTTAAAACGTTCTAAGTTAGTTCATACTATTAAAAATAAAAACAATATAAAATGAGGGATAGAAATGAAAATCGGACGTTCAACAGAACAAACCTTGAAAATTTACAGCACTATAATAGCAAACTATTCTACAGCGATGATGAAGAAGGCGAAGAATTATTAGATATACCCTCAAAAATAGCAATAAATGAGCAAGATTAAACATACTCATTTAGCAAATACTTCCTAACAAAAAGATCTATATAAAGTGGTAAATTCACCTCGTATAGATCTTTTTTTTGATTAGGAGATAGACAGATATTATCCTAATTATTATGAATTAATTGCTCTTATCCATCTCTCTTCATACTTTTGATAATTAAAACGTTCATTTACTTCTAGTGCGTTCTTGGACAATTGATTTCTAGTATCGTCATCAGACAAAATCTTTACTACTTTTTCAGCTAACTTCTTTTTATTTCTACATGGTACTAAAAACCCATCTATTCCATCTCGAATAATATCACTTGGTCCATATTTACAATTATACGAAACAACCGGAGTTCCTACCGCCATGCTTTCTGTAATAACCATTCCAAAACCTTCATAATCAGATGTCAAAATAGAACAGGATGCGGACTGATAAACTGCAGATGCTGCATTCGTAAACTCTTGTAACATTATATTTTTCTTTAAATTCAATTCTTCTATTAACGCTTCTAACTTTACTTTTTGGGGACCAAATCCATAAATATGCAATTGAGCATCTGGTATCTTTTTTACAACATATTTGAATGCTTTAATTGCTTCATCAATTCTCTTCTGAGATTCAAATCTTGCTAAATAGACTACTAATTTTGGATTATATTTCTCCACTGTAGCAACCTTCATTTCAGGCACAGCATGGGGAATCACATCAAATGTAGGGAGATTCCCCACTAATGTTCCAATGTCTTTCTTTTGATCATTCGTTAAAAAAATGACCTTATCATATTCATGAATTCTATTGAGAAAGGATTTCCATGTTTGCTTAGTATCCGCTCTAGTATTGTATGGCCAGGAATAATGATTGTTATGTAGAACAGCAACTCTTTTTATATTCTCTACCTTTAAATCAAGAACGAGACCATCAGAAAAACGTGAATCAGAGAAAGCAACCGGATTCTCAATATCTTCTAACTTTTCCTGCACCCAAAAAGTAAATAATTTATATAGTGATTTAAATTCGTGGCAAGTTGGTTCATACAAGAGAGAACGTCCTTCTTTTTTAGTATAGTCATCTATCCAAACAGTCATATAGCACTTCCCATTTTTAGCATAATAACTTTTTAGTCTTGGACTATTATTTATTGGGTCCATGAATTGTGAGCACACCAAATAGCCATTTTTATCATACTCATCTCTGCGAGTTCGATTCCGACTTTCACTCATATAATCAACAAATACTAACCTTCCCTCTTTATCGAATCTTTTATATTTTATATAAACACCATTTTTATAGTAACGATAAGAAGGCAATTCATTTCCCTTATCAATAAACTCATATAAGCCCTCTTCTTTGATTATATTGTTTTTAGGTTCTTTTATATCTACTTTATTATCGCCTACCTTTTTTGATAAATCATGGAAACAATTAAACACCTGTACACGCTTATCTAATCGACCTGTACTATATAATTCCTGTAGAATATCTTCAAAACTGTGGAAGCTTAAAGTAAGAATATAAACTTGATTATAGTATTTTATTAATGTATTCGCTCTTGTAAGAATCGCTTTAGTGAGCCCACCTCTTACTATATTTAGTGATTTAAATATAAATACTGGAGTATAATTTACTTCCATTACTTTCTCCCTTTCTTTCGCTATATTTACTATTTCATTGTTGACTGAAACATACGTAGATAAACATACAGAAAATCTATTGTTCTAATAAGTTAGTCAAGTCTTCTAGATAGAATGGATTAAATAACTTGGTCAGTGATATTCAGACTTAGTATGCAACTAGATATAAATTTTTTAAACAAAGGTGTGTAACAAGTAGCTCCTTCATTTTTTTGTAATTTTCATAATATTCTATCTCACTAACGAGAAAAATGTAGGTATTACTCAGAAACACTATCTGCTTGAATATCGTAACAATAGTCAAAAGGGACAGTTAATTTCATAAGAATAGAAGAATTTAAATTAAGCTGATAAAACTCATTTAGAAGAAACAAAAGCATGATTGTAACCGTCAAGTAAAAATGAACATTTTTTGCTCGTTTGTAATGAACACTTTTGCTAAAGATACAGCTGCCTATTATTTGCGATCGCCATTTATGTAAGAACCTTTACATCATATAACTGACGATCTAAATTGACAGCCGTAATCCTTGATTATCCATTTATTCAATGTTCTCCTACCAAACCTGTTTAAAATGGGTGGAGAAAAATACCTCCTAAACTTAGAACGGCATAATTCCTAGTAAGTTCTGTAATTGTTCCTTCAGTTGTGATTTCTCTTTTTCTAATTCGATCACTCTTTGTCTATAATCCTCAACTTCTTCTAATAATCTACTAATCTTTAGCTGGTCATCTATTCCTTGTTCATATGCAGTCCCTTCCCATCTATATGCTGCTAAGAAGTTATAAACTGCTCCTTCCTCTATAATAGTATTCCCTTCTTTTTCAACTCCTTTGAGTTTTCCTTCTTTTAACCATTGTTTTACCATCTGCACATCACATTTTATCCCATATGAATGAATAAGTAGGGTAGCTTCATTTTCATTTAATAATTTAACCATCTTTTAAAACCTCCGGCTTACTGAGTTAACTGATTCTAAATAGTTTTGCCACCTTTAAATAGAATTTTGTAGTTATCGCTTATTTTCCATTTACATTTTTTCTTGAAATACATGCTGTCTATTTTTCATGCGATAACTTTCGCCATTCATGCGAATAACCTCTACTCGATGTAACAAACGGTCCAAAATTGCTGTAGTTATACCTTGATCTCCCATTAGCTCACTCCATTGGTCAGGACTCTTATTTGAGGTTAAAACAATCGAACTTCGTTCATACAAGTGATTAACCAGTTGAAAGAATAGGTTTGCCTCACGTTGATCCATTGCCATATACATCAAGTCATCGATGATTACTAAATCAGATGCCTGTAATCTTTTCAATTGCACCTGTGATTTATGCGCAAATTCTTGTGTTTTCAGTAGCTGGATTAGTTCGCCCATTGTCACAAAATACACTTGGAATCCTTTTTGGATAGCCTGTATTCCTAGCCCTACGGCTAGAAACGTTTTTCCTACACCAGGAGGTCCTAATAAAATTAAATTATACTGTTTTTCTAGCCAGCTAAATTCTTGAAGTTGTGTTAACTGCCGTTCTGTAATGGCAGTTTGTTCTTCTACATTGAATTCATGAAGCGTTTTAACAAAAGGGAAACGAGCCCATTTCATTCTTCGCTCCATACTTTTTATCTCACGTTTATTTAGTTCGAATGTTGTAACTGCTTCTAAGAATTCTAAATAAGTCCATGATGCTTTTTCTGCTTCACGAAGGAGTTGAGGAAGTTCCTCTGCAGTTTCAGCTAATCTTAGTTGGCGAAAGTAGTCTTGTAACTCCTTGACGGTTTTATTCATTGGATACACCCTCCAAAATGCTTGTATATGTACTTATAGAGCGTGTTGTTACTTTAATTTTTGTTTTAGAAGTTGGCACAATATTACTCTTATAAATTGCGGAAATAGATTCTGTATTTGACTTACTTAAATAATTAACCACATCGCGGAAATCATTGGCGCTATAAAGTTTTTCGTAGATACATTTTTGAAGTGCCTGATTAATCCATTCTGGATCGCTTTTTATGACAGATAAAAGAATAGCTAGTTGATCGCGTCGATAACGAGTATAGATTTGACAAATTTCATCTATATAGGCTCTTGCATCTTCCTGCTTTTCAAAACTAGAAATGACGCTTTGTTTTATCTCCTCAATTCCTTTAGAACGGTCGCGTGAATGATTTCTATTCTTAATAAGTCTACCTTTTTCATTACTAATTTTATGTTCAGCTAGTATCTCGCCATCTGCCTGAGTTAGAATAATCAACGTATCTTGTTTTATTTTGAGGTACACTTGATTGTCTGGTTGCGACCCATAAGTTCCAACAGGAACTGAATAACGATTTGACTTGAAGCGAATCGTATTGTCCTTATTTATGTTCCTTGGTATAATTACTGTATGGTTACTTTCTAATGAAAGTATAGGGGAGACTGGCTGTAAGTGTTGCTTTTCGACGAGAAACACTTCAACTGGTCTCTTTTTCGTTGTATTATGTACATTCTTATTACCTGTACGATCTAACCATTGTAATGCACTTACATTCCAACTCTCAATGTCTTTAAAGACGCGACTATCTGCGAAATTACCTTTTATGTATTTCACCACGTTTTCTATCATCCCTTTTGACTCAGGATCGGCTTTTCGACATAAGTGTACGCGAAACTTACGTTCTTTTATATAGGCTTGAAATTCTGACGTTAAAATTAAATCTCCTGCATTTTCACTAACGGAAAGTAAATGGTCTTGATCATAAACAATTTCCTCTGTATAACCACCAAAAAAGCGAAATGCATTTTCGTGACAGCGAATGGCATCCTTTGTTGTAAAAGGCCGGTCTAGCCACTCCATATATTTATAACGTGAATGCGCCAAGACAAAAGCGATGAAATACAATTTAACTTCTTTTTTCTTTATCGTTTTCTGCTTTGTTTCACCCCAGTCCACTTGTAGCTGCTTAGCCATCGGCTGTTCAGGTACAGCCTCGTAATGTCTAACAATGGCTTTTTTCTCAATCTGATATATTTCGCGAATTTCTTTTACATAAGAACGTACCGTGCTTTCTCCAATCTCTAAATTGGGATGACGTTCTAATAGCCAATCTTGAATTTGTGCAGCACTTAAATGAGGGTACTCCTCTAACCAAGCTACAATCCAATCCCGATAGGGATCTAGTTTTTTAGGCTTTTGAAGTGGGTTTCCTAAATACTCCTGTGCTTCTTCAAAAGACATTCCTAAATACTTATAGACAGTCCCCCGATTAATTTTTAAATGTTTAGCAATTTGAGCAATCTTTAATTTACGCTTAAATAGTTGATGAATCTCAATATATAACACTAACTTTCCCTCCAAGTCTTTAACCTCCAGTAAACGAATAATTCTAGTTTACTAGATTGTCTATATGTTTGGCGAAAGTGTTCACGGGATTCTAGCGAAAACTGTCTATTTTATTCTAGCGGTTACAATGATCTTCCTTATAGAATTTATATAGTGGTTATCTATAATATCCAAAGATACCAGTTAAACGTACAAACCTAATTTAGTTTTCCATAAAAAGGGGTACAACAATGTTTAAAAATTTTATCATCAATACTACTTATGTAATTTAGAGTTAGTTGTAGATATAATTTAAAATAACAAAAAAAGCTAGATGTGATTGAGGTCTCCAAAAAATCGTTAAGGTTTCCTTTACACATCTAGCTAATATATTATTTAACTTTCAAACCCTTTTTCTCTAAAAGCTTGCTTTTCCTCAGGGGACATTTTATTATATGTCTTTAAAAACTCCTCATAAGAGGATAAAACCTCATTTATACTTCCAATCATCTTAACTTGTCCATGCTCAATCCAGATTCCTTTTTGACAAAATTGCTTCATCTGTCCAATAGAATGACTTACAAAGAACATCGTCTTACCACGCTCTTTAAACTCTTCCATTTTCGCTAAACATTTATCTGCAAACGCCTTGTCTCCTACTGACAATGCCTCATCTATAATAAGAACATCAGGATCTGTATGAACAGAAATACCAAACCCAAGTCTTGATTTCATTCCACTTGAATATGATTTTACTGGCTGATCAATAAATTTTCCTAATTCGGAGAACTCAATAATCTTTGGTTCAAGCACTTTTATCTGGTCTTTAGTAAAGCCAAGCATCAAACACTTTAGTTCAATATTTTCACGACCCGTTAATTCATTATTGACACCCGCTGCTACAGCTATAAGAGATGCTTGTCCGTCAATTAAAACCTCACCAGATGTAGGCGGAACAATTCCTGCAATAATATTAGATAAAGTAGATTTACCGGATCCATTTACTCCAACAAATCCTATAACATCGCCATGGTCTGCTTCAAAACTAACGTTTCTTAAAGCATAAAATGGTTCTCCATAATCTTTAGGAAAAAATACATCCTTTAGTTTTTCCGATTTATTATTATATAACTTATATCTTTTTGTTAAATTTTTCACTACAACAGATTTTTCCATCTAACCACTTCCAATTATAAAAAGTCAATAAAGTGTCTTCTGAAACGCACATGCATATAAGATCCTATAGTCAATAATAGGAAAACTACAGCCCAAAAGTATATCGTTATAGCTGGATGTTCTATAATAAACCAACCTTGTCCTAATAGGGCATATCGATATCCTTCTATTAAATAATAGACTGGATTTAATTTCATGATAAATTTAAATGTATCACCTAAATTATGCACTGGCCACAATATAGGAGTTACATACAACAGAACTCTCATTAGGGATTGTAACAGCATTTGAAAGTCACGAACTATAGTAGCTATAGTCGATGTAATAAGTGATAATGAAAATAAAAAGATAATGGCTGCAAATAAGAAGTACGGTAACTGAATATAATATATAGATATTGGATAACCAATAAATTGAAAAATTATAATAACAGCAACCATTAATAAGAGCTGCGGATATAATAAGGACAGCATGACATAAGACGGAATGGCACTTAACGGAAAATTCATTCTTGAGACCATTCGTAACCTAGTGTATATAGATTTAGATCCTTGCGTTATAGCTGGATAAATGAAAAACCACAGCACAATCCCAGCTAGCATCCATATAAAAAAAGGTATCTCTTGTCCATTTGCACCATCAACAGTTGGTCTTTTTTGAACATATCCAAAAACAAACCAATAGATTGCAATTTGAATACCAGGATTGATAAACTCCCATAATATCCCCAAATAATTATTCCTATTTGAACTCTTAAGTTCATACATAGACAATCTTCTTATTAAATGAAAATTATCTATTTGCTCTTTTATAACATTGATAATAGAACTCATTTTTATTATGCCCTTCCTAAAACAAACCTAATTGTATTTATTTTTTTTATCATTATTTTTATTTAAAGTTATTATTATCCTATAAGTAAGTGATTCTTCCTTTTTATCTCATCTCTTTATGATTCAGTTTATGTATATTCCCTCCCTTAGCTTTTAAAGTAATAGCCTACATATTTTATCATATATCTTCATTTTCTTCTAATATTCTTCCCAAATTTAATTCACTTTTTACGCTAATTCGAAACATTAAATTCTTTATACAGGAAATTATAAAAGAATAAAGTATAATTTTTTTCAGTAGATTATTCTTTTATAATAAAAAAAAAGAAAATCTTTTTATACTTATAAGATAAATTGCTATACTATACAAAGACCAATGTTAAAAGAGGAGTATATTAAAAATGGCCATAAAAAATTTTTTCAATAAAATATTTACATTAATTGAGCTTATTAGATTACCTTATATTAAACGAGCAACAGATAGAGAATTTAAAATGATTAATTCATATACTGACTATTTTAAAAAGAAAGCTATACTACATAACACTATATTATACCAGTCTCATAATGGAATGGGGATGTCCGATAGTCCTTTAGCTATTTTTAAGGAACTTATTTCCCATCCAAGCTACAAGGGTTATAAACATATATGGGTCGTAAATGATATAAATAATCCCACGATTAATCAATATAGTTCTATGTCTAATGTTAAATTTGTTAAACTTCATAGTGATGAGTATTTAATGTATCTTGCTTCTGCAAAATACTTAATTAATAACCATTCATTTCCAAGCTACTTTCAAAAAAGAGAAGAGCAAATTTATGTGAATACATGGCATAATACACCTTCCTTATATGATGAAAGCTCTAACTATGGGAGAGTTTATGCAAATACTCAAAGAAATTTCTTACAAGTAGACTACCTACTTACAGATAGTTTGCAAAACGCAAAAAATTTGATGGGTTCATATGATTTAGATGGTATATTCAAAGGGAAAATTTTAGCAGAAGGCTACCCGAGAATTGATTTGGTTTTGAATTCAAATAGTCAATTGGTTAAGAAACAGTTATCAAATTGCACCACCTATAAGAGCAATCAGAAATTAATCATTTATTCTACAACATGGAAAAATGAGTACTTCAGTAAACAAAATGATGATATAAAACTAACAGATTTCCTTGCACAACTAAAGCTGAATATTCCTACAGGATTTCAACTTTTACTAAATATTGAGGGACTTCCTCCTGCTACTATAAATGAAAATTTAAAGGATCTCATAATTCCTTCCTATATGGACATAAATGAAATATTATCTATTACAGACTTTCTTATTTCAGATAATATGCATATTATAAATGACTTTGCTTTTACAAATCGTCCAATAATATTTTTTACTAACGAAGAAGTTGATTCTTTTGAAATTCCAGTTAAAATTTGTACAGATTTAACTGCTGTTACTAAAGCCATGAGAAACATGTCTAATACCTTAACTTCTGACATAAAATATGGAAGTGAAACGAGTAAGATAACACCAAAAATTATAGATTCCGTTTTAAACAACAATTCTTCATGGAAAATCTATAGTATAGCAAATGAAAAAACCAATTTAATTTTCTATTGTGGAGGTTTTTAAATAACGGTATTACCACTTCTGCCATTAACCTTATAAACAATATTGATTACGATAGGTTTAATGTGATTGTAGTGGACAATATAAGAACAGACAAAGCATCCATTGAGAACTTCAAAAAAATTAATCATAACGCAACAAAGTTAATTAGAGTTGGCGCTATGAATATTTCTGTAAGCGAATGGTATATCCATCATTACATCACTAAAAAAGGATTAATTAATAACCGATTAGAAAAATATCTTCCTTTTAACTTATATAAAAGAGAGGCTCAAAGGCTTTTCGGTAATATAGATTATGATGTGGCCATAGATTTTAGTGGATATGTTCCATTTTGGTCATTTATATTTGCTTTCGGGGGATTCAAAAAGAAAGCAATATACCAACATAACGATATGCATGCTGAATACTATAAGAAAATCAACAATAAATTTAAACATAAACAAAAGATGAATCTAATTTTTCCTATCTATAAATATTTCGACAAAATAATTGCTGTTTCCAAAAATACAAGAGATGAAAATATTAAAAATCTTTCTAAATATATGGAAGAGACCAAAACAGTTTATGTTCATAACTGTATAGATTCAGAAAAAATTAAGCAACAGATCAAAGTAAATGAAGAAATGGTTTTGGAGGAGACTACCTTTTTACTCTCTAGCAAGGACATTTCTGATGGAAATTTGCAAATTAAAGGTATAAAAAAACCAACTAAGAATAAAATTAACTTTGTTACTATGGGAAGACTTTCTCCTGAAAAAGATCATGAAAAATTATTAAGGGCATTTAAAGAATTTTATACGAAAAAGAAAGATAGTATGTTATATATTATTGGCGAAGGAGTTCTTGAGACACAATTAAAAGAATTGACTTATAAATTAGGATTACAAAAAAATGTAATCTTTACAGGCCAATTAACAAATCCGTATTCTCTAATTAGCCAATGTGATTGTTTTATTCTTTCGTCTAATCATGAAGGACAGCCTATGGTGCTATTAGAAAATCTTATTATTGGCATGCCTATAATAGCTACAGATATACCTGGAAATAGAAGTATTTTGCAAGAAGATTATGGATTAATTGTTGAAAATAGTGTAAATGGATTAGTTCAAGGTATGGAACAATATTTGAATAATAATCTACCAAGATTTAATATGTTTAACTATACGTCTTATAATAAAGAAGCATTAGATAAATTTTATAAAGAAATTCTTTAAACAGAAAAAAGAATCTCCAACTTTTACACTAGTAGGAGATTCTTTTTTCTATCATTATAAATTCGCTAACATGTCAATCCATTTTTGTGATATTTCTTTTTCATTATATCTTTGGACAACTTCTGGACCATTTTCAGACATTCTTTGATACAATTTTTTATTTTTTAATAATTCAATTACAGCTTTTGCAGTAGCATCTATGTCATATTTTTCTGTTATAATGCCATCTACTCCATTTCTAACTACTTCGTTTGGGCCATACCTTGTATTATAAGATACAATTGGAGTTCCACAAGCTAAAGCTTCGTTGATAACTAGTGGAGATCCCTCATATAAAGAGGTCATTAACATAACAGAAGCTTTCTGTAATTCTGCTATTGGATTATCGGTAAAACCCTTGAGCTGGATATTATTTTCTAGATTCAATTCTTTAATTTGATTTTCTAACTCTTTTTCTAGCGCACCATATCCGTATATGTGGTACTTTACATTAGGAATTTTTTTTGCAACCTTTTTTATAACTTGTATAGCATCTTTTAAATTTTTTTGTCGATGATATCTTGCTAAAGAAATGACTAAATTCTCTTCCCTCGTTGTGTGAAATATCTCCACTTTATTTTGAAAATGTGGTATAACTACCATTTTATTTTCATGACCAAACACCTTACTTATATCTTTATATTGTTCATTAGTAAGCACTACTAATTTATCTATACTGTTAATATTTTGAAATAGCGGTTCACAAGTTGGTTCCAATTTCGTAATATCATCATATGGAGTTTTAAGATGCACGTTATGCAAAATAAAAATTTTCTTTAAATTTTCATGCTTTATATTCATAAATGGAAGAACAAATTCTCTTTTATCTATAAAAAGCACAGGATTACTAAACATATTTACTATTCCTTGTAACCAACCTGCTAATAATTCTAATTCATTTTGGTATTCTTGACCATTAATATGATAAAAGAAATTAGTTTCTTTTCCTGTATTTATATCAACTTTTGTAGATAGCACTGATGTTCCATCAGGTGAATAATAACAATTAAAAGCTGGTTTATTTTTTAATTTATCCATATGTATTACTTTTCTAGTATTTCCATTAGAATCAAAAATTTCTTTTCTAACCCTTGTCCACGGCACCTCAAAATGATCAACAAATTCAATGTTATTCTCTCTGTATAACTCATACATTACATAATGACGACTTATTAAAACATCTATAAACATTAGGGTTATTTTTATCCTGATATCTCATGTTTTCATCCAAAAATCTTGCTTCTTTTGAGTTATTAATATAAGTTTGATTATTTATAAATTGATCCGTTGATTCAAACAAGTTGAAAATTTTTACTTTTTGATCTATATTTCCGTTACTCTTATGATACTCTACTAGTTCGTTAAAATTGGGATGATAATTAAAAGTACAAATTATTACCTCATTATATTCTTTTATAAGCGCGTTCACACGATGGTATATTGCCTTAGTTACTCCTCCATTTTTTTTAAATATATTTCCCATTACCATTATAGGAGTTAGATTACTATTTTTCATAAAACAACTCATCCTTATTCTTATTTTAACCTTTTTAACCCTTTATAACTTTTACTAACCATATATATTTTGGGAAGATGTTGAATAAAGGACATCTTCCCTATATTGTAAATAATTAAACCTGAATATAACTATAAAACATTTCCATAGCAGACTTATTATATTCTACGTAGTCAAACTTCTTAAATGTTGGTTTTACTTCTCTCATTTTTTTTAAGCCTTGCACTAAACCTTCTATACTATTCTCCACTAATTCTCCATAGCCATTCTCTAGAACACTTCTATTCCCTGGTATATCTGTTGCAACAATAGGTTTATTTAAGATTAAACATTCCAACAGTACCATAGGCTGTCCTTCATGGTTAGAAGATAAGACGAAACAATCGCAATCTTGTATTAAGGGGAATGGATTATCTAATTGTCCCACCAGATGAATTTGATCATTTAACCCAAAAGACTTAATAGTTGATCTTATCTCCTCTTCTAATTCTCCCGTACCAATAATATATAACTCTGTATCCTTATACTCTTTATGGAATTCTGCGAATGCCTTAATCAATTTAATTTGATCTTTCTCTGGAGACATGCGCCCCATGGTTACAAAGTTAAATTTAGATGTATCAGGTACTTTTATTGCATTACCATCTAGGATTTGATTTATGTCCCCATTTTTCTCAATATAATATTCTTTGTTATTCACTTGCACTTTTTCCACTGAGGCAATGGCGTTAAGGACATATTGATAATTAATAGAGTTATGAACATAAACCATTTTTTGATCACTATTGACCACTAGATGAGATAAACCTGCTTTATTCTTATTTCTTGTATGCTTAGATACCGCAATAACATGATCATACTTATTATAAAGCGGAAAAATAACACTTAGATTTTCCTTATGTTTATATTCATTATCTACGATTTTATCATATTCCTCCATCATATCATTATGTTGGAAAATAGCTTTTTTGGAAATATCATTCGCTGCAAAAAGAATACTCCAAAATTTAACATAACCGCTAAAGTCAATTGCTATATCTATATCAACTGTCCCAAACATGCGTTTGAATTCTCTTTTGTACATAGTAATAATATCTTCTTCTAGATAATTCATTGGACCTTTTTTATAAAATTGTTCAGCTGCATAAGCAAATAATTGATTTTGACTTTCTAGCTCATTCAATGAGACATTCATACTTCCAACTCTATATAATTTCTTCACATGATTATTTAACTTCATGAAGTTTTTTGAACTTTCTTCATCAAATTCTGATTTGTCCGCTACAATAACATTGTATCTCTCGTAATCAATATTATTCATCAGATTGACAGCAGAAGTAGTGACTCCATTATTTAAGAAACCTCCACAATACATAACAATTGTTTTTTTATCATTTTTTACCGAATAAGTATGTTGCTTATTCTCGAAAAATACTGTATCAATTACTCTTTGTGTGCTAGCACCGTCTTCTAAATATAAAAATTCATTTATACATTTGTCCAACTTTTCATTAAATACGTCCTGATAATTTGATGCATTTTTAATCTCTTTTATCACACTTTCAATGGTAGAACAGATAGCCCCCGGCATATCATCTAAGTTTAAATAAAAACCTCTATCACGTTCGTATTCTTCTCGATCATAGGCATAAAAGATAACCGGTTTTTTTGTTGCTAAAAAGTCAAAGAAAATACTTGAATAGTCCGTAACAAGAATATCTACATCACTAAATAACTCATTACTATCAATTTTATCCGGAACTACATCGAAATCTAATTTGTTTTGCTTTATATATTTCTGCATTAACGTATGAACTTTTAATAAAATGACATATTCTTTCCCTAGTACTGACTTAAGCTTTCTCATGTCTCTTATTATCTTATTGATTTCACCAGAAACATTCCCAACTTCGCCCCTCCATGTTGGGGCATAAAGAATCACTTTTTTATCTGTTTTAATATTTAATTTATTAGCAAGTACATTGTTATCTTCTTTCACCAAGTCAATCCGTGGGTAACCTGATTCAATTATCTGTCCATTATATATTCCCCTTAAATCATGAGAATCAATAATTTTGTCGATGGTAAATTTATTAGGTGAAACTAAGTAATCTGTATGTAGAAAATTTCTCATGAGATTCTTATGCTGACCTAATGATCCTTCCATATCTTTACCTAATGTTTTTAATGGCGTACCATGCCATGTATTAACATAAATTTGCCCTTCTTTTTTTATAAAGTAAGGAGGAAAAGATGTATTATTAATTAAATATTTACAAGAAGCTAAGTATTGGAGATATTCCTCTGAGTTTACTCTAACAAATTCCACATTTGGCAAATTGAGATACTCTTTAGGGCAATCGTTTAAGTTATTTAGTGCCCAAACATGATGAAAATCAGAGAACCTCGGATCCTTAATTAGTGTTTTGAAAATTGCATAAGGATTACAAGTCATATTTTTCCCGTGGAAACTTTCATAAAAAATAGTATTATCTCTGACTTCCAAAATCTCATAATAATTTGTATAATCAACTACTTGACTAAAACTCTTATTTGTAAAATACATTTTCTCAGTGTTAGTTGAAATATCTCTATTCTTTCTAACAATTAATTCTTTCTTTTCAATCATTTCTTTCTTAATTAAAGTATTAAATTTAGTCTTTTTTCTAGATCTTCCATTTGGGTCTGTTACATTAATTTCATAACCAGTTATTTTTTCCACTGTTTTCCTAGCTAATCTTAGTGGTTTTAAGATATTTTTCTTCAAGTTTATTTCCCCTTATACGGTGATATTAATTTTAACTTTTACCTTACGTTTCTTTTTTATTCTATAGAAAATAATTCATTAAGAATAAATCATATTTAATATTCAACCATTATTATAATGTTTTTATATACTTAATTCTACCGTTTAGGCAAGATAGATTAATTCCCCATAATAAAAAGGGGAACGCTCCTATTTCCCCTAAAAGTAACAGTTAAATATTATTTTGCTCTCCTACAAGTTTTTGCGTTAGCTGAATTAAATAATCCTTTAAGGGTTCACTAAGATCTTCACGCTTTAACGCAAATTCAATTGTAGTTTGAATAAAACCTAATTGTTCTCCAACATCATAGCGATTGCCCTCAAATTGATAAGCAAATACTCTTTGGATTTGATTTAATTTCTCAATTGCATCCGTCAACTGTATCTCTCCACCTGCTCCTATCTCCTGCGTTTCAAGAAAACGGAATATCTGAGGTGTGAAAATATACCTTCCTATAATCGCTAAATTCGAAGGAGAGGTACCTTGCTTAGGTTTTTCAACAAATCTACTAACTTGATATCTTCTACCAACCTGGCTTGCAGGGTCAATAATTCCATAGCGATGAGTTTCTGATTCTGGAACACTTTGAACACCAATTACCGAAGATAACGTCTCATCGTATTGTTCGATTAATTGCCCTAAACATGGCTTTTTACTATCAACAATATCATCACCTAAAAGAACCGCGAATGGTTCATTTCCAATAAAATTTCTAGCACACCATACAGCATGTCCTAGACCTTTGGGTTGTTTTTGTCGTATATAATGGATATCTACATTTGCCGATTCCTTTACTTTCGCAAGTAGCTCGAACTTTTCCTTTGCAACTAGATTTTCTTCTAATTCCAACGAATTATCAAAATGGTCTTCTATCGCCCTTTTACCTTTTCCTGTTACAATAATGATATCCTCAATTCCCGAGGCAACAGCTTCCTCTACAATATATTGAATAGTTGGTTTATCTACAATAGGCAACATTTCTTTTGGCATCGCTTTAGTTGCTGGTAAGAATCTAGTTCCAAGTCCGGCAGCTGGTATTATGGCTTTTTTCACTCTACTCATTCATTAGCCTCCTTAAGAAAAATAATAATATATTTTATTATTTTTACCTCTTTTTGTCCAACATAACTTCTATATATTATTTTTCCCCTATATTCTCAATAATATTTATTATCGCTTGTATAAATTCAACTTCTTATGATGCATATTAATAGAATAGCGATTAGATTTTGCATTAAGCAACTATTCAAATTAATTATACCTTTTATTGATTCTTTCTGGTATTCTTATATTAGTTATCAATTTTTGTCAAGATATGGAGGATTTAGAAGAATGGATACTAAAAGGCCCAAAAAAAAGAAGCGTAAATGGCTACGAATTACCCTAATAGTAGTATTATTACTATTAATAGGTGTTGGAATTTATATATATAGTGTTTGGAACTCTTTAAATAATGCTGTTGAAACTATGCAGCAACCAATTGAACGGGAAACTTCTAAACGAGATAAAACATTAAGTTTGAATAACAAAGAACCCTTTTCCATATTAATGCTTGGTGTTGATGAACGTGATGGAGATAAGGGACGTTCTGATACCATGATTGTGGTCACAGTTAATCCTGAAAAGAAATCAGCAAAATTATTAAGTATTCCTCGTGACACTCGTACAGAAATCATAGGGCATGGAACAACTGATAAAATCAATCATGCATATGCTTTTGGCGGTGTCGCCATGGCAATGGATACAGTTGAAAATTTCCTTGACATTCCTATTGATTACTATATGCAAATTAATATGGAAGGTTTTCAAGATATCGTTAATGCTGTAGGTGGAGTTACAGTAAATAATGACCTCGATTTCACCTATGAAGGAGTACATTTTAAAAAAGGAACCCTTACATTAAACGGAGAAGATGCATTAAAATTCTCACGAATGAGATACGACGACCCTAGAGGTGACTTCGGCAGACAACTTCGACAAAGAATGATTATTGAAGCTGTTGTGAAAAAAGGGGCTAGTTTAAATTCATTAACTAATTTTCATAATATCTTTGAGGCACTGGGTAAAAATATAAAGACAGACATCACTTTTGATGAAATGGTTGATATCCAAGCTAATTATAAAAGTGCTGCCAATAATATCGAACAATTAACTATCACTGGTACCGGGCAAACAATTAACAAAGTTTGGTATCTAATTGTAGATGAATCAGAAAAAACTAAAATCCAGAATACATTAAAAGAACATTTAAATATAAAGTAAATATAAAAAAGAGCGATATCAAACTTTAGGAGTTGATATCGCCTTTTAATACTTCTTTCCATACTCTTTCTGATGATTTTCCACATTCTAAATAGCAAAACCTTTTGTAGAAGTTTTCAAAATCAACACTTAAACCTTCTAATTCAGCAACCTTTATCGCACCAATCACTTCTTTCGTTGTTTTCACAAGAGGACCTGGAGCTTTTTTTTCAAAATCGAAATAGAACCCTCTGAGTTTATCGCGATATTCCTCGATATCATATACATAAAAGATCATTGGTTTTCTTAAGTTAGCATAATCAAAAAATACAGAAGAGTAATCTGTCACTAAGAAATCTGAGATCAGATAAAGTTCTCTAATATCTTCATAATTTGAAAAATCATATGCAAACCCCTCATATGGTGTTAAATCAAAATTTTCCGCTACAAGATAGTGCATTCTAAGTACTACGATGTATTCATCACCTAATTGCTCTCTCATTAAAGGCAAATCTAATTCTAAATTAAATTTATATTTGCCCCTTCCATAAAATTGATTATCTCTCCATGTTGGAGCATAAAGAATAATCTTTTTATCTGATGGTAATTTAAATTGAACCTTAAGTTCCTCTATTTTTTCATTCGAATTATCTCTATATAATACATCATTTCTTGGATAACCCGATTCAATCATTTTCTTTCTAAAATCGAACGCTCGCTCGAATATTTCAGAGGAATACGAATTGGGGGATATTAAATAATCCCACTTGGAAGACTCTTTAAGAAAATTCTCCTTATATTTAATTGTATCTGTTCCTGGCATATGTACCTCATCCATATCAGCTGCTAATTTTTTTAGAGGTGTTCCATGCCATGTTTGTATGTACTTAGTGTTTCTTGGTTTAGGTATCCATAATGGAAGCCTACTATTGCTAACCCAATAGTTAGCTCTCGCCATCACAAACATCCATTTAATAGAAAATCTCTTAACAACCTCTACATTCTTACCTTCGAAATTGTGTAGATATCTTTTGTCTACACTCCAATATAATTTATAATTAGGATAATTTTCTTTCATATATTCGTATAATGCGCGAGGATTGTCACTATACTGTTTTCCTAAAAAACTCTCAAAAATCACCGTATTTTTTTTTACTGGTAGCATACTTGTTAATTTAAACAATACTTTGTATATTCTTTTTAACATTTTTTTATTTTTCCACTTCTTTAATTTAATTTTAATTTGACTATTCCATTCTCTTCTTCGATTATACACATAAATTTTTGTAGATAAAAACTTTTTTGACTTTGTCTGTTTTACAATAATTTTCCTTTTAAGCCCTTTTATATAGATTAACGCTTCATGACTTATATCTTCAAAGGGAGAAACTTGAACTCGAGGACTATATTTTTTAATTATTTTTGTATCTTTTTCATAAGTTTCTTTTATGTAAAACCTAAAAAACTCTAAACCATCTGTCTGAATATATTTTGGCAAAAACATCTCACCACTATAATAATAAAGAGAATAGTCTTTTTGGAATTCTTTTGTATCCAATATTCTCAAAGGCATTTCTTCCATTAATTCACTATCGTGATTTGTAACTACTAAATATCTTTTAGGGTTAATTTCATTTTTTTGTTGAGTATTAATAACATAACCAAAAGGATAATAGACCTTCTCTATCTAGATGGACCTCACTCACTCTTGCAATTATACCATTTCGTATTGTTTTAAAAGATAAATTATATTTATTTGTTGTATATGGATAAACAGTCTTTCCTAAGGACTCATATATATATAACTTAAATTCTAATGGCTCATTCTTGCTTTTTAATCGATATTTTGATTCTGATTTTCCATTATTTATTATTATATATACATCCAGTACATCTATCTCACTGAAAAAAATTTTATTTTTTCTAAGTCAATTTCTGCTTCCATTAATGCATGGGAATTTTTAATTTTTTTAGTTTTTACAGGAAACACTAATTTTTTCCTTGATTATTTCTTTTATTAAGTTGTAGTAACAGTTTATTTCCATCTAGCAAATTGAGTTTTATATCAAATGATATTATCATCTCTGTTTCCATAACATTTAAGCTACTTAAAATTATATGAGGTAATTCCTTTTTCAAATTTCACATCTCCTAATTTATACTACACGTTATGTTTTTTATTATTACTATTGATAATATAGAGAATAAACTAGTCTTATTATGTAATACTAAAATTACATATTTATTCCGCCAAATTACAAATTATTTGTATTTACTTGTCAGTTTAAAGGAAGTGCTTTAATATATAAGAATGAAATAAATCCTAATACCATCTTTACCAAGTTTCCATCTTAATAAAATAAAAAAGAAAATAATATTTAGGCTCATACTTAAAATAATTTATTTAAATAGGAGGCAAACAATGAAGAAAGTAATTACTTATGGAACCTTCGACTTATTACACTGGGGCCATATTAATATCTTAAAGAGAGCTAAGGAATTAGGCGATCATTTAACAGTTGCCCTTTCCAGCGATGAATTTAATGCCATTAAAAATAAACAAGCATACCATACTTATGATAATCGAAAAATGATTTTAGAAGCAATTCGTTATGTTGATGAAGTAATTCCTGAGCATGATTGGGACCAAAAAATAAGAGATGTTGTAGATCATAACATTGATATTTTTGTTATGGGAGACGATTGGGAAGGAAAATTTGACTTCTTAAAGGATTACTGTGAAGTGGTTTATCTTCCAAGAACGGTTGGGATTTCCACAACAAAAATTAAAAAGGACTTATTTAAAGTAAATGGTTAGAGAGTTAACCATTTACTTATACTTAAAACTATTTTCTTTTCTATTTGGAATTGCAAAACTATTTCCTTTACAGAAGAAAATAGTTTTTTGTGTGTCTTTTGTTGAAAATACTACTCATCTCTATGAGGAATTAAAGAAAGATTACCCAAACATCCAATGCATTTTATTAACAGATGATAAAACTCATCCTTTTTTTAAAGAACGGATTACAAGAGATACGGTTTTGCACTTCTCTCCAAAACATCCTTTATCTTTCCTTAAAGGAATATATTTTTTAGCAACATCTCAAGTGATTATATTAGATAATTATTATGGTTTCTTATCTTCTATCACATTCAAGAAAAATGTAAAAAAAATACAGATTTGGCATGCGAATGGCGCAATTAAAACTTTTGGCTGGAAAGACTTAAGTGTCAAAGATCGTTCAAGTAAAGCGAAAGAGAGATTCGCAGCTGTCTATAAACAGTTTGACTATATTCTGTCTGGTTCAGAAAAAATGTCTGCTATCTTTTGTGAAGCCTTCTCTGCTTCCTCCCGTCAAATACTACAAATGGGAATACCAAGAACAGATATTTTTTTTGATAAAGAACATATAGAGAAAGTGACAAGCTCCTTTTATAAAAAGTATACCAATCTAAAAAATAAGAAAATTATTCTCTATGCTCCAACTTTTCGAGAAAATGAAGCAGAATTATCTAATCAAATTCATTTAGACCTTCCCTATTTAAAAAATGCTTTAGCATCAGAGTATATCATTCTTGTTCGTCTTCATCCTAGCATTAATAATCAAATAGATTTTAGTGACTATAACGGCTTTGTTTATAATTTTTCTGATTACCCTATTTTGAATGATTTATTATTTATTACCGACATATTAATAACGGACTACTCCTCTATACCTTTTGAATTTTCATTTTTGCAAAAGCCAATGATTTTTTATCCTTATGATTTAGAAGAATACAGAAAGACTCGAGGTTTTTGGGTACCTTATCATGAACTTGTTCCTGGTCCCATTGCTTTTTCAACCGAAGAGATCGTTGAAATCATTCACCATTCTTCTTTTCAATTAGAAAAAATTGCTGATTTTCATCAAGAATGGAATACGTATTCAATTGGCAGCTCTAGTAAGAATGTTGTCGAAACGATAAATAACTGGTTAATTTAATAAAAAATGACCTTTAGCACTTTGGCTAAAGGTCACTTTTTATCCATCCGACATTTCTCGGGAAATACTTGTCAGCTTTTGTTGATAATTTTAGTGTTTTCAATGAATTTAAACGCGGTATATATATACTATAAGAAAAAATAGTAGAAAGGATGATAAATATGAAAATAAAAGCTGGAAGCTGGAGATTACTAAGTTCTCAAGATAAGCAATTTATTTTACAAACTGTTTGTTCCCTTTCTCAATATAAGGGAAAAGCACATGCTAATTAAGCCTCATATAGTTCAATTGGTAACCCATCAGGATCTGCAAAAAAGGAAAACTTTTTGGCTGTAATTGGATCAATCCGAATTTCTTCAACTGTAATATTGCTCGATTGTAAATATTGTACAGTTTCTTCTATGTTATTCACTTCAAATGCAATATGACGTAAGCCAGCAGCCTCAGGATAACTTGGTCTTTCCTTTGGATTAGGAAAAGAAAAAAGTTCAATTTGATAAATATCATTTACTAAAAGGTCTAGCTTATATGAGTCTCTTTCTTCTCTGTATACTTCGTTTAGTGGTTTAAAACCTAATAGATCAACATAAAATTGTTTAGAAACTTCGTAATTACTACAGATAATTGCTATATGATGAATACGATTTACATTAAACATTTTTTAGCTCCCTTTGTGTTAAATACGATTGCTGAGACAAGCTATCCAACCTAAAATAAGACCGGAGTGTTAGAAAAAAGCGAAGAAATTGTATTGATTCCTTCGCCTTCAGTATTATTTATTATGCCATTTCCAAGCACTTTCAATAATTGTCCCTAAGCCTCTTTCTGCTTTCCAGCCAAGTTCGCTGAATATTTTATCTGAAGAAGCAACTAATCTTGCTGGGTCTCCTGCTCTTCTATCACCAAGAATTACGTTCGCTTTTTCACCAGTAACCTTTTCACACATTTCAATTACTTGTTTTACAGAATAGCCCACCCCATTGCCAAGATTATAGGTTTCTGCTTTCTTTGTTCCATTTAATAGGGCGTCTAATGCAGCTATATGAGCATTGGCTAAATCTGTTACATGGATATAATCGCGAATACAAGTCCCATCTTCTGTTGGATAATCTGTACCAAAGACAGAGATAGACTCTCTTTCTCCCAATAATTGCTGTAAGATAATCGGAATTAAATGTGTTTCCGGATCATGATTTTCGCCGATTTCGCCTGATACATGAGCACCTGCGGCATTGAAATAACGTAATACTACATAATTAAGTCCATAAGCTGCATGAAAATCAGCTAAAATTTGTTCTACCATTAATTTTGATCTTCCATACGGATTAATAGGGGAAGTTTCTGATTTTTCTACAATTATTTCCTCCTTCGGAATTCCATATGTAGCCGCAGTAGATGAGAATATAAAGTTTTTAACATTATGTTTTAACATGACATTTAATAATGTTAATGTATTAGCAACATTATTCTCATAATACTTATACGGATCTTGAACAGATTCACCTACTAGACTAAAAGCAGCAAAATGCATGACTGCTTTAATTGGATACTTCGAAAAAATGGATTCTAAGTCCTCCACATTTCCTAAATCACCTTTTACGAAAACTGCACGAGAATCAACAGCTTCCTCATGTCCGGTAGCAAGATTATCTAGTACTACCACTTCTTCCTTTTCCACCAATTCTTTGACTAGATGGCTACCAATATAGCCAGCTCCACCTACTACTAAAATCATAAGAATAATTCTCCTTTAAATTACAATTTAAACTCTTTCCTATTTTATCACATCTTTTACATTTATTATTCTTATAAGAAGTTAAATATAATAACTTAAAAAGAAAAACCTATATTGATACCTTACTCTGTCAGATAAAAATTAAAATAATCTAGTCATTATATCACTTTTTCTCATATTAAAAACTACAAAAACTATTGTCAAAAACCGAAAAACATAGTATCTTTAAAAAGAATCAGCAGAAAACGTTTTCAACAATTAAATTCAACCATCTTCTTTTTTTGCTATTTTGCGCAAACGTTTTCACAAACCTTTTCATCATGACTTCACTTTCTCGATAAATACCTTTATTTTCTTAGCGCAATCGTTTTCTTGGAAGCAATACATAGGTAGCAACAGAAGTCATTCTGTTTCTCATAAAAAAATGGAAAGGAGAATGTTTTTTGAAAACAAAAAAACATCCTTATCTCGCACTATGTTTAATTTTTCTTCTTATTTTCAGCAGCTTTGGAGGCTATCTTCCAAGTAAAAAAGCACAAGCAGATAGTTTACTAGATTCCCCTATCCTTACTGCTGATAAGTCCGTGCAGTTTTTCTATGATAATGCAGCTGCAAAGGAAGTTAAAGTGGCAGGAAGCTTTACGGATTGGCAAAATGGAGCATTATCAATGGAACAGGATGCTGATAATCGATGGTCGCTTACCGTTCCGAATCTCGCAGCAGGTGTCTATCAATATAAGTTTATCGTGGACAATGAATGGATAACAGATCCAGCCAATGAAAAGATAGAAAATGGAAACAGTACCTTCGTTGTTCCCGGCTTAAATCTTGATTTAATTCCTGTAAAAGTTGAAAAAAATAAAGCCTATC
The DNA here is from genome assembly GCF_976954375.1 of Niallia sp. Marseille-Q9988. NCBI lineage: Bacteria > Bacillati > Bacillota > Bacilli > Caryophanales > Bacillaceae > Niallia > Niallia sp. Marseille-Q9988. The sequence goes on along the minus strand of NZ_CDRJSZ010000004.1, from coordinate 190,290 downwards.
CATTAGAAGCAACACTAGTAAACAAAGATGGCAGTGTGCAAAAGGAAACGCAGCTAACTTGGTCACTGAAAGACAAAGTTGAAGGTATCGAGCTTGTTGATGGACTACTAAAAGTGCATGACAATGCAAAAGCAAATGAATCCTTTACCCTTCTTGCTGAAAAAGATGGGGAAAAAGCAGAAAAGAAAATCGAGATTGTTGGAAGCATGTATACGTACAATATAAACTATTACCGTTTCGATGAAGACTATACGAAATGGGATTTATGGATTTTTAACAGTGGCGTACCTGATAATGGCTTTCCTTTTACGAAGAATGTTACAAATGATTATACGTTTATAAGTGGAACTTATTCTTTTCCAGAAAACGAGATAACCATTATCCCCCGCAAAGGAAACTGGGAAGCACAAGATGCGCAAAATACAATTGTTGTTGCTGATGGCAAACAAGATACTGAAGCATGGGTAATTGAAGGATTAGAAACTGTTTTTTACTCGAAAGAAGAAGCTATTAAAGCCATTGATAAGTTAAAGGGAGGCAATTATGAACGGCGACATATCCAATTTATGTATGATCGACCTGATTCAGATTACAAGGATTGGCATATATGGGTTTGGGGAACTGGTGTAAAAGATGATCAAATCGATTTTGATCAAAATCTCCATGGCATGGCGACTGCAACGATTAATGTAAGTGAAGAAACGCAAAACGTTGGATTTATTTTACGAAAGGGTGAGAATTGGGATACTGCTATTAAAGAAGGTAATGGAGACCGTTACATTTCTCTAAATAAAACAGATTTAATAACGAAGGTTTATGTAACTAGTGGTCAAGAGGATCTTTATATTGTCCCTGAAGTTACTGGTCCTGTTTTGGAAAACGGAAATGCCACATTCTACTACAGAGACAAAGATTTATTTGCTAAAAATGAAATGGACAAAATCGAGCAAGTAGAACTTCAATACAATGGAAAACGTTATAAGATGGCGAATGAAACAAAGAATGAACGTTTTTCCTATACGATAGAAAATATTCCAGAAGGAACGCATCCTTATTCATTCTTTGTCACAATTGATGGGATAGAAACAGAGGTTACTGATCCTTACAATACAGTCGATGGAAAGTCCCTTCTCGCTTATGAAAAAGCAGATTTAAATATACTTGCAAATATCCATCCAAAAGAAGCTACTTATAACGACAATGCAGTACTAGCGGTTGATTGGAAAACAAACAAGAATACAGCTATTAGAGAAGTTTATGCTGATTTACGAACAATTGGTGGAAAAGAAAAAGTAGCGATTGATCCACAATTAAAGGAACTAACCATTGCTATTGACCAAAATACAACTACTGGACCAAAAGAAATTCCAGTATATATTATCGATCAGTATGGCAACACTCATACAGAAAAAGCAGAAATCACCATTAAAGCAAGACATTCAGTAGGAAAAGATGATTTTGACTGGGATGAGGCAAGAATATACTTTATGCTTACCGATCGATTCTTTGATGGAGATACATCCAACAATGATCCGTACGGTATTGGCTATGATACGAGTAAATCTGGAACCTATCATGGTGGAGACATTAAGGGCATAACGAAAAAGTTAGATTACCTCGAAAACCTTGGAATCAATACAATATGGATTAATCCTATAGTAGAAAATATCCAGTACGATGTTCGCAATGAAGAGCCAGAAACCCCTTATTATGCGTACCATGGATATTGGGCTAGTAATTTTGAAAAGTTAAATCCTCATTTTGGATCAATGGAAGATTTTCATGAGCTAATTGATGCAGCCCATGATCGTGGGATAAAAATTATGGTTGATGTTGTCGTAAACCATGCCGGCTATGGTTTAAAAGCAAGTGATGCAGTAAATGATGGAAAAATCGCCAACTTCCCTACATCGGAAGATCGAAATCGTTTTGCTGGAATGTTCCGTGATGGTGGCACAGATACTGTACAAGGGGAACTATCTGGACTACCTGATTTCTTAACCGAGAAGCCAGAAGTACGGAAACAAATTGTAGATTGGCAAACTAGCTGGATTGAAAAATCAAAAACAGCGAAAGGCAACACGATCGATTACTTCCGTGTCGATACAGTCAAGCACGTTGAAAATACAACCTGGATGAGCTTCAAAAATGAATTATCAAAAATTATGCCAAGCTTTAAATTAATTGGAGAAGCATGGGGAGCACAGGTAAATGACGATCAAGGCTATTTAAATAGTGGCATGATGGATTCCTTATTAGATTTCGATTTCAAATATTTAGCACGTGATTTTGCAAATGGCGATATAGAGCGTGTCCAACTTGCATTAGAGGAAAGAAATAATAAGCTTTCAAATACAGGAACATTAGGCCAATTTTTAGGTAGTCATGATGAAGATGGATTTTTAGAATCTGTTGATGGTGACATAGGAAAGCTTAAACTTGCAGCAGCTCTCCAAATTACTTCCAAAGGTCAACCTGTCATTTACTATGGAGAAGAGCTTGGACTGTCAGGAGCAAATAATTACCCTTACTATGATAACCGTTATAGTATTGATTGGAATTTAACACAAAACAATGATGTCCTAGCACACTATACAAAACTATTAAATGCTAGAAAAGAATACTCTAGCGTATTTTCAAAAGGAACTCGTGCTCAAGTAACGGGGAGTGATGAAGAAGGTTATTCTGTATTTAAACGTGAATACTCCAATCAGCAAGTTTTTGTGGGATTAAATACGAAAGAAACAGCAAATGAAGTAACTTTTGAAGTTCCATTTGCTAAGGAAGCAGTAGATTTATATTCTGGAAAGACATATCCTATTAGTGAAAATAAAATTACGATAAGCCTTCCTTCTAGAGAAGACGGTGGAACTATTCTATTAGTCGATGCTGATGAAAAAGAGCCAACTCAGCCTACTAAACCAGAAACACCACCTACTTCTGGAGAAACAGATTCGGAAACACCACCGCCTGCTTCTGGTGGTAACGATGTTAAAACACCAGGCTCGGAGGATTCAAAGCAAGTCACAGAATCATCAAGTAATCCAAACAAAGGAAAAGGAGAATCACTTCCTAATACTGCTACAGGTACTTATAACCTTCTTTTAATTGGGTTAAGTCTCCTGCTAATTGGGGCAATTGTATTTCTAGTACAAAAAAGGAAAAAGCGAACAGCTAATTAACAGAGAAAAATACCTGACAAGGAGTTTTCCTTATCAGGTATTTTTCTCTGTCTTTCTTTGCTTATAAATAGAATAGAAAAAAGCGAAATGCCCCACGAAATTTCGTTTCCATAATCTTCTCGGCTCTTTTCCCATTCGATATAGCCATTCGAGACGAAGGTCGCGAAAAATTTTAGGAGCTCTTGTAACTTCACCGGAAGAAAAGTCGATAAAAGCACCTACAGCCATTGTAATCGTGCTCTCAAGCTTTGATCGATGTTCCTTAATCCACTGTTCTTGTAGCGGCATCCCAAAACCTACTAAAAGAATATCTGCCTTACTCTCATTAATCTGATGGATGATCCGATCGGTATTTTCTTTCGGAAAATATCCATCCTGATTGCCTACAAATAAAATATTCTTATAGGTTTCCTGCAACCGCTCTTGAGCTTTTTGTGCAATGCCAGGCTTAGCGCCTAAAAGAAACACTCGATATTGGTTACTCTTCTCTTCATTTAATGATTCAAATAATGCAGGGATAAAATCTGTACCGTTTAAATTTTCCTTAAAAGAAAAGCCAAAAAACTTAGCACCCATTTCGATACCGATTCCATCATTTAACAATAAATCTGCATTATTTAACATATCGCGATATTCCGAATCCTTTTGTGCAATATTATATCCATGGTCATTTAGAAAAAAAATATCCGATGCAATTTTTTTCTCCAGTTTTTCTTTTATATATGTAATAGCTTCTTTTGAGCCTAAAACATCTACTTTTAAATTTCCTAGCCATTTCTTATCCATTTTGTATCCCCTAATGAGAAAATTTTTAAAAAGCCCCTTTCTATTATATAAAAATTGTCTCCTAGAAACAATTAAGGCTAGTGATGGTTTACTCGTAACATTTCTAAAGGAAAAAAGGCTTGCATTCTATTTTCTCAACAACCCTTCTATTAAACAGAAATATTCACTATGCATATGTTGAAATATGTCGAAAGATTGTATATGAAAAGGTTGTTAACATTAGCACAATAGTGATAAAATTTTACTTGTACAATTATCAGATAAAGGCAAACCATCTGAAAGGGTGGGACGCAAAGCTTCAGGTCTAAGGTAGATTTTTACTATGATGGCTGGGTCACCTTATATTCTCTATAAGGAGGTTAATTATCATGATTAATTTGTTTCCCACAGATGTTTTGACGAAAAGTAATTTGGACAGTGAATGGATAACACTCATAATGGAGGCAAAAAAGCAAGGCTTCACCCAAGAAGAAGTACGTGCCCTATTAACAATATTAGAAGATAGCAATTGAACACAATATCAGAATATTCAATAATGATAACGTTTTAGCCTTAATTATTTTTAAGGTTATTTTTTTTGCAAAAGCATAAGCCAATGTACCTTTCATGCCGCCTTTACATACAATAATATTGTTCAATAATTCACAAAAAAAGCGCCTCATTAGGCACTTTCAAAAAAGAAGGATTTCTTGGGGGAGTTTATTGATTTTTTCTATTAAAAGATTGATTGTTTCAAATGAATTTTGAAACGGAAAGATAATGGGTGTGAGTAGTGTATAGGGTGAAAGTCTTAAGATGTTGGGGAAGTACGCGAGATGTTTTCCATGTGAATAATATGTTCTAATTGCTTTATTCTTCTATTACATTGTTCTAATTTTTCATTTGTCTTTGCTTGCATTTTAATTAATGTAACCATTAAATCTGGTGCATTATTCACCATCCTTACCTCCTTTACGGAATGGTATGTTCCACTTTTTTCGGATCCAAGAAACGAACAGATTCGGCAATTACTTCTGTCACATAGACCTTTTTTCGATCCTGGTTTTCGTAATTCCTCGTATGGATCCTGCCAGTAATACCAACCAGTGAACCTTTATTACAATACTGTGCTGTATTTTCTGCCACTTTATTCCACAAAGTACATAGGACAAAGTCGGCATCGTAATCGCCAGCTTGATTTTTATAGTTTCTATTTACTGCGACAGTAACATTCACTATAGACGTTCCTTCTTGTGTAACTCTTAGCTCTGGATCCTTCGTTAGCCTTCCTACTAAAGTAACCTGATTAATCATCTTTTCCCTCCTCTCTATTATAAATTAGTTAAATCATACTATTAAGGAAGAAGATTGCCAAATGTCGAAATTTCAAGTTTTGTCACTATTTCGACATAAAACATCGAATTTTCGCCTAGGCCATTTTTGCATTTTTAAACATAAAATAGCTTTAAACTTTAATTTTTGCATTTTTTTAAAAAACCTAAAAAAATCTCTTCTTCCGATGCATATAAAGCATCGGAAGAAGAGATTGATAGTTCTTTTTAGTTATACTCAATTAGTTTTACTTATTATATCCAGCGATTACAGTGTTCACTTGTTCCATAACGCCTGCCTTCAATGCGCTCAGCTTACTTGTGCTTTCTTCTAAAGTAAAACTATTTACACTAAAGTAGAACTTAGCTTTCGGCTCTGTTCCTGATGGACGTAAGCAGAACCATGAACCGTCATCTAGATAATATTTGATTACATTGGACTTTGGTAAATCAATCAATGTTTCTGTTAAGCCTTCTTGACGTTGACTTGTTAAATAATCTTCTACTGCAACAACATTTAAGCCATTAACTTCTTTGATTGGAGCTTTACGGAAAGTGTCCATAATATAAGCAATTTGTTCTGCTCCATCTTTCCCTTTCAATGTTAAGGACTCTAATCCTTCTTGATAGTAGCCGTACTTTTCAAAGATTTCTAGTAAACCTTCGTAAAGTGTTAAGCCTTTTGCTTTATAGTATGCAGCAACTTCTGCAGCAAAAATAGCAGATTGAACAGCATCCTTATCACGAACAAAATCACCAATTAAATAGCCATAGCTTTCTTCATATCCAAAAAGGAATGTATGCTCATGTGTTTGTTCGAATTCCTTAATTTTTTCACCAATAAATTTAAATCCAGTTAATGTATCAATTGTAGGAATTCCATAAGCTTTGGCAACAGTGCGCCCAATTTCAGATGTTACAATCGTTTTGATTACAACACCATTATCAGGAAGAATGCCTTTCGCTTTCTTCTCTGATAGTAGATATTCAAGCATTAATGCACCTAATTGGTTTCCTGTTAGAACCGTGTATTCTCCACTTAAATCTTTAACCGCAACTCCTAATCTGTCTGCATCTGGATCTGTTGCTAGAAGAATATCCGCATCGATTTCTTTGCCATAACGAATCGCAATTTCAAAAGCGGCATGCTCTTCTGGATTTGGCGATTTTACAGTTGAGAAGTTTGCATCAGGTAATTCCTGTTCTTTTACAATCGTTACATTTTCAAATCCGAATGCTTCTAATCCTGCACGAACTGGCTTGTTTCCTGTACCATGTAATGGCGTATAAACTATTTTTAAATCCTTTGCTTCTGGCAAACGATTTAATTGAATTGTCTTTAATTGTTCTACATAGGCAGCATCTACATCTGCACCAATATATGTCAATAGTCCTTTATCTAATAGCTCTTTTTCTTCTAAAACATCTATTGTAAGCTCGTCTTCTACTTCATTTACATATTTAATAATGATATCTGCAGCCTCAGGAGGAAGTTGTCCACCGTCTTCTCCGTATGCCTTAAATCCATTATACTCAGGAGGATTGTGACTAGCGGTAATCACTACTCCAGCAAATGTATTTAGATAGCGTACAGCAAAAGATAATGCTGGTGTTGGACGAAGTTCTTCAAATACATAGGATTTAACTCCAAGCTTCCCTACTACTTTCGCAACCTCTAAAGCAAATTCTGGAGATTGATGACGGGAATCATACGCCACAGCTACTCCGCGTTTCATCGCTTCTTCTCCTTGTTCTACTATGTATTTCCCTAATCCTTCTGCTGCTTTACGAACAGTATAAATATTCATTCGGTTAATACCAGGCCCTAATTCTCCACGCATACCGCCAGTACCAAATTCCAAATGCTTATAAAAACTGTCCTCCAGCAACTTATCAGATGTTTGTAATTCTGTTAGTTGCGCCTTTAAGTTAGCTTCTAATCCTGCAAAACTTGTCCACTTTTCTACGATTTCTTTATAAACCATTGTCGCTGTTCTCCCACCTTTTAAATTAATGTGACGATATATCTTTTACATTACCTAAAATATGTATATAAGTAAAGATTTTTTAAAAAGCGCTTTTATGGAACCAATATCTCTGAGTAGTCCTTAATACCTACAGTGATAAGGGTTCCATAAAGATTATCTTCAAAAAATTATTTTTTTCTCCACATTTTTGCAAGAGGACCACTTTCCCCATAAACAGGATCTGCAACAGGGAACACGGCATTTTCGATTTCCTCCTGTACCCCTTCCAAGTCCTCCTCCACGTCTTTTTTGAGATTATACTCTACTCCATTAGGATATGCCCCAACCACTTCAAAGTCTGGTGAAGCAGATAATTTTTTATGACCTGTTCCAGCTGGAAGCAATAAAATATCTCCATGCTTTACAATAAGCTTTGATCCACCTTCCCCACCTATTTGTAATAAAGCAGATCCTTTTTTAATACCAAGTACTTCATGTGCATTGCTATGATAATGATGGTATGGAAAAACTCCATTCGTCCAACTATTTTTCCAATTATTTAAATGAAAAACTTTTTCTATATTTTCCTCCTTATTCTCCATTGCCCTTTTATAATGTAAAGCAGGCAAATAAGGGTGATTTGGTATATATCTATTTTGTTCGAAATAATACATTGTAATATCTGGATTAGCCATTGGATGTACACCTCTCTATCTATTGATACTACTGTATACCCCTCTTTTTCCTAAATCATTCCTTTAGTTAGCAACACTAAAATCCAATGATTCTATTGAATTATTACCGCTTTTCTTTTTATTCCGACTTCTTTTTTTCTACTAAAAATTAGAGGATTTTCGTCGATATAAAGCGATGTACATTAAGTTGCTAGATTCTTTTGAAAAGCTTAATAAGTCCATTTCATCTTATGCGTGTTATAAAAGAAAGGAGAATAACATGAGAACATCCATTAAGCAGAAATTATTAGCAAGTTTTCTGATTGTTTCTATTTTATTTATGATTCTGTCCTATTATTCTTATAGAAGTACAAAGGAAACTGTAGAAAAATATGATTATTTAATCGAAACAGTTACAGAATTACGCTCTATCTCAGAAAAAATCAACACAAATGCATCTAGACAAATTGCAAACGTAAGAGGTTATTTTGTCTATGGAACCTCTGATTACAAAAACAGAGTAAATGGAGCAAGCAGTAATATTGATACTTTTGTAGACAATGGGATTAAAATCTCTACCAATGCAGAAATAGAAAAACGATTAAATGAATTAAAGACTTTAAATAAAGAACTTACACATAAGGCTAACGCACTGATGAATAGCATTACTCCTTCTCAAACTGCTTTAGATGAGGTTACTACACTATCTGATAACTTATCACAACAGGCTGAGACCTTAAATATTTTGCTGACAAATGATGTCTTGAATCCAGAAATTGAAAGTGCTCAAACACACTCTAAACAAAAAATGTTATTTGTTATGATAGTTAGTGTTTTCGTTACTGCTATTTCTTTAGCTATTGGTTTCCTACACGCTTCTCTTATTACGAAGCCGATTCAAAGTTTGAAAACAAATATGCAGAAAGTTGCTAAAGGGAACTTACATACAGATAAATTCTCTATTAAAGCAAAAGATGAAATTTACTATTTAAACGAGGCTTTTGAGCAAATGAAAGATAATTTATCGCTCATGATTTCCAATATGACAGATAGCTCTACTCTTGTGGCAGCATCCGCAGAACAATTAACTGCAAGTGCAGAACAATCGAGTAATGCATCTGCTACAGTCGCGTCCTCTATACAGTCTATTGCTGAGAGCAATGAGCATACCATTGCTAAAATCTCTGATAACAAGCTCGCCCTAGATTCGATTCTTGACGGAGTGGAGGCAATTAAGGAACGTTCCTTGCATGTATCTGCACTATCACAAGCTGCTTTTACAAATGCAGAAAAAGGAACGAAACAAGTTCATGATAATTTGAATCAAATGGAGTTCATCTATGACTCTGTTCAACGTTCCAATTCGATTATTGCCGCCTTGGCTGATCGATCAAATGAAATTGGAAAAATGATTGAATTAATAAGCAATATTGCTGACCAAACAAATCTATTAGCATTAAATGCTGCCATTGAAGCTGCTAGAGCAGGGGAAAATGGGAAAGGATTCGCAGTTGTTGCTGATGAGGTTCGTAAATTAGCGGAGCAGTCACAAGCATCTGCACAAGATATTTCACAGTCCTTACATGGAATTCAGCAGGATACATCTGAAGCAGTCACCATGTTGAATGAGACATTGGATAAAGCGAAGACAGGAGTAAGCATATCAACCAATACCGTTGAATCTTTCTCCATCATTGTATCAAATACGCAAAAAGTAGCTCCAGAAATAGAAGAAGTTGCCCTAACAGTTGCCAAGATTACGACACAAATTGAAGATGTGGTGGAGGTTGCTAACGAGATTGCCATTCTTTCTAAAGAAAATGGGAGTGGTACAGAAGAGGTTGCCGCTTCTACAGAGGAGCAACTCGCATCCATGGAAGAAATTAAAGCATCTGCAGAATCTTTATCTAGTATGGCCGATGAATTAATGGATATTGTATCACAGTTTAATCATAAAGAATAAATCTAAATATGAGGTGAAAGGAGTATAGGACAATCTGTTCCATACTCCTTTTTTGGGGAACTAAATTGAATTGGTTTGGCTGATATAACTTTATTTTGGCTGATTTCCCCTTGCTTTTGACTGATATATTCATAAGGTTGGCTAATATAATTAAAAATTAAAGCAAAATTCACAAGAATCCACATAATTTTTTAAGAAAAACCTCTTTCATCATCTTTACCTCGCAAAATAGAATAAAGAAAGTAAATACCAATCAACACTAAAAGGATAAACAAAAGTAGAAATAAATAATGGAAACCTAGCATTACTGCCTCGAATTCTGAGCGCTTTGTATCATTCATCCAATCTGTTATCGTGCCATCTAGCCATGTATTCATAAAGGTAATCGCAAGTGCTGTTCCGATAACCATTCCGATATTACGAAGCAAAGCAATCGTACTGCTCATCATTCCCAAATATTGCAGGGGAACATATAGCATCATAATGCTGTAATTCGGTGAGGTTAAAATCCCCATTGAAAAACCTAATAAACTAAACAAAATAATTAATGTTGCTAAAGATGTTCCTGGTGTTAAAAAACTAAGCCCAAGCATGGTCATACATAATAGTCCTAAACCAATTACTACTACCTTTCCCCCGCCAAATCGGTCTGATAATGATCCACTTATTGGACCGAGTACTGCAAGAAATAATGGATAACACATTAATAAAAGTCCTGATTGATCTGCTGAGAATCCTAATACGCCTCGTAAATAAAACGGCATAATGACAGTAGAAGCAAACGCTGCACAATAGCTCGCCATTAAAATCAACCCACCTGCTTTAACGATTGGGGAAGAAAAAATGGAGGGCTGTATAAAGGGATGCTCTTCCTTCCTGCTATGGAAAAAAAAGAAAAGAAAACATGCAACACTAACACATGCTATTCCTAATAAATATACCTTATAAACACCCTCCCCTATTGAGTTAAGTACAAAAACAAACGAAACAATCCCTATCCCAAAATAGATGCTCCCCTTATAATCAAAACTGGAGTTCTGAAAGCTCTTATCCCTCGGCACAAATTTTTGTGCCAAAAAATAGGCTCCGATGCTTATTGGCACAACGGTCCAAAATAACATATGCCAAGAAAATGCTTCGATAAAGAACCCACCAACGGAAGGACCTAATAAAGCACCTATTCCAACAGAAGTACTAATAATGCCAAGTGCCTTTCCCCGATGTTTTTCAGGATAGGCATCTGTTACAATTGCCATATTAACGGCCTGTAACATGGCAGCACCACCACCTTGGATAACTCTCGCAATAATTAAAATGGGGATACTTGATGATAATGCAGAACCACATGCCCCTACGGCAAAAATAAGATAGCCCATATTATGTATACGTTTTTTTCCAAATTGATCAGCTAATTTACCCATTAGCGGTAAAAATAGCATGATGGATAGAAGATAGCCATTGACAATCCATTGTGTGATAGATAGCTTTGCAGAAAAATCAATCGATATATCTGTTAAAGCAATATTGACAAAGCCTGCAGAAAAATGAGATAAAAAAGCGCCTGTACATACAGATAACAACAAAAGTATCGATTGATACTTTTTATCCTCTGCTTTTGGCTCATTCCTTACCTCCAAATAGCTTATCTTGTTTTTAGTCATTTGAATCATCCTTTGTGGTGTTGAACATCTGCATATTTTTAATTGTGAGTATATTAGGAGAGAATCATTCTCTCCTATATACATTTTACTACTACTAAAGTAATCAAAATCTCGAATGAATTCATTCACTTCCAACAGGTATAGCATGAATAGATTGGATAACTTCATTACTAGTAACAACTGTACCAAAAAACTGATTGATGGTTTGCAATGTCATATTGTGTGCCTCTCTTGAGAAGGCTGCTGTACAGTCAGATAAGAAAATAACATCATAATCAAGCATGAAGCCATCTCTTGCTGTTGATTCCACACAAATATTTGTACTAACCCCTGCCATTAAAAGTGTCTCGATTTTCAAGGCTCTAAGTACGGAATCCAATCTTGTATTAATAAATGCACTGTATCGATGTTTTATCACAATAACATCATCATTATCTGGTTCTAATTGATAAAACTCCGCTCCCCACGTATCCTTTCTACATAAGTTTGTTTGATTCTTTCCTTTTAATCGTTTAATCCACGTTTCCGAATCCGTACTATTCTCATGGATCGTCTGGATATATATAATAGGAACATTTTCCTCTTTCATAGTTGCAATCATATTTTTTAGATTAGGCATCATTTCTTCGACCATGGAAACGTCCAAATCCTGTTTAGCCAAACATCCTTCTTTATGACAATAATCATTCTGAACATCAACAATTAGTAAAGCACTATGTTGTGGATTCCATTCCAACTTCATCTGTTTCATCCTTTCAAGTCAAATTCACTTCTACTCTTTTTACCGTATTTTTAAGCAATTTTCGTTTATTGGGAAAGTGCCTCTACAAACTGCATGTCAATTAACTCATCGTAACTATAGCCATTTGTGTAAACGCCTGTTTTTTCTACAACTTCCATTGGTTTCGCAAGCGCTTCTTCCGTTATAAATCCATCTTTACTCCAAAGGCTATCTGCATAAGCTCGATCAAGTGAAGCCTGTAAGCTATCTTCTGAAGTAGAAGGAAACTCCTGTTTTAAGATCTCCAGTGCCAATTCATGATCCTCATCAATCAACTTTAATCCTTTCATAACAGCACTTACAAAGCTATTTACCGTCTCTGGATCTTCTTCTATAGTTGATTTTTTGACACTTAGAACAGAATATGGATAATCTCCAAGACTTGCAAAGCTGTAAAATGGTTCGGCCCAGACATCTTTATTTATTCCTTCTGTAATTTGTGGTTCTGCTCCATTTGCGATGTCAGCTTGACCGGATTCCACTAAAGAGACGACAGCACTAGCATCTGCTGGTTCTTCTAGTTTGACATCTTTTTCAGGATCTAATCCTACATCCATTAATAACCAGCGAGTTAGTAGGTTGGGACTTCCACCAAATCGCCCAGCCGCAATGGTTTTACCTTTTAAATATTCAGCAAGGCTCTCCTTACTAGTATCTGTTATTGTTTGTTCTGTATCCGCCATTAGGTAGACATTCGCTCGGTTTACGACATTTACTACAGAAACAATCGGGTCAGAGTTACCTGTGTTTGCCATCTGATTTGATTCTGGACCACCGATATTTCCCCACGCATCCCCACTTACTACTGAAGTAACATGTGCTCCTCCTGTTGCTGTAATGACTTCCACCTCCAGCCCCTCTTCTTCAAAAAAGCCTTCTCGAATCGCCGCATATAATGGTAAATAGCCAATTAAGTGAACTGGTTCTGCAATAACAAGCTTTTTTGTTCCACTTTCAGACTTTTCTTCTCCACTTGTACCTTCTGATGAGGAACATCCACTTAAAATCATTAAAAGAAGCAACAAATAAATTCCAGCTTTAAAGAAAATACTTTTTTTCATTTCCTTTTCTCCCCCTCTATGCATACTTTTTATATCCTTAATTAATCCTAAAATCGTTACCCTCTTATTCTTCGTCCTCTTAATAAACGTTTTTCTACCCATACGGTGCCAACATACATCAGTACAGATAGAATGGATAAAACAACAACCCCTACCCAAACTAAATTAATATTCATAATCTGTCCCGCATACAAAATCATTCGACCAATTCCTTGTCTAGAACTAATAAATTCGCCTACGATTGTACCTGCTAACGCTAATGCAATATTAATTTTCAAACTACTGACAATCCATGGCATCGCAGACGGGATAACGACTTTCGCAAAAATATGATGTTTTTTGGCTCCTAAAGAAAAAAGCATTTTTTCTAAATCAGAATCAACACTCTTCACTCCACTATGTGCCGCAATGGCTGTGACAATAACCGTCATCATAAATGCCAAAACAACCTTTGAACTAAAACCAATTCCAAAAAGAATGACTAATACCGGAGCCAATGCTAATTTCGGAATGGCGTTAAAAGCAATTAAATAAGGCTCCGCTATTCTGGAATAAAAGTAGGACCACCAGAAGGATAATCCAAGTAATGCCCCAAAAAAAGTCCCAAATAGAAACCCTAATATCGTTGCTCCTGATGTATATAGGAGGTCGCTCCATAAAGTCCCTTCCGTAAAAGCAATAAGGCCTGTTTCCCATATGATCGATGGGCTGCTCCAGTAATAAGCATCAATGATTTTCCACTTTGCAAACAACTCCCAAAGAACAAAGCCAAAAATACCGATTAAAAGCTGCCCAATAAGCGTAATCCGTTTCCTTCTTCTCTCCTTTAGCTCTTCATCCTCAATAAGAATGGATGAGTCTATCTCTTTCACTTTCACCTTATGCGGCAATATGATTTGCTCTGGATTGTCACGCATGTCTAACTCCTCCTTTATGTAAATTATTTTTCTAAGACTACTTCTTGCTTTAATAAAGCAAATAAATGCTGTTTTAAATCAATAAATGCTGGTTGTAATAACGTTTGTTCATTTCGTGGTCTTGATAAATGTACATCTACCTTTTCCTTAATCCGTCCAGGTCTCGGAGATAGAACATAAATCTCATCTGACAAATAAATCGCTTCATCTATGTCATGGGTTACAAAAAGAATCGTTTTCTTAAAATCAGTCCAAATATTAAGAAGCCATGTTTGCATCAGCAACCGAGTCTGTGCATCTAAGGCACCAAAAGGTTCGTCAAGCAAAATGATATCTTGATCGTATAAAAGGGTTCGCAATAATGCTGCTCTTTGTCTCATGCCGCCAGATAATTCATCTGGATAATGATGTTCAAACCCACCTAAGCCATATTTTTGCAGAAGGGGCATTGCTCTTTCGATCGCCTCTTTCTTGGTAACTCCCTTGATTTCCAGTCCTAATATCACATTTTGCAAAATACTTCTCCAAGGTAGTAGCAAATCTTTTTGAAGCATATAGCCTACATTTCCATTTTTTCCGACGATATTCTTGCCATCGAGAAGCACTTCACCTGTCGTTGGCTTAATAAGCCCTGCAATTATATTAAATAACGTCGATTTTCCACAGCCACTCGGACCAATTAAACTGATAAATTTTCCTTCTTCGATTTTTAAATTGGCATCCTTTAAGGCAACAACCTCTTTCCCTTCTTTTTTAAAAATTTTATTCGTTTGGCGAACCTCTAGTTTATACATAGTGAAACTCCCTTCTTTCCTTTGAATTGCCATTATATATACACTTGCTTTTTCCAAATAAAAAAACCGCCAGAATTTACCGAGCGTAATAGCTCAGTCTAATTCTGACGGTTTTCCTGCTCTCTTAAATAGAGTTCATTTAACCAGCCAAATAGGATTCAATTTTGTTTTCCAACAAAATAATTGTTCCACTAATTTCTCTCATGGAATCATAGTCCTTTAATATTAGCTGCACATTAAAGTGCAGTTTTTCTTCTAAATTACGCAAAAGCAGTTCCTTGTATTTATCAATTAATAGACGATCAATGATCTCCGCAAGGTTATCACTTGAACTTTCTATTATTTCTAGTACAGGAATACGCTTATGCTTAGCAATAATAATAATTTTATTATCCATTAAACTAATCTGCTGTTCGGTAAGACCAACTTTGAAAATCAATTGATTCACAAGATTGTTTTCCCTCATGATGCTTTGCTTCAATTCTCCTAGTGTTCTTGGTAGTTGATCAACTAAAATGATTATCACCCCCAATAGATATAGCAGAATGAATGAGCGATTCCTTTGTCGACCAAATGCTCACATCATACAAGCAAAACGTGATCTATCCACTTCTTAAAATAGTGAATATTCTGTTTATTGGATAATATCATATCATTGTACAACTTTCTTCCTTTTTGTCAGAATTTCTTACTCTATTTTTTTAAAAAGGCTGTTTCATCTAGTTTGTTGGCATAGCCTGAATAATGAATTTTCCCCCTATCAAACAAATCAAAGCTCTAATTCTAAGGAAAGAAATTTATACTCTAAATAGTCCTCTAAACCATATCTTCCACCTTCACGACCTACTCCTGATTCCTTTACTCCTCCAAATGGGGCTTGTGCCGTTGTTGGTACCGGATCATTAATGCCAATTATTCCGTATTCTAGTTTTTCAGACATTCTAAAGACACGAGATACATCTTTTGTATAAAAATAAGCCGCTAATCCATAAGACGTATCATTGGCAAGATGTAACGCTTCTTCTTCTGTATCAAACTCAAAAATTGGCGCGACTGGTCCGAATGTTTCTTCTGTTGCGATTTTCATTTCATGGGTAGCATGTAATAAAATGGTCGGTTCATAGAAATGTCCTTTTTTATAGACTTCCCCTGTAGGTTTCTTTCCCCCATATACTACTTTTGCGCCTTTTTTAACAGAATCAGAAATATGGTCCTCTGTTTTAGCTACTGCAGCTTCATTAATTAGTGGTCCAATTGTTACTTCTGGCTGTAAACCATTCCCAACTACTAATTTGTCCATTTTCTTTACCAATATTTCGGAGAAACGCTCTGCAATAGTTCTCTGGACATAAATACGATTTGTGCATATACACGTCTGGCCAGCATTACGAAACTTACTTGCAATAACTCCTTCTGCTGCTTTTTCTAAATCGGCATCTTCAAAAATGATAAAGGGAGCATGTCCCCCTAACTCCATTGATATCTTTTTCATGGTAGCTGCAGCTTTTGCTGCAAGTTCTTTTCCAACCTTAGTGGATCCTGTAAAGGTTATTTTTCTTACTTCTTGTCTTTCCATCATCGCCTCGCCAATTGGAGCTGCTTCCCCGTGGACTAAATTTAACACACCTTTTGGCAGTCCTACTTCATGAAATATCTTCATTACCTCAATTGCTGTTAAAGGCGTAGATTCAGCAGGCTTTAAGACAACTGTACATCCAGCAGCAAGAGCCGGCGCTATTTTTCGAGCAAGCATGGCAATTGGAAAATTCCATGGCGTAATGGCAGCAACGACGCCAACTGGCTGTCTTAGCACAATGATTCGCTTTGTTTCAGAACTGGAAGGAATTGTATCACCATAGATTCGTTTTCCTTCTTCAGCATACCATTCCAAATAATCAGCAGCTAAGTTCACTTCTCCCTTCGCTTCTGCTATTGGTTTACCCATTTCCGTCGTAATAATGGTTGCGAGATGATCTATTCTCTCCCTTAACTTTTCCGATACTGTTTTCAGATAAAAAGCGCGTTCTTTAGCTGTTTTCTTTGACCATGAAGGCAAAGCATTCTTTGCTGCATCGATTGCTAAATTCCCCTCTTCCTTTCCACCTCTTGCTATCTGTTCAATAACTTCACCGGTAGCTGGATTATAGACTGGATAGGTTTTTCCTGTGGTTGCCTGACACCATTCTCCATTAATATATTGCATTTCTATTCTCCTTTCTCGTCTGTTTTTTTTATCATAACAAACATTTTGGATAATTCCACTTGATGAAACTCCATTCCTAAAATTACTCTATTAATGGAATAGACTCTATAAAAAAGAAGCATCCTTTTTTAAAAGATACTCCTTTTTTTCGATTAATTCACATAAAAATAACCAACGACTCCCAAAATGACAAGTACGATTAATAGTACACCATATTTTCGAAAAAACCTTACTCCTGGATTTGCCGTTTGCTCACGCACCTCTTTTAATAACTTCTTCAATGATTGTGACCGGATACTTGTTAATTCTTTTTTCATGTCTTTTTTCTTCCATATGGAGTTTCGATCTGTTATTAAATAGTCCTTTAAAGCATGGCTAAATCTTGGACTTGTCCCATATTTTTTCAGAGACCATTCTATATAATCAAGCATTTCATCTTCTGATCCATAGATGGCTATATTCGAAAATACTTGGCGAAATTCCACCCCTTCCATTCCGCCTGGGAACAAAAGGAGGAAACGTTCATATGGTTTAAAAAGGCCATTGTCTTTGATAATCTCCTGTGCCAAATCACTTGCTTTCGCCTTGATTGGTGTACTCGCCATCCGAAATACATGCTGTGTTTGTTCAATAGGAAGATAGAAGTAGGTATACAGCAGCTCTAACACCTCAAATTTCTCCTTCTCCCAGCCTTTAATTTCAAAGCTATGTTCCTCTTTATCTAGTAAAAATATTTCCCCAAAATTTTTCACATCTACTAGATTCACTTTTTCTAGCTGTAATTGCACCAAAAGCTGTGCCTTTACATCTGGCAGAGCCATTCGTTTATATGTTTGAAATGGAATGGATCGTTCAAAGTATGTAATTACTTCAAAAACGACAGAAATAGGATGACTACTTTTTTTGACTTCATACACTAGTCTATTTTTCGTTAATTTTAAGAAAATTGCATTATGTTCAAAAGAGGAATTAACATTTAATAAGCTCTTTATATTAATCAATACATCTGCTAAAGAATGTTGAAAGCTAAATTTATCCTTTAGGTAATCTTCCATCATCTCAGCGTAAGAAAAAATATCACTCATATAAGATAAAACTTGCTGATAAATGTCTGGGTATTTTTCTAAAATCCTCCATAGCGATTGACAGATAGCTTCTCCTTCATAGTAAGCAAGGCTTTTCACTATAAAGTCAACAACATTTACATGTTCTACTGCCTTTTGAATTTCCAAAACGAATCTCAAATAATCCTGTACAATGGAAGCATCCTTCATTCTTTCTTCTCTTTGAAGCAAGTGTGTGAATATATTTACCAATTCCACTTTTTCTCGATGATTTTTTTGAAGAAAAGCTAACAGCATTTGTAAAGTGCCTACTTTATCCTTTTCATAAAAATAGTAATCTAGCTTCTCCATATAAAACAGCAGAAATAAATCATCATATGTTTGAATAGTTAGTTTCTTTTGCTGATCTAATCCTTGTAAGGCCCGCTCACAGTATATGAAAAACTCGTCAAGCTCCGTGGCAGTCTGAAGTGCTTCATAAGCGAAATGGAGATAATCATGTTCTTCTTCCTTAAAGGTTAATCCACTGCTTTTATGCTGACTTAAGTCAAATGTAAATTGATTTTCCACCGCTCTGTTTCGTAGACGAATCGATCCTTGTTCTACAAACATAACATGGATATTTTCGATAATCTCCGGTTCATTATGAAATGTCGTTGCTCCAAACAGTTTTCTTGTTTCATAGGGCATATATAGAAATAGTAACTCCAATAGCCACATGGCATATTTATGTTGCATATTAGGTGGAGCCTGAAACGATATATAGACTCTTTTCTTTTCAGCAACTGCAGTAATACACGCACACAGCAGCTCCTTATATTTCTTTTCATCCAACTGTAAAACATGAAATAGTTCTTGCTTTTTAGCATATATATTTTCGTTTTTATAAGGTATATGGTCGATTTCTTCTAGTTCCCCTTTTAAATTTTCCATATCTTCCAAACCATAAAATTGATCAATATGAAAAATTTGGGAAGGCTGAAGGATCCATTCTTCTTTTCTATTTGCCGGAATAATATAATTATGTACAAAAAGACGATTCTTTTGCTTCGAGCTTTCTGCAGGTGCAAAATTAGATTTTCCTATAACGAATTCACCTGACTCAGGCTGAATCATGGTAAATAGCGGCGGATAGGCGTCTATTTCTTTATCACCGCTTTTCTTTAATTCACTCGGCATATGATAGGTACTAATGGGATTAAGATATTTTTTCACGAAGCTTTCATCAACGTTTGGCGAAATGACTATTGTATCAGCACCCTCACTGGAAAGAAAAAAACCTTTACTATCCTTCGTTACTATTTGCTGCTGTATCAGGCTTTTTCCCATTATCCTCTCCCCTTTCTTCTCTTTAATAGGAATTTACTGCAAATTTATCAAAAACATATATAAAAACGCTACATTAATAGTAAATAAAAAGCAGCATACTTATCGCTTCTAATGGTCCGTTTTCCTAAAAAAACATTTGTTTCTCCTAATGAGGAGAGTAATTATTCCATGAATATGGATAAATAAAAAAACAGCTAATACCTGTATTATACAGGCATGCCGTTTTTTTAAAAACCAACTTTGCAAGACTTTTCAAAGAAATATAGAAATTCTTTTCTTCATTCTCCTAATTCCTTGATATATTCCGTATCCCAATACAGTCCCAAATGTATTTAAAATCAAATCGTCTATATCACTCCATCTATTTTCCATAAACCATTGAATCATTTCAATAGAGCATGAAAGCCCTGCTCCCGCTAATAGCACGGGGAGAAACGAACTTTTTTTCGGAAAGGTTAACGGGTAAAGTAATCCAAATGGAATAAACATAGCGATATTTCCAATATTATTTACAACAGCAGAAAATACACTACCATCTAGGAAAATCTCCGTTATCATCAAAAAGGGTGTAAAATTATGTCCCCCTTTGGCGATACCAGTTCCTAAATACATATTGGGAAACATTGTTAAATAAACGATAGCTAATAAAGAAGTGAGGAATAAACCATCCATAACTATTTGTTTTCTATTCATTAACAACCTACATTTTTATTTTTTTAATTAGATTATCCATTTATTTGGTGTTTTATTCCAATAATTTGTTTATGGGGAGATTGTGGGCTCTGTTACGTTGCCTTCTGTTTTATTCTGGTTGTGGTTGTGTGAGGGCTTAGATATGGGGGTTCTGTTACGTTGGTTACTGTTTTTTCCGGATTTCGGGCTCAGAGAGGCGCTCTCTGTTACCTTTACTACTCCTTTTTCCGGATTTCGGGCTTAGAGACGCTCTCTCTGTTACCTTTGCTACTCCTTTTTCCGCATTTCGGGCTTAGAGAGGCGCTCTCTGTTACCTTTGCTACTCCTTTTTCCGCATTTCGGGCTCAGAGACGCTTTCTCTGTTACCTTTGCTACTCCTTTTTCCGCATTTCGGGCTCAGAGAGGCGCTCTCTTTTACCTTTGCACCTTCTTTTGCTGCATTTCGGGCTCAGAGAGGCGCTCTCTGTTACCTTTGCTACTCCTTTTTCCGCATTTCGGGCTCAGAGACGCTTTCTCTGTTACCTTTGCACCTTCTTTTGCTGCATTTCGGGCTTAGAGAGGCGCTCTCTGTTACCTTTACACCTTCTTTTGCTGCATTTCGGGCTTAGAGAGGCGCTCTCTGTTACCTTTGCTACTCCTTTTTCCGCATTTCGGGCTCAGAGACGCTCTCTCTGTTACCTTTGCACCTTCTTTTGCTGCATTTCGGGCTTAGAGAGGCGCTCTCTGTTACCTTTGCACCTTCTTTTGCTGGATTTCGGGCTTAGAGAGGCGCTCTCTTTTACCTTTGCTACTCCTTTTTCCGCATTTCGGGCTCAGAGAGGCGCTCTCTGTTACCTTTGCACCTTCTTTTGCTGCATTTCAGGCTCAGAGAAGCGCTCTCTTTTACCTTTGCTACTCCTTTTTCCAGATCTCGGGCTCAGAGACGCTTTCTCTTTTACCTTTGCACCTTCTTTTGCTGGATTTCGGGCTCAGAGACGCTCTCTCTATTCCCTTCCAATCCTCTTTTTTTTAAAAGGGGAGGCAGACTGTCTCTATTTCTTTCCCACTCAAGAACAATAAACTTAATCATTCTTTCAATAATTATTCAAAATAACTCCAACGATTGTTTCCGATTAGCTTATAATGCTTTTCTAATATTTTCCGGATCCTTTTCTTCGAAGCAATGATTCTACACCAATCATATAATAGGGGTGTTGTTATTTTTTCATTGGGGAAAAGTATCTTAAGTTCTTCTACATTTCGTAATACCACCTTTTCGAATGCTTCTTCATGTCCACATTCTTTGCAAAGTACATTCGTTCCTGCTTCTGCTACTTCGAATGAGTTGCACACTTCGCAGAAAATCCCTTTCTGTAATTCTTTAAATTCATATGGAGGTAATTTTGAAAAAGGGGACTTATTAATATGCAACGATGTTAATTTTTCAGCTAGTTGCTTCTGAGATTTGTTTGTCTTTTGGGAATGATGATTTATTCTTTTTAAATATCGCTGGATTTGTGTTGGAAAAATAAAAGGTAACGTTAATGGTGCTTGATATAGGGTAAACTCAGGATTAATAAAAACAACAGAGGAAGTGATTGTTTTATTCTCCAAACCATGCTTTTGAAGTATTTGTTGAAATAGTGTTTCATTCCTTCTTATTTGATTTAATGGATTACTGATTTCCTTATGATTCATCGTATAGATGCGATCATTTTGATAGTAATAATCTCCTTCGTAATTCTTTATTTCAAAAAGATGAATTTCTTCTAATGTGATGATTGTGGAGTCAATCTGAAAAATGTTATTGTTCGTTTGGAGCAATAAATCATGGATGATATAGCCATTTTCTATAAGTTTTTCCGTGAAGCTATCAAACATTTTTTCTCCTTCAAAACCTTTTTGCAAATTAACTAAATATTGTTTTTCATTCGCACTAAGTTCCAACCGCTTATTCAAGGAATTTAAAACGAATATTTCTGGAGATACTGTACGAGGTTTGTAAAGCATAATAATTGGACTCATCCTTTTTTAGAGGCTATTCCGTAAGAACAGCCTCACCTTTTTTTATACTACAGCAACAATGATTCTTCCTGTTATTCCGCCTTCTAAAATAGTTGGCAGTTCATTAGGAAGTTGCTCTAAAGTTACTTCTTTGTATATAAAAGAAGTAAGAGCTTCTGGCTTTAAATCAGTTGCGATTCGCTCCCAGATTTTTTGTCTTTTCTCCATTGGACAATAAACGGAGTCGATTCCAAGGAGATTTACTCCTCGCAGGATAAATGGAAATACACTTGTCGGTACAGCTCCTCCACCTGTTAAACCACTTACTGCAACTGATCCGCCGTAGGTTATTTTACTAAGAATAGCTGCCAACGATTCTCCACCGACAGGGTCAACTGCTCCAGCCCATAACTGCTTGTCCATTGCTTTTACCTTGCCGTTATACACGTCTTCTCTTCCGATGACACTTGATGCTCCGATGCTTGTTAAATAGTCTTCTGCCTCTTTCTTTCCTGAACTTGCAACAACGTTAAAGCCTAATTTAGAAAGCATGGCAACACCGAAGCTACCTACACCACCAGTTGCACCTGTAACCAATACAGGTCCATTTTCTGGTTTCATCCCATTATCCAATAATCGTTGCACAGAAAGAGCTGCCGTGAATCCTGCTGTTCCGACAATCATCGCTTCTTTCAGGCTTAATCCTGTTGGCAGTGGTACGATCCAATCAGCTGGAATACGAGCATATTCACTATAACCACCAGAATGAGATACACCAATTTCATAGCTAGTCGCAATGACTTGATCCCCTTCTTTAAAACGGCTATCTTCTGAGGAAACGACAGTACCTGCCAAATCAATTCCTGGAATATGGGGATAGGAGCGGACAATTTTCCCATCAGGTGTACTAGCAAGTCCATCTTTATAATTCACTCCAGAATAATGAACCTTGATAACTACTTCACCAGAAGATAAATCTTCTAAAAAAACTTGCTTTGTTTCTACTGAAAAATTACCATCTTTATTATCAACTACGACTGCTTGAAAATTTTTTTCCATCATTATGTCACCTCGTACTCATAGTACCAATTTAAAAATTGCAGGTCAAAGCAAAGAAATTACCCTATTTCCACAGTAATAACGCACAATTCTCCCATTACACCAAATTATTTTGTACGCTTAACCGGATAAAGCTTTTGATAAAATCCAATGGCAAAATCAAAAAAGTACATAAGACCAAATCGTTCAGAGGAGAAACCAGTTCGATCATATGTTTTTCCATGGAGTCGATATACTATATCAGCTGTGTCAATAAATGGAACCTTTTCATTATGAGTAATGATTATTATTTTTGCTTTACTCCTTTGGATAGATTGGATCAACTCCCTATTTCCTTCTATAAACCTTCCAGAAGGACTTGTGATTATTGCAACAGAATGTTCGTCTAATTCTGCTACATCCTCCATTTGCTCTTGTATATCTGAAAAGGCATGAATAAACTTCCCATACTTTACTAAACGATATTGGAAGTCTTGGGCCATTGCTTGTGATAACTGGGTTCCAAAAAAAGAAACCTTCTTAGAACGATGAATAACGTCTAAAATTTTCCTCACATTCGCCACATCCATCCCTTTTTCCATTGTGTCAAGCCACTCTACCATTTTTTGATAAAACTGTTTTTGAAGTTCTGCGCCAACTTCATTCCCTTGTAATCCATGATCAATATATTCATCCACTGGATTTTCTAGCCTATCATTTTTTGCTATATCTTTAAATTCTTGAAAAGAGGCATAGCCAATTTTCTTGCAGAATCTCGTAATTGCGGCTGGCGAGGTATAGCAGGATTCTGCCAAAATGCTGATATTCATACTAGCAATATGATGCACATCTTTTAATAGAGCTAATGCAATGAAATAATTTGTATCTTTTGTTTTGTAATTATTAATAAAATCTAATAAACGAAAAATAATATCTTTCAATTTATACCACCATTATTCATTTAATTTATTTACCTTTACTTAAATAAGCTAATCTCTTTTTAGCTTAATCAAGAATCGATCCATTCTTTTTCTAAGTAGACTTCTTTTCTCTTCTTTCAGTTTTAAACCTGTAACTTGTGCAATTTTCTCTAAGACTTCCTCTACAGTTAAATCATCTGTCTCTACATGTTCTTTAAATAATGGTCTTTGTAGCTGCTGTAATCTAACTGCTGCTTGTTTGTATGCCCAAGAATTTTCTCCTTCTAATCTGCTCCGTAACCTTTTTTTAATGGTAGCTTTCGATGCCATAAGTGTAACATGCTTAACACGTATTTGATCCTTCCGTAATCGAGAGAGAATTTCGTGAAAGTATTCTTCATTTGTGATTGTCATCGGTACAATAATGATCCCTTCATAATTTATGGCGATTTGCTTTAATAAGGAATAGTTTGTTTCTCTCCAAATAGGAAAATCTTGAAAGTCTTCCTTTTGTAAGGACTTAGGGATATTTTTCATCAATACATATCCAAAGCTTTCTGGATCAAAAACAAATGCTTTTTCTACTCTTTTTTCTAACTCATAGGCTGTTGTCGTTTTTCCTGAACCAAATGTTCCATTAATCCAAATAATCATAGGACTCCCCCAAACAGAAAGATTCTTCTCTTTACTATAGCAAATTTCTCAAGCACTCTTCTTTCTTTATGAAATTTATAAGAATATCTACTTTTCGGTTCTCAAAAGTTGTATAATTTTTAGAATAATAGAATTTATTACTATTGGATTATTGTAAGGAGGAAAAAACATGCAAATTCAACCAGAGGATATCGTTAGAAGTGGTCCTAATCAATACATTTGTAAAGAAGGAATTCTAAAGGAATTAAGTAGTTTTCTGTCTCCTTTTCAATCTCCTACTATTATAACAGGCTATAAGTCTTTTCAAGCATTTTCACAATATGTTGATTCTATTCCTATTGATTGGCAAGTTATTCAGCATACAGGCTATAGTTCTCAACAAGCAGTAGATCAAATCTCTCAAACGTGTACAGGTACAGATGTAATTGTCGGCATTGGTGGTGGTCTTGTTTTAGATACGGCTAAAGCTATTGCAAATCAACTAAATATCGAAGTGGTATTAATTCCAACCGTTGCAGGAACCTGTGCTGCTAGTACTCCATTAAGTGTCATTTATTCGCCCGAAGGAGTGTTTGAACGAGTTGCTTATCATCGTCGTTCTAGTTATTTAACATTAATCGATCCTTCCTTTTTAATACATGCGCCAATTGATTATTTAAAAAGTGGTATTGGTGATACATTAACAAAGTGGTATGAAGCAGAAGCTATTATTCGCAATGCGAACGATGAAAGATCACAATCTTTATTTGTCCAAGCTGCTTTAAGCCAGTCTGTATTTATCCGCGATATTTTGCTAAAAGAAAGTATTGAAGCTGTTCAAAACAGTGAAGCAGGTAATGTTACACCAAGCTTTACTAAAACGATTGAAGCAGTCATCACTTTAGCAGGAACAGTAGGTGGATTTGGAGGAAGATATGGCAGAATGTCTGGAGCGCATGCCGTCCACAACGGACTAAGCTTTATTGAAGAAACACATACAATCCTTCATGGACAAAAGGTAGCATTTGGCATTTTAGTTCAGCTTGCTTTAGAAAATCGCCTAGACGAAATCGAAGCATTATTATCGTATTATCAAAAGCTTGGATTCCCTACCAATTTAGCCGAGTTAAATATTGTCGACAATCAACCAGAAGCCTTGCATAAAATTGCTGCACATGCTGTTAATCCAAAAGAATCTCTTCAGCTAATGGGTTCATATACGGTGGATGAAGTTATAGCAGCAATAAATGTACTTGAAAATCTCACTGCTATGAAACAAGTGTAAAAATTGTAAAGGAGATGAATCTAACATCGCATTAAAGCGATGTTGATCCATCTCCTTTTAGCTCTTTTAAAACAGCCATTACATCTAATTCTCCTAGTCCCTTTTCAAGTGCACGCTGGTAGGTTTTATTGGCAGATGCACCAACTGCCTGTAATTCCATTGTTTCACTTGCTAAGCGCAAATCTTTTGCCATATGCTTTAGCGCAAATGCAGCAGGAAATTCATTCTTTAATATGGACGGTGTTTTCATTTTCGAGATAGCGGTTCCGACCGCACTCTCATTAATAATGGTTAACATGTCCTCCTGCTTAATACCTTGTTTTTCTGCAAAAAGAACAGATTCAGCAATTCCCTGTACAGTAATCCCCAATAAAAGATTGATCGCTAATTTAGCATTACTGCCAGCTCCAGAATTTCCGAGATAAATAGATAGTTTACTCATCGGTTCAAATATCGATTTTACCTGTTCATACACTTCTTCCTCTCCGCCGACCAGAACTAGTAGTTTCCCATCCTTTGCTGGCTGAACACTTCCTGATACAGGAGCATCAAGATATTTCACACCATTTTCTAAAGCAGTGTTGTATATGAATTGAGATGTTTGCGGGGAAACAGTACTCATATCAATAAATACTTTGCCTGCTTCTGCTTGCGATAAAATCCCGTTTTCAATATAAATGCTTTTCACCGCATTATCGTCAGATACCATCGTAAAAATGACATCACTTTGATTAACTAATTCTGTTAAAGAAGTCGCCTGTTTAGCACCTAGTTCAGCCAGTTCCTCTCCCTTATCTGGTGTACGATTATAAAATGTTAATTTATATCCAGCCTTTACTAAATTTAAAGCCATTGGAATTCCCATATTTCCTAATCCAATCCAACCAATTTTCACGCAAACATCCCGTCCTTTCGTTCTCCTATTCATACACATTTTACCATATCGTATATAAAAATACGTATGGAAAGGAGAGGCGCTAGGTTAAAAATATAATGAAAGAGGGTTCTCCTCATATTTTCTTAGATTTTTATAACCTTCTAAACAATACATTATTCTCTAAATGAATATGATCAAATGTTAGGCTTTCTAATTCTTCCAATTTTAAATAGGTTAATCGGTAGGTATTGCATGCATTCACAGGAATGGAATAATCTTCTGTAGCTTGACGGATTTTTTTCAGTATATCTCCTGCCCCTTCATGCTCCTCTTCTAATATACTAATTTCTGCTCTTGCTTCTTCAAGAATATCAAGTGATTTATTTAAATCATATTTCATTATCTTTGGAAAAATTCGTTGTTCTTCTCCAAGCAAATGCTGCTCTAATTCATCTTTTAATAAGAAAAATTGGGTATATACTTCTTTCAAATGGGTGTCTCTTTCTCCATGCACACGGTATACTTTACTCACAAATGCAGATAACTCTTCTAGTAAATCCCTTGTTTGTGCATGATAATGGCTAATGATATGGTTTACTAAATCTGTTAACGGTATATTCATCCAATCCACTTCTTCTGTTGCTTGCATTTGCTCGTACATAATATTGAGCACTTTTATTAAATCCTTCTCTTCAAGCTGTAAGGACTTAATAATTTCGCCAATTGGACGGTTCCCTCCACAGCAAAAGTCAATTTTATATTCTTTAAATAGCTTACTCGCAGCTGGAAACTTAATAATAATATCACCTGTTTTTGTATCCTCTGTAAAAATGGTATTCATTTTGACACTCTCCTTTTTTAGAATAGCTTCAGTATAGGAGAAAAAAGCAAAGCAAAATAGGATTGAAATCACATATCAATCCTTGTTATAATTTATTCAGATATTCACATTATTAATTGTGAAAAAATACACAAACTCTACTGAGGTGTTTATATGCAACCATATGCGAATGAGCCTTGTCCTAAACGTGTGCCAATTTTCCATTCTTTATCCGAACTAGAAATTCAAAAAATAACTGACGTTGTCCATCATAAAGTCTTTAAAAAAGGCGAAAGAATTATAGAGGAAGGGGAAAAATCAACTTCCCTCTATATTATTCATAGTGGAAAAATAAAATTATCTAAATTAACTGTTCAGGGGAAAGAACAAATTGTCCATTTATTAACAGTTGGTGATTTCTTTGGAGAACAAAATCTCTTTCATGACAATACGGTTATGAACTTAAGCGGCTATGCAGTAGAAGATACAAAGATATGCCTTTTAAAGAAACAAGATTTTGATCAAATTATGGCAAATAATCCTGACATCTCTTTCAAATTCCTAAAAACAATCACAAAGCGCTTAGCCCATACAGAGGACTTAGCGAGAACATTAGCGACAAAAGACCCTGAAGTTAGAATTGCTAATATGCTTCTAGAGTTTTGTGAAATTTTTGGGACAGAGAAACAAAATGCTATTCTGATTAATCTTCCCATTACTAGAGAAGAGATTTCTAGTTACGTAGGTTTAACAAGAGAAACAATTAGTCGAAAACTTGCAAAGTTTGCGGATAAAGGAATTCTTACGTTGATCGGAAATAAACAAATCCTTATTAAAAATAAAGGAAAGCTGCAAACGACGGGTGATCCCCTCCTCGATTTTTAACCAATCATTTTTCGTGGATCACTCTTTTTCCTGTTATTTATATGTACCATTTTGCGGAGTCTAAAATAGAAAAAAACGCTTAGATAATCTATCTAAACGTTTCTCCATTAAATCTTAAGCTGTATGTCTTCCGCGCAATGTCCAAATTTGATAAGCCATCATGAAAGATTTTAAAATAGTCAAGTATGTTAATGTTATCCAACCACCCATCAAATATGGATTAATTGCTTGTTGAACAGCCTCACTTGTAAGAAAATCACGATAAGAAAAACATATATAGCCGATAATTAAAATAGTTATTGTTCCAAGCAAGATTCCTTGGGCTAATTTGCTTCGCGTTTTTCCTGACTCGGCAGCATATTGATTTGCCCATCCGTCTTTCTTATTAGCAGATAGCTTTTGCAGCCACACCTGACTAAAAGTCATTAAATTTACCCATAAATAAACTTCGGGAGCAATCAATAGTGCCGCAAAAATGACATCTATTGTCCGATGCATCGGTGTTTTGATAGCAAGAATCGTATTAAGAATAGATGCCAGTACTATTGGTGTTAACCATATCCAGGACCAATAAAATTGATCTGTCGCTAATGCAACACTTAATAAAATGACAAAGAGGACACGTATTACTAAATCCGAAAATGACTTTAGTTGGTTTCGCCAAATTTTCCCCTTGTGTCGCGTCTGAATACTTAAATCTTTATTTGTAAGCAATTCAACCGTTCCGGAATTCCACTTATTTCGTTGTTCCCTAAAAGTATGGTACGAGCGCATTGCATCTACAAAGCAGCGGCCCTTTGGACTAATAAGCGTCTTCCATCCCGATTTTTGCAATTGCCAAGTAAGTAGCATATCTTCTACATCACTATCATTCTGCCATGGGCCATCTAATTTATTATGGTTTACTACTTCTTGCAATGCTTCTGGTCGAAATAAGGTTGCTTGACCTCCAAGTACATATGTGCTGCCACCATGATACTGAAGATCTAATAGCCAGCTTGCCATATCTTGTTTTTGCTGATGTGTCCACCATCTACTAATGGGACCACCGTACTCACCGCTAGCTATCTTTTCTTCATAATAGACATCATGTTTGCTTAATAAGCTCTTCTTTTTCGGCATACGCATTGTATATTTAGCCATAACTCCACCAATGTTGCGGCCACTCATCAACCCTTCCCATAGATATTTTAAACAGTTAGGGGCTAAACGACTATCTGCATCCATCCCAAGAATCGCTTTAATACTTTGTTTATATAATTCTTGCGATTCGGTTAATTGAATATTATAGAAATCCATAATATCCCCATACAATAATTTCCATCCGCTATTTAAAGCGCCAACCTTCCGAAGTTTATTTCCTTCCGTAATAATCACTTTTAGATTTAAGCCGAATTCTTCGCCTGCCTTTATTGCCTTTTCTTCCGTGCGATCTGTACAGTTATCTGCGATGACATAAACATCTAACTCTACGCCTTTTGGTAGCAATTGATCATTAATTCCGGCTAAACAATCTCTAATGGATTTTTCTTCGTTGTGAGCAGGAATTAGTGCTACAATTCTAGGTTTCATATAGGATTTTTTTATACCAGGCATGCTAAAAAACGATATACTACCTTTTTCCTCTTCTACTACTAATGACAATGAATCCACCAACTTTCATTTTTCTTCATAATGCTATGTTAGACTTCATCAGGTTGTCTTACTAAAAAACAAATCGTTCTTTAAAAAGAACAAGTGAACAAAAAATAAAATAATAACTTTTGGATTCATCTCCACCATTCGTTCTTATTTAAGAACATTTTATCATTATAATTGCCTAAAAGTCAATCAAATCCTTTTACTTTTTCTTTTTTCGTTCCTTTTATAGAACAACATCATTTCTGGATGACAGGAAAAACACTTCAAAATAATGAACACCTGTAGCTATTATTGGAACTCTTTCATTTTTGCTGTCCCCTTTATGTCAAAATAAAAGGCTAGCCATTGTTTTGACCAGCCTCCAACCATCATTCGACTATTTCGCTACCGTTCTATTTACTCTTACTATTGTTTTCCTAAACTTAAGACAGTTTCTAATAAAACATTTACACCCTTCTCACAATCCTCCCATGGCGTTAGTTCTTCCTCACAGTGACTTTTCCCCTTTATACTTGGTACAAAAATCATCGCTGTAGGTACCACACTTGCCATAAATTGAGCATCATGTCCCGCGCCACTTGCCATTGTCTTATAGGAGTAGCCTAAAGTTTTTACGGACTCTTCTATTTGTTCCAAAATCCTTTCATCAAACCAGACGGTATTTCTATCCCATAGTTTTATGGCCGTCAAGCTACAATCTTCTAGTTCAACAGAAGTATCTAAATCTTGCAAAACACTTTCCACTTGTTTCATAATAAGTGGATCCTTATGCCGCGCCTCTACTGTAAAAATCACCTTATTGGGAATAACAGTATGAATATTAGGATATGTATTCATTCTGCCTATCGTAAAAACTAATTCACTATCTAATTTTCCAAGCTGCTTTCTTATTTCCGCTATTATATCATTAGCAGCAAAAAGCGCATCTTTTCTCATTGACATTGGCGTCGTTCCAGCATGATTCGATTCGCCACTTACTGTTATTTCATAACACACCATTCCAACAACACATTCAACAACGCCAATTGTTAGATTCTCTGCTTCAAGAACTGGTCCTTGCTCAATATGCATTTCTAGTAATGCTGTGGCCTTTGTTAATCGGTTTTTCTTATCCCCATCATAGCCGATTGCTTTTAATGCCTGTTCAAAAGTAATGCCATTTTCATCTTTTTTTCTCATCATTATTTCTTTTTCAAATTTTCCTGTTATAACACCTGAAGCCATCATGGAAGGTTCGAACCTTGCTCCTTCTTCATTTGTGAAATTAACAAGCATTAACGGAATCCTTGGTTTAATGCTGCTGTCTACAATCGTTCTAATGACCTCAAGTCCTGCTGCAACACCAAATACTCCATCAAATCGGCCCCCTTTTTTCACAGAATCCAAATGAGATCCCATTACAATTGGTGGATGCTCTGTTTCCCCCTCCAAAAGGGCATACATATTTCCCATATCATCAATACTTACGATCATCCCCAGTTCTTCACAGCAGCTGCGAAAATAATTTCTAGCCTCCTCATCTTCTTTTGACAAGGCAAGTCTCGTAACGCCATTATTTTCTGTCCTACCAAAGTCTGCAAATTTTTCTAATGAAGCTTTTAAGCGATCACCATTTATTAATACTTTTTGGCCCTCCATCCTTGATTCACTCCCTTTTTTAACTTTTTGAAGCGTGATGCATTTTTAATTGCTCTAGTAAAAGCACAGAAAAGTATTTTCTTCCGTTAGCCGTATGGATTCGTAGTGTTTGCTGTTCTACTAGTCGATTAGTTCTATCCTGTTTTTCTAGTTGAACCATCGCACCATTTAAATCTTCTAATATACTTTTTATTCGATAGCCGTCCGAAATTAAATAATCTATTTGGTCACGCTCATGTAAGAATTTCTGATAATCGGACATCTAACTCCTCCTTTTTAAAAAGTCTTTCTTCACGGGATTCAACATGATTATTTATTCAAGATAAATCTACTTCAAGCAGGGGAGCTTCCCATTCACTTACTGTCGCTGTTTAAATATTTCCAATTACATTCTAGTAACTAAACTCTTTCCACCATTGCATCCTCTATTTCTGTAGCTTCCTCTTCTGCTCCATCAATATACCAGTCATGACTTACCGTGATACCTAAATATTTTTCATCACAAGGATCCTCTATTTCTGCTTGTGGATATTTTTTAAACCACCAATATTTTGCCAATACATAATAAAGCCCTGATCCTACAACAAAACCAACGATGGAAGAATAAGAAGAAAGAAGATTTGCCAGCACTCCACCAACAATCCAAGCGATGAATCCAGCAAGATTTATTCCTTTCATATATCGAAATTGTCCATCTGGTTCATATAAATCGATGACATTTACCCTTCTTTTTCTTAAAAGATAGTAATCTGCAAACAAGATTCCTACAATGGATGTTAAAATTCCGCCGATAACAAGCAGGGCACTATTTAATACTTCAAATAAACTCCATGGCTGTGCAATGACACCAATAATTCCTGCAATCACCACGCCTACCCAAAAAGGCATCTTTGGTCCACCTACATTTGAAAAAATAGTGGCTGCTGGTATAACGTTAGCAGATGTATTTGTAGACCACTGTGCAAGAACAATCATTAATAATAAGATTCCTAATGCGAAACCACTTGCAGCTTCTTGCAAAGCAACGACAGGATCTGCGTTAGAAACAGCCATATAGGATACTGCACCAATGATAATCATAAATGTATTCACAATCGGCATTACAACAATGCTTCCTAGTAGCTGTGTTTTATTTCTTTTAAACCAATTTCTTTCTTCTTTTGGTGCTTTAAAAAAACGAGAGAGAGAAGGCATATCGGCAGCTAATGTTGCCCAAAATCCCATATTGCTCATGACAATGACCATAAATGCTGTAAAAGCAGCTCCCCCTGTTACAGGGCTTTCCACCCAAGTCCACACATCCTTTCCATCTGCAATGGCTTTATCAGATAAAGAGACATACATCCAGCATGAGATGAGGATAATAATAGGTGCCGCCAAATCAGCAAATCGTTCAATTGATTTAATCCCTAATGAAGTATTTAATAATTGCAATGCAGCAAAGAGAAAAAAGCATACTAGCCAATTGTCAAAGCCAAATAATAAATTTAATATGGCATTAATGGCAGTCGATCCAAAATACGTGTTAATTCCAAACCAGCAAGCGGCAGTAACCCCCCTTACAATAGAAGGAATATGTGTCCCAATCGTTCCAAATGGAGCCCTCATATAAACAGGAAACGATAGGCCATGCTCCACCCCTATATCGCCAATAATCGTCATAAGAATTCCTATAGCTACTGAACCGATGATTGTTGCTAAGATAACCATACCTAAAGGAAGGTTTATAATCCCTCCCCCGCCAATGGCAAATGCCGCCAGTACAATTGCCATCCCTACCCAAATAACCGCAAAACCAAATGGTCCAATACTTCGTTTTTCGTGACTAATCGGCAATAAATCAGGAGATTTTAAATAATTACTTTTTTGGGACATATAAAACACCTTCCTTTTATTTATTCAGAATATTAAGAATTCAAAAATCATACATTACTACTTCATTGTTAGTGATTTGCTTTTTGCAGATAATGCTTCTCCATACTTTGCACGTTTTAAATACTGACCTTTACCTGCTGTTCCTACAAATACTTTATTTTTAATCACATATTCCCCTCTTGAAAATACCGTAACTGGCTCTCCTATAATCTCCATGCCTTCAAACGGATTATAATCAACAGCCATATGATGTGTTTCAGCGGAAATTATTCTTTCTGTCTCTGGATCAAAAAGAACGATATCAGCATCTGCACCAATAGCAATCGTTCCTTTTTTCGGATATAGACCAAATAACTTGGCAGCACGAGTGGAAGTTATCTCTACAAATTGATTTAAGGTAATTCTTCCTTTTTTTACACCTTCAGAAAATAAAATACTCATTCTATCTTCAATAATTGGTCCACCATTCGGTATCTTTGAAAAATCGCCTCTCCCTAAATCTTTCTGTCCTTTAAAATCAAATGAACATTGATCTGATCCTAATGTTTGCAGTTGACCAGTTTTCAATGCATTCCATAATACATCTTGATTCCAAGCTTCTCTTAAAGGCGGAGACCATACATACTTCGCTCCTTCAAAATTAGGCTTTTCCAAATAGGATTGATCTAATACCAAATATTGAGGACATGTTTCTCCCCAAATATCTACTCCTTTTTTCCTAGCCTCCTCTAATTGTTTCACTGCTTCTGCACAGGAAACATGGACAACATAAAGTTGTGAATTGGCTAGCTGTGTTAATGTTGCAGCTCTACCTGTTGCTTCTCCTTCTGCTTCTGGTGGTCTTGTTAATGCATGATAAATGGGGTCAGTATTTCCTTCTTCCAATGCCTTTTTTACCAAATAATCAATTACATCCCCATTTTCTGCATGAACCATAACTAGTGCGCCTAATTCCTTTGCTGCTATTAACGTCTTAAATAATGTCTCGTCGTCCGCTTGAAATTGATTTTTATATGCCATAAATACTTTTAAGGAAGTGATGCCTTCCTCTGTGATCATTTCCTGTAGTTCCTCTAGCACCAGATCTGTTACTTCTACTATTTGCAAATGAAATCCATAATCAATCACTGCCTTATCTTTAGCTTTGGCATGCCAAGTTTCGATTGCGCTTTTTAAGCTTTTTCCTTTCGTCGTTAAACAAAAATCAATAATAGAAGTCGTCCCTCCAAACGCAGCAGCCATTGTTCCTGTTTCAAAATCATCTTTCGTCATTGTCCCCCCAAACGGCATATCTAAATGCGTATGCGGATCAATGCCTCCTGGAAAAACATACATTCCTTTTGCATCAATGATTTCAGCCTGAAGATCTATTATGTTCTCGGCAATTTGGGTAATTACTCCATTTTCCATTGCAATATCTGCATTATACGTATCAGTTGCTGTTACAATACAACCATTTTTAATAATTTTTTTCATGGTCATTCCTCCATTTACTTTTTAGGTCTGAACATTATCTTTTTCAGCTGAAAAAATTTACTTATTTCCTATTCCTAATGCAGTAGGAAATGCTCCAATTACGGCTTGTCGTTCATTCCATGTCATCGCAGGCATAGAATGAGCAACTTCTATCATTTCAATGGCTCCATCCACTGGACATACAATGGAACAGAGATTGCATCCTACACAATCCTCCTCTCTTACCTTTAAATAGCTTTTTCCATTACTATCCTTTAGCATGTCAATACATTGATGACTTGTATCTTCACAAGCAATATGACATTTATTGCAATTGATGCAAACGTCATTATTGATTTGTGCTACAATTTGGTAATTTAAATCGAGGTCTCCCCAGTCCGAATATTTCGGTACAGATTTCCCTACTAATTCCATAACAGATGAAAGATTTTTATCATCTAAATAATTATTCAACCCATCTATCATATCTTCGACGATTCGAAAACCATGGTGCATAGCAGCTGTACAGATTTGCACATTTGTTGCTCCCATTAGCATAAATTCCACAGCATTTTGCCAATTGGAGATGCCGCCAATTCCTGAAATAGGAACATTAATTAAAGGATTTCTAGCACATTCTCCTACCATATGCAATGCGATTGGCTTGACTGCTGGTCCACAATAGCCACCATGGGCCCCTTTTCCAGCAACATGAGGAATCGTATCCCAAGTATCAATATCTACCCCTGCTAAACTATTAATTGTATTTATCATACTAATGGAATCTGCTCCTCCATTCACTGCTGCTTCTGCAGTTGCAGTTATATCCGTTATATTAGGGGTTAATTTTACAATTACAGGTGTCTGTGCTACTTCCTTCACCCAATATGTCTGCTTTTCAACCAACTCTGGAACTTGCCCAGATGCAGCCCCCATTCCTCTTTCTGCCATTCCGTGTGGACAGCCAAAATTAAGTTCTAATCCATCAACACCTACTGCCTCTACTTTTTTAACAATTTCATGCCATTTTTCCTGCTTTGGTTCCACCATTAAAGAAGCAACTATGGCATGATTGGGAAATCTTTTCTTTGTTTCATATATTTCTTTTAAATTTACATCTAATGGTCTGTCGGTAATTAATTCAATATTATTAAAACCCGCAACCCTTTGCCCATTAAAGCTTACAGCTGCAAACCTTGAGGATACATTTAAAATCGGATCTCCTAGTGTCTTCCACACAGCACCTCCCCAACCCGCTTCAAAGGCGCGTTGCACTTGATAACCAGAATTTGTTGGCGGAGCAGAAGCTAGCCAAAACGGGTTTGGTGATTTAATACCTGCTAAATCAACACGTAAGTCTGCCATGCTATTCCTCCTTTGTTATGCGGTTTCCATCTTTTTCGAAAGAAAAGATTGATGAATATGATAGGCACTTTCCTTCCCTTGCTGTGCCGCTGATACAACCATAGCCTCACCTTGCCCTTTTCCAAATATAACATCACCACATGCGAATACTTTACTATTACTAGTTTGATAGGTTGCAGAGTGAATGTTGACAATTCCTTGATCATGTTCTAATCCGAATTCCTCGATTAAATCTATATATCTAGATTGCCCAATTGCCTTAATTACAGCATCTACTTCCAATATAAATTCTGAGTTTTCTTGTTCAATAGGTCTTCTTCGACCATCTGCATCTGGTTCTCCAAGCATCATT
Organism: Niallia sp. Marseille-Q9988; assembly: GCF_976954375.1. Classification (NCBI taxonomy): domain Bacteria; kingdom Bacillati; phylum Bacillota; class Bacilli; order Caryophanales; family Bacillaceae; genus Niallia; species Niallia sp. Marseille-Q9988. The sequence goes on along the minus strand of NZ_CDRJSZ010000004.1, from coordinate 153,138 downwards.
TTGACACATTCTAAGCCAATAACTTCTCCCTTTTCATTCCCAATAATTTTTTTCGGAGCAGTTAGCCATCTGAATTCAATGCCATCCTGTTTTGCAAATTCGTACTCAAAATCATATGCAGACATTTCGGCTTCTGTACGCCGATATACTATTTTGACATTCTCGGCGCCTAAGCGAATGGAACAAGTTGCAGCATCTATCGCTGTATTTCCAGCGCCAATTACTGCAACCCTTTTTCCAATTAAATCTGTCGATAATGGCTTTGTCTTTGTTTCTTTTACAAACTCAATCGCATCATAAACGCCAGTTAATGTTTCACCTGGAATACCTATATTAGGTACATTAGCCATTCCAATCGCAAGCAATACCGAATCATAGTTTTCAAGAATCTCTTGTACAGAAATATCCTCTCCAACCCTTGTATTCGTCCGGATTTCAACTTCTAAATCTCTTACTTGTTCTACTTCCCAATAAGAAACTTCTTTTGGAAGACGGAAGGAGACAATCCCATATGTATTTAAACCTCCCGCATTACTTTCCGCTTCAAAAATAGTGACATTATACCCGAGTAGCGCCAGTTCTCTTGCTGCTGAAAGTCCTGCTGGACCACCGCCTACAATTGCGATGCTTTTATTTATTGGAGGGACATTTCGCTTAAATAGTACCTGGTTGTTATACCTCGCCCAATCCGTTGCATATCGCTGAAGGTTTCCAATCATAATTGGTTTTGTTGAATTGTTCAGCACACAAGCTCCCTCACACAATTCTTCTGTTGGACAGACTCTAGAACAACTTGCCCCGACAGGATTTGCTGACATAATTGTCTTCGCAGATCCCTTCAAGTTTCCTGAAGCAATTTTTTTAATAAAACTAGGGATATCAATACCAGTTGGACAAGCCGTTATACAAGGCGCATCATAACAATATAGACAACGATTTGCTTCTTCTAATGCCTCCTGATTGGAAAGTGCTTCTTCTACTTCAGAGAAATTAGCCAATAACTGTTCATAAGAAAGCGTAGCATTAGATTTTCTCATAATCGACCTCCTTTAAATTGGTTATTAAATTGCGATTAAGAAAAATTAATAGGCTGTTTATACAACAAACTCTTTAATTAGTATTAAATAAATCACAGCCTATTGGACATGAAAAAAATTCTCTACCGTGTCGGAGTCTTGTATGGAATTAAATCTGTTTAAGTAAGTGTTGTTGTAGAATAAGTAGAATAGTTGTTTTAATGTTAAACGACGAAGAAGAAGTTACGATTGATGATGTTAGTTTTCATAACATTTATAGGATAAGATTTCCCTATTATAAGCTGATTGACATATTTAGTAAATGGATTTTATAGAAAATTAACAATATCCTACTATTTTCTTAAAATTGTTGCTAAACATGTTAGATTTTCTTTCGTAATTAATATTCTTGGTACTTCGATTTTTATCTAAGAAAGAACTTTCTGAGTCGATTGATTATTTTGTAGCACTTTCATTAAGACAGAAATAATAAAGTTTAGGTCATCTTCTGTAGATGATAATGGCGGGCTAAGGGTTAAAATAATTTTCTATCCATCAAATGTTGCCCCACTTTTCCCTATTATAAGTCCTTCTTTTTTACATTCTGCAACAATCTTAGCCATATATTTAGATGATACAGGCACCTTTGTAAATTTATCTTCGACTAGCTCTATACCCAAAACTAGTCCTAATCCTCTTATATCTCCCACATTTGGATGACTATGTAAGCCATTTTTTAGATGTTCTAAAAGATATATCCCACTCTGAGCAGATTTTTCTACTAAATTTTCCTTTTCTAATATTTCGAGATTTTTTAAGGCAACAGCACAAGAAGATGGATTCCCACCAAAGGTATTGATATGGCGAAAATGGACATTTTCTTCTGTTCCTTTAAACTTCTCAAAAATTTCTTTTTTAACAGCTGTTACAGATAAAGGTAAATAAGCACTTGTTAACCCTTTAGCCATCGTTACAATATCTGGTTTGATATTAAAATGTTGGTGACCAAATTTCTTGCCAGTTCTTCCAAAGCCACAAATTACTTCATCCATAATAAGTAAGATTCCATATTTTTTACAAAGCTCCTGTACCTTTTCTAGATAAGAAGGATGCGGAATTAATACTCCTCCTCCCGTTATCAACGGCTCCATAATAACCCCTGCAATTGTCTCCTTTTGCTCCCAAATTATTTTTCTCTCCAATTCTTCCATCAACATAGAATGAAATGCCTCTATTGACATATTGTCGGGTCTCCGATAGGAATCTGGAGGTGAGATGTGAAGAAATCCACTTGCAAGGGGCTCATATTTATATTTTCGAAGTGCCTGTCCCGTTGCCGATAAGGCTCCCATTGAACTTCCATGATAGGCACGGTGTCTTGAAATGAATTTAAATCGACCATGCTCTCCATTTTGCTGATGATACTGACGAATTAATTTAAAGGCGACCTCATTCGCGTCTGAACCGCTATTTGAATAGAAAATCATATATTCTCCTTCTAGCCATTCATTAATTTTCTCTGCAAGCTTTATAGCCGGAATATGGCTTTGGGTTAAGGGCATATAGCATAATTCTTTCATTTGTTCATATGCTGCTTTTGCCAATTCCTCTCTTCCATATCCGATATTGACACACCAGAGTCCAGACATTCCATCTAGGTAGCGATTCCCATCATAATCGATAATCCATGATCCCTCCCCCTTAACAGCAATCATTGCTGGGTTTTCTTCAACATATGGAGAGATATGATGCCAAACATTACTTTGATCCCGTTCAATTAATGAATCTGTCTTTGTTTTTTCCATGGAACCACTCCTTAAAAACAGGTTAAGCATTCGTACTTTTTTAATTGCCATAAAAGAAAGGACAATTAATTGACGATGCTTGTTAACTAAGATACTATATAATTTACAGATTATTCTCACTATTTTCATTTTACATGGTGTCAAATGTTTTAATATTTTATTTTACATATAGGAGGGTGCTCAAAATGGTTCTTGGCAAATTAACGGTTGAAGAAGCATTAAAACGACATACGTTTCAGCACGCGAAAGTATTGACAGGTGTAAATGGATTAAATAGAGTAATTAATTGGTGTCATATATTAGAAGTGAAGGATATCGATTTATTTATCAATGGAGGAGAATTAATTTTAACTACTGGCATCGGATTATTAGATTCTGATAATCAAAGAAACTATGTAGAAACATTGATAAAAAAGCAAACAGCTGGATTATGTATTGAATTAGGCTCTTTTATGCATGAAATTCCTAGGAACCTTTTATCTTTAGCAGAACAACAAAATTATCCAATCATAATTTTTGAGAAAACGGTGAGATTCATTGATATAACCCAAGATATTCATTCCCTGTTGATTAATCGACATCATCAAAATATGTTGGATCTTGACCGCTTATCTCAGAATTTTAATAAGCTTTCGTTGCAACCTAACGGAATACTAAAAATCCTTCAGGAGCTATCTCTATATTTCCAAAGTCCATGCTTTTTCATTACAAGTAATGAAAAATACTACTACCCTACTAATCAAGGGGAAACGGAAGCTGCCATTAGAAAATTAATAAATAACCATTCAAATGAACCAAAAACATTATCAACATTTTGTTTAAATAACAAATCATTTAGCGTGAATGCAGTGCAAGTATTCGAACAAGTTTGGGGCTATCTATTAATAGAAACTAGCAAATTCCCTTCCTCTGAGCTTACTGCTCTTATGTTAGATCGAGCATCAATTGCACTTTCTCATATTCTCCTTCGCAATCGAACGATAGAAGAACGAAAGCAAAGCGACGAGGCAGAGCTGATTCATTCACTCCTTAACATGGAAAACTTGGAAAGTAACCAGCTAAAGAACATCTTACCAATGTATTGTTTTTCCCATTCTTTCCGACTTATTTGCTGGCCACTACTTGAAGATGAACAAGTTAATTCCAGTAAAGGGGAAGAATTTAAACTCTATCTCTTAACATTATTACGCCCTTTTTTCAACAAATTAGGATTTCATCCCATCATCTCCTTCCGACACCAAGAATTAATAGTAATGATATATATGAATCTCTCCAAAGAAAAAAAAGTAAATTGGCAACAAATCACTGATAAAATATCAAAACTTACTGAGACTTATTTTCCTGCACAAACATTTTTTGGTATCAGTTCCATTCATCAAGAACCAATTAAAGCAAGAACTGCCTATGAAGAAGCAAAGCAAATCATCCTCTTAAAACAGAAAAAATTAATTGATTCCCATACTTATGAGCAAATAGGAATCTACCATTTAGTTCTTCCATTATTAAAAACGAATATTATTAAAGCGTATATCGACGTTCATCTAGGAAAAGTGATCGATTATGATCGAGTGAATAATAGCGAACTCCTTAAAACGCTTACTATCTATTTAGACTGTAACGGCAATAAAAAAGAAGCTTCTGAGCGCTTATTTATCGTACGACAGACCCTTTATCACCGCATAGAGAAGCTTGAAGGAATTCTCGGCCCCGACTTTATGCATTCGTCTAATCGATTAGCAATTGAAGTTGCCATAAAGGCCTTTTCCTTAGAAGAAGACGAGATGTACGTTAAAGATCAACTAATTGCTGATGCAAAATAATTCGACTTCTACTATGCTTCGATTTTGTTATTTCATATTTTGGGTGGGGACCTATTTTGCGTGGGGAAGAGGCAAGTTAGGTTGTTACTTTTATGGTAAGGCGAATATTATTTAGGTAGCCGTCCTGATTGGAGAGAAGAATGGTACATTCCGCTGTTTGTCTCCTATTCAATGGGGAATTCTGGCTTTTATGTTTAAGGCAACGCCGGTTTCCCCTTATTTTTTATGAATTTCGGCTTTCGTTTTTGGGATAAACGCCACTTTTCTGCTGTTGCCTCTGCTTTTTGGTTTTCATCTTCCGGATGAACACCACTTTTTCTCTGTTGCCTGCACTTTTTGGTTTTCATCTTCCCTATGAACACCACTTTCCCTCAAGCATCTGCTTCTTTTGGTTTTCATTATTATTTATTCATCAACAGAATAGGGAGGTGAACATTTTTAAATTCACCTCCCTTTCTATTATTATTAATTACACTGAAAAGAACGAATGCGGTTAGTATCTGTGCCGTAATAAGACCAATGATTCATTCGCCAACGATATCCTGCAATGGAATGTCGTCCAACAAAAGTTGGATAGAACCAAAATCCTCGACCATTCTCTAGCCAAACATAAGTAAAACGGAACAGACAAGGTCTCATTGAACCAGAATCGACTGCAAAAGTACTTACAGACGACTGATTTAATTGTGGTGTAAAGGATGGTGGCGGTGTTGTTGGTGGTCCGTGATCTGCTCCACCCCCAATATTTGGAGCATCCGGATGAGCAGGATGTCCTCCTGGACCTGCTGGTGGCATTTCACCTCCAGGAAATGGCGGCAAAACGCCTCCTCCGATTGGAGGTATATGTGGAACAGTCCCTCCACCAATCGGCGGGAAGATTATTCTATTTTGTTGTGGAGATACTTGTTGAACATAGTAAGGATAATAAGGCTGAAAATACATCATTTTTCCCCTTTCTTTTTTGATGTATTAATCTATGCAATTCACCCAGTCAAGGTGCAAGGTTATAGTAACCTCCACCCTTAAGAGAAAACGACTAAGCTATTGCTTTACCTCATAATTTGCTTTCCATTTTTTACGAAAAACAAGACCCGAAATCCATAATATACCAATTAATCCAACCACCGTTCCAATGCTCAAATATACCCATGGACCTTCTATAAAATGCATTGCTCGATGATGATCCTTTACTAGCCAATAGCAAGAGCCACTTAAAATAAGACCTACAGGAATAATAACTGGACGGTAATCTTTTAATCCCAATAGCTTTTGAACAGCTATGGATGAGCAGAGAAATGCCATAATAATTTGAGTTAAAATCGATAACGCAAAAAATGCAATCATAATCATTTCATAACGATGGATAAAAAGACCAATTTCCGCACTCCTTGCCATTTGCATACAGGAAACAATATACTGGGCTGCGACGTCTGCTGTAAGCACTCCTGTTTCGAGAATTGGCCACATAACGATGATTATTCCACCATAAAAAATACCTGCTGTGGAAGATTTTATCCATGTCTCTTTGTCCCTTACTAAAGGAAGAATCATACAAATCATCATGGCAGCCATCGCATAATCTGTATTATGATGACGGCTCGCCCAAACCGTTTCTTTAAATCCTGATTGAAAAACTGGCTGAAGCTCTCTTATATCAAAATTACTAAGAGATCCAAGCATTAGCAAGATGTTCAAAGCAATTATAGAGAATACTCCAATCAATGCCATTCTTGCAACCACTTCAATTCCAAAATGAATAGCATAAATACCGATTAAGAAGGCAGCTAAAACAAATAATAAGGTGGGAGCCTCTGGCAAGAAATAATCTTTTAAATGATAAACAAATGTTGCCATAATACTCCCATATGCGCCCACAAAAAATACAAACACAGAAATAGCGACAAGTTTCCCGGGAAATTTCCCTAAAATGCGGTGAAATTGATCAATTAAATCTCCTTCAGGTATACGTTTCATTACTATAACGATTAGAGCAATTAGAAGAACTCCCTGAAAAGTGGAGAAGAAAGTTGATATCCAAATATCTCCTTTCACTTCACGTGCCATTATTCCTTGTGTCATGCCAATGGATTTTGCATAAAGCATATTGATAATTAATGCCATTAGCATACCATTGGATATCTGCACCTTCATTATTCTCCCTCCCTTTCTTTCCCAGATATTGTAGGCTGGAATAATAATGAACCACTTTCTACATTTGCTTGAATGCTAAGAGTTATCTCTGCATTTGCAAATGTATCTGCCCAATCCTTTTTCATCTTCTTCCACTCATATGGGTATTTATTTTGAAATACTTTTCCTAATTCTAATACATCGGATTGATATTCCTTTTGGATTTTCTCAATAGACTTATTGATGTCATCATTTAATTTAGCTTCTACAGACTTTTCTAATTGTTTTACAGCTTCTTTATCACTAATAGAGAATGGACAGCCTGCTTCTACTACAGTGACAGTAGCATCTAGCTTAGCATTGAAACTAACTTTATCATTTTTATAAGTTGGTTCCACATCAAACTTTTGCTTATTTAACTCGACACTAATCTCATTCTTTGGTTCTTTAGGACAATCAATAACTACTACTTCTGAATCAATCTTGTCTCTAAAAAGAATAATTCCTTGCAATTCATCTGCTTGTAATATCCCTACCAATTTATCGTTTTTAAAAACACCTGCTCCAGATAACTCAACTTGGTTCACTTTTGCGCCTTCCTCTGGTTTAAGACTATCAATTTTTCTTTCTTCAAGGGTTAGCCTTGCAAGTATGGGCTCTGTAGACTCACTTAAATATGCTGCTAGCAAGTCTTTTATTTCCGTATGGGGTGCAAGGGTTGAAATATTGGCATATCGAAATAATTTACTTAATGCTTCTCCAGGAACTACTTCTAAACTTGTTATTGTAGATGTAATTTCACTTGCTTTATCTGGGGTAAGGGCAACCAATGTTTTCATTCGAAGTTCTGGGTTTCTTGTAAAAAAATCAATAATATCTCCGATGCCTTCTTTTGCTACTTCTTCATTTATTACTATAATAAAATTATGTGCCCAAAATACTCTTCGCGACGAAATGCCAGTCAAATTTCGAATCGCTTCAAAAATAGTCTCTCCCTCTGCTTCAACATTCCATGATGTTTCTCCTGATTGACCTATAGGAGCACCAGTCTGTCCCCTGGCGTCTCCCGGTCTAGAAACTTGTGCCGTAACCTTTACCATTCCATCCTTTGACCCCTTATCAATCCCAACTGCCATTACTAGGGCAAGATCATTGATTTCTCTTTTGCCAGCACAACCAGTCAATAATAATGAACTAAAAATAATGAAAATAAAAAACTTAGCTAGCTTCATTCCTTTCTTTTCTCTCCTTTATTATCCCCGGTTTTCTTTTTCCATCTTCTTAAGCCTGTTATATCGCTATTATCTCTGCTTTCCATATTTGATTTAGTCTCTTGTTTTTGATTTTCTTCCCCTCCTGATTCTGATTGATTGTCCTTATTCTTCTCTATTGGATCCTTCACTTTATTTGGTGGTTTTGGCTTCTGATGGCTACCTAATTTTATCGTGTCACCATCTGCAAGCTGAGGTCTTTTTTTCATCCCCCACCAAGGAAAGCGAATAAGTGTATCCTTCTGATCATTTGGTTGAAAAGGAGTTGCTGGGGCTAAATAAGATTCCCCAAAAGAACGAATACTCAGCGCATGAATTGCCAATAAAGTAAACATAACCGAAAAGCCAAGTAATCCTAGCGTTCCTGATGCAATTAATAAAGGAAAGCGAATTAACCGTATGGAGTAAGAGGCAGAATAATTTGGTATTGCAAAAGACGATATCCCAGTGACCGCTACTACAATAACCATAAAAGGGGAAACAATCCCTGCCTGAACAGCTGCCTGTCCAATAACAAGAGAGCCCACAATACTAACAGCCTGCCCAACCGGCTTTGGCATCCGGAGCCCCGCTTCCCTCATTAATTCGAAGGTAATCTCCATTAATAGCGCCTCTAAAAGGACGGGAAATGGTACTATTTCTCTCCCAGATGCAATGGTTAATGCTAATGGAGTAGGAATCATCTCCTGATGGAAACTGACTAGCATGACATAAATTGAAGTAAGCGTGAGACTAATAATAAAGGCAATATAGCGAATGATTCGAAAAAAACTCCCTGCCATAAATCCCATATAATAGTCATCACTCGCCTGCAAGAACTGCCAAAAATATGTAGGAACTACTAAAACAAACGGTGTATTATCGACAAAAATAGCTACTCGTCCCTCTAACAAAGCTGAAGCCACTTTATCTGGTCTTTCTGTACTCATTATGGTAGTAAACGGGGAAAAAGGAGAATCAGCGATCATTTCTTCTATATATCCACTTTCCAGAATTCCATCAATCTGAATTCGATTTAATCGCTTCTTTACCTCATCTACTAATCCTTTTTTTACTACTCCGTTAATGTATGCAATATTTACATCTGTTCTTGTCCGTAAACCAATACTCATTGTTTCTAACCTTAGCTCTGGATCACGGATTCTTCTTCTAACTAGCGCAGTATTAGTACGTATACTTTCGGTGAAGCCATCTCTTGATCCGCGGACAACCTGCTCTGTTTGCGGCTCATCCACACTTCTTGTGTCCCATCCTTTTGTTTGGATATGAAAAGCCTTTTGGCACCCATCTACAAAAAGAATACTATCACCAGAAAGGATTGCTATAAGGGCCTTTTCCACTTCTTCAATCAAGGAAAAAGAAGTATTCATTAAAACATGTTGTTCAATCAAAGTTTGAAGATCGGAAATTAATAATTGATTTCTTTTAATAAATTCATTTCCTTCAAACATCATCGCATCTATTACTTTTTCCACATGCTCTACACTAGCGAGACCGTCAATATAAAAAAGAACGGAGGAAACTTGTCTATTCCCTAGAAAGAAAATATTCCTTTTAACAAGGTCGATACTATCTCCTAATTCCCTTCTAATTATCGCTATATTTTTTTCTAATTCCGCTGTGAACCTTTTGTCTTTGCTTGTTGTCTCCATTTCGTCCACCCTTACTATTTACTATTATTCTTCCTAACCAAGTGAAGGAATTTCTATTCGTTAAACAAGAAAATGTATAAAAGGTTTTTTTTTCGTATAAACAAGTGACAAGAAACATATTTAAAGGCGGAGATATTTTGAATTTTTACCATACATGGCTATATAAAAATGTTATAAATACAGAATGGCTTTTGTGGATGATTGTTATTTTTGTTCTAACATTTAATATTTTGTCCCCCATCATTATATGGTGCTTAATGAATGGAAAATCCATCCTAAAATGGGGAAAAGGAAAGAAAAAAAAGAAAAATTCGAAAGAGGAGAAGAAGTTCTAATTCTTTTATTCTATTTGAGATAATTTCCAAAAGAAGAGTGTTCTCCTATATCATTTACCTCTAATCACTTTTTTATTAATTATTTTTACTGTTGACTAAGATTTGTAGGTCTTTGGATACTGGTATAATGGACTACTTTGTACTAGTCTAAGTATATAATTTAACTAATCGACGAAAGGGCAAAATCATTGAAAAATGATGACGCAAAGCTATAGGGGCTTCAGAGTATAAAGGTAGACGGAATTATTTCCAATCATTTCATATTCTTGCCAGCCAGCTACCGAATATACCTTCGACGATTCAGATGAAGGGGACTAGAAAATTGAGACAGGAAAATAACGATGAATTAATAATAAAACGAGCAAGAATTGTGAAGGAACAAATTGATTCTATTGAAACTGGCCATATAGGAAGAGGCTTATTTTTCGGCATGCTCATAAGCACTCCATTATGGATTTCTTTTTTTGGATGGCTTCGTATTTTCCTTTTTTTATTGGAGAAGTAAAACCTAACCAACATGAAAATATTTTACTTATACGGAATAAGGGCATATAATCATGATAAGAATAGGCATGGAAACCATTAGGAAAGGAGCTTTCATAATGGAAGATTCAAAAGAAAAATTAGAACAAGAAATATCGGTAGCAGGAAAGCATTATTCCGAGGAAAAATTCTGGAAGAAACTTGCAAGGTTTGGTAAAAAAGCAGGTTCCTCTGTTGTTTATGCGGTTTTACTTTTATATTACACCTTACAAAAACCAAATGTACCTAAAAAAGTAAAAGCAACTATTATTGGAGCTTTAGGCTATTTTATCTTACCAATTGATTTAATACCTGATTTTCTAGTTGGGATAGGCTATACCGATGATTTAGGTGCTTTAGGGATTGCATTACTCCAAGTAGCCATGTATATTGATGATGATATTAAATCTAAAGCAAGAACAAAGCTTGCAGAGTGGTTTGGTAACAAAGTGGATACCACGGATATAGATAAAAAATTGCATTAACGAAAAAAAGATCTCTAATGTCCTAAAAATAAAGCAGGTGAAAAAATATCAACTATTTTCTTCGCTTGCTTTTTTATTCCCAAAAATCAAAGTAACCGAAAGCAAACAACCTAAGTATTTCTAGGATAATTATTGAAGTCAAGGCTAAACTATCTTTATCTTAAAAATAGGATGGTGTTATCTTTGTCTTATATATGGCAGTCAATCATACTTATACTTTCCGGAATATTGCTACTCCGTTTGGCTGGTAGAAAATCCATTTCTCAAATGACACTAGCTCAAACGGTTATTATGATTTCTTTAGGAACCATTATTGTTCAACCGATTGTCGAAAAAAGTACTTTTAAAGCTATTATTAGTGCGGGTATTTTTGTTGTCACTATACTCCTTTTAGAGTTCTTACAGCTTAGATCAAATCGATTTGAAAAGTTTATAACAGGTAAATCAAAAGTAGTGATTAATAACGGACAAATAAATAGTAAAGTGCTAAAAAAGTTAAGATTGACAGTAGATCAATTAGAAATGCGTTTAAGAAACAATGGTATCAGTAAAATAGAGGACATAAAACATGCGACAATCGAGCCTAATGGTCAATTAGGGTTTGAATATATGGAGAACGCCAAGCCTCTAACAGTTGGAGAATTTCAAAAAATAATGCATACGTATTTTTCGAATCCACAAAATCCTAATCCTACTCGGACCATGAGTAATGGAAACAATATCTTCAGCGAAATAAATGAGCAGGATCAGCATAATCCTAAGTGGCTTCAATAAATAAAAGGGACTCCAAAAGTCTGTAACATGACTTTCGGACAGTCCCTTTTTTGTTATTATAAAAACAACCCAACAATTGTCGCTGTTAAAGTAGAAGCAAGTGTTGCTGTTAATAACATTTTCAAACCGAATTTTGCAACGATATCTGCTTTTTTCGCATTAATCGCTTGTATCGATCCAGCAATAATCCCAATACTAGAGAAGTTTGCAAAAGATACAAGGAATGTAGAGACAATTCCTACTGTTTTCTCTGATAACTCCCCAATCATTGGCTGGAATTGCAGCATTGCTACAAATTCATTTGCAGCTAATTTCGTACCCATTACAGATCCAGCAGTTACAATTTCACTGACAGGTATCCCCATTATCCAAGCAACCGGCGCAAATACATATCCTAATAATCCAGTAAATCCGATTCCGAAAATACTTGTAAAGAAACCATCAATTAAAGCTAGTAAACCTACATAAGCAACTAGCATAGCGGCAACAATTAAAGCAACGCGTCCACCATCTAAAGCTCCTGCTGAGATTGCTCCAAATACAGAATTGGTGTTGGAAACATCTTTAATGTTAATTGTCTCATCTTCATCTTTTGAAATAGGAGCAACTAATGTTGCAATTATTAATGCAGATAATGCATTTAAAATCATAGCAGCAAGTACATATTGCGGAGGAATCATTTCCATATATGCTCCCATAATGGATGCAGATACAGATGCCATAGCAGATGTACAAACAATGAATAGCTTATTGGCATTCATAGAATCTAAGTGTGTTTTAATCGCAATAAGTGATTCAGATTGACCAAAGAAGATAGAGTTAATGCTATTAAATGTAACTACCTTTGATAACCCAGTAATTTTCGCCAATGCCCCACCAATATATTTAATCGCTAGCGGCAAAACTTTTATGTGGGTTAATAAAGATAATAAAGTAGAAGTGAAAATGATAAGCATCAGTACATTTATAAAAAATACACTTCCACCTTCTGGAACTAATCCACCTGTAACAAAACTAACACCTTCATTCCCATAGTTAAGAACTTTGGAAACTCCATTGGATGTAGCTTCAACTATTTTTAGTCCTACAGTAGTTTTAAACATTATTAGTGCAACAATAAATTCAAGCACAAATAATACGAGGATAGCTCTGAAATTAATCCTTTTTTTATCATTTGATAGTAAAAAGGCAATTGCTATCGTTACGATGATACCTAATATCCCAACTAAAATCGACATAGAAAATTCCTCCTAAATAAGAAACAAAAACAAGCCTTTCTCCTTAACATAAAACTATCTCAATATAGTTAATATGTTTTCGATAAGCATTGTTAATACATTAAAAACGATATACAGTTTTAGATGTTACCTTATATTTAGGCCATTGTCATCCTTTAATTGAATATCAGGTTAAATTAATAAAATTAAAACCTTTCAAAAAATTATCTAAATATATTTAATTTCTACGATTCAAAATTCTTTTCCAAAAATCACAGAAATAAAAGGAAGCAATTTTAGAAAGTACTCCCTAAAATTGCTTCCTTTTATCCTATTATATATTCTACTTCTTATTCTTTAATGAATATTTTCCTTTTCTTGCTTTGCAGTTTCATATGCATTATTCACACTGTGTAAAAGGACACTATTTTAAAGTACTTTCGCACTTTCCAATCCTTACTATTGTGTTATCTTTGCTTTTTTTGATAAAAAAAGCTGAACTATTTCTTCTTGACTATACTTTTGCAGGAGAAGAGAATCGATCATTTCTCGAACTGCACCATCTCCTCCATTTGATTCAGCTACAAATGCGACTTGATTTTTCACAAAATCAATCGCATTTTTGGGAGCACATGGCCATCCTACCTTTGTTAAAATAGGAATATCGTTGAGATCATCACCCATATAGCATACTTCCTCAAACCCTATTCCTATTTCATCGATTATCTTCTGAAGTGTTATCAACTTATCATGAATTCCTTCAAAAACATAGTCAAATTTTAACTCTTCTGCTCTTTTTCTAACTGCTTCAGACTTCCTGCCCGTTATAATAGCAGTCTTTATCCCTACTTGTTTAGCTAGACTAATCCCCATTCCGTCCTGGGTATGAAAAGCTTTATACTCCGTTCCGTCTGAACCAATATACAGTCTCCCATCTGTTAATACTCCATCCACGTCTAATACAATTAACTTAATCGCCATGTAATTACTTAAATGCCTAACTTCATTAAATCATGGAGATGGAGCATTCCAACTGGTTTATTATAGGGATCCACAATTGGGAGTACGGTTATTTCTTTCTCCTCCATTAATTGCAGGGCTTCAGCAGCTAAAGCACCTCTTTCAATTACAATCGACGGAGCAGAGATTAAATTTTCGACATTTTCATTCATGACATCCATCGAGAGGGCAAAGGCTCTACGGATATCTCCATCTGTAAGAACCCCTATTAATTGATCGTTTTCATTCACAATCGATGCTGCTCCTAAACCTTGATCTGTCATCGCAAATAAGGCATCTTTCACTTTGTCTCCTTCTCGGACAATAGGGTTTTTCCTCGTATGAAAAATAATATCGTCGACCTTTAATAATAATTTCCTACCCAAAGAACCATTTGGATGATAAAGTGCAAAATCCTCTGGTCTAAACTTTCGTGCTTCTAATAACGCAATAGCAATAGCATCGCCTAAGGCAAGGGTTACAGTTGTGCTTGTTGTTGGTGCTAAGCCTAACGGACATGCTTCTTCAAACTCCCCTAGACATAGAGCTACATCAGCCTTCATTGCTAAAGTGGAAAATACATTTTTCGTAATAGCAATTAACTTCGCTCCAATCGTTTCTATGGAAGGAAGTAATCGTAGTACTTCATCACTTTCTCCACTATTTGAAATAGCGAGTACAACATCATCTGAAGTCACCATCCCTAAATCTCCATGCAACCCTTCAGATGGATGCAAATAGCAGGATGGTGTTCCTGTGCTTGAGAAAGTCGCCTGTATCTTTCTACCAATAATACCTGACTTTCCTATACCCGTTACCACTACCTTCCCTTCACAGGATAAAATTAGTTGAATGGCATCTTCTACTGAATTATCCAACATATCTCTTAAATCCAATATTGCTTGTGCTTCTTTTTCTAAAACGTTTGCTAATGTATCTGTGTAATCGAATTTCGGTAAATTAATTTCTTGCATATAAATCACTCCCATTCTTACAGATTTTTCACCAGTGCATCAATCTCCACTATTGGCTTTAACACTTCCTCTAACTCGGCTAATTTCACCATGTTTGGTCCATCAGACATTGCTTCATCAGGATTCGGATGAACCTCCATAAATATGGAAGAAATCCCTACTGCAGCTGCAGCTCTTGATAAATAGGGAACAAATTCTCTTTTTCCACCAGTTGTTGTTCCATTGCCGCCTGGTATTTGAACACTATGTGTGGCATCAAAAACGACTGGTACCCCTAATTCCTGCATCGTTATAAGAGATCGCATATCCACAACTAAATTATTATAGCCAAATGTGGAACCACGTTCCGTTAATAAAATCTGTTCATTTCCGCTCTCTCTTAACTTAGTAACAACATTTTTCATATCCCACGGTGCCAAAAACTGTCCCTTTTTCACATTCACAATCTTTCCTGTTTCTGCGGCAGCAACCAATAAATCAGTTTGTCTGCATAAAAAAGCTGGTATTTGCAATACATCCAATACTTCTGCTGCAACAATCGCTTGGGCTCGCTCATGAATATCTGATGTAACTGGCACATCAAATGTTTCTTTTACCTTAGCTAACATTTCAAGACCTTTCTCCAAACCTGGTCCTCGAAAAGAATGAATGGAAGAGCGATTTGCTTTGTCATAGGATGCCTTGAAGATAAAAGGGATGTTTAGCTTTGTTGTTAATTCCTTTAGGTGTTCAGCCGTTTCCATAACAAGTTTCTCATCCTCCATAACACAGGGACCAGCAATTAGAACAAAGGGTTCCATGCCTCCAAAGACAATAGTATCGTTTAATATAACTTTTTGTGTAATGGTACATACCTCCTCTATAAATGAATTTCCTTAAAATTATTCTGAATGATGTTTTATAAGCAAAATGTGGTAGATGAGATGGATAAGGGAAAGGATATTTTTTGGAATTTTCTAATTATATACCGTGTAGTTTACATAATATATGAAAGAAGATGTTTTGAAAAGGATTTTGTTACATTATCTGACACACTTTTTTTATTTCCCCCTAAAACATCGTTATTTTTCTGACAAAAAAAGACTTTCCGTTATATTAGGAAAGTCTCTCTTCATAAAGCTTTGCCTTAGGAAATGAATTAAGCTATTGTCTTTTCTTCCATTTGAGTTGTTTTGACTCGAGAACCTGGAATAATATTAAATAAAATATTTAATATTATCGCGGTTATTCCACCTGCCACGATACCACTTTGGAAAAGAATGCGGATGCTTTCTGGGAATTTCATAAAAATATCAGGAACGACAGTTACACCAAGTCCCATCCCTATTGAGCATGCAAGAATTAATAAGTTACCTTGTTGATTAAAGTCTACTTTTCCAAGCATTTTAATACCATAGGACACTACCATTCCAAACATCGCAAGAGAAGCTCCCCCAAGGACTGGAGTTGGAATCAATGTTGTGATAGCTGCAATTTTAGGAATAAAGCCTAAAATAATTAAAATCGTACCAGCTGCATAAATGACATTTTTCGTTTTTACACCTGTTAGCTGAACAAGCCCAACATTTTGCGAATACGCAGTGTAAGGGAATGAATTAAATATTCCACCAATAACAGATGCCACTCCTTCTGAACGATAGCCCTTCGCTAGATCCTTTTCAGATACCTCTTTGTTTGTAATATCTCCGAGTGCTAGATAAACGCCTGTTGATTCAATTAAACTCACAATAGCAACAAGTGTCATCGTAATGATAGAAGTAAGATCGAAGGTTGGAGCCCCGAAATAAAACGGAGTAATTCCATGAAGCCACTTTGCTTCTCCTACCTCTGAAAAATGAACCATCCCCATAAATGATGCAATAATGGTTCCAATAATAATACCAAGTAAAATAGAGATTGTTTTGATAAATCCAGTTGTAAACTTATTAAGTAAAATAATGATTGCTAACACACCAAAAGCAAGAACTAAATTTTTTAGGTTACCAAAATCTGCACTACCTTCTCCACCAGCCATATCATTAAAGGCTACAGGAATTAAAGTAAGACCTATGATTGTAACAACAGAGCCAGTAACAACTGGCGGAAAGAATTTTACTAGTTTGCTGAAAATAGATGAAATAAGAACGACAATAATACCAGAAACAATAATTGCTCCATAAATAGCGGATATTCCATGCTTAGTTCCAATTGCAATCATTGGACCAACAGCTGTAAATGTACAACCTAACATAACAGGAAGACCGATCCCAAAGAATTTGTTTTTCCAAACCTGTAACAATGTCGCTACCCCACAAGTTAATAGGTCGATTGAAATAAGGTATGCTAATTGTTCTGATGTTAAGTTTAGAGCCCCACCAACGATTAAAGGCACGAGCACAGCACCTGCATACATCGCTAGTACATGTTGTAGACCTACAGACCAAGTTTTTGCTGTCATTTTTTCCATTTTAATATCCTCCTGCATAAATGCCTTCGTGTATTCGTTGTTCAGCAAATGTAACTTTTCCACCCTTTAAAGATGCAATTCTTGCTAAAGACTCTAATCGATAGCCTTTTGCGATTAACTCTTCTGCTCCTTGCTGGAATGATTTTTCGATCAATATCCCAATCCCACTTACAGTCGCACCAGCTTGCTCGACAATGTTCGCTAAGCCAAGAGCAGCCTGTCCATTAGCCAAAAAGTCATCAATTACTAGAACATGGTCTTCTGGATGAATATACTTTTTAGAAACAGTAATTTCATTTGACTCTCGTTTAGTAAAGGAATAAACCGTTGCTGTATACAAATCACTTGTTAATGTCAGGGATTTTCTTTTTCTTGCAAAAATTACAGGAACATCTAATGCCAGCCCTGCCATTATAGCTGGTGCGATACCAGATGACTCTATTGTTAAGATTCTAGTAATTCCTGCTTCTTTAAACAATCTAGCAAATTCAAGGCCAATCTCTTTCATCAGATGAGGGTCCATTTGGTGATTAATGAATGAATCTACTTTTAATACATGATCACTTAAAACAATACCTTCTTCTTCAATTTTCTTCTTCAATAAATCCATTAACTAGACTCTCTCCTTTTTTAGAGGACAGTGTTACCAAAGTATTCGTAATGACTGTCCTCTCTTAATACGAAAAAAAGCACATTCGCTTACTCTATGAGTAAGCGAATGTGCTTTTTCGAGCAAAATAAACTGCTCTATTTAGGCAATAGATCAGTATATCTCCATTTTTATGCGCTTACCCGTAGTCAGATGATTAACGGTCATCTGGTAGAAACTTGCAGGCCATATTCCTGCTATTATACGAGTGGTTATTTTGTTAGATTATTTGACAACATAATGGATTATAACGGATTTTCTTTGAAATGAAAACCATAATTTTTTAAAGGGGAAAAGTTTCCATCTATTTTTATTATAACATCCATTAGGCACTAATATTCTGACAATTTTTCGACATTCTCAAAACTCTATTTACAGTTTATTTGAGTAATCATTTAATTTTTTTGCCATTTCTAATATTTGTTCCATAATAACCGATGTATGCTGAATCGAGTCTGCTTGTTTTTCACCAATTGCCGCAATTTTTTCAATTGATTCATTGATTGCATTAGTAGTGCTTCTAATTTCTTCCATCGTTTGAGAAATAGTTTGTGTAAAGTTGACTGTTTCTTTTGAGAATTTACGTATTTCATTCGCTACTACCTCAAAGCCCTTCCCCTTTTCTCCAGCTCTTGCTGCTTCAATAGCAGCATTTAATCCTAATAGATTCGTCTGATCGGCCACTTTTTTTATAATCGAAACTACTTCACTCGTTTTCCTTATATTTTCTTCTGCAACATTTGATTGCTCTAAAAGTAGTTTGGAAAAATCCACTAAGGAATGCGATCCATCGGCTATGTTATTAATATGTTCTTGTGATTGTGATAAAGATCTTGTTATTTCATCTACGATATTTCGTATCTCTGTTTGCCTTTTTAACTGAACAGCTATTCCGCCAATCACTTCTCCTTTTGTATTGATAATCGGAGAAGCTGTTCCAATAAATTCAAAACCGTAAAAATCTGCTGGCACCTCTTGCTTTAACGTTTTCTTTTCACGTATTGCCTCTTTTAATGGTTCATCAGGCTGCAGAGCTTGATTCGGTTTAATATGTAAATCAATAACCTTTCCAGGAAAATAAGCAATAAATTTGTCCCTATCGCAAATTGCAATAGAGAGATCAGCAGGAATTGCTGCTTTAATAATGGGAACTATAGGGATAATATCTTCTAAGGATTCTACTTGTTTAATCACAGTTGTCGCACTCCAATCTTTCTAAATCACTTCAACATACTACCATAAACATACCATATTTTCACAATTTTTTACTTTTGATTTCGACTCTTTCGTATTGGAATATATTGCAACATGTTATAATGATATTAGTTCTCTTCTTATTATTGACAAAAAAGAGAATTAAAACCTAACTATTATGTGGTGATTTCCATGTTTAAAATACTATTAATCGAAGATGATCAAACATTATTTCATGCCATAAAGGAACGCTTAGAGCAATGGTCCTATGAAGCTTTTGGAATAAATGATTTCAATAGAGTCATGCAGGAATTTACGGAGATAAAACCTGATTTAGTGCTTATCGATATCCAGCTTCCTAAATATGATGGATTTCATTGGTGTCGAATGATAAGGGGCCATTCAAACGTGCCAATTATATTCCTATCCTCAAGAGATCACCCAACTGACATGGTTATGTCGATGCAGCTCGGAGCAGATGACTTTGTGCAAAAACCGTTTCATTTTGATGTCTTAATTGCAAAAATACAGGCAATTCTCCGTCGTGTTTATAATTACAGCTTAGAGCAGTCGATACTTAAAACATGGTGCGATGCAACAATAGATTTTGAAAAAAATACGGTAACTTCTACTGTTGGAGAAATTGAACTAACGAAAAATGAAATGTTCATCTTAAAAATCCTACTAGAGCAGAAAAATAAAATCGTCTCTAGAGATCATCTTATAAATGAACTTTGGAATGATAAACGGTTCGTTAGCGACAATACGTTAACAGTAAATGTAAATCGTTTACGAAAAAAACTCGATGAGCTCCATCTTGGTAGCAATATAGAAACAAAAGTTGGCCAAGGATATATGGCGATTGAAGAGGACATAAAATGATTAAACAATATTTAATTGAAAAAAAAAGCTGGATTATCTTTATTCTATTTCTACAACTGTTTCAATTATTTATGGCAAGTATCGATGAGACCATCTCTTTTTATTCAATGGTCTATATTTGCTTTATTAGCATGCTTTTGTTTCTACTCTTCTCAATCTTTCAATATCAAAAGGAAATAAACTTTTATAAAGGGCTTTCTACCCGAGAGGATGATTTAGACCTTACATCCTTACCAAAAGCAAAAACACCTTTTGAGAAAATCATGGAGGACAGTTTTACACAGCAAACTGCCATTCTAATGAAAGAGCGCAATCAAAATCTTGAACAGCTTGAACGTGAAAAAGATGAACTGCTTTCATGGATTCACGAAGTAAAAACACCGTTAACGGCATTACGTTTATTGATTGACTCCATTGATAATCATGAAATAAAAGCATCCCTAACGTTCGAGTGGCTGAGAATTCATCATTTGCTGGATCAACAGCTCCACCAAAAACGGTTTCCCTTTATTCAAAATGATTTATATATAGAAAGTATCGATCTCGAGAATATCCTTTTCGATGAAATCAAGGCATTACAATCTTGGTGCATACAAAAAGGGATTGGCTTTGATATCGAGTTACAAAAGACCACTGTGCTAACAGATGGAAAATGGCTTTCTTTTGTTGTGAGACAACTGATTAGTAATGCTGTGAAATATAGAAGCAAGGGAGATATTATCCTAAAAAGCTATGATCATCATGGTTATACATGTTTGAAAATTGCGGATAGCGGGATTGGAATCGCCATTCAGGATTTGCCTAGAATTTTTGATAAAGGCTTCACTTCTACCGCTAAACATCAAAATAATCATGCGACAGGCATGGGATTATATCTATCCAAAAAAATTGCAGACGCTCTAAAAATCATCATCGAGGTGGATTCAAAGGTAGATGAAGGAACAACAGTGACTCTAACATTTCCGAAAAACAATGCATTTGATCAACTTCATCATTAATTAAAATGTTTGTGGGAGGCATCGTGACAAAAATGTCACATGCCTCTTTTATTTGTTCGCCAAATCGAAGGAATGTATAAAAATCCTTTTATATAATGAATCTATCATGTATAGGAGTGTGAAAAAAATGGACATATTAGTTGCTTCAAAAGTTCATAAAAGTTATGGGAATAAAGCAAATCGCCAGGAAGTGCTTAAAGGTGTAGACTTAAGCGTCCAAAAAGCTGAATTTGTCAGCATTATGGGGGCATCGGGTTCGGGAAAGACTACGCTTTTAAACGTCCTTTCTTCCATTGACCAAGCTACCGGTGGAACCATTCACATTGTTGAAAAAGAAATTACACGTCTAAAGGAAAAACAGTTAGCTGAATTCCGAAAAAATCATTTAGGATTTATCTTTCAAGATTATAATTTACTCGATACTTTAACAGTAAAAGAAAATATTCTTTTGCCATTATCCATTACAAAGACACCACAAAAAGAGGCACATCAACGCTTTGATAAATTAGCAAAAGACCTAGGTATTTACGAGATAAAGAATAAGTATCCAAACGAGATATCAGGAGGGCAAAAACAACGAACGTCTGCAGCAAGGGCATTCATCCATGAGCCAGACATTATTTTTGCTGATGAACCGACTGGAGCGCTTGATTCGAAATCCGCTTCTGATTTATTAAATAAATTAAGCCATCTAAATCAAACAAGAAATGCAACAATCCTCATGGTTACACATGATGCAGTAGCTGCAAGCTATTGCAGCAGAGTAGTTTTCATTAAAGATGGACAAATTTATACACAGCTTTATAAAGGGGATCAAGATAGACAACGTTTTTTCCAAGATATTATCAAAACACAAGGAATTTTGGGTGGTGTGCAAAATGACTTTAAGTAATCTAGTCATTCGTAATCTCAAAAAAAATATAAAATACTATTATCTATATATTTTTGCCTTAGTATTTAGTGTTTCATTGTATTTTTCCTTTGTGACATTACAATATGATCCGTCAATGGATGCTGCCGGGAACACAGTGAAAGGTGCTGCTGCCATTAAAGCTGCTTCCTTATTATTAGTTGCTATCGTTTCGATTTTTCTCCTTTACGCTAATACGATTTTTATTAAACGGCGCGGAAAAGAAATTGGCTTGTTTCAATTGATTGGAATGACGAAAAGCAGAATCTTTCGTTTGTTAACACTGGAAAATTTCATCTTATACTTTTTATCTATCATTATTGGTATTTTTATCGGATTTTCTTTTTCAAAAGTAACCGTCATGATTTTATTTAAAGTAACTGGTGTAACAGCCATTACCAAGCTTCACTTTTCTACCGAGGCTCTTGTGCAAACAATCATAGTTTTTTGTATCATATACATTTTCATTATGTTAATGAATTATATTTTCATTAAAAGACAGACCATCCTTTCCTTATTCCGTATTACTTCTTCTACACAAGCACGAGTGAAGAAAATGTCAGTATGGGAAATAATCATTGGTATTGTTGGCATTGTCTTTATTATTAGCGGCTATTTTATCTCTTCAAAACTATTTAGTGGTTCTTTTCAAACAATGAATATGCTATTTATGGCAATGATTTCGATTCTATCCCTTGTAATAATTGGAACCTATTTGTTTTATAAGGGATCCGTTAGTTTTCTATTCAACCTTATTCGCAAAAAGAAAAATGGTTACATTAATATTAATCAAGTTCTTTCCTTATCTAGTATTATGTTTCGTATGAAATCGAACTCTATTTTATTAACGATAATCACATCTGTATCGGCGCTAGCAATAGGCTTATTATGCTTAAGCTATATATCCTACTATTCTGCTGAAAAAACAGCGAAGGAAACTGTTCCAGCAGATTTCACCTTTGCTCATTCAGAAGATGCCGAAGCATTCTCTAAGCTACTGAATAAACAAGAAATCGCTTATAAGGAAGAAAGAATTCCTGTTATTCAAGCAGATTTCAATGTAAAAGACATCTTGAACGACATTCCAGGCGAATCCACCCTAGATTCTACCAAGATGCAATTGCCTGTCATTAGCGAAGAATATGTAAAGGGTGTGAGCTTATCAAAAGAGGAAGTAGCTTTCACTAGGTATAGTTCTGCATTAGAAAAGTTTATAAACCTAAAGTCAAAAGGAACTATTTCCATTTTGGTCAATGGAAGCTCACTCTCATTAAATTATGTAGGACAAAAGGATCTATTCCTTATCCCTTATACCTTTACTAGTGGCGGACTTCCAACCGTTATTGTCGACTCATCTGTTTTTCATTTACTAGAAAAGAATATGGATGAAAGTATCCAAACACCATCTAATATATATATTGGAATTCATATTAACAAGGACCATGAAATCGCAGCTGCAAATAAACTTTATCAACAGCTATCTTTAGAAAATTCAAGTTCTATTTCACGCTATGATAGAATCCAAACCCAAAAAGAAATGATGGGTTTGACAATGTTTATCGTCGGTTTTCTTGGACTTACCTTTCTCATAACGTCTGGTTGTATTCTCTATTTTAAACAAATGGATGAAGGAGAAGAAGAAAAATATACTTATACCATTCTCCGCAAATTAGGATATACACAGAATGACTTATTAAATGGAATCAAAATAAAACAGCTATTTAACTTTGGTATCCCATTACTAGTCGGCTTGCTTCATAGTTATTTTGCTGTTCAGTCTGGCTGGTTTTTCTTCGGGACAGAATTATGGGCTCCCATGTTCATCGTAATGGGACTCTATGCAGTACTCTATTCGATATTTGGGATTCTATCTGTTGCTTTTTATAAAAAAATTATAGCCGATGCTTTGTAGTATTAGCTATGAAAGCGGAGAAAATGTTCAATAACTGGAGCAAAAAATAACCGGCTATTTTCGAAGATTTATTTTTAAATGGTTTTACTAAATACAAAAAGGAATCAAACATAACTGTCTGATTCCTTTTTATATTAGTTCGCTTCTTGACTCCAGCCAAAAAGTTGATTATCTCGCTGCTCCGATTCTAAAACCGCATGGTGAAATGCTCTAAAATCAATCGGCTGATCCTTCTTCTCAGCAATCACCCTAATATATTCACCAATCTTCACCTTATTGCTTGGAGAAACTTGGCCAAATGGTATTTCTGCTGATCTGCCGTAATAGACATTCACTGTTTTATTCGCTAATTTTACTTTCTTACTATTTATTAAATAACGTGAATTAGGAACCGTATAAACTGTCTCCCAATCACTTTCTGTCTCAAATTTAATTTTTGATAGATGTTCTCCTGCAGCTGAAATAAGAATAACATCTGGTTGTAAGTATTCGATAAGCTCATGCCATAATTTCACGCCACTAGCTTGAAGGTCTTTCTTTGCTTCTTTGCTTAAACTATCCCAAGTAGGATTCGTTGCAAGCGGTGAGCAAATATCTGTATGCAATGCCGTATTTTCTTTATTACCATAAAAGCTTGCATTTAATCCATTCAAAATCGGTTCAAAAGAAGGCTCATACCATGCTTTATATGGGTCTTTTTCAAAATACTGGTCAAGTGCAGTAATATATTGTTGATTGAATTGATAGTGATGGTCTCGTTTCATTGATTGAAACCTTTGGAAAGGGTCAGGGTCAGGGAAATCGCGCCTAGACGGATTTAGACCTACAGTAATGATGCGGATAGGGGATTCAAAATACTTCTTACTATTACCAAAATACATAACTGGCATTGAAGGCTTTACAAGATACGGCCTCTCTTTCTTACTTTCATACATTTCCCAATACTTTTTAATTAATTCGGTTTGTACTGCCTGTTGAATAACAATAAAAATCATCCTTTCAATTTAGTAAAAAATATAGCAAGTCCACAAAAAGTGGAATTCCTTCTTCTCTATTATATATTATCTTTTGTCTATTGGTAAAGAATACGTCGTGTTTTATAAAAAAATCTTTTTTATGTGGAATAACTAAATATAACTATTAGAAAGGAAGCTGAAATACTTTCTAATAGCTATATTTATTTTCACAGTGATTTTCGTTACCTACTGCCTATTATTTGAGAACTTTTTGAAGACTTTCTCCTTTTTTGTTGCAATCATATCGATAAACATTGTCTTAAAATGGTCTTTTGTAATAGATGGTGTACTTGTATTTTTCGGGCTATTTTCTAATGGATAATATCGCTCCCATCGCTCTACCATTTCCTCTAGACTACATCCACTTAATGGGTGCACAGGAGGTTCAAGTTTAATTTCTGCCAGCTTTCGATCTAATGGAACAATCGATGGTGTATTTGTATCTTTATAAATATGCTCTAATTTATTCTTATTAAGAAAATCAATAAAGTGATCAAAATTCATAGCGTGTACCTTTGTAGGTGCTTGAAAGTCACTTTTCTCTATTATTCCAGACAAGGTTGTCTTGCTCGTTATTTTATTAGCCATTAACTTTGTTAGTTGATGGTACTCAGCTAATTCCCTCATTCGAGCATCCTTAGGAATAATTAAACTTGGGGTTCCTGCAATCGTTGCTGCAATATTCCCATGCAGCCTTGCTCCAAAACTCAGATCAGCATCTTTCATAAAGTCTAACCATGTAGGTACATTTAGGAAAAATCGGACTCTATTGTTCATATATACAGGATCTGACATTTTAATTGGATATTTTTTGCTTACTTCTGCTATGGATGGTGCTCCCAAATACGTTAATTTCAATTCTTTTAACCATTGCGGAATAAAATAATGATTTGGATATTCTTCCATCCCTCTAGCAATAAAGTCTAGGACCTTTTTTTGGGAACGACGAGAAGAATTAACACAGATTTTTGACTCTTTCGTTATATGAGTATTTCTTATATGTAATTCTCTTCCAAAGGTATACATGGAAGGACAGCCAATTACTACATGGTCAATGCCTTCACGAAAGCCTAAACGAGTTAGATATTTTGCTGTAATTTCTCCACGGACGCCAATTATAGATGATTTCTTTAAAACAGCTTGAACAAAATTTTTCACATCTTTATCGAATGGAAATCCTTCATTTAGCTTTGGTTCAAAAGGAGCTCTTAATCCGACGCCAATTACAATAACTGGGACTTTTAACTTATTGATTAATTTCGTATATCGTCTAAGGGATGGAATAAATTCATTCCGAAAAGCGTCCGCTAATGGGATAACATAGCAATCATAATTTTCGTTTATTTCATCTGCTCTCTCAGGGCCATATGTATAATAATCTGGTGTAATCATTGTATCTTCAGTCATCAACGTCCGAAACACACTGAATTGATAGATTAGGTTTCCGATATTCCCACCAAAGGTATTATCAATCATCATTTTTGCCGCATCAAATGGTTCTAAGGGTGACATACCAGCTCTTATTAATATTTTTTTCATATTCGCTTCTTCCTCACCACATTTTTTTATCGTACCTTTGTCCTATTTTAGCCTGTGTTTAAAAGACATGCATTTTTATATTTTTGACAGGATAGAATCCTTTTAAACCTAGCATTTAAAGTGAATCCATATTAAAAAAAGCACCTCACTGTTTAACATGGGTGCTTATCTTTTTTACTTAAGTATTAATTCTAAAAGATTGTTGCTTCAGTTGTTTGAAGTACTTATGAAAAGGATGTCCTTTAAATAAAATCATATACGGCATCAACCTTACCTAAATACATTTGCAGCTTTCAATACTAGTTTGACAGACTTCCGATTTAATTGTCCTTCTAGCTTTTTAATTTTATTGTCTTTGTCTTTTACTTTCTTCTTCAATGCATTAATTTGTGGAGATTCCCCTGAATAGAATTTCTCCCATCTAGCAACCGTTTCTTCAATACCGCAAGCACTAATTGGTACTTCTAATGGAAGTAATGAAACGTTAGACAATCTTTCTTCCAATGGTATTCGTGCCGGGTGATTCGTTTCTTTATAAATATGATCGATTTTATTTTTATTCAGGAAATTAATATAGTTATCAAAATTCTCCGCTTGACGTTTTGTCGGCTGTTGGAAATCTACTTTATCAATTAAGTCAGATAATCTTGTTGTCTCATTAATTTCATTTGCCATCACATGTGTTAGCTGATGATATTCTGCCAACTCCCTCATCCGAGCATCTTTTGGAATAATGATGCTTGGTGTTCCAGATATAGTTGCAGTAATGTTCCCATGTAGTCTAGCTCCAAAGCTTAAATCGGCTTGACCAATAAAATCAAACCAAGTTGGCGCATTCAATGGATAACGTACTCTATTATTCGCATATGCTGCATCAGAAATCTTAACTGGATAATTGTTGCTGTCTGGCGCTATTGCTGGTGCACCTAAATGTACTAGTCTTAATTCTTTAAGCCATTGTGGAATAAAATAATGATTTGGATATTCCTGCATGCCTCTAGTAATAAAGTCGAGGACGTTTTTTGGCGATAATCGAGAAGAATTCACACAAACCATAGATTCTTTCGTAATATTTGTTTCTCTAATAGTCAATTCTCTGCCAAACGTATACATAGAAGGGCATCCAATTACAGTATGATCTACTCCTTCCTTAAAGCCCAAACCAGTCAAATACTTCGATGTAATCTCGCCTCGTAATCCAACTATATTTGATTTTTCTAAAACTGCTTTAATAAATTCTTTTACATCTTCATCAAAAGGAAACCCCTCATTTAATTTTGGTTCAAATGGAGCACGGAGCCCAACACCAATAACATAAACTGGAATCTTTAATCTTTTTATTAATTGTGTGTACTTACGTAACGTCGGAACAAATTCTTTCCGAAATGCATCTGCCAATGGAATGACATAACAGTCATATTTTTCATTAATTTCATCTGCTCTGGATGGTTCATAATCATAGTAATCTGGCGTTATGATTGTGTCCTCTGTCATTAATGTACGGAAAACACTATATTGATATATTAGGTTTCCAACATTCCCGCCAATCGAATTATTGTTTAGTATGTAAGATGCATCAAAAATATCTAGAGGTGACATGCCTGCTCTAATCAATATATTCTTCATTTTACTAACCCTTTCTATAAAACAAAATTAATAACATCATTTATTCCATTTACTACTAACCTACTTGATAAATACCTAGTAACATCATTAGCACTTTTCATTTTTTTATACAGTAGTACAACTAATATATTCAATCGTATATTTGCAAATGATAAATCTATAAAATTTCCTTCTTAATCTGTAGGATAAAATGAGAAGCTTAATTTTTTCTTAACTAAAAAATGTATTAGATCCAATTTTAAAAAACCAACCATCTTCCCTTTCCCCATATTTATTAAATCTAAACCTGAAAATTTAGCAGCAAAAAAAGAATCTGATTGTAAAAGATATCATTTTTCAACTAAGTGCACAGTTTCTCCTGTTACACTAGCTGAAATAAAGTATCTTCTAGTATCAGATCCTAAAAAAAAGAATATTTCTCTTATTTCAAATCCGCAAACTCTTTTGCAATTCTTTCAATTGCTTCTTTAATAATTGATCTTGGAGATGGGATGCAGATTCGTTGATAAGTAATTCCCTCTTCTCCAAACATACTACCATCCTCCAGCAAAACATTAGCTCGATGATAAATACGTTCATGTACTTCGTCCGGAGTAATTCCATAACCTCCAAAATCCATCCACATAATATAGGTACCTTCCGGAATCATTACTTTTACCTTTGGCATATGTTCGTCTATGTACGCCTTCACCCATTCCATTGTACCGTCAATATATTCTTTTAATTCCTCTAGCCATTCTTCTCCATCCTTATACACTGCAATAAGCGCAGAAATGGTGAAAGGAGACGCTAATTGATGTCCCATCGTTTTTTTAAATTTATTTCGTAGCTTTACATTCGGAATAATTAAATTTGTACAATGAAGTCCTGCTACATTAAATGTTTTATTGATCGCCGTACAAGTAATCAAATGGTCATTATTTTCTGCCACTTTGGCAATTGGAGTGAATTTCTGATTGCACCTTATTAAATCACCATGGATTTCGTCTGCGATAATTATCACATTATTTTTCATACAAATCTCATATAAGCGAGTAAGTTCTTCTACTGAAAAAATACGCCCCGTTGGATTATGGGGATTACAAAGAATAAATAGCTTTGTTGATTCTTCCTTTGCCTTTTCTTCAAAATCAGCAAAATCTATCGTATAGTATCCTTCTTCGTCTTTAAGTAATGCGTTATTTCTTACTACCCTTCCATTTTCTTCAATTGCTGAGGTGAATGGCGGATAAACCGGACGTTGAATAATTACCCCATCTCCAGCTTCTGTAAAAGCACGAACAGCCATATTAATCGCATGAACCGTTCCTGGACTATAGACAATAGAGTCTCTCTCTATATTCCAATCATGTCTTTTTTTGAACCAGTACTGAATTGCTTCATAATATTCGTCTGGAAAAACGGAATAGCCATAGATGCGATTATCAACCGTTTTATGTAATGCATCAACTAATGCTTGTGGTACAGGCAAATCCATATCTGCTGTAAAGAGCGGAATAGTCTCCTCATCATAACGCTCTGTTAATCCCATCTCCTTAATCATCTTTCCACCATCCCATTTAACGGAATAAGTATTTCGTCGATTTACTACTTCATCAAAATTGTTAATCATAATATCCACCATCCTCTTCCTATTAATGTAGTCATTATAACACGAAAAATTGCTACAATACCTTGACCTGCTTCCACATAAACTGTTGATTTTTCTCAAAAAAATACTGTACAAAAAAGAGATGATTTCTCTTTTCTGTACAGTATGGATTGCTTAAATTATGCTTTTCTTCTTCTTTGAATAATAAATAAACTTATACCAGCAACAATTATAATTGTTCCTGCTAAAATCCAATTGTAAGTGGAAGTTGCTGTATTCGGTAAATTACTACCAGACTGGCTACTTGCATTTCCAGTAGTGTTTGTTCCATTCGATTTACCGTTATTTACAGTTCCACCTTTAGAATCGGACGGACTATCAGTATCATTATCTGATCCGCCATTGTTCGATCCGCCTTTATTATCGTCCGTGTCTGTAGCAGGTTCTTCATTCACGATAATAATTCTTTCTACAGATGTTTTATTTCCAGAAGAGTCAGTAACAGTATATGTCAGTGTATATGCTCCTACTTTGTTAGTATCTACTTTTCCAGAAACTATTACTTCATCTGTTAAATCTCCATCTACATTGTCTCTCGCTTTATAACCAGGCTCTTCATATTTCTCTCCCTTTGTTAGAGTGATTGAAGAACTGCCCTTTAAGGTTAAATTTGGTGCCGTTTTATCAGCGACTTTAACTGTACGTTTAGCAGTTGATTCATTTCCTGCAGCATCTGTTACTGTATACGTAATTGTATAGGTTCCTACTTCAAAGCGAAGTGTTCCAGATACTACTACTTGATCCGTAATATTCCCATCTAACGTATCAGTTGCAGTAAACCCAGGCTCTAAGTAAGCTTGACCTAAATCTAATGTTATCGTATCTTCACCTGAAAGCTTAATTACCGGTGCTGTTGTATCTTGAACTGTTACAGTACGAATAGCAATTGCTTCATTACCACTCGAGTCGATTACATGGTATTTTAATTCATAATCTCCTACCTTTGTTACATCTACGCTACCATATACCTCAACAGCTTCAGTAAGATTTCCATCGACATTATCTGTAGCAGTATAACCAGGTTCTACATATTCTGTACCGCCCTCTATGATAATTTTCTCTTCACCCTCTAAAGCTAGAACTGGTGCAGTTGTGTCAATTACCTTTACTATGCGTGTAACAGAATAGCTGTTATCACTGGAATCTGTAACTGTATAGGTTAACGTATATTCACCTGGTGTCGATGTATCTACATCACCAGCAACTTCTACTTTATCTGTTACATCTCCATCCACATTATCAATGGCAGTATATCCTGGTTCTGTATATTCATCTCCTACTTCTATTTCTACATTACCTTCTGTTAAAGAAATATACGGCTTTTCTTCATCGACTACATGGATTTTCCTTTGAACTTCTCCACTATTTCCAGCTGTATCACTTACTGTGTATGTTAATACATATTCTCCTGGTTTCGTTACATCGAGTGATTCTAAACCTGTAACCTCTACTGAAGATGTTACATCTCCATCCACATTATCATTAGCAGCGAATCCTGGTTCTACATACTCTGTACCAGCTTGAATAACGAATGGATTATCTCCCTCTAAAGTGATAACAGGCACATCTGCATCAACAGTAAAGGCGTTAGAAGTCCAATTAATTGTATTATCTAATACATCTTTTCCACGAACATGTAGATAATATATTCCACTCTGTCCTTCTAAGGTTAATGTATCTCCATTTTTAAATGGTTTCCATGCATTTAGTTCTGTTACCGAATTTTTCATTCCTTTTGCGGTTACGGCCTCTACAGAGTCTAATTCTTCCGATTCGGACCATAAATATTCTAACGTATCATCCTTCGCGTCTGGAATATTCACTGTAACAGAAACTTGATTAATTGGCTCTGTAGAACCATTATTTTCTCCAACATCTGGAATTGGAGCTTCATTATCTACATTAAATGTATCTGTTTTAGAGACGATTACCTTGTCTGCTGTTGCTACGGTGACTTCTAGCGTATATTCACCAGATTCTAATTTTTCAGGAAGGGTAAGCTGGAAGTTTAACTCTTTCTCTTCTAAATCAGAGACATATTTTTGTTCCGCAGAAACAACAGTATCTTGCTCTTTATTTACTACTTTTGCTGTGACAGTAATATCTTGATCTAATGCTTCATCGTCACTGATGACAGATAAATCAAGAGTATTATAGCCTTCATTACTTGAATAAGTATCATTCAATCCACTAACTTCTACTTTTGGATTATGATCATCATAAGATAATTGAATCTGTGCTACACTATTGTCCTCTGCTTGTGAAAGCACACTAATATTTAACCCATATTTCGGCACATTACGTCCAGAGTAAATTTGACCTGGATTAGAATAATCCTTGTAATCATTAAAGGTCGGAACCGCTGGCTGAGAAGGTAATGTAATACTTGTATTATCAACAGCTAAATAGTCAATAAACATTTTATCCGTTGGGTTTAAAGAAAATGCTGCATCTTGGATTTGGTATCTAGTAGAAGCTACTGCTCCATCAGACCATGCTGCGGTGGCTTGATGTGCATCTACTACTCCTAAAAATCCATCACCTGGATGATCTCCTACCCAGTTATTGTCATATAGATTGTCCACATACCAAACAACCATTCCTGGATCAAGTGTTAATACAGAGTTACCGCGAGTTATTCTACCTAACGCTGTATCCGCTGCTGCCCAGTTTCTCCATTCTACTAAATAATAATGTTCTGACTCTTTTAAACCATTACTTTTTGCAAATCCTTCAAGTGTGAATAGGGATTCATCTGATTCTGCGTCATCTACTATAACTTCTTCTCCATCAATAGTAACGACTAGATCATCTACATATAAACCTGGCATTGCAACATAACTATCTGTCCAGTAATTTATTTTCAGTTTAATTTCTTTCCCTGCATATGCAGATAAATCAAATGAAGCATTGACCCATCCATTCGATGTTCCTGTAATACCATGTCCTGGATTTTGTCCATATCCTTCTGGATCCTGATCGGTTGTAATATTACCTGGAATTGCCTTCCATCCTGAACCTTCGTCTACTTGTACAGAAGCGTAATCCCAATTTTCTTCAATATCATAATTAGCATTAAAAGTTAATGCAGCTTCTGTAGCTTTCGTTAAATCAACGGTTGTAACGAGATCATTATTTAAATCATTCCCACTTCCACTATGATACTCGTATTCTCCACTAGTTGGCGTGTTAATAACTGTTTTCTTATTAGGAAGAGATACTCTTATGGCATCTGCGTTTGTCCCTTTCATACTTGCTTGATCGATATTCAGTGTTTTCGTACCATTCATAATATCGTCTAGGCTATATTCTACTGGTTTGAACCAGTTAGAATTTGGCCATTTATTTTGCAAGTACTCCTTATCGTATGGACTAAATCCAGTAGGCTCTGTACCGCCAATGATACCTGCCCAGCTTCCAGATGCCATAATCGTCCAATAATCGGTAGGTGCACCTACACCACCAGCCGTATAATTCGTATCATATTCATCAGGTAAGCCTAAATCATGGCCGAATTCATGGGCAAAAACACCTGTTGCACCATCTTCTGGCTGAATAGTATAGTCATAAGCAGTTAACCCTCCACCCCAGTAAGGGACTTCTGCTTGTCCTTCCGTACCAGAAATAACAGTAGGCTCTGCTAGACTCCAACTATGTGACCAAATAGCATCAGCACCAATAGCGCCACCACCTGCTTCTTCTCCTGTTCCAGAGTGAACGATCATCAAGTGATCAATGATGCCATCTGGTTCACGATAATCTCCATCTCCGTCTAAATCATATAGATCTTCTCTATCGAATTGAGACAGATCAATATTAGGATCCTTTGATGCAGCTTCTAAGGCTTCTTGCACTAAATCTCTTGGACGAATATCACTGCCATCTGCTGTAGGATAGTTTCCACCATAATAGGCAGCTGGATGTTTTGCTGTATACCAGTCAGATACTACTCCATCAATGGTATAGCTTCCCCCTGATTGTTCTTCATAATATGCTTTCATGGAGATGAAATCTTCATCATTTCCACCTTTATAAGTAGTGTCTCCAAATACCATTTCTTCATAGTGTTCTTTTGAATAGTCATCATATAAGAGTACTGGATTATCCTCTTGAGTAATACTACTATGTGGATAGTCTGGGAAATCAATCAGTAATACTAACACTTCGTCTTCAATTACTTCGCCATCCCAATTCTCCTCTACAATAGAATCTGGTGATGTCTTTTTGGCAGCAATTTTTTCTTTTTTTGACTCTTTTGGAATCCCAGCAGCAACAGGATCTAGCCCGGTTTTCTTTTGAATTTCATTCCGTGCTTCTTTTGGATCATCAACCAATGCTTCCGCTTTGTCAGCACGATTCTTTAAGTAGGATAATAATTTCTTCTGTTGTTCATCTTTCGACGCATTTTTACTAATAATTCCTTGTTCAATTAAAGATGCAAGTACCTTTTCTTCATTCACCATTCCAATATCAAATGGACCACTTGCATGCTTGCTCATAAACGGCAGAGCAGAATCATCATGAGTATGTAATACAGGGCTAGTCTTTGCTTCCACTTTATCAACATTTCCAAATAATGAACCAAAAGAAGTAAAAACTAAACTAGCGGATAATACTGAAGTTCCCATCACTTTCTTCCAATTTACCATTTCAAATCCCCCAATGTTTTTTTATGACAGTTTTCTCCAATCCCTCCTTTTGAAGTGTCTCTTTGTATTTTCATAATATTTATATAGGAAAATTCTGAGATGTCTGAATATTACTATAACAAAAACAATAGAGAAAAAGAATATATTTTCCAATAAATATTACTAATTTCTTACTTTTTCTTAGCAACTATTACAATATTATTATAATATTGTAAATAATAAGGAATAATAGAGTAAAAGCCTTCTTCGAGAAGTTTTGTAATATTTATAGATTTTAAAAAGAAAAATAGTAAAGGAGGTTTTAGCATGGGAGTTAAAAAGGGAATTGTTTTATCTATTTTCCTAATGTTAACCGCTTGCTCAGATGGAAATATGACAGAGTCCCAAAACCAGCCCTCTACCAGCGAACAAGAGGAATCAGCTTCTCCCATTCGTTCACCTAAAACGGAGAACGAAGATAAGGAGATAGAGACTACTGTTCCTGCAAAAGATGATTTCGACTTTCAAGGGGAGGATAAAAATGTTTTAAGTAAAATAGAAGCTTCGATTTCTTATACAGAAGAAGAATCAAGTCTACATTTTGTTTTTCAAGTAACAAATAACGCTAAGCACGATTTTACTTTTCACTTTGATACGATGCAGCAATATGCATACACGATTAGAAAAGCAGACGGAGAACTTGTGAAGCAGGTTAAAACATCATCTGATATAAAGCTGCCTTCTACTGTATTCATAAAGCCTGGAGGCTCTTCCTTGTATGAAGTTTCAGAAGAAAAGCTGCCACCTGGTTCTTACACGATTAGTTTTGTATTTCTCGCCAAAGAATTAGAATTAAAGAAGTCTTTCGATTTTTCTGTAGAGCAGTAAGGAAATAGCTTCAACAAAAAAGCTAAGTTCTATTTCCGCAAAATGCATTTCATAATCAAAATCCCCACTATATGAGCGGGGATTTTGATTATTTTATCTCTTCATGTCTTCATTCAATGAATGGCTGTGCCTAGCAAAGTATCCTGTGTGGCAGCTGGAAAAATAATTGTTACTTTTGTTCCTTTGTTTACTTCACTTTGAAAGCAAAGTTTGCCATTATGACTTTCAATAATTTTATAACAGGTCATTAGACCAAGACCTGTCCCTTTTTCCTTTGTTGTATAAAATGGTTCACCGAGTGTAGAAATTCTTTCCTCAGGAATTCCAACTCCTTGATCCATGATTTCAATCGAAATATTGCCCTCGCCCAAGAAAGTCCCCTTAATAGAAATATACCCACCTTTTGGCATAGCTTCGATGGCATTTTGCAAAAGATTAATAAATACTTGTTTCAATCGCTGCTCTTCACATAAAATTTTCGGTATATCCCAGTCATATACTTCATTAATCTGTATGTTATGTAAGCTCAATTGGGTATGTATTAAAGTAACCACATCTTTAATAATATTTCGAATATCTTTAACTAAAAAAACATCAGCAGTAGGTTTAGCAAGGAAAAGCAACTCTCCAACAATACTATTAATTCTTTCAATCTCTGATAATACAATTGCAAAATACTTATTTTGGGGGTTTTCTGATATAGCAAGTTGAATAAACCCTTTAATAGAAGTTAGTGGATTTCTAATTTCATGTGCAATCCCTGCAGACATTTCTCCCAAAATCGCTAGTTTTTCCGACTTTTGCAGTAAATTCATTGTCTCCTCTTTACTAGCTGTAACGTCTTTTCCGATAGACAATACTGCTTCTTTTCCATATAACTTAATCGCTAAACAGGATGCTTCATAGAAAAAATCACTTCCATCTATCCTTTTCATTTTATACTCGATATGAGATAGTGGCCTCTTTTTTTTCATCGCTATCTTTACTCTCATTTTCCAGCGTTCTATATAATCAGCCGATACAAATTCTCCAAAAGATTGATTGATTAACTCCTCTCTACTCGATGCTCCCATCATTCTTATAGCGGCATGATTGACATAAATCAATTTATTGTCACATTGTGATTGGATGAATATGGATTCAGGCAAAGAATCCATAAGGAGTCGATAGCTTTCTTCACTATCCTTTGCCTTCTTTTCATAATATCGAGATAGATCATATCTCCAGCCAACAATCCATGCTAATATCGTAAACAGGAAAAAATCAATAGTAAAAAATGGATCATGATTAATCACAAATTGGTAAGTAGTAAATAATACAGAGATTAATACTAACGTAATTTGTCCCCATATTTGTCTATTACGATTCCAAAGTAGCATGGTCATTGCCCCTTCAATATATTATTTCCAAAACTGTTCGTTGTAATGAACATCTTTTCTCCTATAGTAACATGTTTATCCCTTAACTTGAAGGATATTTCAAGGATAGAATAATAGATTACTTATTTTATTTTTTCCCATCGTCAAGTATAATTTGATGAAAGATGACTTTTTAAAGGAGGTATAAAATGGTAGAGTTTTTTAAAATAATAGCTGAAATTGTCAATATTCTCCACGATATTATTATGGACGTTGCCTCTATTCTTGGCTGGCAAGCTACAGATAAAGACTTACATTTATGGATTATTGGTATCATTGGAATTATTTCATTCTTTATTGTGCAATTCATCTTTAAACGCTTAGCAGCCTGGAGCATTAAGAGCATTTCTTTTATCTATACTTTTACGCTCATCCTCGTATTAGTATTTGCTATTGAAATTCAGCAGGGGATTACTGGACGGGGGAATATGGAGTTCGCAGATGCTGTGGCGGGTATTAACGGTTTCCTTCTTTTTTTCGGAATATATCTAGTTATCACCTTAATTTTTAAAGGAATTAAAAAGACTTTTCATAAAAGAAACAATCGATCAGACAGTAACGACAGTCCTACTGTCGAAAATAATGAACATCTTCCATCTCGTCAATCCCGATATCATAAATAAGTATTTTCATAATCTTTATATCACACCACATTTAGGAAAAAGAAAGGATGCCTATGGATCACTTAAACGCTTCTAGTAAAGAAAAGTCAAAACTTAATTACTATCTTCTTCTTATTGTCATTTTTGGCGGTTTTCTTATTTTCGGATTATCAGAAAATGTGAAAGGACCTGCCATACCAATCATTCAAGCTGACTTCCTTTTAAGTGAGTCGCAAATAGGATTTTTGCTTGCAATCAACTCCCTCGGCTATTTAATTGCCTGTACCTTTACAGCTGCTTTAGCAAATAGGATTGGCATTAAATGGACAGGTATTGTTGCTTTTGCATCAATGGCTGTCTCTGGCATATGTCTATATTTCTCTGAAAAATATTTTGCCCTTTCTTCTTCCTATTTCCTTTTATATATTGGAAATGGAATGCTTGAAATT
The DNA here is from genome assembly GCF_976954375.1 of Niallia sp. Marseille-Q9988. NCBI lineage: Bacteria > Bacillati > Bacillota > Bacilli > Caryophanales > Bacillaceae > Niallia > Niallia sp. Marseille-Q9988. The sequence goes on along the minus strand of NZ_CDRJSZ010000004.1, from coordinate 115,330 downwards.
GGCCTAGGGATAATGGCTGCTCGTATTTTCACAAAAAATACAGGATTTATGATGAATCTTGCACACTTTTTCTATGGTTTAAGTTCGATGGTAGCACCAATTATTGCATCTTGGATGATGAAATGGACTATCGCAGGAGGAGAATTAAGCTGGCGAGGGATGTATTTTATTGTATTGCTATTAGCCCTTCTGCCTATCATCCCTTCTTTTTTCGGAAAATTTCCAGAAGAAGAAACAAATGGCGAAGAGAATGTATCTTATCGAATTTTACTTAGGGATCCAGTTGCTTGGCTCATTGTAATGATACTTTCCTTTGGGGTAGTGTCTGAACTAGCTGTAGGAGGCTGGTTAGTTAACTTTTTAATTAAAGCGTATTCATGGAATATAGAAACAGCTTCTGGCATGCTATCAATGTTCTTCTTATTTTTTATGCTTTCAAGACTAATCTTTGGCCCGTTAACAGATAGAATCGGCTATACTCTTTCCATTATGATTTTTGCTGCTTTCTCTGGCATTTGCAGTTTTGCTGCCATTATCATTGGAGAAAAAGGGGCCATTCTGTTTGCAATCGCTGGAATTGGCATCGCTCCCATTTATCCGACTGTCATGGCATTGCTGGCAAAAAGGTATCCAAAGGGAACTGGTACAGCTATAACCTTTACAGTTACATTAATGGGAATTGCAAGTGTACTCGGAAACCTGCTGATTGGAGTCATTATAGAAGGGATAAATCGTTTGTTCCATACGAGTAATGGTGTCATTGGACAACAGGCAGGCTATGGATTTATTGCACTTCTATCCCTACTTTGCTCCATTTGCTGTGTCATTTTATTCTACTATTTACGGAAGAAGAGAGAGCTCATTTAATAACATTTTGATACATATTTATCTTTCTAAAAATAGATTTAATTGTAATGATTGTCATAGCTAGTAGTAGGAAGACAAGGCAACATCCAATGTAAAAAGAAAATTCTGGGGAATATCCAAATTGATAAAAGAAATAAATAGATATACCTATTAGCACTGTAAGAAATATCTCAAAGAGAAAAGCTATTATCATAAAGGACAAATATGGATAAATAATGCTTTTATGATTTACAAAAGTCAAAGTCATGCCATTCCAAAAATGATCTGCTAATTTAACAAATTTCAATATAGTCCTCTCCTTCTTAAATTTGTTATATATACTAAACTATGATTTCTGCTTTAAAAACATTCCTTATCCTAGAAAGGACAGTACCTCCTCTTCCTTTACGAGAGTTTTAGGTACTGTCCTTAATTTGTCACACTTACTTGAATGGACTGTCTTTAAATTGCTGATAAACTATGTTACTTTTATCACATACTATTCTTTTAGAAGGAGATTGTATTATGGCATACAAAGATTTACATGATTTCGTCGCCGCTTTAGATCAGGAACAAGAACTAAAACGGATAAAAGTCGAGGTGGATGCAGAACTAGAAATAACCGAGATAACCGATCGAATCTCCAAGCAAAATGGTCCTGCTCTATTATTCGATAACGTGAAAGGATCTAAATTTCCGCTCTTAATAAATGCGATGGGTTCCTATAAAAGAATGAATATGGCTTTGGAAGTTGATGACTTGGACATCATCGGAAATCAAATTGGGGATTTTATCGATATGACCACTTATTTAGGGCTTATGAATAAATTCAAGGCACTTCCAAAGCTTAGTAGACTAGTCAATGTTTTTCCTTTGAAAATCCCTAAAGGTTCTTGTCAGGATGTTGTAGAAATGGATCCTGATTTAAATACATTACCAATATTAAAATGTTGGCCAAAGGACGGGGGGAAATTTATTACACTTCCACTTATAATGACAAAAGATCCTGAAACAGGCCAACAAAATATGGGGATGTACCGCATGCAGGTCTATGATAAAAATACAACGGGCATGCATTGGCACTTACATAAAGATGGAAGAGAAATCTATGAGAAGTATAAAAAGCTTGGCGGAAAAATGCCTGTTTCTGTTGCTTTAGGCTGTGATCCAGCAATAACTTATGCGGCCACTGCTCCCCTTCCTAAAATGATTGATGAAATGATGTTTGCAGGCTTTTTGCGTAAACGCCCTGTAACGCTCGTAAAAAGTAAAACAAATGATATCTATGTTCCAACAAATGCAGAAATTATTTTAGAAGGCTATGTAGATGTAAACGAAGAACTTCGTCTTGAGGGGCCTTTTGGAGATCATACTGGATATTATTCATTAGCAGACTTCTATCCGACTTTCCATGTGAAATGTATCACACATAAAAAAGATGCTATCTACCCAACAACTATTGTAGGGAAGCCACCGATGGAAGATTGTTATTTAGGAAAAGCAACAGAAAGAATTTTCCTTCCTCTTATTAAGATGCAATACCCTGAAATAGTGGACTATAACTTTCCTCTAGAAGGAGTGTTCCATAACTGTGTGATTGTTTCGATAAAGAAACGGTTTCCTGGTCATGCTAAAAAAATAATGAACTCCTTATGGGGTATTGGTCAAATGATGTATACCAAAATGATTATTGTAGTAGACGAAGACATTAATCCACATGATCTTTCTACAGTTGCTTGGAAGGTCTTCAATAATATTGATGCAAAACGCGATTTAGTCATTAGCGAAGGGCCACTTGATGCATTAGATCATGCTTCCAATATGTCGCATTTAGGCTATCGACTAGGTGTCGATGCAACCAAAAAATGGTCTAGTGAAGGGCATACAAGAGAGTGGCCAGATGACATTGAAATGACTACTGAGATGAAAGAGTTTGTATCAAGGAGATGGAAAGAATATGGTCTTGACTAAAGCCCTCCATAAAGTAAAGCAATACGGCACCTTAGTTATGTTCCAGCATACGATTTTCTCTCTTTCCTTTGGTCTAGTATCCATGATACTAGCTAGCAAACTTACAGAAAATAGCTTTTTGCCTCCTTGGAAGATTAGCTTAATCTTTCTGTCACTATTAAGTGCAAGGACGGGAGCAAATGCAATTAATAGAGTAATAGATGCAGAAATAGATGCAAAAAATCCACGAACATCATCTAGGCAGCTTCCTCAGGGAGTATTGTCAAAAAAAGAAGTTATCCTATTCTCCTGTTTCTGTTTTGTCATAATGGTCCTTTCCGCTTTCTTTATTAATCCATTATGTGCATTACTTTCTCCAGGAGCACTTATCTTTCTGGTGGCCTATTCTTACACGAAACGATTTACTTTTCTATGCCATCTCTTTCTTGGAGTGACCTGTGCCATTGCACCAATGGGAGCTTGGATTGCGGTTACCGGCGATTTAGGTGACTTTACGCCAGCGTTTGTAGCTTTAGTTGATTTATTAAAATCTGTTTTATTTGGAAACTTTGCTCAAGTAGGACAGCTATTTCAGCATACGATACATTTATTTATTTCAGGACTTAGCATGGAAAACACTATTTTCATCCCCATATTCTTATCTGTCATTAACGCATGCTGGGTAGCAGGCTTTGATATTATTTATGGTTCACAGGATGTGGAATTTGATCGTGCCAATGGTATTCATTCGATTCCAGCAAAATTTGGTCTAGAGAATGGTTTATATATTTCAGCTTTCCTACATTTTGTTGCGATTTTGTTTTTATATTTCGTTGGCTTCCTTACCGTAACGTTTGGATGGATTTACTTCATTGGCATATTAATTATCACCGTTCTCTTAATCATTGAACATCTTATTGTTAAACCGACGAATTTGACTCATGCAAAAATCGCTTCCTATAGTATTAACGAAATAGTTAGTGTAGTATTTATTCTTTTTCCTATCGTCGACATTTATTTGTGATTTTCATCACAAATAAAATAATTCTATCTTGAAAGAAGGACTAAAATGAAGACATTTATAGTTGGTCTTACTGGAGCTAGCGGCAGTATATACGGTTTACGACTAATCGAAGAGCTTGCAAAACGAGACTATTTGGTTCACGTTATCGCCACAGATACGGCGAAACAAGTAATTACTTTTGAAACAGATATTTATTTAGAGACCTTTTTAAAAAATTTACAGCAAGAAGGCTACAAGACTGTTCTTGAAGATGCAACAAATTTTTTCGCAAGCGTTGCAAGTGGATCTTATCATACAGATGGAATGATTATCGCACCATGCTCAATGGGGACTCTTGCTGAGATTGCGCATGGCATCTCCGACAATCTCCTTGACCGTGCAGCAGATGTTTGTTTAAAGGAAAGACGTCCACTTATTCTTTTAGCGAGGGAAACACCAGTGAATCTCATTAATCTAGAAAATATGCTGACATTAACAAAAGCAGGTGCCACGATATTTCCAGCTTCGCCTGGCTTTTATAGTAAGCCAACTACACTGAACGACATAATTGATTTTATGGTTGGTAAAATACTTGATTCCTTACAAATTGAAAATAATTTATTCAAGAAATGGAGCTAATAAAATGAAATTTGCAAGAAAATACTTACTCATCCCCTTTATGTTAATGATTCTTTTGACCGTAACCGCCTGTTCGGATACTACTGAATCTACCAAAAGTAGTTCCAATAAAATCACCTTTGGCTTAATTGGTTCGATTGATGCCATCCCCATGATAATTGCCGAAGAACAGGGCTACTTTCAAAAACATAATGTAGAGGTAGAATTGCAGACATTTAAAAGCGCTAAAGATAGAGATGCCGCATTCCAAGGTGGAAATTTAGACGGTATTATTAGCGATTTAATAGCCATTGGTTTATATAACGAAGCAGGATTCGATGTAAAAATCACCGGCTCTACAACTGGAAGCTTTGTATTTCTTGCCAATCCAAGCATTGCTGATATTCATGATTTAAAAGGGAAAAATGTCATTGTTTCCAAAAATACTTCGATTGAATATACATTGGATAAAGCATTAGAATCAGTGGGATTAACAGCTGAGGATGTAACAAAAGAAGAGGTTCCTTCCATTCCAACTAGACTTGAGCTACTTACTAATAACCAAGCAGATGCTGCTGTTCTTCCAGAACCTTTTGTCACCATGGGAATACATGCAGGACTTAAGGAATTAACATCTACAGATTCACTAAAGATTGATCCATTTATTACTGCATTTACGCAAGAATCTATTGAGAAGAAATGTCCTGAAATTATCGCCTTTTATGAAGCCTATGATGAAGCGGTTGATTATTTAAATACACATGCAATTGATGAATATATGGATATCGTTATTGATAAAATTGGTTATCCTGAGGAGCTAAAAGAGCAAATCCAGTTGCCAGAATTCAGAAAAAACAGCCTTGCGAAAGAGGAAGATATACAAGCAGCTTTCGACTGGTTAAAAAGCAAAGAACTATTAACAAAAGAATTAAAACCAGCAGATGTACTATCAAATATAGCGATTAAATAAGGATGTTATCCTTCCTTATGCATTTCATATAAATATTATGGGGGAGCTCCCCCTATTTTTTATCCCACTCGTTAATTTCAGTAAGACTCTCACCTCTTGCTAATTAAAATTCGAAATGGATAAATCTGCTATTGGCTAAAAGGAACTAGAAGCCAATGGGTTGTTCAGCTTCCATTGCTAAAAGTTTTATTTAAAGGAGTTTATAATGTTAGAAATAAAAAATGTAGATGTCTTCTATGATAAAACTAAATCCGCAGTCTTAAAAAATATTAGTTTACAAATCAATACAGGTGAAATCTATGCTGTTATCGGTCCTTCAGGCTGTGGGAAATCAACATTGCTAAAGGCTATCTCTGGTTTAACTCCTTATAGTAAAGGAGCGATTTTGCTAAATAAAGAGAATATCTCGGCAAAACATCATACAATCGGGCTAATTCCCCAAAACTATGGACTGCTACCCTGGAAAACAGTTTTCGCCAATATCCTACTAGCCTTAAAAGTAAAAGGTCGTCACATAGACAGAACAACCTTAAACAACATCGAAGAAATAATGGAAAAACTTGAAATTTCGACACTAAAAGAGCGATATCCAAATAACTTGAGCGGCGGTCAAAAACAGCGAGTTGCGATTGCACGAGCTTTTGTTCTACAACCTGATATCCTTTTAATGGATGAACCATTTTCTGCATTGGATGCGCTGACGAGGGAAAGTATTCAAGAGCTATTTTTGAAGATATGGAAGGAACAAAATATTACAACCTTGCTTATTACTCATAGTATAGAAGAGGCCATTTATTTAGGGACTAAAATTGTGATTATGTCTCCTTCTCCTGGAAGAATAATCACCATTTTAGATAATCCTGTTCACAAGGTTGACAACAAACGAACATCCATAGAGTATTTACAAATCGCAACGGATATTCGAAATATCATGACAAAGGAATGGAAAAAATGAAAATCATTGATAAATGGAAGGATTTCTTATTTGGCTTTATTTCCATTATTCTTCTTTGGTATGCCGCTTCTCTCATCATCAACAAACCAATATTGCCAGCACCTAAAGAGGTTCTTTCTAATCTTTACTCTTTAGTATCACAAGATATTTACATTCATTTAGGCTATAGTCTTGTTCGAATTTTTGTTGGAATAGCAATTTCTGTATGTATCGGTTTACTAGTTGGTGTATTGATGGGGCAATCTAAACAATGGAATAAGATATTAAATCCCATTATTTATTTTACTTATCCCATTCCGAAGATTTCCTTACTGCCAGCTGTCATGCTAATATTCGGCTTAAAAGAGTCATCAAAAATTATTATGATTGTTTTAATTATCGTTTTCCAAATTATTATAGCTGTTCGAGATAGTGTTAAAGATATTCCCAAAGAAACCTACTATATCCTTCGATGTCTTGGCACTAGTAGATGGCGAGAATTTAAAGAAATCACATTACCTGCTGCGCTTTCTTCTATACTTAGCTCTATTCGTATTGCATTAGGAACAGCTACCTCCATTCTATTTTTCACAGAAATATACGGAACGGAATATGGAATGGGCTATTATATAATGGACGCTTGGATGCGCATAAATTACCTTGATATGTATAGCGGAATTATCGTCTTAAGCTTAGTAGGTTTTCTTCTTTTTGTACTTATTGATTTAATGGAAAGCACTTTTTTAAAATGGAGAAATACGAATAGTTGATGCGACAAAAGTAAAATAGTGAAAAGAGGCTGGGACAAAAGCATTTCAACTAATAATAAACACGAACTTTCGTATAGATAATATACATAAAAGTTCGTGTTTTTCAGTTTTGAAAATAGTTTAAAAACGAAGTGAAATGGAGCGGAGGACGCTCGACTCCTGCGGGAAATAGAAACGCTTTAGACCCCGCAGCGCATGCGAGGAGGCTTAGCTTCCTCCCATGCGCATCGTGCGTCTGTAGCGCAATGGAACGACTTAGTTTTTACACTTAACTATATTTAAAAACATAGATAACCATCATGAGAAAGTAGCTTTATTTAAGAGCTAAATTAGAGATTGTTCGTCTTTAAAGATTGGTTATTTAGTTTTGTCCCAGCCTCTAAAAAAAATGCTTATTTTTCTCTTCCATACCCTCTTTTATAAATATCCCTACTTTTATAACCAGACTGAAGAATTATCCTCATTTCCGCTTTCCTTTTTTCTCTCGTTCCTTCTTGCTTTGCACTATATACATACCGCGCCCAGTCCTTGCGATACCCTGGTGTTAGGGATTGGTAGAAGGATAATAGCTCCGGCGAATCTGTTAAATCCTTTTCAATATCTGGTATTTTTTCTATGTAATCATCTACACGCTGGCTCGCTTTTGAGGAAACTGCTACTTTCTTCTTTTTTTCTTCCTCTTTTAAACCAATTACAGTAAATACATCATCTAATCCAACCATTCGCGCAAATTTTATCGTACTTTCCCCGACGTACCCTTCTGAATCTGTATTTAATCCCGAGAATAGTTCATCCCGATGAATATATGTTGAGTAGACTATATTCCCTTTCTTTGGATACGCTAAAAAAATATAGCCTTTCTTATTTAAAGATTCTTTTCGAATAATCGTATCAACCATTTCTCGCATCTCAATCATATCTAGTACAAATCCAAATATAGCATCATATTTAGATAGTAGCTCATCATCATACTCATCCAATCCTAAAAAATAATCAGTTTCTTTTGGATTATTAAGAATCGCCATTTTTTTATATTTTTTTAAATTTAATTTTTCGACAATCGTTTTTGCCAATGTTAATCACCTCCTATAATTCTTCTATTTTTCTTTCTAATGGTATATTCTAAATAGCCTCTATAAATGGAATCAATAACTGTAAATAATCCAAGCAATGATCTATGTTCAATACCAAAATGCTTACCTAACTCAAATGATTCATAATAAATATTATATGTAGATAATGTTGCTAGATGATTGTTATGAAAGGAAGTGATGGACAGTGTAGGAATGGATTTTACGGACAACTGTCTTAATTGAGCTATTATATTCTTAACATCTCCACTTAAAGATATAACAATTACTAGATCTGTTGGCTTCATTTTGTCTAGAAGAAAATCAAACTCTGTTTCTGCAGGGATAATGTACATTTTTTTATTATTAGAAATAAATTGACGCGACATTTCTTCCAATGCATTTCTTTGTCCCCAGCCACTTGCAAACCCATATATCGTATCTGCATTACTAATCTGTTCATAAATTACTTCTGTATGTATATTTTTGTATATCTTTCTCGTCGTTTCTATTTCTTTTATTTGCATCGTATAATAATCTAGATTTGTGTCCAGTTGTTTAGGCTCATTTTTCAAAAAGTACTTAAACTCACTATAACCGCTAAAGCCTATTTTTTGGGTCATTCTTAGAATAGAAGACTTGGAAATATTGCATGTATCGGATAACTCTAAAATGCTCATATTCTTACATTCTTCTATATGATTGAGAACATAGTTTATGAGATATAAATCATTTTCAGATAAAGCATCATAATATTTATTCATTAAGTCTTTCAGCATCACCAAATTCCTCCCTTATTATCATTATAAGGGATAAGTGTTTGTGGAGAAAATATTTCTAAAAATAGAAGAAAAAAGGGTACTAAACACCCTTTTTTCTATTCCTTAATGAAGTTCTGGCCAATACTCTTTATTTACCTCTATTAAATCATCTAATATCTGTTTAGCGACTCTAGCATTTGGAACAGTTCTAGATAAGGTAATTGCTTGCCAAAGTTTTTGGTAAGATTGCTCTTCCCAAGCTTCCACTACCAATTTTTCTACAGCTACTTGTTGCTCCATTAACCCTTTTTGGAATCGTGGAATAGTTCCTTGCACTAATGGTTCAGGACCATTTACTCCCACAATACATGGTACCTCTACCATTGCAGTCGGATCAAAATTTTGGATTGCTCCATTATTTTCGACAATTAAAAGCATTCTTTCTTGGGTATCATATGCTATTGCACGGGCTAAATCTACAATATAGGAAGCGTGTTCATCTATTTCTAACTCCGAGCCCTCTGTGGCACCTAAATCTGCAATTCTATTACATTGAGAGAATATAAATTTCTCTCTTCCATCCATAACCTGATTTGCTCTCGTATAGTTAGGATCCGTGTGCGCTACCTCGTCTTGAGGATAGAAATAGTATTTTAAATACGTATTCGGTAAGGTATCTGGATCAACTGCATATACATCCTTCGCTTTTCTAAAAGTAGACTGCCAGCTTTCATCGGCATGTTGGCCTTCATTTTTTGCTAAGTCATAACCATATTCTTGTACATGCTCTTTTAATTTTGGCATTAAATCATTTCCATCTTTATCACGAATATCTGTCCACCAGCCAAAATGATTCAGACCATAATAGCGAATCGTCATATCCTTTCTAGATGGGAGACCTACTATTTTTGCCATCAGATTTTCAATTCCTATTGGCATATCGCAAATATTAAGTATCTTTGAATTAGGTCGCAATTTTCTAGTAGCTTCTGCAACAATAGCAGCTGGGTTTGAATAATTTAACATCCATGCATTAGGTGAATATTTTTCCATATAATCTAATATTTCTAATACGCCTCCAATCGATCTCATTCCATAGGCAATACCTCCAGGACCACATGTTTCTTGACCTACTACCCCATATCTTAATGGTATCTTTTCATCCTTTTCTCTCATTGCGTACTTTCCTACACGAATATGGGCCATTACAAAGTCAATGTCAGTAAAAGCTTCTTCTGGTTCTGTTGTAGCTAAAAAATTAATTTCAGGATCTTTTTCTTTAATGATTACTGCGCACGCATCTGCCACTTGCTGTTGACGTTCTTTATCATTATCGTAAAATTTAATTTGTCTTATCGGAAACTTATCTAAGTTTTCTAAAAGCATTAATATTATTCCTGGCGTAAAAGTACTACCTCCACCTGCTACTGTAATTGAAAATTTATTCATAGATAATCTCTCCTATTCTTCATTTTTTAATTTTTCGAACTCTTCTCTTACTTGCGGAACGGATAAACCTACAATAATTTGAATTCCTTTATTATTCCTAACAACTCCGTGAGCACCACCTTCTCTAAAGGCACTATCGGGCATAACGAGAGTTGGATCTTTTACACTAATTCTTAATCTTGTTGCGCAATTATTTATTGTTTCGATATTTTCTGTACCACCTAATGCATGAAGAAATATCTCCGCTTTTTCTCTATAACTGTTCTCCACAACAGTTGCTGCAACCTCATCTTTTTTATCTCTGCCTTTTTGTTTTTCTTGATAATCTTTCTTTCTATATAGTTTAACCTCCTTCTCATCCGTCTCTCTTCCAGGTGTAGCAAAGTTAAACTTCAAGATAAGAAAACGGAAAACGAAAAAGTATATACCGGTAAAAATTAACCCAATTACAATTTGAGTTACATAAACATCCCAATGATTACCGAATAATGGAATCCAGTTTTTAGACATTATTTCAATCAAACCGCCACCCATATCTCCTACTACTCCGAACGTATATAGCACTGCTGACAAAGTAGCCGCTAGTACAGCGTGAACAGCAAATAATACAGGTGCAACAAATAAGAAAGTGAATTCTAGCGGTTCTGTAATCCCTGCTAGTACAGCGGTTAAGGTTGCTGGGATTAGAAGAGCTGCTACTTTCTTCCTTTTTTCTTTTTTTGCTGTGAAATAAATTGCTAATGCAATACCTGGCGCCGCAAACATCTTGGAGTTTCCATATAATCCAAAGCCACCAGCTGGGAACAAAGTTTTTAGTGATTCCGTACTTTGTGCAAAGTCCCCAAGATTACCCATCCAATATTTAACGATCCCGTCTTCTACAACAGCTGGACCAAACATAAATGGTGTATAAATAAAGTGATGCAACCCTGTTGGGATTAAAGCCCTTTCAAAAAGATGATAAAACCATACACCTAATGTTCCTGAACTAGCTAAAAATCCTTGAAGAGAACCGATTCCAGATTGAATAATCGGCCATATCCATGCTACAACAACTGCGATAGGTATCATTATAAAGTAACCTAAAATGACAATGTACGTAGATCCCTGGAATATCCCAAGCCATTCGGGTAACTTCTTTTCAAAATAACTATTATGAAGCCAGACCGTTATGCTAGAAATTAGTATTGCTCCGATAATTCCTGTATCCAATGTTTTTATGCCAGCAATTAGCTTCATTCCACTAGTACTGCCAACTTCTTGAGTAAAGTCAACACCGAATGTTGGTCCAAAGAATTCTAATATGCCTGATAGAAAATAATTAAAAGTAAGATAAACAACAACTGCTTCCATTACTGCTCTTGCATTAGCTGTTTTAGCTAATCCAAGTGCAATGCCGATTACAAAAAGCAATTCCATCTGATTAAATACTGTCCATGCGCCATTTTCCAAAATAGTTAAAATACTATTCCACGTGGTACCTTCATCTGCTATACTACCGACAATTTGAGGATTATTTAACATAATAGTAATGGCAAGAACAATACCTGAAAATGCAAATAATAGTACTGGTGTAAACATCGCTCCACCAAATCGTTGAAGCTTTTGCATCATATGAATCCCTCCTCTTTAATTATTAACTTCTACCTCTATTTAATCATCGTATGAAAGCTGTTTCAATAACACCGGACCATTTAGGTAAACGCTGTCATTTATAGATAAACGTCCCAACTAACGGGAAAATTCCCACAACAAAAGAAAAATAGTCTATTTAAATAGTAATAGAAAGAAACAACTGAAGAATCATTCCGCACTATCCGAGCTTACTTTCCAATGACCAATTGCAAAAATAATAGTACCTATTCCTAACCATATAGAATGTCCCCAAATAGCTGATACGAAAAAAATACAGCAAGGCAAAATTGCCAATGGAATAGGAACAAACAGAAAAGACTTTGTAAGAAAGCTGTAGTCTCGGTCATTCTTTACATACCTTATCCAAAGAAGATAATACAAGAGGAGAAAAAGAAAGGATAAAATCAACCACTCGTCTATTACTTTTACCGAATTAGTAGTAGATAATAGAAATAGACAGCCTATTTGTCCTACCCTTTCCATAAAAGGAAAGATAAGAAGGGTGCTTCTCGTTTTAGAAGGTATATTTTTCGGTGGAAAAAAAATAATAAACAGGATATTCGGTAAAAGTAATCCAATAGCAATAACCAAACCAATAGGAGACAAGGAAAAAGACATATCTAATCCTCCTTTTTTGTAGGAACAACTTGACTTTATTATCCTTGTTTTTCCTCTCTTACACAATGAAAAAGGGAAGGGGTCTTTTTCTCTAAGCGGCTTTCTTGCTTATGGTTAGAGAAAATTATAAAATAGTAAAAGATATTTAAAGAGGAGTTTATCTTGGAAGGAGTTGCTTATAATGGCACAAGCTTTAAAAGGAAAAATTGCATTCATTACAGGAGCTGGAAGAGGAATTGGGAAAGCTGTAGCAATTTCATTAGCAAATGAAGGAGTAAATGTTGGCTTACTCGCTCGTACAGAAGAAGCGTTAAAAGAAGTAGTAACAGAGGTTGAAGCACTTGGTGTTAAAGCTGCTTATGCAACTGTTGATGTCTCTTCTTTAGAAGAAGTAAACGAAGCAGTCGCGACATTAACAAAAGAGCTTGGAAAAGCAGATATTTTGATTAATAATGCTGGAATTGGAAAATTTGAGTCTCTATTGGACATGAATCCTGAAGAATGGAAGAAAATCATTGATGTAAACCTAATGGGTCCATACTATGTAACTCGAGCAGTTCTGCCACAATTAATTGAAAAAAATGGTGGAGATATTATCAATATTTCTTCCACAAATGGTTTAAATGGGGCAGCAACATCTAGTGCTTATAGTGCTTCTAAATTCGGTCTAATTGGAATGACAGAATCATTGGCACAAGAGGTACGCAGAAACAATATTCGCGTTACATCCTTAACACCAAGCACTGTTGCAACAGAGCTAGCTGTTCAAACTGATTTAATCAAAGGCAGTGCAGAGAAGTATATGCAGCCAGAAGATATTGCTGAACTTATTGTTTCTCAATTAAAATTACATCCAAGAATCTATGTAAAAGCAGCTACTGTAATCGGAACAAATCCTTTTTAAAGGTTCTGTGAAAAGAAAGTAATTAAGAGTATCGATTTAGGAGTGTTCGGTAGAGGAATGAGGCTTCATAAACATTCTCCTAACTGTAAACAAAGTAAGAGGAAATAGAATTGCTAGTTTTTTTAGCATCTCTATTTCCTTTTCTTTATTATCGTTTATTCATATCATTTGGATGTGGACCTTTTCGTCTGTCGCGGTTTAGTTCATTAATTTGTTTCATTTCCTCATTTGTTAATTCAAAATCAAATACTTGAAAATTTTCCTCAATACGAGATGGTGTAACTGATTTCGGAATGACGATCGTATTATTTTGCAAATGCCAACGTAGTACTACTTGTGCTGGTGTTTTCCCTTTTGCTACTGCTATCTGTTGGATGACTGCATCTTGAAGGACTTCTCCTCCTTGATCAAGTGGACTCCACGCTTCAACAAATATATCATGCTTTGCACAATATTCTTTTAATTCATTTTGGGCTAAGTACGGATGACATTCAACCTGATTCAAAACAGGCTTTACTTCACATTCATTTAAAATGCGCTCTAAGTGTTCCATTTCAAAGTTGCAAACACCAATGGCCTTTACTCTGCCATCTCTATATAACTTTTCTAATGCCTTATATGTATCAACATACTCATCAAATTGTGGAGTTGGCCAGTGAATCAAATAGAGATCAACATAATCAAGGCCTAATCTTTCTAAGCTTTCATCAAATGCTCTTAGCGTATTCGCATAGCCCTGATCACTATTCCAAACCTTTGTTGTGATAAATAAATCTTCACGGGGGATAGACGAATCTTTAATTGCTTTTCCAACGCCTTGTTCATTTCGATATACCATCGCTGTATCAATAGAGGTATAGCCAACTTTAAAGGCATTCGTAACAGCAACAGCCGCTTCCTCATCAGGAACCTGCCATACGCCAAATCCTAGTTGGGGCATCTTTAAGCCATTATTTAATGTAACATCGTTCATCTTTCCACACTCCTCTTTTTGAATTCTCTTTTAGTTTAGCTTGAATTGTATAGAATTTCAAAAGAACGACTTTCTAAACCAAAATTATATTCACAAAATATTCATAGATTTATGAACTTATTTTGAACATTGCTATTTTCATAACGGTTGGTGGATATTTTCACCTATGATAAACATTGTGAATAATTGAACATTATAAAGAGAGAGGGGTTAACTTTTATGAAAAAATTAACTAGTATATCATTCGTCTTTATAGCTATATTCATGCTCATAATAGCAGGATGTAGTAACAATACGAATACAGAGGAAAAAGGAAAATTTAATGCTGGTACATATGAAGGCGTTTCAACTGGTCATGGAGGAGAAATTAAAGCCACTGTAGTGGTTTCAAAAGATAAGATTGAAAAGATTGAAATCAGTGCAGATAAAGAAACAGGTAGTATAAGTGATGGGGCAACTACACAATTAACAAATGATATAATATCGTCACAAAGTTTAGCGGTTGATGTAGTGTCTGGAGCAAGTGAATCTAGTAACGGGATTATTGAAGCTGTTACAAAAGCCTTGGAAAAGTCAGGCGCAGATATAGAAGCCTTAAAAGATGCAGCAAATAAAGTAATTGTAGAAGAACAACAACAGGAAGACTTAGATGTTGATATTGCAATAATAGGTGCAGGTGGGGCTGGGCTTTCAGCAGCTTTAAAAGCGAGCGAAGCTGGTAAGTCTGTTGTCATTTTGGAACAAATGCCTATTATTGGTGGAAACACCAATAGAGCCACAGGCGGAATGAATGTTGCCGGCACAAAATACCAAGAAGCAGATGGAATAAAAGACGACAAACAAACATGGTATGATGATACGATGAAAGGCGGCAAGAACTTAAATGATCCACAGCTGCTAAAAACTCTAGTAGATAATGCCCCTGACGCACTAGAATGGCTAAATGATATGGGAGCAGGGTTAACCAAGGTAACTTTATCAGGAGGGCAAACAAATCCAAGAATTCATCAGCCGGAAGACGGATCTCCTGTTGGCCCTGTTATTGTGGAAGTCTTATCCAATAAATTGAAAGAATTAAATATTCCTATTCTATTAAACACTACAGCTGATAGTTTAATTGAAAAAGATGGTACTATCGTAGGAGTAAAAGCTACCGATAAAAATATGAATCCATTCACCATTAATTCAAAATCTGTTATTTTAGCAACTGGTGGTTTTGGCGCAAATGCTGAAATGGTTATTGAATACAATGAAAATTTGGAAGGTTTCTCCACAACAAATCATGCTGGAGCAACAGGATCAGGAATTACTATGGCAGAAGAAGTTGGGGCTGATCTTGTCGATATAGACCAAATTCAAATACATCCAACAACCGATCCAGAAACAGGTTACCTATTTACGGAAGGACTACGCGGTGACGGAGCTATTTTAGTAAACAAAGAAGGAAAAAGATTTACTAATGAATTATTGACACGTGACATTGTTTCCAAAAATATTTTGGCACAAACAGATAAAATCGCTTATCTTGTCGTAAATCAAGAAATGGCAGATGAAAACGCCTCCTTATCGGGATATATTGAAGATGGTTACGCTACAAAAGGGGAGACAATAGAAGCGCTTGGAAGCGAAATTGGAATAGACAGCAGCACCCTTGCTACTACTTTAAAAAATTATACGAAATACGTTAATAATAATAATGACGAAGAGTTTGACCGAACTCATCTAACCCAAACATTAGCGGAAGGACCCTATTATACTATTCCTGTAACTCCAGGTATCCATCATACTATGGGTGGATTAAAAATTGATACACAGACTCATGTTTTAGATAAAAAGGGCAATAAAATTAAGGGACTTTATGCTGCTGGTGAAGTTACGGGTGGTATTCATGGAGGAAATAGAATTGGCGGAAATGCTGTTGCTGACATCATCGTATTTGGCCGTATAGCTGGTGAAACCTCAGCAAATGAGATAGACTAGTTTTTTTAGAAAAGTGCCTTTTTTCTTTCAAGAATCAAGGCACTTTTTCTTTATTAATCAATAAAATTTCGTAATTTTGTCAACCGGCAATCTACTTGTATTAAAAGCAGGTGCAGTGGCTTTACCTATAGCAATTAATGTAATTGGAAATTGATTTTCAGGCAAATCAAACCGTTTGGCAAATGCTGCTTTATCAAAGCCTCCCATTACTACCGTATCATATCCACGTTCTTTGGCTAGTAATAGAATTTGCATAGAAATTAATCCTGCATCATAGCTAGCAATTTGAGCTAGTGTTTGTTTTGGAAGATTAGGGTATATGCTTTGTGTATTGCTAATTGTTCTATCTGCAATAGCTTGATCCATGTAACCAAGAGAAACATTTTGTTCATAGATTTTCTCTACGTTTCTATAAGCTTCTGTATCTCCTAATACTGCAATAATTGCGGAAGAATCTTCAATTTGCGCTTGATTGTTTCCAATTGCTCGTAACTCTTTTTTGATTTCTTGATCTTGTATAACAATAAATCTCCAAGATTGTAGATTACTTGAAGATGGAGCACTTGTAGCCATCTCTATGATTTCTTCTAATTCCTGTTTATCCATTTTGTGAGTAGAATCATAAACTCTAACTGACTTACGACTCTTCATAACTTGTTCTAATTGTGACATAATTCCCCTCCAACTTTCTATTTCGTTATAGACAACAACTAACTTACCATTAGTAAGTAGATGTTGTCAAAGGGGACGATTTGAATTTTTTCCAACATGACATAAGTACCACTATTGTATGGTTTATTAACAATAATTAATGAAGCAGCATACAGATAAAATGAAGCTCTACCCTGTCTATAAAAGTAATTATTAACTGCTTTCTTCTCGTACACTCTAAAATAATTTTTTAAATAATTTAATTATTTAGCACTATCAATTAAAGCCAATAATAATAAGGGATACAGACGATTCCATAAATATCCACATCGGTTTTTTGACAGTGATAACGACCAATTTTATTTGACAGGTGCAACATTTTTCGAGATAATCGAAACCATAAAATTTTTGGGAGGGGTTGCGTGAATATTATTGAAAAGTTAATTGCAAGTGGAAATACGGTACTTTGGGGGTATGTGTTGATAGCCGTCCTGCTCGGACTAGGGGTATACTTCACCATTGGATCGAAATTTGCACAAATCAGGTATGTAAAAGAAATGTTTCGTTTACTGAAAGTGAAAGAGAAGCCACCTGAACACACAGAGAAAAAACAAATTTCTTCTCTACAAGCATTTTTCGTAGGGGCAGGTACTCGAATTGGTACAGGCAATCTTGCAGGAGTAGCCATTGCCTTAGCAATTGGAGGACCTGGAGCAGTATTTTGGATGTGGATGGTAGCTATTCTCGGCAGTGCAAGCTCATTTGTGGAAAATACTTTGGCACAAATTTATAAAGCAAAAGACAATGGCCGTTTCAAAGGTGGTCCTGCCTACTATATGAAAAAGCAGCTGAATAAAAAGTGGATGAGTGCCCTTTTCGCTGTCATGATGATTCTTTCATATGGTACTACCTTTAATGCAGTACAGAGTAATACGATTGCTGTTGCATTAGAAAACTCATTTGGCCTTAGTCCCATTATCGCTGGAGTTGCCTTGGTCATTCTTACTAGTTTAGTTGTTTTTGGTGGTATTAAACGTATTGCTGATATTTCATCTCTTATCGTTCCCTTTATGGCCTTAGGCTATATTCTTCTTGCAATCTTTGTAGTAATCACTAATATTACAGAGATTCCTCATGTTTTAGCATTAATTTTTAAAAGTGCCTTCGGTATGGAACAAGTAGTTGGCGGCGGAATTGCTGCAGCTATTATGAATGGAGTTAAAAGAGGTCTCTTCTCCAATGGAGCTGGGATTGGAGGAGATCCCATTGCGGCTGCAACCGCATCTGTATCCCATCCGGCAAAACAAGGATTTATTCAGGCCCTCGGTGTATTCTTTGATACTTTACTCGTTTGTTCTGCAACTGCCTTTATTATCCTAACTTCTGATGCATATGGATCAGGCTTAACAGGCATTGAATTATCACAAGCTGCGATGGCAGAACACTTTGGCACATGGGGTGGCATTTTCTTAGGTATTGCCATATTCCTATTCGCCTTTACTTCCATCATCGGGTGCTACTATTACGGCGAAGCAAACCTACCGTTTATTAGTAAAAGCAAAAATTTCTTAAACTTTTATCGAGTATTAGCACTTGGAATGGTAATGTTTGGTGCAGTAGCTAATCTGCAAATCGTTTGGGATCTCGCTGACTTTACGATGGCAATAATGGCTCTTGTAAACTTAGCTGCTATCGCCATTCTCGGACCTATTGCCTTTAAAGCACTTGATCATTATATGAAACAGAGAAAGCTAGGAAAAGAACCTGTTTTCTACCGAAATGATATCAAGGGTCTTAAGGGAGTAGAAGCTTGGCCATTGAGGAAGAACAAGGCGATTAAAGAGGTTGTTTAGATTTGATTAAATGATTTGTGGTAAATTGAACTGGTCTGTCATTATTGGCAGTCCAGTTCAATTTTAATATTGCAGGTGGTTTGGGATTGAAAATTAGATTTGGATCATATCCACTTCCTTTTGGATTATATATCCGTTTTTCATGTATTCGCCTTCCATTCCAAAATCACATCTTCATTCCGCAGCAAAATTCTGCACTATGTTCATCTATACTAAGATTAATTTATATAAAATCTCCTGCTAAGTAACTTCCTCTATCATAAAATAACTAAGAAACAACTCTTAATACGAATACTTCTTCTTTACTGCACATAATTTTTATTATTACCACAATTATGTAAGGAGAAGCTATTATGATTCAAAACAAAAAATGGAATGAAATTCAAAACCTATTAAAAAAGTGTCAGTCTGATTTAAAGGCAATCGAGAAAGATATAATCCCTTTAGAAAAAGCATTGAAAATAACAAAGAAAAATAGACCCTAACTTCTTTTAGTGGTTCTATCAAAAGTTTTCTCATTTCTATATATATTGCACCTCTGTAGCATTGTATTTCTAATGGGAAAGGGTTTTGTACAATAAATACTTTATCCTTTATTCCTCCTTCTCTCTTTGTCCCTATATACTGGGCACGAAATAATTTTTCCAAAAGTTCTAATTGTTATATTAAATGCTGTTTTTCGTTTAGTTATATTGCCCCTTCTTTAGACAAGTCTTTTAAAATAGCGATTATTTGTGAGTTACATAAGAAAAGGCCAAGTATAAGCTTCCTTCAATTAAAACATGCAAAAGGCAGACTTCAAAGTATATTTAACACTTTAGAGCCTGCCTAGAAAATTTAGATTTCCACTAAAAACGTCTTAATTTCATATGGCTTAATTTCAAATGATAGCTTTGCATTTTCCTGTTTATCGCCAATTGGTTGCTCCATAATATTGCATTCTCGCCAAGATTGAATAAGGGAATCTGATGTTAGCTCTACCATTCCCCTTTTCCCCATAAATTCATGTAAACGAACAATGATTTTATTATCATCCTCTGCTTTTTTGACTGCATCAATTAGACAATGACTGGACGCTACCTTGAATAAAGAGAAATCAGTGGTTTTTAACTTTCCTTCTAATCCTTTTAACGGCTGATTCAAATCCCACGCCTCTTGGACAGTTCTACCTTCTCTCCAGTCGCCTTCATGGGGCAAAATCGAATAAGTAAACGTATGAGCTCCTTGGTCCTGTAGATAATCTGGATAAGTTCCAGATTTAATTAGGGAAAGACGCATCGTAGAATCTTTAATGTCATAGCCATATTTACAATCGTTCAAAAGACTAATTCCATAGCCATGTTCTGATAGATCTGCCCATTGGTGTCCAACTGTTTCAAACTTAGCATAATCCCAGCTTGTATTCCAATGAGTAGGTCTTTGGACATTTCCAAATTGAATATCATAGGTTGCTTGTGTAGATCGAATCTCTACAGGAAATGCAACCTTTAATAGCTGATGTTGTTCATGCCAATCAACCTCTGTCTTAAAATCCATTCTCGGATTTTCTGAATAAAGAATAAGCTCCTGCACTATTTTAGAATGATGATACGTCCACATAAACCGTATTACTGCACGTAAGGAGTTATTCTCTACCACTTCAATATTTTCAAGGGCTGAAATCTCTTTATGCTTTTCTTGATAGAAAATGTCTATATCCCAGGCTTCCCATCTCAAAGGTTTGTCTTCAAAAACTTGCAGTACGTTCCCTGTTTGCTTTGCTTTTAAGATCTCTCTATGTGCCTTTTTATCAAAAATACGACTTAATTGTCCTTTTTCATTCCAACTAATTTTATAAAAACATGATTCAATCCCAGATTCATTTATCACAAAAGAGGATTGTTTATCCTGTCCTCCAATATTACCAGATATAAAGGCAATATTAGCTAGTCCATGGGATGGAACATCTTTCATTTGTACAAGCCATTTCTCATTCACTTTTTCAGCTTGTAGTACTTTTTCCTGTTCTGATACCCATTGCCCCTCTTCCAAGCCGTCCTTAACCGGAATTTCTACTATTCCAGAACGTGTCCAAGAGGAATCATTCATCACTGTATATTGGAAGGCGTTCTTATCTACTATGCTGTTTGAAACTTTTTCTTGCACTTCATATGCAAGTTTCTCTGCTTCTTCATATTCTAGAATGCTATCCTCATACACTTCCCGAATGGATGAGCCAGGAATGATATCATGGAATTGATTTCGCAATAAAATTGTCCAGCCTTTATGAAAGAGATTCCTGTGGATAAGAGGACCAATCCTCTGTAAACACACTTGCTAAAACACTTAGCAACTCTGTTTCCCGGTACAATAATTCCTTTTTTCGATTACTTCTTTTATTATAGGCTTGGCTTGTATAGGTTCCGCGGTGAAATTCTAAATAAAGCTCGCCATCCCATGTGTGGACGTACTCATCTGTGCTATTCACTTTTTCATGAAGCGCTTCAAAATAATCGCCCGCTTTTGT
The DNA here is from genome assembly GCF_976954375.1 of Niallia sp. Marseille-Q9988. NCBI lineage: Bacteria > Bacillati > Bacillota > Bacilli > Caryophanales > Bacillaceae > Niallia > Niallia sp. Marseille-Q9988. The sequence goes on along the minus strand of NZ_CDRJSZ010000004.1, from coordinate 93,839 downwards.
TGATTTCACATGAGGAAGACCAGGAATTCGGTCAAATCTTCTCCGCATTTCCAGCATATCTCGGTTTACTCCGCCCCCACCATCTCCATAGCCATAGGACATCAGTAAATCTTGCGTAATATTTTTGTCTTTATAGTTATCCCAAACACCTTGAACGACATCTGCTTGCATTTCTCCATTGTAGTCATAAGCCCAGCCTCTGCTGTTCGGATAGGGAGTTGTTACAAAATGAGTTAAAATTTCCGTTCCATCAATACCTCGCCATTGAAATGTATCATGTGGCATCCGATTATACTGATTCCAGCTAATCTTTGTCGTCATAAAAGTCTCAATACCTGATTGCTTTAAAATCTGCGGCAATGACCAGCTATAACCAAAAACATCTGGCAACCATAGATACTTACTTGTTACACCAAACTCTTCTTTTAAAAACCTTGTTCCGTGTAATAATTGTCGGACGAAAGATTCCCCAGATGGCAAATTACAGTCAGGTTCAAGCCACATTCCACCTTCTGGCTCCCATCTGCCCTCTGCCACTCTATCCTTTAATTGAGCATAAATTTCTGGATAATCCTCTTTGATATAGGCATAAAGCTGTGGCTGTGATTGCATAAATATGTATTCTGGATATTGCTCCATTAAACGCAGTACTGTTGAGAAAGAACGCGCTGCTTTTTCTCGTGTATGCTTCAATCGCCATAACCACGCTACATCAATATGTGTGTGGCCAATGGCATGGATTGTGACAGCAGATTGCTTTTCCATTTTATCTAAGGCATTATTCAAAATATTATTTGCTTTGTTGATAGATTCATAGAATACAGCAGAACCTGGCTCCACCCAGTCTATTTCCATAAAAGCTTGATTTAATGAAGTAAGAAGAGCTTGGTATTCCGCACGGTTTTCATCTATAATATGTATCGTTTGAATCACTGCTTTTGCCGTATAATATAAATCATCCGTTGCTTCATCAAGCCAGCCAATCTTGGCAGTCTTGATCTTATGCTCTTGAACTTGAGGAATTCCGCCTCCCTCTAAGCCAGACCATAGCCGAAAAATCAGGCTTACATTTGTTCCACAATGCGTTTTCTTAAGAAAAACTTCTCGATGGTTAGCATCTACTCCTTGGTACGTTTCCTGGTTCACATATAACAATGATTCAAATCCTGAATTGGTCCCTCCATCTGTTATACCAAAGTCAAAATATCCTAGTACTTTTCTATCCCTCCAGCTCGCAGGAATCGCAACTTCTGTCTTTAACCAAGCATATTGATCCCTTCCTGCCCAGTTAGCTCCTACGTTAATGGTTGTCCATTCCCCATCTTCCGGTGGTCTTGCACCAATTTTTCCTTCTTCATCTAATTGTATATGAAAGGACTCTAAGAAAATGGAATCTCGATAACGATATTTATCTAGTTCCTTTATTCTTGCTTCTAATTTTTTCTCTGTCCAGAACATAGAATACCTCCTTGTAAGATAATTTCTAAAATTTCGACTACACTCATTATCTTATAATCAGTAGGATAGTCAACCTGTAAATTTAAAAGAGTGAGATTTGAAATGGAAGGAAACCAAAGCAAAGGGAACGGGCATTGGTCTAATGATTAGCTTTCAAATAATTGAAAGTCATCAAGGAACCATTAGTGTAGCTAGCGAAGTTGATGTTGGCACAACATTTACGATTACTTTACCAAAATCACATTACTAAGTAGCTGCTAATCATTATACATTCACCCTAGAAAATAAATAAAACAAATTTTCTAGGGGGTTTATCCTTCATTCATTCGATTTCCTATTCAAATGAACATTATTGTAGATTTCCTAAACAAACTTGATTTCTATTGCCTCAATTCGTTTACTCTGTCCTGTCGTACCTGCGTCCTCTCCATTTCTTTTCCACTCTGTCCATCCTTCGTATTCCACATGGACTCTGTATTGAACATTTAAACCTGTAACTTTTATTCGAATAGCTTCCATACGCAACCCCAAACCGATTGTTCCAATTACTTCGCCATTACCTCTTAACGTTGTCCAGCCCTTCCCTTGTACATGTCCTTGCATCTCTAATTCAGCATCTGTATTTACCAATCTAACAGTTAACGCTTCTAGCCTTTTTGATTCTCCAGTGGTTCCAGCTGTTTGACCATCTTTTTTCCACCCTTGCCAGCCGATTCCTTGTATATGTGCATCATACATAATAGATGGAGTAGACGAAGTAGTCGCAGGCTTTGGAGCTGGTTGCGTTGATTGAGTTGGTTGAGTCGCTTTCACTTTAAGATTATATGCTTTCGCAATACCTGTTACATGTCCACGAGCTATAGCGTCTAACACATCATTTCTTTTAAGCAAATCAGCATCCGCTTTCGTATCAATAAAGAGGTTTTCCGTTAGCATGGCGTTCATATTACTCTCCCTTAGCACATGGAAATTTGCTGATTTAACCCCGCGATCAAAGACACCAAAAGCTTTTAGTTCATTCATTACAGCTGTATGGATAGCTGCTTGGATTTTCCCAGCATTGCTAGTTGCAGATAAAGTATTATAACGGTAATCCTCTTAGCCAGAACCTCCTCCAGCATTAATATGAATGGATAGAAAGAAGTCAGCTCCCCATGTATTTGCTGCATTCGTACGTTGCGTTAATGATAAAGTAGTATCATTAGTGCGGCTCATTCTTACACTAACGTCTTCATAACTTTTTAATAAAGTTTCTATTTTTTTAGCAATAGTTAATGTTAATGCTTTTTCTTGTAACCCATTACCTACTGCTCCTGAATCAGTCCCACCATGTCCTGGATCGATAAAGATTTTCACCATTCTTCTTCACTCCCTATTTTGGTGTTATGATTTATTTTATGACAAACGCTGTCATCTGTTCCTATGACGATATATAGGATCCTTACTACGTGCAGCTAAGCAATTTTACAGTTAAATTAGTCAAAAAAAAGGACTCTCAACGAACCTGGAGAATCCTTTGCAAATTGAATATATTTTATCAAGTAGACTATGAAACAAGGAAGCCATCCCCATCTCTGCCTCCAGCCCTCATCCCTTTTACATGTGGTCGACCGATGGAGAAATAATTAATGCCTACCTCTCTTGCTTCCTCCAGTGGAAAACAATTACGCCCATCAAAAACAAACGGTTCGTTCATCTTCTCCTTAATAATGGTTAAATCAATCGCCTTAATTTCTTCCCATTCGGTAAAAATGAAGCAAATGTCTGCCCCTTCAAGTGCCTTCTCTGGTATTTTTTCGTAAACTACGTCAGTAGGAAAGAGTTTTTTAAAGTTCTCTGCTCCAACTGGATCATATACATGTACCTTTGCGCCTTCATTTAATAATAACCGCACATTAGGAATAGAAGGAGCTTCTCGTAAATCATCTGTTCCAGGCTTAAAAGTTAGTCCGAGCACAGCCACTTTTAGCCCATGGAAGGATGAAAACTCGGTCCTCGCTTTTGAAATTAGCTTGAATTTTTGCTTTTCATTTACCTCTATCGCTGCCTTCACTGTACGCAAGACATAACCTTCTTCTTCAGCGAGCCAATGTAAAGCTTTAGTATCCTTTGGAAAACACGAACCACCGTACCCAATACCAGGATTTAAGAATTTTTTTCCTATACGCTCATCATAGCTCATCCCACTTGTAACGTCATCGATATTTGCTCCAACTGCCTCGCATAGATTGGCAATATCATTGATGAAAGAAATCTTTAATGCAAGGAAATCATTTGATGCATATTTAACCATTTCAGCACTGCGACGATTCATCGTTAAAATTGGTTGTTTAAATGGTTCATAAATAGAAGTTAATATGTCTTTTGCCCGCTTACTCTCTACCCCAATTACTATCCGAGAGGCATATAATGTATCTTTAATCGCACTTCCTTGTGCAAGAAATTCTGGATTTGAAGCAACTTCAACAGCAACTTTATGTTTTAAATGATGCTTAATATAGGTTTCCAACCGGTCATTTGTTCCAATTGGAACCGTTGATTTAATGACAATCAGACAATCACGGGTTATACTTTCGGCAATTTGCTTTACAACTTGGAATACATAATGTAAATTAGCTGACCCATCTTCATTCTCTGGTGTTCCAACGCCAATGAAAATAACATCTGATTGAGCATAAGCCTGTTCATAATCTGTGGTAAATGTTAATTTCCCTGCATTCGTATTTTTTTCTATTAATCCATCTAATTCCGGCTCATAAATCGGCGAAATTCCTAAGTTTAATAGAACGATTTTCTCTTGGGATGGATCCACACACGTAACTTGGTGACCAACTTCTGCTAAACAAACACCTGTCACTAATCCAACATATCCTGTACCTGCCACTGTGATATTCATTCTACAATCTCCTTATGTAAAAAATTAGAGACCAAACTTGCTCTATATTAATCAATAAAAAGGCAATTCTATTCAGAATATCTTTAGTATATTGCTTTACTATTTATTCTCTTTTAATCTTTTTTATATTTTTAGTAAAGTAATGTAAATTTTTCACCTATCATCAAAAGTAACTTATGTTAAAATACATCTAACATGAAAGATTTGGAGGGAATCTATTGGTTAGCACCTTAATTTTTATATCCTTCTTCCTTTCTGCTATCCTATCTATTCTTACTTTTACAAAAACAAAAAATAAATGGGTAGCATTATTGGTTGCTTTTTGTTGGAATTCAGTCTTTTTAGTGGGATCTACGCTGATATATTATTTATGTAATGAAGAGGCTAAATTATTTGGATTAGGACATACTTCTATCTATGTACTGCCACTATTCATTCCGATTATTTCTTGGATTGACTTTTTTATCATCGAGTTAATTAGAAAATATAATAAAAATGTCGATTCTAATTAAAAGAATCGACACACTTTATCAAGCGATTGCTTTTGCTAAGGCAATTCTAAACATTGTACCTTGTCCTTTTTTGCTGACAACCGTTATTTCTCCCTTCATATCTCTTATAATACGATATACCAAGGTAAGGCCAATACCTGTTCCTTTATCTTTGGTAGAATAATACGGTGTTCCTAATTGTTTCACCTGTTTACTCGTCATTCCTATTCCATTGTCTTCAATTTCAATATAAATTTTTTCTCCAAAAGCATATGCACGGACTGCTAATATACCGTTCCCATTCATAGCTTCTACACTATTTTTCATCATATTAATCATCGCCTGCCTAAATTCATTCCTTTTCCCTTTACAATAGAGGTGGTTAGAGATCACCGCATCGATGATAATAGTATGATTATTTGTATAAGAAGTTATTACTTCAATAATGCTCCTCAGTTCAGCTGTAATATTTAAATTGTCCTCTTCTTCTCTCGAAACAGGTTTTGCCATTGATAAATAATCATTGATGATCGTTTCTGTACGTTCCAATTCTCCTAACGATATTTCTATGTATTTTCTTTGTTTTTCAGATAAATTATTGTCTCCACGTATTAGTTGCAGAAATCCCTTCACAGATGTCATCGGGTTTCTTACCTCATGTGCAACAGATGCAGCCAATTGACTTACTGCATTTACTCGTTCCGCCATTTGAATTTTAGTTTGATTAAGAATTTTCTCTTCATTATATTGGATCATGATGATAACAATATATAATGCCCCCCAAGTAGAAAACGTATAAACCAAAGTAAAAGGAAGTTGGGCTAATTGATTGGTAATGAATATATTTATAATTCGAGTTAGGGCGCTTAGCCAGTAAACACTCATAATTATTATCCATTTCTTTTTAAAGGTAAGCGTCACCAATTTATTTTTTAAAATAAGAATAATGGTAGCAGCAATAGTGTAATTAAAGAAATTCATATAAAAAGCATTCCCTAACATAAAAAATTTATATCCTATTAAAATTAAGGTTAAAAGGATACTCGTGTTTAAGCCACCATAGACAAATGCTAATAGAATGGGAACTACTTTAAGATCATAATAAACTCCCTCTCCAATCTCAATTGGATGCACCATACTGAGAACAAGCATCAAAAAAAGGTTGAAAGAAAAATTTGACATTATTTTTTTTCGCTGTGAAATTTCTTCTTTACTAACTAATAGATACCAAACGATTGGTAAGATAATCACTAACAAATGATAAGATAATTGTTCAACGGTCGGAAAAGCTAACAATATTAGTAACCAGCCCTTCTAAGTAGATTTAGCTACTTAATTATTCGAGCTTTTCCGCTAAATTCCTTTAAAAATACCAAGTTAATCCTCGACAAATTCAGAGCGCTCTTAAATTTCCCCAAAAAACATTTCTCCATTTTTCCTATTGTATAATAGAATGAAAGATATTTATTCGATTTAACATAATTAAGAAATTTCCATCAACATAAATATCATAAATCTAGAAGGGAGACAGAAAGTTATGTTTAGAATTGGAAGTATTTTTATCCCCGTTACAGACTTAGAGAAAGCAAGTAAATGGTATGAAAAAATGCTAGGTGTAAAGAAAATTGATAGCTGGGAAGAAGGGGTCGGATTTTATTTTCCAAGCGGTTCCACTCAGCTTGCATTAATTCAAGTGGATATACCCCAATCCTCTGAATTTATAGTAAAAAATGAAGAAAAAAATTCCTACTTTAATTTTATTGTAGATCATATTGAAGAGGTATATGAGTATTTGAATAAAAACGGTGTGAAAACGACAGAAATAAAGGATTTTGGTGGAATGAAATACTTTGATTTCTTTGATCTAGATGGAAATCCATTTAGTGTGGTGGATGAACCAATCAATTCCCCATTTCACAGTGCAAATATTCAAAAATTACAAAATACTATTTTTTAACCAATTATATAAAAGAGGCTGGGACTAAACTAAATAATTAATCTTTAAAGACGAACAATCTTTAATCCAGCTCTTAAATAAAGCTACTTTATTTTTTTTATATAGTTAAGTGTAAAAACTAAGTCGTTCCATTGCGCTACAGACGCACGATGCGCCGGGGAGTAAGCTGATCCTCCTCGGCACGCCTGCGGGGTCTCAGCCTTTCCTCTATTTCCCGCAGGAGTCGAGTGTCCTCCGCTCCATTCCACTTCGTTTCTAAACCTTTTTTCAAAATAATACACACGAACATTTACACAAATAATTTTGTAAGTGTTCGTGTGTATTGTTAGTTGAGATGCTTTTGTCCCAGCCTCTTAGTCTTCTGTTTTATCACTTTGATTTTTATTCCGTTTATTCCCTTTACTGTTATCGCCACTAACACTAGTTTGATTTCCCTTTGGTGAGTTTTGATTCTTACTTCCATTGTTATATTTTTTCGTCATTTTTAACACTCCTTTCTGTTTGCCTCTAAATAGGTTTTCCAGATGGAGCTATGACTAATATGGTAAAAACAAGCAATTTATTCGTTACTTAAATCTAGATGTTAGGAAATGACAAACTCCATCTTCATCACAAGTTAACTCTGTTATTTCTTTTGCTATTTCTTTAATGTGTTCTGGTGCATTTTGCATAGCAACTGGCATGGAAACGAATTGCAGCATTTGGATGTCATTATCACTATCTCCAATTCCCATCGTCTCTTTCGCTGATAGACTAAACTTCTCTAGCATTTGTTTAATGCCTGTTGCTTTATTTACATTTGCAACCATTACTTCTACATTATGTCCAGAGGATGTAGAAGCAGTAAAGTCGACTTCCTTTCTTAATTCTTCTAATACTTGCTTCCACTGGTTAATATGTTCTTTCGTTCGAGCAAAGAAATAAAACTTCGAAAATTTGCTTCCCTCTATTGTATCCTTCCAATCTATTTTTCCATTAATTGCTTCTTTTCGAGAAAGCCATTCATTGATCCCAACACTTTCCGGCTTCGGTTCCCTGATTTCGTGCATAACATACTCCTTATCTTGATTTAATGTTATACGAGAAGCTCCATATGGGAAAAGCTCATAATATACTTTATACTCTCTTGCCTTTTCAATAATGGTTTCAACTAATTGTAAAGGTAGTGTATGTTGAAAAATCGGCTCTTTTCCTATATATCCAGCCATGCCGTTGGAAGTAACATAACCATCTACTTCAAATCCTTCTGGTACGACAGATGTAATTTCGTCAAAGGATCTTCCTGTTGCTATAAAAACGAAGAAACCCTCCTTTCGTAAATCATCAATAATCTCTTTTGTCTTCAGACTTACCTGATTCTGATGATTTAAAATCGTACCATCCATATCTAGAAAAATAGCCTTTGGTTTTTGTAACAAAATAAATCCCCCTTTAATACTCTTACTCGCAAGTATACACCTCGTTACATTTTTGCTCAAATGCATCGATTTAGCATTTCGATTGCTTAAAACCTTTCTCTGCACTAGAATTTTTGCAAAAATAAGGACCACCCGTGAGAACGGGTGGTTTTCTCTGCGGCTGAAAGCCTTTGTTACTGACCAAACCCTAAAGGGCTACTGAAAGGTTCGCCATTTGTACTACTTCTACTGGCCAGACCTCAAAGGCCTTCTCTCCTAATTATTTCGTTTCTTTTTCTTCACTTCTTCCCCTGTAAATGGATCAATATATTCCATTATCGTTAATTGTTCTGCGACTATATCATCTTGTATTTGATTACGTATATATTCTTCTATTACCTTTTTGTTTCTTCCTACCGTATCTACATAATATCCTGTACACCAAAATTTTCGATTTCCATATTTATATTTCAGTTGTGCATGTCGATCAAATATCATCAAGCTACTTTTTCCTTTTAGATATCCTACAAATGCTGATACACTTAATTTTGGCGGAATACTCACTAACATATGTACGTGATCCTTACACGCTGTTGCTTCTATTATCTCCACGCCTTTCCTCTCACACAAGGTACGTAAGATTTGTCCAATATCTTTCTTTATTTTCCCGTAAATTATTTGTCTTCTATATTTTGGTGCAAATACTATGTGATACTTACAATTCCAAGTTGTGTGTGCTAAACTATTATTGTCTTTTGACATAAGGACTTCCTCCTGGCTATTTATTTTCGGTTGGCGAACCAAAAATATTTTAGCACCTTGAGGAAGTTTTTTTAATACCACGCTGTAAGCTTTTTGGAACCCTAGGCATAGCCCAGGGTTTTCTTTTCTATAAAAATAAGCATGTGCTGTAAAACACATGCTCATTTATTACATCTCTTCACTCTTATTAATCCTAAATTTCAACAGTAATTTAGTAAACCAGAATGATACAAACACTATCACTAAATCCAAAAGGAATAAATGAAAGGCATTCACTCCTCTATGAAAAGTCACTAATCCAATTGCTTCTTCAATATTGGCAAAAACAAAAGCATTTAGAGCACTTAATAGTATTGTTAGTATATAAAAGTTTTTCTGATGATTTGTCGCATATTGATATACTAATATATATCCTACTGGAAGAAAAGAACCTGTAATATTTAACGCATTAGGAACAAGCGGAAATAGAAAGTATGTATGTGTTAAGAAATTCCCTCTGCTAAGAGTAAGATCTATGTATGCCCAAAGTAAATGAACAGTATAGCCAAAGAACAATATTTCAAATAATCTTCTTCTATCAATAGCTATAAACAGAATGATTAATGGGAAAATTAAAGAAATAACAATGAGCCAAAATTGCCATGTCGTATAATCCGAAAATTTATCCCAATAAGAAATGTATAAAGAATGTAATATGTCATTCTGTTCATTAATTTTTTCCCAAATTTCTTTGTAGTTCACTTCATTCATCTCCTACTTAAAGTTTCCATTATAAGAGGGGGGTTAGTAACCATCTTCATAATAAGGTTAAAAAAATTGTTTCCTTCACTAACCAACAAATTATAATGTTCCTCCTTAAATAGTTTGTACAATATATCGACAAATACTCATAAATAATGGAATTGCTTATATAACTTGCAAGTTTGTCTTAAAAAGCAAAAGCCAAGCGTTTAATACACTTGGCTTTTAAAAAAATACCCTTAGAGCTCAGATTTAAGTTTTTTTATATAGGGAGGAATTACATTTTCACGGCTACAATTGTGACAATAGTATTGCTTTACCATGTCATCACATAAGTACGTTTTTAACACAAATGCTGGAATACGTTGAGGCAATCCACAATGCTGGCAGAAAAATACGTACTCACCCTTTTTCTTCATGGACCTCACTCCATTCATTCATTTTCCATGCTTATTCGATTCCATTGCTGCCTATACTTTTAAACAATTTGCCTTTATCCATTATTATTTACTTCCATTATACTCCTAAAATGAATGTAGTACATGATTAGCAGTACATAATTTTATGCATCTTTTCCCTATATTAGAATTATATTACTTGATTCTCTTCCCATTCTTCCCTTAAAATTCCCATACGAATTGAATCATAGTATACTCCATTATAATAACGGCACTTTCTCATTCGTCCTTCCATCGTCATACCAAGCTTTTCTCCAATCTTAATCATCCGCTCATTGCCAGACCATGTTGTATACCCGACCCGGACTAAAGGCATTTTCTTAAATAAATGGTCGATCCAAAGCTTTATTACTCTTGTTCCATATCCACCGCTCCAATAATTCGGAGCATAAATAACAATTCCCATCTCTAGCCATTTGGATGGCTCATGTTCCCAATAATAGCCGACAGTGCCAATCAACTCTCCTTCTACAACAATGGCCCAGTAATCTTCTCTCTCTAGGTAGCGGTCCTTTTTTGTTAAGAATTCTTCGTAGGTTATCGCTTTATGTGCATAATACGGTGCATCCCATTTTTTCCATTCAGGTGACTCCTCTTTGAATGCCAATGTCCAAAGACGATGGAGATCCTCCTCTTTAATTGGTCTTACTATCAATTCTTTATCTTGATACAATGTTACCAGCTCCTCTCTCTTCATTACCTCCAATGGATCGCTCAATCGATGACAAACTCCAGATTATGATGATTACTTGAATGTCGACTTTTTTTCCACGCCATCTTATTATTTTCTTTCCAAAAACTAAATTTGAATTCTATACCACTTCAGGATTTAAGGTCGTTCTAGTTGCTACCATCTAAAAGAACCGTCCGTTTGTACCCTTACGTTTTATTAAAGATGTACAAATGTATCCAACAAGTAATCCCAAAACTACTCCCATTCCATCAATAATAATGGCGTCCTGCCAATGTCCTGTTCTACCAGGCACAAAGCTTTGATGCCATTCATCTGAGATTGCATAAAGGAGGGCAAGGGCGCCACTTATTACATATACCCATTTTCGTTCTATCCTTGTATGCATGAGTGTTATAAAAAGAAGAAGGCTTAATAAACAATAGCCGATAACATGTCCTGCTTTACGAAATAGAAATTCTATAAAGCCATATGGATCTGCATCAGTGGAAACAAGCTGACCATCGTACTCAAATTGAATAGATGGTAAAGGGACATTAGAAAGATCCACTTTATCTCGTAAAAATGGCTTAATATCTTGTTCCTGATATGGCATATGGGAGATGAAAAAAATAACGAGCATAGAAGCAATACAAATAAACACTAATAGATTAAATCTTTTTTTACGGGAAATTTTCAGGGGCAATTTACATTCATTCCTTTTTATATAATCGATTTTCAGCCATTCACTTTATTAAAAAATTGTAAAATTTAGTGAAATAGTAAGATGTTTTTCCATTATACAATTATTCTTCTAGTAAAGAGTAGCATTTTTTTCCTTCCTTTCTTATTTAATAACAATGTAATGATTAAATAAACAAAATATTCCCACTTTTAATAGGTTTATTGTATAATCAAACTAATCGTTTCGAATAACGAAATAGTTTGTTAGAGAAGGAGAATGAAAAATGAATACAGAGATGGAAAAGACGCTTTACCGTTCAGAAGTTCCTTTAGAACATACTTGGGACCTACGTGATTTATTTGAAACAGAAGAAGGATGGAAAGAAGAAATAGCATCGATTGAAGAGAGTATTCCTACTGTTACTCAATTTAAAGGCAAGTTTCATCAGAATGCTACAATGTTATTGGAATGCTTAAAAGCGCGAGATGCACTAAATGAAAGATTAACGAGAGCTATTACCTATGCAAATCTTAATCAATCTACAGATGGATCAAATCCTGTATATCAAGAGAACGATGCGATTGTTTCTTCACTCTATGCAAAAGTGAGTTCAAGCCTTTCGTTTATTGATTCTGAAATTCTTACACTATCAAATGATGAAATAAATACATATATGCAATCTGAAGAAGAATTGCAGGTTTTCTCCAAAACACTAAATGACCTAATGGAAGCAAAGCCTCATATGTTATCACCAGAAGCAGAAGAAGTATTAGCGGCCTTTGGCGAAATCCATGGTTCCCCTTATATGATATATCAAAGAAGCAAAACATCAGATATGGAATTCTCTTCTTTTGTTACAAATAATGGGACTGAATATCCGTTAACATTCAATTCCTTTGAAAAGTATGAAGAATCTGCTGATAAAGAGATTAGAAGAAAAGCATACGACTCTTTTACCGCAGGGCTAAATCGCTATAAAAATACGTATGCAGCTACCTATGGAACAGAAGTGAAAAAACAAGTAATCGAATCTCGTCTACGTAACTATGAATCTGTAACCGATATGCTTTTACAAGAACAGCAAGTGACAAAAGAAATGTACCATAACCAGCTGGACACCATTCTCACAGAATTAGCACCACATATGCAGAGATATGCGAGATTAAAAGAACGCATTTTAGGTTTAGATAAAATTCATTATTGTGACCTAAAGGCACCGCTTGATACAACCTATGATCCTGAAATCACCTATGAAGAAGCATCTAAGCTTATTTTAGAGGCACTTGATGTGATGGGTCCAGAGTATATGGAGATTATGGAAAAAGGTTTAAAGGATCGTTGGGTAGATTTAGCCGATAACCATGGGAAACGTTCTGGCGCCTTCTGCTCCAGCCCGTATGGTGCACATCCATATATATTAATGACATGGCATAATTCCATGCGAAATACTTTTACACTTGCCCATGAACTTGGACATGCAGGACATTTCGTTCTTGCTGGAAGAAATCAAATTATCTCCAATACTCGACCATCCCGTTACTTTGTCGAGGCACCATCTACAATGAATGAAATGCTTTTGAGTAAGCATATTATAAAAAAATCTACTAATGTCCAAATCAGAAGATGGGTAATCCTTCAATCGCTAGGCACATATTATCATAATTTCGTTACCCATATACTTGAGGGTGCATTACAAAGAAGAATCTATGAGTTAGCAGAGCAAGGAATGCCAATCACAGCAAAAGTTTTATGTGAGCAAAACCTCGCAGTCTTAAAGTCATTCTGGGGAGATAGCGTGGAAATAGATGAAGGTGCTGGGCTAACGTGGATGCGCCAACCACATTATTATATGGGGCTTTATCCATATACTTACTCTGCGGGCCTAACAGCATCAACTGCTGTCTCTCAAATGATTGAAGAGGAAGGAAAAACAGCAGTGGATCGCTGGTTAACAGTACTAAAAGCTGGCGGCACATTAAAACCAATTGAACTAATGAAATTAGCGAATGTCGACATGTCCACACCAGAACCAATCCAAAAAGCAGTGGCCTATGTTGGAAGCTTAATAGATGAATTAGAGTCTAGTTATTAATCGTCTTTAGGCTTTAGCCGAGAACCCTCGTGACTTCAGTCGTGGGTTGTTGACATTATGGAATGATATTTTTACCCTAAAACGAGCCTTTTTTACTTCTCACTTCATGAAGGAGCAATAGACAAACATAGAAAAAAGGAAGAGAAAATCAAAAAAATCCTCTTCCTTTTCCCATATTATAGCTTTTCCCCATTCGATTGAATAACATCTTTATACCAATAAAAGGAGTCCTTTTTTGAACGATTCATCGATCCGTTTCCTTCATTATCACGATCAACATAAATCATTCCATAACGCTTTTTCATTTCTCCTGTTGTAAAGGATACAATATCAATAATTCCCCATGGTGTGTAGCCAATCAAATCGACCCCATCATACGAAACAGCCTTTTCTAAAGCTTCAATATGAGCCTTTAAGTACTCAATTCTTTCTTGGTCATGGATAGCTCCATCTTCTTCAACCGTATCGATTGCTCCAAACCCATTTTCTACTATAAACAATGGGATTTGATAACGATCATATAAACGATTTAATACATATCGAAGACCTGTCGGATCAATAGACCAGCCCCAGTCACTTGCTTTGATAAAGGGATTTTCTACCGCATTCGGCAATGCTCCATTTACAATGTCCCCTGCATTATTATTAGCCACATCACTCTTAACTGTTGTAGACATATAGTAACTAAAACCTAAATAATCCACTGTCCCATTTTTTAAAATATCTTCATCACCAGTATGCATTGTAATAGAATAGCCTTCTCTCTCAAATTCCTTTAAAGCATATTTAGGATAATATCCTCGAACTTGAACATCTGGGAAAAAATATCTTTGTCTCATTTCCTCTTCAGCTAGCATAACATCTGCTGGATTAGAAGAATATGGATAGATCGGAATATGCGAAACCATTGCACCAATTTGAAAATCCGGATTTATTTTTTTCCCAACAGACACAGCTAATGCACTTGCAACTAGCTCATGATGGGCGGTTTGATACATTACCTCTTTTGCATTTTCCCCTTCTTGTATGGTTACCCCAGAATTTGTCCATAAAAATAACGGGCCAGAGACATCCATTTGATTATTAATTTCATTAAATGTCATCCAGTATTTCACCTTATCTTTGTAGCGATGGAAGCATGCTTCTGCAAATCGCACGAAACAGTCTACTACTTTCCTATTTCTGAAACCTCCATATTCTCTCGCAAGATGTAACGGCATTTCAAAATGAGATAGCGTAATAACTGGCTGAATGCCATACTTTAATAATTCGTCAAATACTTGATCATAAAAGCGTAGCCCTTCTTCGTTTGGCTCTAGCTCATCCCCTTTTGGAAAAATTCTGCTCCATCCAATCGAGGTTCGTAAGCACTTTAAGCCCATTTCCGCGAATAAAGCAATATCTTCCTTGTATCGATGATAAAAATCAATCGCTTCATGGTTCGGATAAAATTGTGCTTCTTCAATGGTGTCTGTTATTTTTCTTGGCACACCATGAGCACCTGCTGTCATAACATCTACAACACTTGGACCTTTTCCTCCCTTGTTCCATCCCCCTTCAAATTGATGGGCAGCTAAAGCACCACCCCATAGGAAATCCTTTGGCATTTTACTCATCGCTTCTTCCTCCTTCTAATTTATCATGCATTATTCGTTTGTTTATTACTCTTCTGTATCACATTCAAAACACCATACCTCAACACTATAATTGTACCGGTATAATATTATAAATACAATATTATATTTTTATACCCTGTTAATTTTAATGAGTTTTTATAACAGATATGCTATAATCCAGCTATAAAGTTTAAAGATATTGAGGTATGTACATGTTAAAATACCAGCAAATTGCAGAAAAAATAGAAAGATATATTGAAGAAAATGGACTTAAACAAGGCAGCAAGCTACCCGTCATTGAGGCTTTAATGAAACAGTATGGGGTTAGTAAAAGCACCATTATAAAAACCTTGGAGCTTTTAGAAAAAAAAGGGATTATTTTTCAGGTAAGGGGCAGCGGTATATTTGTAAGAAGGCAAAATCGAAAAGGCTATATTAGCTTACTTTCAAATCAAGGATTTAAAAAGGATTTAGAAGATTATGTACTAACTTCGACGATAATTGAATTAGAGGTAAGAAAACCAACAGAAGAAGTCTCTATAAATTTAAATATGGAGCTTAACGAGGATGTTTATTATGTGAAAAGAATCCGCTATATAAACGGACAAACCCTTTGCTTAGAGGAGTCTTGGTATAATAAATCGATCATTACCTATCTAAATAAAGAAATCGTTTCTGAATCCATTTTCCATTACATAACAGAAGGATTGGGATTAAAAGTTGGTTTTTCTGATGTCTATTTACAAGTGGATAAGTTAAATGAGGAAGAAGCAACTTTTTTAGGATTAGAAAAAGATGCTCCTAAATTATTAGTAGAAAGCATCTTTCATTTAACGAATGGCCAGCCATTTGACTTTTCAAAAGTCACTTATAATTATCAGCAGTCCCAGTTTTTTATTCAGGCAAATAGCCATTTCTTTTAATTAAATTCGGCTGTTTTCGTAAAGTTTGTTGCTATGACCCACAGCCTGAATACACTTTACTTTCCATGGGGCTACGCTTGAGCCTCCTCAGCTTCGCCTTTGTGGTCATACCTTCCTCGCTAACCCATGGGAGTCTACATGTATTCAGGCTGCTAAGTATTTTCTAATTAATTAATTTATTTTTCTTATTAAAAAGCAACAATCTTTTAGAAAACAGCCTTAAATTTAAATTAATAAATGAGAAGTCACAAAAGTGCTCTTCTTTTATTTCAAAAAAGTTACTTTTAAAATAAAAAGTGTTCTTCCTTAAATTTTAAATCGAGAGACTAATTGCTGAAGTTCTTCTGACATTTTAGATAATGCAATACTTGAGCTTGATATTTCTTGGAAGGAAGCGGTTTGCTCTTCTGTTGCTGCAGCAACACTCTCTGTTTTTTCTAACGTTTCACGAGAAGTATGAGCAATTTCCCCAACAGACTCTTGTACCTCTTGAACTTCTGCCGTAATTTCTTGCGTTGTTTCAGCCATCTTTTTAATATGATCTGCGATGGATTCTACACGATCTAGGATTTCCTTTATATGTTCATTTGTAGTATCAGATAATTTCGTTCCAGCATCTACATTTTCTTTTACTAATGACATATTTTTTTCCGTCGTATTGGAATGATTATGAATCGAGCTAATAAGTGAATGAATTTGACCAACTGAAGTACCTGTCATTTCTGAAAGTTTTCGGACTTCTTCTGCAACAATTGCAAAGCCTTTTCCATGTTCTCCTGCTCTTGCTGCTTCAATCGATGCATTTAATGCTAGCAAATTCGTTTGATTTGATATATCTTCAATGCTTGCTAGTACCTGATCGATTTCATTTGTACTTAAAACAAGGGACTTTAACCCATCGCCAGCCAAGTCAACAGATGCATGAATTGCCTCCATCTGTGTTTGCATTTCTACCAACGCTAATTCCCCATCTTTTGCTTTTTCTTTAATAAGTAGGGACTCAGTGGCAACTTCACTAGCGGTATTTGCTACATGCTTAATATTTTCCAAGGAATTATTAACCTCTATTAAACTGTTTTGAGTAAGTGAATCTTGCTTATTTCCATTCTCTGCAATGGTTTGTATAGCATACGCCACCTGCTCTGCAGCTACAGTTGATTGTTCCATACTAGAAGCTAATTCATCTGATGCAAGTGCCACGTTTTTAGAAGTTTGACCTACACTGCCTATCATCATCTGAAGCGATCCAACAAATGTGTTAAACGAATTTGCTAAATGACCGAATTCATTTTTCCCATTTACGTACACTCTTTGTGTTAAGTCACCTTCACCGGATGCGATATTTTGCAATTGACTATTTATTTTATTTAATGGACCCAAAATAGATTTGAGTAAAATAAAGCCTAAAACGATACTTAAACTAGTTGCAATAATAATAATAACGATCAATATCATTTTTGTTATTTCACTATTTTTTTGATTTTGTTCTTCAAGTAGAATGACATCTTGATTGATATGTTCTACTAATTCATTCACAGCTGGATCTAGTACTTCTTTTCTCAATGTACGTAAATCCTCAAAATGGAGCTTTTCTGCTGAAGCTTTATCCTCCCTATAAACCGTGGACACTTGATCACTTGTCGTTAAATACGATTGAAGACTAGAGTTAAAAGCCTTGATCCCTTCTTCATATACACGATAATTCGATAGATTTTCCATTGTTTTCAAAGTTTCATTTATATCCGATTTTTTGCTATTGATTCCATCAATATATTCATTATTGCCTGTAAGAAGAAAGCCTCTTTCATCATTAGAAATTCCAGCAATACGATATTGCAAATGCGTAACAAGACGTTGCATCTCTTTTGCATTCGTAAGCTCTTTACTTTTTGTTAGTAAAGCTTGCAGACTAGTATTG
Organism: Niallia sp. Marseille-Q9988; assembly: GCF_976954375.1. Taxonomy (NCBI): domain Bacteria; kingdom Bacillati; phylum Bacillota; class Bacilli; order Caryophanales; family Bacillaceae; genus Niallia; species Niallia sp. Marseille-Q9988. Next base: position 75,775 of record NZ_CDRJSZ010000004.1, on the reverse strand, counting down.
GTATATATGCCTATTCCTAAAATAGATATAATTAAAATGAAGAAAATTAGCGCTAATTGATATTTTATTTTCATTTTATCCCCCTGAGTTTTACTTGCCTTTTCACAAAGCTATTTTGATTATCATTTATTTCTTAGCTATGTACCTACTATATATCGGAGACATTTAGTTTTTATATAGTTTGTATACGATACCAATTTTCTTAAATAAGTATTTTTTATAAAAGATGTTCCAATACTTTTCTGAACATACAAAATAGACAACTTCTGAATAAAGTTGCCCTTTTAGAAAATCAATTAATCAATCTATTTTTTTAAAAATGCTTATATTATTTTAACACCTGAATTTTTCCATTATTCGTTTTCAATTTTACCAGATTCTCTCCATTGCCAATCACTGTGCTTCCTTTATATTTATCCAAAATGTTAATGCTACCGTTATCGACTTGGACAACAAAAGTGACATTTGTCGGCTCATTTTCTGTTTCAATTTCGATTCATCCATTATTCGTTTCTAATTGAATGGGTTGATTTAATGTAGTTGTTTTCATGGATATTCTTCCATTATTGGACTTTCCTTCAATGGTACCACTCACATGCTCCCATCAGACCATCGCTACTGGGAAAGATTTAGTTAAATATTATATTCAAGTGGCAGGATCTGAAGGGAAATCTTTATAAAATTAAGGAAAAGAGGAGTATATTATGTTATTAAATATGAAGCAATTATTAGAAGTTGCGCAAAAACATCAATTTGCTGTTGGAGCATTCAATGTAGCGGATAGTAATTTTCTTAGAGTAGTAGTAGAAGAGGCAGAAAGTAATAATTCTCCAACTATTATTGCTGTACATCCAACTGAATTGGATTTTGTAAAGGATGAGTTCTTTGCTTATGTGTTATCAAGAATAAAGAATAGTCATGTCCCATTTGTGCTACATTTAGATCACGGTGGGAATTTGGACGATATTATGCGGGCTATTCATGTAGGATTTAGTTCGAACCTTATGTCCCATTTCTTGACCAGCTTTTATCAATTTTTCTTTAGCTATATACGTATGGGCAATTCCAGAAGTGCACGCAGATATTCCAACAATATTCATCCTAATCCTCCTCCAATAAAAAAGTATTTATCAAGATTTTCCCTTATTATTAATTTTTAGTTAATACCTTTAAAAATTTACTCTTCGTTTGAAGTGTTTGAAACTTTGCAATTGTCTCTTCTTCAGCTAACAAGACAGCGACCTTTTGCAATAATTTTATATGAATAGTTGTTCTATCAGTGTCTTTGACTGCAAATAAGATAATAATATTAATAGGATTCCCATCTAGTGATTCCCATTCTATTAATGTTTTTGTTCTACCAATTGCAATGGATGTCTTTAATACATGCTCAGATTTGCCATGGGGGATGGCTCCCCCCTTTTCTAGACCTGTTACTCCTTCATTTTCGCGAAACATCACATCCTTTATAAATCCTTCTTTATTAGAAATACAACCGTTTTTAAATAATAACTCGGCTAACTCGTTAAGTACTTCTTCCTTCGTATTGCCTTGTAAATTTAAGTCTATAAGGTCTTCAGTTACAACCCTATTAAAATCCAATTCTTCTATTCTCATGTCCACTTTACACTCTCCTATCTTTCCATTTTCAACCGTTATTACTTTGTTGGTTGTAGTAGTCCTTAATGAATTGATCTATTTTAAATTTATCTTCTTGGTTTAAAATAGGACTCACAAGAATGGTTGGTTTATCAATAATACTATGTGTTTTCACAGTCGAAATCACTAGTTCTACATCTTCGTAGTCTGTCTGTTTTATTCGTTGTTGAGCTATAATTTTCTTTATATGGATATCAGGAAAAGTTCTTCTTATTTTTTCACTTAACAAATGAGAAGTACCAATTCCACTTGTACATTCTATTAATAAAGGAATCTGGTTAGCAAAATGATCATCATAAGATATCTGAAAATATAAAGTAATATAGCCGATTTCTTCATCCGTTATATACCTCACCCAATGCCCTTCTTCTATTAACTCATTTATGCTAACCTTTATTAAGCCAAATATATTGGTAAAGTTAGATTTAATCGACTTTAAAATTGGATTAATAATATATATCCGATGACTTAGTCTATATATCATTGCATGCATGTGCAAATTTAATCTTTCTAATAAAATAACTCATCATCTGTATCAAATTGGTACCAACTATTCTCTGTAACTCTCGCTATTAACCTATTTGCTAAAAGAATTACCTGTTCATTTTGGTAATGTTCTGTATCTTGATTCAATAAAAAGCGTGAATTAAGTTTATGCGCTTTCAAAATATAGTATAGAGAATAAATATCATATGCTTTTAATTGGATAGAAAAGCACTTTTCTATATCATCAACCAAATCTTTACATACATAATAGATACTAGCGTTATTATCTATCTCTTCAAATACTACTTCTTCGTTTAATATAAGCTTATTCCTTTGTTTTTCTATGATCGAGAGAAGGGAACAAAATAATGTTAAATAATAGGGCTGATCTAAACTTAAATCATGCTGTACTTGTATATCATGTAGTAATTTCTTAATTTTTAATAAATTATTATTTTTCACTTTTACTTTTTTTATAGAATCAGGAATATCATATTGACTAAAAGGATCTCCCATTTGAGTTAAGTATTTTTCAATAATCACCGCCATTAACCGATAAATCGATAGTTTATCTCCCTTTATAAATGTTCCTTCATTTGTTCTTATTAGTCTTAAGTTATATGGCATTAATTCTTTTTCAATATGTTTAAAGTCATTGAGGATAGAACTTTGGCTTACGATGTATTTCTCTGATATTTTCTGAATTGAGGTTTTACAGGGTGCAATCGACAGAAGGAATAATAATAGATTCAAACGACGTTCATCTGGATAATCAAATACTGTAGTTTCACTTTCTAGTATTTTCTTATTATTTTCTAAATAATAACCAAAATTTTCTTTTTTTATTATCCGAAACGGCATTGAATTTGCATCAATTATTTGTTGGATATCTCTATAAATTGTTTTTTTGGAAACTTCTAGTACTTCCGCTAACTCAGCAGCTGTTACATAACATTTCTCCTTTCTTAAGATATTAAGAATCATTTGATGACGCTCATTCATGACCTCACTCACGAATTACTTCACCTCTTTTCTAATCTCTATGCTACTATCTTATTCGATTGAAAATGGATACACAATTACAAAATTATGATGGATTTTGTGTCCCTATTAAGACGGGATTTTTTGTTTTAAGCTACTACATTGTATCTATCGGAATACTTAGGGAAACATTCTTCCTCTTTTTACGTATTGAAAAAAGTTTCCATTCTATCAAAAAAAAAGCAAGGAAACATAAAATCCCCCTGCTTCCTTGCTTTTTAAACCATCACTTTCATCGCCTCACTATAATGACAAGCAACCCATCTACCTTCCTTTACCTCTCTCCACTCCGGTACTTCCTGACACTTTTCTGTAGCAATCGGACATCGAGTCCGAAATCGGCACCCTGTTGGGGGAGCAATCGCACTTGGAAGATCACTATTTAATACAATACGCTCTCTCCGTCGTTCCACTTTAGGATTTGGGATTGGGATTGCAGATAATAATGCCTTTGTATATGGATGGAATGGTTCAGTATATAACTCCTCTGCAGGAGCAAGCTCTACAAGGCCCCCTAAATACATCACGCCTATTCGGTCACTGATATATTTCACCATTGATAAATCATGGGCAATAAACAAGTAAGTTAATCCTTTTTCCATTTGGAGCTTTTTCAATAAATTGACTACTTGTGCTTGAATAGATACATCCAAGGCAGAAATAGGTTCATCTAATATTAGAAATTCTGGATCTACTGCTAAGGCACGAGCAATTCCAATCCGTTGTCGTTGTCCACCTGAAAATTCATGGGGATATCTACTCGCATGCTCTTTTGGAAGACCAACCAATTCCAGTAACTCTTTCACCTTTTCCGTTCTTTCCTCTTTCGTCTGATATAATTGATGAATATCCATTCCTTCAGCAATTATATCTTCCACCGTTTTTCGAGAATCAAGAGATGCATATGGATCTTGGAATACCATTTGCATTTTCCGATGAATTGCCTTTTTTTCTTCATTCCTTACATTACCATTAATTTTCTTTTTTTGAAAAATAACCTCTCCATATGTTGCCTCATATAACTTTAATATGGTTCTGCCTGTTGTAGACTTTCCACAGCCTGATTCACCGACAAGCCCAAGTGTCTCCCCTTTCATAATATGGAAGCTAACATCATCTACTGCTTTTAGTGTTTGATTTTTATCTATTTGGAAATATTTTTTAAGATTATTCACTTCCATAATTGGTTCACTAGAAAGAAAACGCTTCTCCCTACTTTCTTCTATTTCCACAGATTTCTGAACTAACGAAATTCCCTTTTCATTTACACTAACAGGAGGAGCAATTTTAGGAGCTTTTTCATGCAGTAACCAACTTGCTGCATAATGTGTATCAGTAATTTGATACATTGGCGGTTCTAATTGATAATCAATAGCCATAGCGTATTCATTTCTTGCAGCAAATGGATCACCCTTTGGAGGGTTCATTAAGTTAGGTGGTGATCCTGGAATAGAGATTAATTCTCCTTTTGTATCTAAGTTTGGCATTGAACTTAACAACCCCCAATTATAAGGGTGCCTTGGGTCGTAAAATATTTCATCAACCGTTCCTTTTTCAACAATTTTCCCGGCATACATAATAGCAACAGAGTCTGCAATATTAGCAACAACTCCTAAATCATGTGTAATTAATATGATTGCAGTACCTGTTTTCTTCTGTATATCTTTTAATAGATCAAGAATTTGTGCTTGAATAGTAACATCTAGTGCAGTAGTCGGCTCATCTGCAATTAAAATTTTCGGATTACAAGCTAATGCCAATGCAATCATTATCCTTTGTCGCATACCGCCTGAAAATTGATGTGGATATTGATTATATCTAAGCTCAACATTGGGGATTCCAACTAGCTCAAATAGTTCTAATGCAATTTTCTTTGCTTCCTTTTGGGCTATTTTCCGATGCTTTCTGACGCTTTCTACTACTTGTAATCCAACTTTCATCGTTGGATTAAGGGCAGTCATTGGATCCTGAAAAATCATCGAAATTTCCGAACCACGTATGTTTTGCATTTTTCTTTCAGATAAGGAAACTAAATCTTGCCCATAGAATAAAATCTCTCCTTTACTGATATTCGAGATTCCTTCTGGTAACAATTTCATTATCGCTCTTGACGTCACAGATTTTCCTGATCCAGATTCTCCTACAATTGCTAATGTTTCCCCCTTCTTTAAAGTGAAATCAACTCCTCTAATTGCTTGAACTATCCCGGCATATGTTTTAAAGGAAATATGTAAATCCTTCACTTCTAAAATTGTCTCCATTTTCTATGCCTCCCCAAAAAGTCTATCTTCTTCATTATGTACTGCGCTCTGAAACTACTTTCTCAATTTGGGATCAAAAGCATCTCTTAATCCATCTGCTAAAAGATTAAAGCTCACCATTAATCCGGTGATGACAATAGCCGGATATATCAATAAATAAAATTGATTCCGCATGGAGTGGAAACCATCATTTATCAAAACTCCAAGGGAAGCTGCCGGTTCTTGTAATCCTAGTCCAATAAAACTTAAAAATGCTTCAGTAAAAATAGCACTCGGAATGGTAAACATCATATTAATAATAATTAAGCCAATCGTATTAGGAATCATGTGATTGACAATAATACGTTTATTGCCTGCTCCTAAAGAACGGGCAGCAAGAACGAACTCTTGATTTTTATATTTTAAAATCTGTGCTCTTACAATCCTAGCCATATTAACCCAACCTGTAATAACCATCGCAACCGTGATGGTAAAAATCCCCGGTTTCATCATCATGATTAATAGGATGACAATAACTAAGTGGGGAATTCCCATAAGAATTTCAATAACTCGCTGCATGAAGCTATCCACTTTCCCACCGATTAATGCAGAAATCGAACCAAAGGTTACTCCAATTGCTAAGTCAAGAACACTAGCTAAAAGGGCAATATATAAAGATATTCTGGTCCCTTCCCAAATTCTTGTCCATTGATCTCTTCCAAACTTATCTGTCCCAAGCCAATGTTCTCCATTAGGAGGTTGATAGGTTTTATCATAATCCGTTTGATAATAGGTATAGCCGTTCAGATAGGGGCCAAAAATCGCAAGCAAAAGAATTAGTAATAAAACAACTAAGCTAGCAATAGCCGCCTTGTTCTTTTTTATACGAATCCAAGCATCTTTCATAAAAGAAAAAGAGTGCTGCGATATTTGTTCTAGCTCCTCCTGTTTCCTTCCAACGACTTCGAAAAGTTCATCGGGCAGCTGATCTATTTTACGATTTGGTTCTGCCATTTATCTTCACCCCTTTAATCCGCTAATTCGAATTCTTGGATCTATCACACTATATAATAGATCGATAACAAGCATTGTTAGAATAAAAAAGGCACTGTAAAATAGTGTTACTCCCATAATGGTTGTATAATCATTAAACTTAATAGAGTCCACAAAGAGACTACCAATACCAGGAATACTAAAGATATTTTCAATAACCAATGAACCAGTTAAAATACTAACCGCAACCGGCCCGAGAATCGTGATAACTGGAATCATCGCATTTCGAACAGCATGTTTGATAATAACTCCCCATTGGCTGAGCCCTTTCGACTTAGCAGTTAAAATATAATCTTGCTGCAGAACATCTAGCATTTCTGTTCGCGTAAACCTGGAAACAAGTGCGATAATCATTAAAGATAAGGCGATCGATGGAAGAATAGAACTATCGTATCCTTCCCAAAACGCCACTGGAAACAACCCCCATTTCAAGGCAACTACATATTGCAATAGGGCAGCAAATACAAAGTTGGGAACAGAAACACCAATTACTGCAACGAACATCGTGACATAATCCCAAACCGTATTATGCTTTAAAGCTGCAATCATCCCTAGAATTAACCCAATAGATAATCCAAGTATGATAGCTTGCACACCAAGGAATGCAGAAGGGAGAATACGACTAGATAAAAGCTCGTTAACCGACTGTCCTTTGTAATAATAGGAAATTCCTAAATCCCCTTTTACTAGATTCACTAAGTATTTTCCATATTGTACATAAACAGGCTTATCTAATTCATATTTTGCAAGAAACTCCATTCTTGCTTCATCAGTGAGACTCGATAATTTTTCTTCATTAAAAGGAGAGCCCGGCAACAGCTTCATCAGAAAAAAAGTGATTGTTGCAATAATCCATAATGTAATGATTATATTTAAGATTTTTATGCCAATAAATTTCCCCATAAAAACACCTCTTCCCATGAAAAGATACTTAGTTTCTTCTAAAGAAGTTCCTCCTTAACTAGTTGGAGAACAATCTAATAGATTAGGAGGGAAAAATATCCCTCCTAACTCCTCCATGTTTATTTTTCAATTGTTACATACTTTAATTCTAGTGAACCACCAGGCGGTAATTCTAACCCTTTTACTTTAGGATTGATCATATATGCTCTGCCATCAAAGTAAAGTGGACCAACAATCCCTTTATCAATCAGTATTTTTTCTGCCTCGATAAATAAATCAATACGTTTATCTACATCTGTTTCTTTTTGAGCAGCTAGTACTAATTCTTGATACTTGCTGTCTTCAAAATAGCCTCGTGATGCGGAAGCTGGCTGTCCAAACCATTCATAGATGAACGTCATCGGATCATTATAATCTGCTCCCCATCTATTTACCGCAATCATGAAATCTCCCTCACGCATCGCTTCCAATCTTCCACTAAACGGCTTCGTGACGATGGAAACATCTACCCCTAAATTCTTCTTAAATTCACTTTGTAAAAATGTAGCCGTATCTTTAGAAACAGAATCATCTGATGCCAATAGTTCGATAGGCGGTAACTCTCCACTCTCTTTGATTCCTTCTTCAAGCAACTCTTTTGCTTTAGCAGGATCTGGTGTAAAAATATCACCTGCAATTTCACGATAAGTGGAGGAACTATTTCCGCTAATTCCAGAAGGAACTACCCCTGTTCCAGGCAGGGAACCATTATTTAAAATAGTGTCTGTTAAAATTTTCGGATCGAATGCTAATTGAAATGCTTGTCTAATTTTCTCATTATCAAATGGTTTTTCTTGTAAATTCACTTGTGTAAAATAAGTACGGAACATCGTTTCTGTTCCATAGCCTTCTTTATCTTTATAACTATTTACATCCGATGATTGTAAATAAACTTTATCAAGTTTCCCAGAATCATATAAATTTAGTGCGGTACTTGCTTCTTTAATAACATCTAAATTTACTTTATCTACTGCGACATTTTCCCTGTCCCAATATTCTTTATTTTTTTCTAATGAAACGCCTGTTCCTTGATCATAAGAGGTTAATACATAGGGGCCATTATAAAGAATGCTGTCTGCTGTCAGTGCATATTTGTCATACCCCACTTCTTCCACAAACTTTTGATTTAGTGGGAAATAAGTTACAAATGTAGTTAAATCAAGAAAGAATGGCGTAGGCTGGTTTAATGTCACAACCAGTGTTTTATCATCTGGTGCATCTACCGCAACAGCTGATTCATCTGCTTCGCCAGCATTATATTCTGCTGCTCCTTTTACAAACTGAGCAATAATGAAAGCATACTCGCTTGCTGTATCAGGATCTAACGTTTTTAACCAAGCATATTTGAAATCTGCTGCTGTAACAGGTTCTCCATTACTCCATTTAATTCCCTCTCTTAAATGGAAGGTATAGGTTAATGCATCCTCTGATATATCTACACTTTCAGCCATAGCAGGTTGAGGTTTATTATCCTTATCAAGTCGATAAAGCCCTTCAAGTACATTATTTAAGATGGTAAAAGATGTTCCATCCGTTGATTTCGTTTGATTTAAATCTGGTATATCTGATTCTAATGCCAGATTCAATGAACTAACTTCTTCATTGCTAGATTTTTCTTCTTCACTTGAGCTAAAGCCTGCACAACCACTAAGCAATAGCACTAATACTACAAGTACTGACACATTTAACATCCACCATTTTCGCATTGTTTTCCCCCTTATTATGTATATAGCATGTACACAACAAAAAAATGTTATATTTTCTGACAAAAACAAAATCAAAAAATGGATGAAAGTCATTAGATGTTACTTCTTATAACATAAAGTTATTATACTGCCCCTCATTATGGAGGTCAATTATAATTTGTAATATTTTGAAAATTAAAACTTCAGTCTAAGTAACCATACATTCTCCCCTATACACACCTAAATATTTGTCTCTATAACAAACCTCAGGATTTTACTCATAAGAAAAAAGGCGATTTACCAATGCTCGCCTTTTTAACCTGATAACTATTCATTTTTCCTACTAAGAGATATATGAATCTCTAAAACTACTTGTGGGGTACAACCACTGTATAAAAATATAAGGGGGCAATAATAACTTTTTCTCTTGGTGTTCTGATACAAAATCCGCTATTGCAATAGTAGATTCTACTCCTCCATGCAAGGATAGGAAGTAATTTAGCTGTTTCATTACCTTAATTAAGGTATCCAATGTCTCTTTATCTTTTCTTAAAAGTTTATAAGAAATTCCTAAATTAGACTTGATACCAAGCTGCTTTTGATGGACTGCAACCTCTTGAAATTGATTACTCTCAATCTGGTCTAGTTGCACAAAAATTTCATTATCTGCGTCTAACTTATAAACTCCATTATTAGGTATTCCTGTAACAACATCTTGGTTCAATTTAATAATCAAGGGCGATATAGCTTGAATAAATTCTGGTTCAAACTTGTCAAATACCTCAAATAAAATCTGCGCAAGCGTATTTTTGTGAAAAAGGGAATTTTGTGTTTTCCCTATGTTTTTATGATGTTTTTCAATGGAACACGAGACAATATGAGAAGTTGATGGTTGTAAATAATCTCGATTCATTTGATCTTGATAGGTTCCAAATATCCGTTGCATTAATTGATTATTCATCTCCATCATTAATCTGTTACTCCGTTTCTTGGTTTCCAATACTAAGTGCCCCAGGTTGGCATTCATGTCCTGCTAATGCATTGCCAAGATTTACTCCCAATGTTAAAGTAACGAGAACAACTATAGATACTATCATTTTTTTCATTCTTTGAAACACTCCTTTTCTTTTATCTATTTGTATTTGTTAATGAAAGTTTATCTCAAATAACCTATTTATAAAAATAGGTAAAATTATACTATTTTTTCTATCATTTAATAAGTAATTTTAACCTGCAATTTTACTACTTATCTGCTAAATCATTCCTCATATTCTAGCGCCTTCATTAAATAGTCGGCAGCCTTTTTATATGCTTTCTTATCATAAAAATGATTACCAAGCTCTTTCGTAATTCTTTTAATCAAAATTCCTTGATTTAAATGAATAGCAGAATCTAGCATTTTTGCATTCCTTTTTCATATAAACTTTCATTTCCCTGTAATTTCTTCACTGATAACCTTAATAAACATAATAAAATATTGTCATGCTTAAGCTGAAATTTTTCTGTAATCGTTAATGCTTTTTCTAAATATTTATCCACTAGTACCCAATCTTTTAGTTCAATATAGATTTCCACTAATCTTCTTAGTGGGTGAACAATTTGTAAATCTAATGAAGGGTCTTCAAAAATATTAATACTATTTAAATAATAGTTAATCGCTGACCCATATTCCTTTTTTCTTTCATAGACTCTCCCTATATTATGCTGTATCATCCCTTTGAAGCTAGTAAGTTTTTCATGTCCTTCCATTTCTATGATAATACGCTCTGCTTTTTTTAAACATTCCATTGAATTATCTAAATCATTATTTAGTTGATACTGAACGCCTAATGTAATTAATGCAGTAATGATATATTCTTTTTCCTCATATTTTTCAAAAATCTCATATGCTTTATTAGAATAATACATACTAATTTCTTGATTTGCGTGAGTTCTTTGCTTTATCAAACTAAGATTATAATAAAGCTTTGCAGCATCCAGACTATCCCTTTCTTTTAATAAATGATCTGCCTTTGTATAATAATGAACCGAATAATTAAAATCTTGAAGATAGTAAAAGAAGTTTCCACACGCCAGAAAATAGTAAAAGTATTCATCCTCTAACCCTTCACTCATTTCTCCTGAAATAAATCGTTTGGATAGGCTATAAATACTTCTTGCCTGCTCTATTTCACCTTTTGTCGTATAGTACCGTAACAGTACACCATAAAGGTGAAGGTTTACTTTTGTAGAGTTCAATTCTAGCGTTTGTATATGTAAATAAGAGAGATCTTCTTCTGTTATTTCTCCTTTCTGCTTATAACTTTCTACAATTCCCAACGTTTTTTCGTCTCTATTCGGGCTACTTAACTCGGTTAAATCATACCCTAGTCTTTTCGAAACTTTTCTTAGAAACTCTGCAGAAGGATTAATTTGTCCATTTTCAATTCGACTTAAATAAGTGATGGAACATATCCCTTCCGTAAGCTCTTTTTGCGTTAACTGTTTATGTATTCGCAGCTGCCTTATTCTTTCACCTACCATTTTGACCCCTTCTCTCCAAAGATCTATCTCTATTTTTCTATTATATATTATATCGCGCTTATACCATTCTTTTGAAATATAATAGCGTATGGACATTTTTTAATTTAGCTATACATTATGACGCTTTAAATTGGTTATTTCTATTAAAAATAACCAACCATCCATACGAAACTATTCGTGTGAATGGTTGGCTTTCTTCGGCTGGAATACTTATTATGTCCTCAGCATTTTTTTATCGTGTTTTCAATTTTACGCTATTGTAGACAGATGAGAAGTACTATTCCCTTTCCACATATGAACTATAAGCGCAAGTATCGGAAAGGCAATAGCAAAAAGCAGGGAAATTTCTGGACTAAATTGATAATAGCTATAGCTTCCAATCCAGGAACCAAAGGCTCCTCCTAAAAAGAAGATTGTCATATATAAACCGTTCAATCGATTCCTGATTGATGGGTTTAAGCTATAAATAACCTTTTGTCCTAATAGCATATTACCTGATACACCGATGTCTAGCACAATTCCTGAGATTACGATAAGACCTATACTTATATAAGAATGGTCCTTTACAAAAAAGAGGAGAAGGATAGAAAAAATAACTAGCCCCATTGAAACATTTGTCATTATATAAATATATCCTTTATCTGCTAACTTCCCAATATAAGGTGTCAATAATGCACCTGCAATGGCAACAAAACCAATGAGTGCAATTTCATTATTGGAATAATGCAAAGACTCAGATCGTAAGAGTATCGGCATCACTGTCCAATATAGACTGAATGTAGCAAATACACAGGCATGATAAAATGCTCGTTGCTGTAGAGGTGCTGTATCAAGTAATACTCTTACCATCGAACGCAATAAACCCGGATAGGTTATAGCAAGGCTGGATTCTACTTCAAAGTCTGGTAAAAATTTTAATAGTAATAATAAAATAGTAACTAAGAGCAGAAAAGAAAATAGATAGACCATTCTCCATCCTAGCCAATCTGTAATAGCAATAGAAAATGGGCGCGCAATCATAATTCCGATTAAAAGCCCACTCATTACTTTCCCGATATAATTTCCTGCTTCTTCTCTTGGTACAATTTTCATCGTTAACGGAACCAACATTTGTGCTGCACTTGCACCAATCCCAATAATGGTAACAACGAACAAAAAGAGAAAGCCATTTGTTGAGAATAAAGCGCCAATTAATGAAAGGATTGTCACTCCTAATAGTAAGATGATTATTTTCTTACTTTTGTATAAATCTGCCATTGGGACTAAAAAAAATAAACCAGCACCATATCCTATTTGGGTTAAAGTTGTTAAAAGTCCGGAAGAATTAGAAGATATATGTAGATCTGCAGAAATAAATTGGATAATTGGCTGAGCATAATAAATATTAGCGACAACCGCTCCACAGCTAATCGCTAAAAGAAAGATGAGAAAGTTTGTTTTATTATTCATTTACCATAATTCCTTCCATTAGAATAGATGGTATATAATATAATTATTTTAAAAGGAAAAGTCTAGAAAAACAACTTCACTTTCTTCATTCTATGCTCAGTAATTTCTAATTAGAGATCAGCCTTTTCTTCAGGGCTAGCATCACCAAAGGAGCTTTACAAGTACATATCCTAAGATAGATAATACTATTGAACCAATCAAACCAGCTATAAACGGTTTTATACCGAGTTTTTTAAAGGTTTTTATATCTACATAGAGCCCCAATCCAGCCATTGCCATCCCAATAAAAATATATGCTAAATCGACTAAGTTTGCAGTAATTGTTTTGGTAACAATACCAAGCGTATTTATTCCACTCATAAATAGAAATCCAAAAATAAACCAAGGGAAAACAGAAAGAGATATTTTTTTCGATGTGCTTCCTTCTTTTTTATCAGAGAAGATCATTCCAATAATAATCGCTACTGGTACTAATAAGGCGACACGTGTTAATTTTACAATAACCGCTATATCCACCGTCGTTTTTCCCCCGATGGAAGCTGCAGCGATAACATGAGCTACTTCATGAAGTGTACTGCCTGCGAATATTCCATATTCTGTTGGAGTCAAAGGTAAAACAGAATAAAGAGCCGTATAGATTAATGTAAAAATGGTACCTAAAATAGCTACAGTAGCTGCTGCAACAGACGTCTCCTCCTCTTTCGCTTTTAATGGAGCAGCAATCGCAACTACAGCTGCTGCCCCACAAATAGCGGTACCACAGGCGGTTAATATTCCTAATTTTTTATCCACTTTAAAAAATCGAGTCAAACCATATACAAAACATAGGGTAAAGATAATTACAACTACTGCTACAATAACAACATTTACTCCAGAGTGATAAATATCAACTAAGTTAAGTCGCATTCCCAAAAGAATGATTCCTAGCCGCAGTAACTGCTTATTCGAAAATGCTATCCCTTTTTCGAATTTTACCTTTAACCCAAAGATTGCCCGCCAACCCATGCCTATCAATATCGCAAGCACTAATGGTCCCATAATAGATAGGATTGGCAGTGCATCTGCTAAATATTTTGCAAAAATAGCAATGACAAAGGTGATTCCAACCCCCATTATCCATCCACTTGGTTTTACTTGTGCCTTTTCGTTCGTCTCCATATGGACCCTTCATTCTAAATTAGTTCCTTCATACTTACCTTATAAGAATTTTTATTATTAGTAAAATATATATTAATGATAACTATTATTATAAATACTAATTATAAAACAAGAAAAAGACCTGCTAGTTGGATTACACATTAGCAGGTCTTCTGTTACTAAGATTTATTTGCAATTGCCTTACATCACTTTTTGGTGGTAGTCCAAAAAGCTTGCTATATTCTCTACTAAACTGAGATGGACTTTCATAGCCAACCTGAAAGGCTGCTTCTGCAGCTTCTAATCCTTCAGAAAGCAATAACCTACGCGCTTCCTGTAATCGAATCACTTTTTGAAACTGCAAAGGAGACATTCCTGTAATTAATTTAAAATAATGATGAAAAGAAGAAACGCTCATATTAGCAGATTTAGCTAATTCCTCTATGCGAAGGGGCTTCGCATAATTATGATTAATCACTTGTATTACCTCTTTTATGGATTGTGAATGACTTCCTAAAATCGCATATTGCTTCATCTGATAACCATCCTCTGTTTGCAAAATACGATATAATATTTCCTTTTGATAGAGTGGTGCAAGCACAGAAATATCTTTTGGGGAGTCGAGAAGCTTCAGCAATCTACTTAAGGCATCTGTCATATCTGGGGTAGTTTTATTTACTAGCATTGCCCTTTTAGGTAGAAGGGAGTCTCCTTCCTTTTGAGTGACTGCTTCTAAAATCTGTTCCGTCGTAAATCCAAGCCTTATACAATAATATGGATTATCTTTCGAAGCGTCTGTAATTTTCCCACTAATAGGCAAATGAACAGATGTGATAAGATATTGACTGGAATTATAACGAAATATCTCCTCACCGAGCATGACTATTTTGGCCCCTTGTACGATGAAACAAACCGATGGATCTATTATAGAATGCAGTGGCTCTGTTAAGGTAGAAGCTCGAATAATACTTAAATGGTCAATCTTTGTTTCATGTGTGCCATCTATTTTAATATGCTTTTCTATTAATTGTAATAGCTGGCTTTGTGGATTTTCCATAAATCCTCCTTCGATTTTTCATTCATTTTACATCTTATTTGGAGAATTAGGCAAAGATGAAACATGAATCTTCTATCCATCTTGTCTCATGCCTATATATAATTAACTCACATCAGCCTAAAGGATGAAAGAAATAACTAATGGAGGAATCATATGAATCAGTTAAAAGACAAAGTTGCCATTATTACTGGTGCATCTAGAGGAATCGGTAGGAGCCTTGCAGAAGAACTTGCTCAATCAGGGGCTAAGGTGATTATCAACTATGCAAATAGTGCTGAGAAAGCAAGAGAAGTTGTTGCAACAATCGTGCAAAAAGGGGGAGAAGCAGTAGCAGTTCAAGCAGATGTCAGCAAAATCAAAGAAGTGGAACGTTTATTTACAGAAAGTCTTCATCATTTCGGAAAAATAGACATTTTAGTTAATAACGCAGGGGTTATGCATACAATTCCTTTAAGGGATGTTACAGAAGAAGAGTTTGATCTCCATTTCTCCATCAATGTGAAAGGCACTTATTTTGCATGCCAGCAAGCACTTAAACATATGGAGCCAAATGGAAAAATCGTCAATTTCTCTACCTCTGTAGCTGGAATGATGTTCCCTGGATATAGCCTGTATGCTGCAACAAAGGGGGCTGTTGAACAGATTACAAGACAATTATCAAAGGAATTTGGGCAAAAAAATATTACGATAAATACCGTTTCTCCCGGCCCTACAAACACTGAGCTGTTTATGAATGGCAAAAGTCCTGAACAACTAGAAAATCTAAAAAGGCTCAATGCATTTGGTCGTTTTGGAGAAACAGAAGATATTGCCAAAGTTGTTGCCTTTCTAGTAAGCGACGACGCTCGCTGGATTACTGGACAGACAATTCGAGTAAATGGTGGAATGGTTTAATAGATAAAAAATCGATTGAAAGAATAGGATTCACACTGAATGGTGTAAATCGATTCTTCCAATCGATTTTTTTCTTTGGCCGCTTTCATAAAGATTGTTGCTATGAATACACTTCATATTCTATGGAACGTGGGACGTGCCGCTTCTCGTTCACTTCTGCAGTCTCGGACTTTCTCACCTTTTTCATATTCTAGGTTGTGGTGCTTTTTCCTATTGAAAAACAACAATCTTTAAAAACAGCTTTTATTTAAATCATTGTTGTATTAATGTGATGGATGATCTACTTTCACTCGTTTGATAAAGAATGATAGAACAAGACCAATGATGGCCACAATAATAGCAAAACTAAATGATTTTTGGACACCTGCTGTAAAAGCAAGCAATGGATTTAACGGATTTGTTAAATTTGTTGTACTACTTAAATATTCAGCAGAACCTGAAGCTAAAAGAGAAATAGCAATTGCTGTTCCGATTGCACCACCAACTTGCTGCAAAGTATTCATAATTGCTGTTCCGTGTGGATATAATTCAGGCGGCAATTGGTTTAAACCATTTGTTTGTGCCGGCATCATTACCATGGAGACACCAATCATTAATACAATCAGAAGAACAATGATAAAGCCTGATGATGTATCAATATCAATCGTTGAGAATCCGAATAATGCAAGTGTCGCTAGCGCAAGACCTGGAATAACTAGCCATTTTGGCCCGAATTTATCAAAAAGACTGCCCATAATTGGTGAAAGCAATCCATTGATTAGACCGCCTGGCAGAAGTAGCAATCCTGCAGTGAACGTGCTTAATGCTAGAACATTTTGTAAATATAATGGCAATAAAATCATGGATGAAAGCATCACCATCATAATCATGATTACAAGCACTAATCCTATAACAAACATTGGATATTTAAATGCACTTAAATTCATCATAGGCTGCTCCATTCTTACTTGGCGAATAGCAAACAAAATTAATGCTATTAGTCCGATAGCAATAGAAGTAATCACTTCTATGCTTCCCCATCCGCCGCCTTCTCCTGCATTACTAAATCCATAAACAATGCCACCGAATCCAATTGTTGACAATACAATAGATAAAATATCGATCTTCGGCTTCGTTAATGTTGTTACATTTTGCATAAATATACTACCAAAAACAAGAGCAACCAAGAGAAGTGGCAATGAAATCCAGAAAATCCAATGCCAAGTTAGGGAGCGAAGAATTAGCCCAGAAATAGTTGGCCCCACTGCCGGAGCAAAACTAATAACTAACCCCATCATTCCCATTACTTTTCCGCGCTTATGCGGTGGGATTAATACAAGAATTGTATTAAACATAAGAGGTAATAATAGCGCTGTGCCAATTGCCTGAACAATACGTGCAATCATTAAAATCGTAAAGGTTGGCGCGATTGCCCCGATTATTGTTCCTGAAATCGAGAAAATAAGAGATGTAATAAATAACTGCCTTGTCGTAAACCATTGTAGAATAAGACCAGATACAGGAACTAAAATTCCAAGTGTTAATAAATAACCTGTTGTTAGCCATTGTACGGTTGTTTCGTTAATACTAAAATCCGTAATGATTGTTTTTAATGCCATATTCAGTGCCGTTTCACTAAATAAACCAATAAAGCCCGCAATTAAAAATGATGCAATAATTGGAACCGTTCTAAACTCCGATTTCCCAATTGTATTGCCTTTAGCAGGAATATCCATTGTCATATTGCTTTTCCTCCTTTAAATCCAAAAAATTACTGTTTTAACAGCACTGCTATTTGATTCGAAATACAACGCAGAGGGATACTACTCTTATTTGTTAATGTTAGCATGCATCCGCCTTCTATCATTGCATTTAGCGTAATGCCCAGCTCTTTTGCCAGACCTTTTTCAAAGCCAAACTCCTCTAACCTATCTGTATAAAGCGCCTGCCAATTAGTAAAGGTAGCATCACATGCCAAGCGCAGCGTTTCGTGAGTTAACGCCGTTTCCGAGGCAATCAGACTAATTTGCAATCCTTCTAGTGCGCTACAGCCCATTTGATCAAATTCATTTGCAATGGCATTGACATGTAGCTGAAAAGCAGACACAGGTGTATCGCCACCATATAAGTCTTCTTTCATTTTTTCCACTACTAGCTCTCTCATCCGATTGATTGCCTCTAAAGCTATTTCTTCCTTCCCATTCGGAAAATGATAGTACAAGGATCCTTTTGGTGCACCACTTTCATCAATAATTTGATTGAGTCCTGTAGCATGGAATCCTTGCAGCTGAAATAGTTTCGTTGCAGTAGTTAGAATTGCTTCTTTTTTATTGTTGCCTTTTTTCATTTAGAATCATCTCTTTTTAAAAAATTATAACAACTGGTCTACATAATATTAATGTGGGATTCTAGAAGTGTCAAGAAAATAATATGTGATTTTTACTCCCTTTTTATACAAAAATTACTGATTCTATACCTATTTTTAAAAGTAAGTGTTTTCAAACATATAGGAAAAGTTCTTATTAAAAATCACCAAACAAATTCTTAGAAAGTATTCCTAGCTTTTGATATACTCTTTCCTAAATTGGTTATCTTAAAAGAGGAATGGGTAGGTAATCAAAGTAGGTATATTGGAAGGAGCACTAGAATGCGTAATAAAGAAGAGTTAAAACAAGAAATTCTTGGCGCTTATCATTTTCGTCATGCCACAAAGGAGTTTGATCCAGCGAAGAAAATACCAGAAGATGACATGCATTTTATTTTAGAAACGGGCCGTCTATCCCCAAGCTCATTTGGTACAGAGCCATGGAGGTTTCTCGTGATTGAGAAACCGGAACTACTAGACAAAATCAAACAATCCGCTTGGGGTGCCTATACAAAAATTCCAGCGGCAAGTGCGTTTGTTATCTTATTAGCACGTACAAAAATAGATACAGTATATGATTCTGCCTATTTAAAAGATCAATTGACAAATGTATCAAAGCTTCCTGCAGAAATAATTCCTAAAATGATTGAACGAATTGCAGAATTTCAAAAAGATGATTTTCATTTATTAGACGGAGATCGGGCATTATTCGATTGGGCTTCTAAACAAACATATATTGCGCTTGGGAATATGATGACTGCAGCTGCTCAAATCGGTATCGACTCATGTCCAATTGAAGGGTTTAATATCGAAAAAATGAATCAATTATTAGATGCAGAAGGGCTTTTAGAAGACGGGCATTTTGGAATATCTGTTATGGTAGCATTTGGCTATCGCGGGAAAGAGCCTTATCCGAAAACACGGAAGGTATTTGATGATGTGGTGAAGTGGGTTTAGGAGGGGTGGCTTAGATTACTCCTATAAAAAAATCACTACTTTGTTGCCATAAGCCCAATAAAGTAGTGATTTTTTACGATTTAAAATAATACATAGTATTCTTTACGCTTCCTTTATACTTCTAGACGTAACACGATACTTTCGAGGCGTTACCTTCTTAACTTGTAGAAATTTTTTTATAAAGTAATCTGGATTTTGGAAGCCTATATTAGTTGCTATTTGATAAATCCGATCATCTGTTTGTTCTAATAGCTGACATGCCTTTTCTATTCTATATTCATTTAGATAGTCTTTAAACGCTATCCCATACTTCTTACTAAATAATTGACCTAAATATACACTGTTTATATTATATTTATCTCCTAATTTCCTCAAACTTAACTTTTCCATATAACACTCTTCAATATCCTGTTCGATTTTCACTAAGATATCTTTAGAAGAGGAATTCTTGATACTATATAAATAATGGGCAAAAGTTAAGGAGTAGGTTAAAAACTCATCCATCGAAATTTTCCCTGATAACAGATTTTTCTGATCATGAATAAAGAGGGAGTATTCATCATCAGAAAAATGCTTATTGCTATTCTTATTCCATAAGTCTGATAGTTGGTAAATTAATAGAGTTAGATTGTTTTTTATCAATTGAGGATGTAAACATTTCTGATGAAATTTATCGTATATTTGCTCAATAACACTTTTTATTCTTTGTTCATTATTTTCAGTAATGCTATTAATATATTGATTTATCCATTTTTGGGACAAGTGATATTGCTCTAAAGAGAAGGTAGGTAATTTCTTGCAATCGATTATTTCTTTATCTGCACAATAAAAATATTCATATTCTTTTCCTAAAACTACATTATTATAGGAAGCGTTAATGTCTTCTATATTTTCTACTGTACTTCCAATATATATTTTCACCTTGAACGGCACTTCACTCATTAATTTTTTTTGAAGTTTTGCTAGATAATTCGTTCTATAGACCTCTGAACGTAAGCATTGCCATATAACGCTTACCGAGAATTCCATATTTGTATTTTCTATATCATAAAGAATAAGAAAATTCTC
Source organism: Niallia sp. Marseille-Q9988 (assembly GCF_976954375.1). Classification (NCBI taxonomy): domain Bacteria; kingdom Bacillati; phylum Bacillota; class Bacilli; order Caryophanales; family Bacillaceae; genus Niallia; species Niallia sp. Marseille-Q9988. The sequence goes on along the minus strand of NZ_CDRJSZ010000004.1, from coordinate 55,240 downwards.
TTCCTGTACCATATTTTCTATTACACTATATAACCTATCTCTCCATTTCTTTTTTTGTTCTACTGTAACACGATCCTGTTTATTTTCAGGCACGACATCCATATTAATAAAGGTGTAGTTTTTAAATTCCCCATGTCTATCCTTGATAAATTCAATATCCTTCGACGTAAATTTATCGTATAAGATATTTTTCATATGATAATCAACAATTGCTTTATTCTTTTTCTCTTCCTCTTTTTCTTTTCTCTTTAGTAACATAAATCCTTTATTAATCGTTTCTAGTAAATCAATTAACTCTTTTTCCTGTATTGGCTTTAGCAAGTAATCTGTGACCTTATATTGAATCGCTTTCTTTGCATATTCAAATTCATAAAATCCACTTAAGATTACAAATCGTATCTCCTTATCAACGCTTTTCTTTACCTGTTTCATTAATTCTAGCCCACTCATAACAGGCATTTTTATGTCAGTCAAAACAATGTCAACTTCATGGTCTAAAATAATTTGAAGAGCATCTTCTCCATTTCCTGCTTCATAACAAATTTCAAAACCATAGTTCCCCCAGTCAATCATGACTTTAATTCCTTCTCGAATATATGGTTCATCATCAACAATAAGGACTTTTAACATTATTCATTCCTCCTAAAATGATCTTTCGCATGCCAACTGGATTGTGAAAGAAACAATGAATCCCTAGAAGCTCCCAATACGATACCTTCCAATTCATTATGAGAGATTTTCTATATAATTGGTAGCTTAATACATACTTCGGTACCATTATACATCTGACTTTCCATTACTAATTCTACCTCCTGTTGATAATGCATTTTCAAGCGTAAATACGCATTTAAAATCCCTGTGCTTTCTTCCCAATTGGATGTTGTTATATCATTTTTCTCCAGACTTTCTTTTATTTTCATTAATCTCTTTTCATCCATACCAATTCCACTATCTAAAATTTCTATATAAATAGCTTCGTCTTGTTTAGAGACGATAATACTAATTTCCCCGCCATCTTTCTTTTTCTCAATTCCATGAATACAAGCATTCTCCACAAACGTTAATATCAGCATCTTTGGAATATAATACGCCTTACACTCTTCTTCCACATAGATGGAAAAATTCAATCTATCTACAAAACGATATTTTTGAATATTCAAGTATCTTTGTACATATGCTATTTCTTCCTCTACAGTAACAAAATAAGAATCGCTCCATTTCGTCATTCTTCTAAAAAGGAGTGCTAATTCATTAATAACAGTTGCACTTTCTTTATCACCATTTAATAAATTCCTCATGCGAATACTATCTAGTGTATTATATAGAAAATGTGGGTTTACTTGGCTTTGAAGAGCATTCAACTCCGCTTTCGTTTTGGCTAGCTCTATTTTCTGCTGTTCTCTTTCTTTCTTATATACTTCACCTAATAATTCATCAATCTTCACCACCATGAAATTATAACTCCGTATTAAATCACCTATTTCATCCTTTCCTTCATTGATATTTATTCTTTCGAATATCCCTTTTTCTACTTTTAATAAGTGTTGTTCCGTGAGAGCAATTCTATCTTGAAACGATTTATTAATGAGCAAAATAATAAGTGTGGGAAACAAAAAATTGAAGATGATTAACACAAGGAGTACAGTTTTCTTGTTTTCAATTAAATCAAAAATATTCGTTTGATTGTTAGATATATAGATATCCCACCGATCATTAATCGCTAGAAATGAATCGGATAGATTAAAGGCAGGCTTTTCATTTGATTCTAATGGACGAAACATTGCATTCTTATTCTCCGAACCATGATTGCTAAATATAATCTGATCCTTATAGGCTATTACAATAGTATTACTTAGATCTTCATTTTTGATATTTGCTAATAATCGATAATAATTAATATTTATTTTTACAATACTTTTATATCCATTGTTCCCATTTGGTAATTCTCTAATAAAACTGATCGTTCGACTTGATTCTAACTTTGGAGGGAACTGCTTATTTTCCTCATAATAAGGATATAAAATCATGTTTTGGTTATTTTCTTTGTATATTTTATACCAATCCGTGTTCTCGACCGCTCGCAAATCCCAAAAAACCCCACCGTTAACAATAGTTGGATTAGTAGTATATATTTCTATACTTTCCAAAGCTTGAGATACATAAAAACTATTAATTATATTTTCTTGAATAAGAGATATATAGTCACTATAATAATCTACATTATCCTTATATTTTTTTTGAAGAAATTCATTAATCTTCATGTCTCTACTAATATAATTCGATACTTCCGTAATTTCATTTAGGCTTTCGTTAAGATGATATTTCATCCGTTCTATCGTAATTTCCATTAATTTATTTTGTTGGATATTCTCATTTTCTCGAATGGAATGAATAATGATTAAATTGGTAAGAACGATAGGAATAACCACAGCTAATAGATAAATTAAAAACATCTTTTTACTTATTTTAATGTTATTCAGTAGCAAAGCTAGCAAGCTCTTTTCCCATCCTTCCAAACCAATCTCCATAAATCATGCAAAGCAAAAAGGCTACTATCTATTGCAATCAAAAGTAATAATGAACAATAGCACCTATTATATTTACCCCTTAATTGAAAACGCTTTCTATAACCTGTATTCTACCATTCTTTTCCCATTAAAATATAGAGATTTTTCAATAAAAATCATCTTTTACTATGAATCCATGATATTTAGTTATATCATCGCTTCTTTTACCTTTTTTTGCATCCATCTCTTATTATTTCTCTTGCAAATAGCTAGAAAATATATTTTCCATATAGCGACCGACATTATATGCGAAGAAAGCAGGAAGGATTACAATTAAGATTGGTAATAACCATATACTAAATACAAAAATCACAAATAGAATTAAAAAAAATAGTGATCTAGGCAAATTGCTAATAGCTAATATAGCTGCATTTTTCCAAACAATTTTTAATGGGGAGTGAAACCTGGCTATATAAGAAATAGCATAGATAAAACAACAACATAAAAATGGAATAAGAAGAAGAAAAAATGTTTGCCCTATTATAGCTACTATACTGCCATTTGCCTGTGCTCCTAAAAATAGGCTATTGTAATAAAACACAGAAATAGCAGTAGCAAACAATAACCAAGTAATAGTAGCCTGTTTAAAGCTACTTTTCATTGCTTTCCAAAATTGCGGAAATATATATCCCTCTTCCTCTCTAACAGCATGATGGGCTGCATAATACAATGCAGCCGTTGATGCTCCAATCGTAATGATAGGTAAGGAGAAAACTGCCCAAAGAATGCTTAAATATAATAAATTGGCTATCTTCGTCAATCTTCTCATATATATTCCATTCATTAATCTATTCATGCAGTTTCACCTTTTTTGTTTCATGTGATTCCGCTTCCATGTTTATTTGCTTCAGCCATTGAAAGTCTGCATAACAACTGTTTGTTACATCCACTTTACTAGTAACATAGACTCCCATGGTACATCCAACAAACCCTCCTGCTATCTCCGTGCTTAGGAAGTGTGCGTCTATATTTTTTGCCACTTCTATATCTTTTCCATCCTTAGAATAATAGAAATGTAGATTTTGACAATCACCTTTAATGTTTAAGATTAGACTATTAGAGTCCTCTACTACTCGTGCCTCCAGCCTATCTTCCCCGTCATAATTTGTTATGACTCTTAATTCTCTTTGTCCATCAAATAACCCCGCTACAAAACGAATAGAGTAACGATCATTTTGAAGAATCACAAGCCCAGCTTCATCTCCATTATGCTGCGGAACAAAATCAAGCTTAGTTGTAAGCGTATACCACATTGATTGTTGTCTAACACCTATATACGAAGGAGACGCAATATCAGCAATCGTATGTTGTGAAGCATATATTCTTAACCAGCCATCTCTTTCATCAAAAGCGTACTTTTCCATATTCGGATTTCGTAAAAATAATAATCGTTTATCTAAAGGTTGATCCAATTGAATTTGTGGATTTAGCGATTCTACTGGAGAAAGTGGAAGTTTGTGTTCCTGCACTTGCTCGAGCTTTCCTACTCCTGGATTAACTACTGGCCAATCATTTTCCCAAATCACCTCTGCTAAAAAGGTTTCTCTTCCTAAATTGCTATATCCTTCAAAAACACGACTAGCAAGACAAGTCATATACCAGCTTCCATCAGATGTCTCAACCAAGTCGCCATGTCCGACATTCCTTACAGGATAATTACTTCCTAGGTGCCTATGGGTAAGAATTGGATTACATGGATTCCCTATATACGGACCATCAACTTTCTTACTTCTTGCAATCGTAACACAATGATCAAATCCAGTGCCGCCTTCTGCAATCATTAAGTAATAATAACCGTTCCGTTTATATAAATGGGGTCCTTCTGGCCAAATTGCATCCCGTAATGCACCTTTCCAAAGTTTTGTACTGACTCCTACTAATTTCATGGAAGATAGATCTAATTCCTGTAGCCATACCTCCCAATCTCCATTGTAGCGAACTCCCTTTGGATTAGGTCTAGTTCCCACGTAATAGCACTTTCCATCCGTATCAAAAAACAAACTTGGATCGATTCCCTCTGCTCCATCTAAATAATATGGATCTGACCAAGGTCCTCTTGGATCAGTGGCAGTTACAATAAAATTACCGCCTTTTGGAACATTTGTGGTTATCATATAGAAAGTACCATTATTGTATCTGATGGATGGAGCAAAAATACCTTGAGAATGCGTAACATCTGCTAAAGGAAGCTGTGATTCTCGCTCTAAGATATTTCCAATCAGTTCCCAATTAACAAGATCCTTACTATGATAGATTGGAACACCTGGAAAATAAGAAAAAGTAGAAGTTACTAAATAATAATCGTCTCCAACAACACAAATAGATGGATCTGGCGAAAATCCTTTTACAATCGGATTCTGAAAAGTCTGCACTACTAATCATCCCTTCTTATCAAATAAATTTACCAAATTCTAAAATTTCCACTTAACGCTAAAAATGCAAAGCTATAAAGAAAGTTATCATAATATCTGCGATTTCCTGTTCTAAGAGGTGTGTTCCATAGCTTTTCTACACATTCTTTTGCATAGTCGTATTTCCCCTCTGTTGCAAGTGAAGCCATAGCATTTGTTGCCAATAACCCTACAGGATGTAACACCTTCTGCTCTACTTTTGTTCCATCTATGGCGTAGACATAATCTTCTTCTCCTTTAACTGTTTCACAAAAGAACTTTTGGATATTTGCCACACAAATTCTTAGCTTTTCCTCTTTCCCAAACCATTCATAATCAAGACCAATATTAGCCGCCACTCGATACGAATCGCTGTAAAAATGAAAATGCTCACTGTCATAATAAGGATTCCCATCATAATCAGCATACTCTGCTGTAAGACCTGTGGCAGGATGGCACGCCTTTAATAAATAGCTTCTACTAGCTTCAGCAGCTTCCTTCCAAAAGTCGCGGTCCTCATCATTTGCCCAGATGGAAAAGAGTTCGTAAAAGTGAGGCAAATGATAGGATGGATCAGAGTATTCCACTTCTGGAATAAATTTAATGAGTTTATTTTCAGGATTCCACATAGGAAAACCATCATTGTTTTCTCCTTTATGAATATGAATACAATGGTGTAAAATATCTTTGGCTTGCTCGGAGTATTGAAAAATTCCGCTGCCATCTCCCCATCGATGGGAAGCAAAGAATAAAGCCATTGCAAAATATTCCTCTCCATCTGGAGCTGGACCGTAAGCATTTTTTACTCCTTCGGGTGAAACAGACCAAGCAAAATAGTTTGCATGAACTCCCGAATCCATCCACATATACGTTTTCGTCCATTTCCATAATCGATCAAATACTTCCTTTTGATCTAATTGCACACTTAGCATCATGGCATAGGACATACCTTCTGTTCTAACATCATTATTTCCTGTGTCCACAACGTATCCCATCTCGGTATCCGTCTCATTATAAATACGTTCATCATCTTTTCCAAAAAATAATGTTTGCCAAATCAGTGCTAAACGATCATTAATCTCCTGTTCCTGATAACCATATTTTGCAAATAAATTCGTATATTCCCCGGTTTGAAACGCTTTTCCCATACTAATCTACTGAACTATCACTCCCTGATAGTCAAGTAGTGTCACCTCCACTATTTCATTTTTAACTATTATTCTTTTACTCCACCTATTGTTAATCCACTCATAAAATACTTTTGTAAGAATGGATAAAGACAGACAATCGGCAATGCAGTAATAATTGTTGTAGCTGCTCGGATTGATGTAGGTGTAACCATTGAAGACGAGTTTTTCATAGAATCTACATTTGCACCTTGACTCGTCACAGATGAAAGCAGTTTCATTAATTCATATTGTAATGTGGTCAATCTGTCATTAAATCCGTTATATAACATGGCATCGAACCAAGAGTTCCACTGATATACTGCTATAAATAATGCAACAGTTGCTAAAACTGGTTTACACAGTGGCATTATAATACTTATGAATATTCTAAAATGCGATGCCCCATCCATTTTGGCGGATTCTACCAAACTCTCTGGTAATCCATTAATATACGTACGGATGACCAACATGTTAAATGCACTGATCATTCCTGGGATGATATATACCCAAAAACTATTTAACAATCCTAATTTACCCATCAATAAATAATTGGGAATCAAACCTGCATTTAAATACATGGTAAAGATATAAAGCAATGTGATAGATTTTCTAAATACAAATTCCTTTCTACTTAAAATATAAGCTAAAAGAGCTGTTAGAAATAATTGGACGATGGTAGCAATTACCGTTCGGGAAACAGTAATTATAGAAGCTTGAATAAGCGAATCTTTTTGGAATACAGTGATATAGTTATCAAGTGTTAATTCTCTTGGAAAGAGGTAAATTCCTCCTTTAATCGAATCTAATCCGTCATTAAAGGACACTGCTAGCGTGTTTAAAATTGGGTAAAGTGTTGCAAGAATAAAAAATAGTAAAAAAATCCATTTGAGTATATCAAAAAGAACATCAGAATAATAGACCTTTTTCATCGCTCTCGATCCTCCTTTAAAATAGTCTTTCTTCTCCTGCCATTTTCGCTAAATGGTTGGCAATAAAGATTAAGGTAAGACTAATTATTCCATTAAATATTCCAGCAGCTGTAGCTAAAGAATAGTTATTTAAGCTAATTCCATATTTTAAAACAAAGATATCAATTGTTTGCGATACCCCTTGAACTAATCCATTTCCTAATAGATATTGAACTTCAAATCCAGCATTCAATATATTTCCAATATTAATTAATAAGAGTATAAAGATAGTTGGTTTAATACCTGGCAATGTAACATGCCAAATTTTTCTTAAGCGATTCGCTCCATCAATAGATGCAGCTTCATATAATTCATCATTAATGGATGCCATTGCTGCTAAATAAATGATGCTTCCCCATCCAGTTGATTTCCACACATTCGCAAAGCCTACAATCCACCAGAAGTATTTAGGGTCTGCAAAAAAGTTAATTGGTGTATCAATAGCTCCAAATAGTAATAATAGTTGATTGATAATTCCTGTTTCAGGAGATAATACTTCCATTACAATTCCTGTAACGATAATCCAGGATAAAAAGTGAGGAAGATATGACACGGTTTGCATAAACTTTTTGACCGTTTTATTTCTTACTTCATTTAATAGAATGGCAAATCCAATTGAAAAAACAAATCCTAGCACAAGGTTTATAATACTCATTGCTAACGTATTACGAACTACATGAATGAATGTTGGATCGGAAAAAAGAAATTTAAAGTTGCTTAACCCCACCCATTCTTGATCCAATATCCCTCTTCCTGGCCGATAATTTTGAAAAGCCATTAACCAACCACTGAGGGGGGCGTAATAAAAAATTAATGCATAAATAACAAAAGGGATAGACAGTAACACTAATTCCTTTTGTTCTCGACATTTCTTAAATAGTTTTTTTAATGAACTTACCTTTTTGGGAGATGGCTGAACGACAGATTCTAACATCACCGGTTTCTCCTGCTGCAACGTTAACACGCACCTTTCATTAAAACGAATTATTTGGGAAAACGCCCTAAATTCTAGGCCGTATCCCCAAATAATTCGTTATCTAATATTTTTATTTCTTAATTAGTAGATTCAGCCACTTCGATTCTTCGCTGTACTTCCTTCGTTAAGGCATCTTCATATGCCTTAACATCTACTTGAGAATCATAAGCATCCATATAATCATTCCATGCACTTTCAAACTTATCTGGTGATGTCATAATAACTTTCGGTAACCACTGTTGCTTTACTTCCGTCATTTTTTCTTTTGAAATTCCTTCTGGTGTGCTTGCAGTCCAACCATTAGTTGCTGAATAGATCGGATACCAAGGTGCATTTTCCTCCACTGGTGTTAAGAAATCCGTCCATTTTTTATAGCCATAAGCATCTAGAATCTTTCTATCCAAATCAGATAAAGTGGCATAGAATTCATCTGGTTGCTCCCCAGGTGAAACAGCATTGATTCCGTCTTCCATCATTCCACCGTAAGTTGGGAAATAATTATAATCAGAAAAATTATTTGTTACATAATTCTGATCTTTTGCGTTATTACGTTGCTCTTCTGTACGATAGAATACTCCTTTATCATCTACTTCATAATCAACACCTTCTTCTCCCCAGGTTCTCATAACCATTACCTCTGGATCAAGTAAGTCATTTAAGAACTTCAGAGAGCCTTCCACATCCTTATTACTAATGCTAATACCAAGACCATTTGCAACATTTAATGTTGGTGGGCTAAAATATTGTGGTGTAACACTTTCATCTAAAACTAAATCAAGGGGAACATAAGTAAGATCCTCTAACCCTTGTGACTTAAGTGAATTTTCAGCATCCTGGAATTGCCAATGTTGATCAACCATTCCCAATACACGCCCAGAAGAAATTTTTGCAATATATTGGTCATAAGACATCGTAAAAGTCTCTGGATCAATTATTCCATTCGCAAATTTCTCACTAAGTATTTTGTAATATTCTTTTGCTTCAGGGATCTTATCATAAACTTTTGCTTCCTTTGTTACAGGATCAATAACGGCAGCTCCATCATTCGGATATCCAGCTAAAAATTGCGGTGGGTTTTCTAAACAGAAATATCTCCAATCATCAGATAAAATAGAAAAGCCAATATTCTTCTGTCCATCATCCAAAGTAGGATTTTCTTTCAAATAGCTTTCAATAAGGTCAAAATATTCATCTAAAGTGGTTATTTCTGGATAATCACCCCATTCCAAAATACGTTTTTGGATCCAAAATGCTTCATCATTATGTTGTACAGCCATATTTTCCCCTTTGACGATACCGAATTGAGGAATAATGTAGATATGACCATCTTCATTTCTAATTTGATTCCATTGAGCATCTGTATACAAATTTTTAATATTTGGATAATCGTCTAAATAGTCTTCTAATGGAATTAATGCACCAGCATTAATTAACGCGGCTGTTCCATCTGAACCATCAATGAAATCAGGATATTCTCCTCCTGCAATCATTACACCGATTCGTTCAGAAGCTGTTTGTCCTGTTAACCAGGTAACATCTGCCTTTGCTCCTATTTTTTCAGCAATTTTATTCATCATTCTATTATCATCAGGCAATTCCTTACCAGGAACAGCCATAAATGCAGTAAAGGTCTTTATTCCATTTTCGTCCACATTAGATGATGTTTCTTTATCAGATTCGCATCCTGAGAGCACTAATAAACCTATTAAAAATACAGATAAAACGGATATTATCTTCTTCATTTTTACACCCCCATATAAAATTTCAGACAATAAAATTAATAAAGGCTTTCATTCAGATAAAATAAAAAATAGGACTTTCTTATCCTCCTCCTTTTCCTAATCACAAAGAAAACGCTTTCTTTACATTCTTACCATAACAAATGTAAGCGCTATTTTCATCCATACATTCTATAGAGATTTTACTAATTTTGGGGGATATATTTAATTTGTCTTATTTTTTTGAACTCCAACTAGTAATAGTTCCCATCATTCTAATAATATTTCTCTTTAGTTTGATTGTATAATGGTTAAAATGATGAATGATTCATTATCTAAAAAGGCAATATTTGTATTTTTACCCACATCAAATTCCTATATTACCATTGAAAAAGATAATGATACGTTTATAAAGAGCTAAAAAAAGACACAATTCCCACTAAGAATTGTGTCTTAAATTGCAATCATATTAAGTATATTAACTAAAGCTTCTCTCTATAGAACACTCACTTATTTATTCCAGAACTCAGAAATACTTTTATATCGACCACCTAAACCTAAAACAATAGCCAACTAATTATGCCAATTAACACAAGTAATAGGATGCTATATTTTATGGTGATATTAAATAATTTACTTTCTTGTCCTGAAAGTCCTACTGCTGCAGCTGCAACGGCAATAGACTGTGGAGAAATCATTTTTGCCATTGTACCGCCCATTACATTCACTGCAACCATTTTTTCAGAAATTATCCCAATTTGAGATGCTGTTACGGCTTGCAATGGTGCAAATAACGAACCACTATTTACAACCGAACCAGTTAAAAATACACCTAACCATCCTAAAACAGGAGAAAATAATGGGAAGATATTTCCAGTAGAAGCAAACGCCAAACCAAGAGTGGAAGACATACCCGAATAAGTACAAATATAAGCAAAAGCTAACACACTACATATTGTTAGTACAGGAGAAAATAATTCTTTTGCAGTTTCTGTCAATGTTTCTCCCAATAGCTGTTTACTACATTTAAAAAGAAAGCATGCAACTATAATAGTTATAAGGATTGCCGTAGTTGTTGATGAAAATAAATCAAATTTAAATACTGCAGGATATGGTGTTTCCACAGGAACAATAGGAGGTAACTTTATAACATTATTATTTAAAAATGGAATGGGAAGTAAAAAAACCAGTTTTTCTAATGGACCTCCCGGACTAAATAAGTCTTTTACAATGGATAGATTAAATAACGTAACAATAATCGTTAAAAAAATAAAAGGCAACCACGCGTAAGCAATGGAACCGAAAGAATAGCTCTTTTTTTGCGAATCCCCTTCTTCTTTTATTCGATATATTTCTTTTGGCTGCCAGACTTGTAAAAATAATGCAAGAGCTATCAAACTGACAATCGCAGCAAAAATATCGGCTAAAGCAGCACCAACAAAGTAAAGCACCACTGCCTGTGTGAAAGCAAATGACATACTACTGACTAAAATAGCAGGAAAAGTTTGCTTCATTCCTTTCCATCCATCGATTATACCTATTAATAAGAACGCAACAAGTATACTAATAGCCGGAATAACCATTGCAGTGTATCTACCAACCATTAAGCTATCTAGCCCTGTTAGTATAGAAGGGACGGTAACTGGGATTCCCATTGCTCCAAATGCACCACCAGCTATATTTGCGATTAAACAGAGACTTGCTGCATATACAGGACTAAAGCCTAAACCTACTAAAATTGCTGCTGTAATAGCTACTGGAGCTCCAAAACCAGCAGCCCCTTCTAAAAATGCTCCAAAAGAGAAAGCTACAATAAGTACTTGTAATCGTTGATCAGAAGTGATAAAAGAAATACTATTTTCAATTATTTTGAATTTTCCTGTTTTAACCGTTATTTTATAAAGAAATATTGCAGCAAATACGATAGAAGCTACCGGCCATATGCCAGCTATGATTCCATAAAAAGCTGCCATTATCACAAGGATTATTGGCATCTTATAAAGAAAAATAGCCACTAATGCAGCAATAACCATACTATATGCACCAGCGATATATCCTTTTAGTTTCATCACCGTCAATAATAAGATAAAGCTTATGATGGGAATTGCAGCAACCAATGCTGAAATCCATAAATTATTTAATGGGTGATATACTTGATTCCATGGTGTCATTTTACTTTTTCTCCTCCTTCACGATTAACTACAGTTTGCAAGGCAACTAGAGTAAATACTCTTACTAAAAATTTATATCTTCCTTCTTTTTCCCTTATCGCTTCCTAATTATTCGTTACAATTAGCAAAAAGGACTGTTTCATATTTCCTAATTGGAAATATGAAACAGTCCTTACGCATTTTTTGTCCTCTAACCCAGTATTATATTTTGTTATATTATTAATGAATAATCTCGCTTGCTTTTGCCTTTTCTGTCATTTTTTTCGTTCCTTTTTCCAATGGCTTTTTTAAAAAGAGAGCAATAATGAAGGCAATTGCACTAAAAACGAGAAGCATACTAATTGAAAATAGTACTGTTTCTTTCACCATGCCGCCTACTGTTTCTCTTAACAGATTAATAGCATGTGTAAAGGGCAGGAAGGGATTAATGGTCTGGAAAAATGGTGGTGCAACTTGAATAGGGAATGTACCGCCAGAACCAGATAACTGCAACACAAGAAAAATAATCGCTAATCCTTTGCCAAGATTGCCAAAAACAGAAACCAATGTGTAAACAATAGTCATAAATATTATGCTAATAAACATGCTGAACAACACAAATGCAACTGGTTCTGCTACATATGCCTTTAAGATAAATATATCTCCTAGTGTAACAATCAAACTCTGACATAATCCGATTGTTACAAAAGTGAGCCATCTTCCAAAGTATATTTGATTAGACGTGTACATGCCTTCAGGATTTCGAACATCCACTCTTAATAAAGAAATGAGCAATAAGGCACCAACCCATAAACTTAAGGTTGTATAAAAAGGAGAATTCGCTGAACCATAATTAGGAATTGGAAACAGAGAATTTTCATTTAATACAATAGGGTCAGATATAAAGTCACTTTCTTGCTGTATATCATTTTTCAACAAAGAAATAATCTCACTTAGATCGTATTCATCTTCAAAAGTCCGAATAGAATCTGCTGTTTTAGTCAATGTAGCTTCTAAATTTGGCAGTTCATTTTGGACCATATCTGCTGCTTTATGAACAGCATCTTCTACTCTTGGCAAATCATTCTCAATAAATGCAGCCACTTTAGAAATATCTTCTTCAGCCGCAGGAAGGTCATCACGAACAAAGTCTGCTGCTGCATGAAGCTTTTCCTTTAAAGCTGGAAAGGAATCTTTATAAAAATTTGCTGCGTCATTAATACCTTCCATAACTTTATCCATATTTTCCTGTATTAGATTTGTCGCTTCATGAATTTCTTTTTCTATTTTAGGTAAATTAGCGTTTAGCTTGGATAATTCTTCCTTTGCGAAAGTTAGTGACTCTTCTGTATTTTTTATTATCTCTTCTAGCTTTGGTATATTCTCTTGTGCACTTTCTAAATCATTCATTGCATTTTGCGCAGAATCCTTTATCCCTTCTAATGTACGATTAATCGCTGGTTCTGTTTGCTGATCATATCGATCTATGAGGGTAGTACTAAGCTCTATTGCTTCTTGTGATAATGCCATTAAAGTGCTTGCTTCTTCCTCATCATCTGCCTTAATCGTCTGAAGCTTCTCTTTTTCTTGCTGAAAATTTACTTGCAATGCTTGTAAGTCTTCTATTTCTGTTAATAAAGCTTCCTCTCCATTTGAGGTTGCACTGTTTAGAGTAGTAAATAATGAAATCGACCGTGTTAAACTATCGATGCTTGTTTGCACTTGTGCCTGTAAAGTCAATGCCGTTTTTGAAACTTCTTCTTCTGTTAGTGCTCCTGCCTTTACTGACGCTGCAAATTGATGAACAGCATCAGCTGTTTTTTGATAAAGCAGAAGATTTTGCTTATAAACTGGACCAACAGCATCAAGTGCTTGCCCATTTGCTTCCATAAACGCTGGGAGTACGTCTGCAATTTGCTTACCATTATTTATCCCTTGCTCTATTTGCTCTAATGAACCACTTGCTGTTTCAAGAAAGGATTGCATATCTTCTACATTCGATAATGCACTTGTTACCATTTCACTAATATCAGCAAAGTGAGCATCTAGCTCCGTTACTCGATCACCTAGTTTTTGTATCTCTGGCGCCTTTTCCTGTAATAGAAGTACACCTTCTCCTACCTTTTCTAGTTCCGGAATCTTCTCTTCTAATAACAGGATATTTTTACTGGCTTCATTAATTTCCGGAAATGCAGCTTCTAACGCTAAGATTTTTTGCGCTTGTCTATTGATTTCCGGAAATTTACTTTCAAGCTTTACCACCTTTTCTCCCAGTTCATTTATTTTAGGAACTTCTTTTTCTAACGCAAAAATTTTCTCTTCTATATTTCGAATCGTCGGCAATTCTTCTTCCAGTTTAATTCCAGCGTCATTAAAAACACTCAAAACAGACTCACTTACGGTATGTATAAAGTTTTCTTTCACTTGTTGTACAATGGTAGAAGCACCAGTTGATGTCATTTTTGGCGCGATTGCGTTTAATTTTTCGTTAACACTATAGTCAATTTCAGGCTTTACTTGTTTGTCATCTAAAATCGTGGCAATTTTAGCAGAAAAATCATCTGGTATGTATAGGCTTGCATAATAGTCTCCTTGCCTAACCCCCTGCTTCGCTTTTTCTTTACTTACAAATTCCCAGCCAAGCTTATTATTTTCCTTTAAGCTCGCTACAATTTCATCACCAATATTGACAGAATTATCGCGAATAACCGCTCCATCATCTTCACTTGTCACAGCAATTTTAATCCCACTCGTATTGGAATATGGATCCCATGAAGCTTTCAAATTAAACCATGCGTAAAGAGAAGGCAAAATCATAAGAGCCACTATTAAAAAAGCAGCTACTGGAGCTTTAAAAATACGAATCCAATCATTTCGATAAATAGTAAATGCATTCTTCAAAAAACAGACCACCTTTGTTAAAACTTAATTTATTGTATGGAAATGATTATAATACCATTCATAATTAAATAGAAGAATAATTCGATACATTTGAAATTTGACCGGCTTAAAATAAATTGCTCTTTTGTTTTCTGCTGCTGCATCACTCTCTAAAACAAGCTTGCCAGGTCCCCTCTTTTCTGCCTTGTCACCATAAGTTCTTTTGCCTCACAAAAAATAATTAGAAAGTATCATCCCTTTGTTTTTATTTTGGTATTTTTTTCTACATTCCCTTTTAAATAATGCTATATTTCTTCTTGGCATAAAGAGGAATAGAATGTATATGGAAAAACTAAAATCATTATTGCCAGTATTTATCTTACTTCTATCTACTGTTTTTGTATCACCTGCATCTGCTGCTAATAAGCTGCAGGTACACCTTATTAATGTAGGACAAGGAGATAGTACGATATTATTTTCAATGGAGGGAATAGCGATGGAAGTGATGTTACAACAGGGACTAAAAGATATGGAGACAAGGCACGATTATCGTGCTTGGGAAGATTAATAGCAAGGCGGTTCTTTTCCATCCATTTTGGGAGCAGGAGAATTGCCTTTTTCTATTATAATAGAAGAAAATAGCATTTCATTTGAACTCGCTTCCGCTCCAGCTGTTCTCTCACTCTTCTAATTCTCCTTCCCTAGTTTTTTTGAAACTTTTCCCAATAAAATCCGTAAACATCGTTAAAAGGAGTGATAGGGCAATGTTGGAAGTTAAGGTAAAAAACACAACGACCATTTACACATAAAATGGCAACTAAGCACCATTGAAATTCCCTTATCAGACATTACAGCAGTAGCAAATGACGAAACATATGCTGGGAAAGAAATAACCGGAATAAGAATTGGTTTTCCTTATGGAAACACAGACAGGGTCATCATACATACCAAAACAGATAATTATATTATTTATACAAGTATCGGAAATTTGCAGAACAAGATTACGAATTTCATTAAGGAAAAATAAATTTCTTTGACACCACAAAATTAGCCGATTTGTGGTTTTTTTTTGACTAAAGTCATTTACTCGAACTTAATCAAGCAAGTGATTAAAATATACTACCTTTTTTGAAGGAGAAACTACTCTCTTTTAAAAATACTATCTATCTCATGTCTTCATTTATATAATGATCATATAGTAAATTCAAACAATTCTATCAATAGAAATAAATGGAAGGAGTTTTATTACAGTGGAAAAAATAAAGAAAATAGCCATTCCAAATCACCAGCGTATCATCGTTATTTCCGATATACATGGAGAAGTCAATCTATTAAAAAAGCTCCTACATAAAGTGAATTATCGTCAAGATGATTACTTAATGATAAATGGAGATATGTGTGAAAAAGGACCTAGTAGTAAAGAAGTGATTCGTTATATTATGGACCTTTCTAGTAATCATCCAAATGTCTATGTAACAGAGGGAAACTGCGATGCGTTGATAGAGGAACTTTTGAATGAGAATCCTGCTCTATTAAAATATCTTGCAAGACAAAAACATTCTCTCGTAAATGAGTGGTTGGAAGAACTAGATTTTATTATTACAGAGCAAACAACAGTTCAAGAAATAAAACAGCTACTAATGAAACATTTTAGCCATGAAATCGATTGGCTGGTAAATCTCCACACCGCTATTGAAACAGAACACTTTATCTTTGTTCATGCAGGCTTAGAGAATATCAACAATTGGCAGGAAACAGATAGAGAACTCGCCATTTCGATTCCTTCTTTTTTAGAAAAGAACCATCAAGCGAATAAATACGTTGTTGTTGGACATTGGCCAGTTGTAAACTATTTAACTGAGTTTCCTTCTGACAATCCAATTATTAATGAGGACAAAAAAATAATCGCCATTGACGGTGGAAATATGGTGAAACCAACTGGCCAGCTAAATGCATTAATGATAGAAGGAGATACACTTTCTTATACATATGTTGACCATTTCCCTACTAGGAAAGTCCGCCAAGACTTTTATGCCGATTCTACTAAGTTTGGTGCGATTAATTATCCCTATTACTCTATTCAGCCATTAGCAAAAAATGATTACTTTACACAATGCAAGCAGTTAGAGACAAATCGCGTCATTTTTGTGAAAAACGAATACATTCACCTACTTAACGATGGAAAATACCAAGTAAAAACGGACGTATCCTGTGCTCAGCTTACCGTACATAAAGATGATCATGTATCCATTATTGATGACACTTGCACAGGATACACATTGATTAAAAAAGATGGCATGCTAGGATGGATAACGAAAGATTGTTTATAAGGAGCGGATATCCGCTCTCTTTTTTATTTTGAAAAACGCAGTAGATTTTATCGAGAACCCAATGCATTATCAGAAAAGGTTTTTTAGGGGATGTTCCATTTCCGATAATTGAATACGCTATCAATTAATGGTATAGTTTAATTATATCAAAAGTCTATACAATAAAGGCGGAATTTATTTATGCTAGTGATTCGAGAACTACCTATTGAAGCAATTACTATTTATCCATCCAATAGCTTTGACGGAATGGAGATATTATTTCGCGTTAGCAATCATAATTATCAATTTCTAATTGGTAATTCCAAAAATCCTTTTCCTATAAACGTAAAACATGTATTTAAGGAAAAGGCTATCTGTCCATTTTGCCAGAAAAAGATTTTACCCGTACCATTAGGCCAGCAGCTTTGCATAGCATTTCAAAAAAATCAGTCTGCCCTTTTGCAATATTTCCAAGAAGAATATCCGGATGCTTTTTGATGGACAGGTAGGGACAATTCTCCCCCCTTCCAGTTTTTCAAAAAGCAAAGTCGTCCCTCTAATTAATTTCTGAATATTAGAAATATAATTATTTATGAATGTGTTTTCATTATTAAAACGCTAGGAATCATCGCCATTTTTCAGTTTGGCAAGATGCCTATTCTTCCTTGCAAGCTTTTTCAATTGTTGTTAAGGTAGGTAAATGTATCAGATACAAGAATATAAAAGACAGCTGTCAACACTTTAGTATTCAAGACTTATAATTTGTAAGGGAGAGATTTGGTGCAGGTAGAAGTATTTATTTCTTTAGGAATTTATTTAGTAGGTATGTTGTTAATCGGTTATTATTCGTATAAAAAAACATCTGATTTGAATGATTATATGTTAGGAGGGCGTGGTCTTGGGCCGGCTGTAACTGCATTGTCTGCAGGCGCTTCTGATATGAGTGGTTGGATGTTAATGGGATTACCAGGTGCGATGTACGCTTCTGGAATTTCAAGCTTATGGTTAGCAATCGGATTAACAATTGGTGCTTATTTAAACTATCTAATCATTGCCCCACGACTTCGCACTTATACAGAAGTGGCGAACGATTCTATTACCATTCCAGATTTTTTAGAAAATCGCTTTAATGATTATTCGAAAATACTCCGTTCTGTTTCAGCGCTCGTTATTTTAATCTTTTTTACTCTTTATACATCATCAGGCCTTGTGGCTGGTGGCCGATTGTTTGAAAGCTCTTTTAATACCGACTATAAAGTAGGCTTATTTATAACAGCTGGGGTTGTTGTTGCCTATACTTTATTCGGCGGATTTTTAGCAGTAAGCATGACTGATTTTATTCAAGGTGTCATTATGTTTATTGCGCTCATATTAGTTCCTGTTGTAGCTTTTACAGATATAGGTGGCGTACAGGATACCTTTCAAGAAATTAAAAATGTGGATCCTTCCCTCTTAGATTTTTTTAAAGGAACCTCCTTTTTAGGAATACTATCTTTATTAGCATGGGGTTTAGGTTACTTTGGGCAACCACATATCATTGTTCGATTTATGGCTATAGGTAGTATTAAACAATTAAAGACAGCACGTCGAATTGGTATGGGATGGATGATTGTTTCTATCATTGGTGCCATGTTGACTGGTCTTATTGGGATTGCCTATTACTCTATTCAAGGACAGGAGTTAGCCGATCCTGAAACAGTTTTTATTGCTTTTTCTACTACTCTATTTCATCCATTGATTACTGGATTTTTATTAGCTGCAATTCTAGCTGCTATCATGAGTACCATTTCTTCTCAGCTACTGGTAACTGCTAGTTCGTTAACAGAAGATTTTTACAAGACATTTTTCCGTCGAGATGCTAGCGATAAGGAGCTTGTTCTTATTGGACGTATAACTGTATTGATTGTAGCATTGGTTGGAATCTCTCTTTCTATCAACCCAAATGATACGATTTTAGGACTGGTTGGCTACGCATGGGCAGGCTTCGGTTCAGCATTTGGTCCTGTAATCTTGTTAAGTTTACATTGGAAAAGGATGACAAAATGGGGAGCTTTAGCAGGAATGCTTGTGGGAGCTGTAACGGTTCTCATCTGGGCAAATATTTCCGTCTTACAAGAAACACTTTATGAAATGATTCCCGGCTTCCTATTAAGCACCATTGCAGTCATACTAGTCAGCTTAGCAACTGAAAAGCCATCAAAAGAAATAGAAGAGCAATATCATCAGATGGAAGATGTGATGAAAAAGTAAGCATTGTGACGGTTCTTCCTCTTTGGAAGAACCGTCCATTTATTTCCCCTACTGAAAAAATGTTAAAAAACCTTACAAAACACTAGTAATATCAAAGATAATATAATAAGGTTATGAATATATATAATTTTAGCAATATTCCATTAGCCCTCCATCACTTCCCTTATTAATATTCCTCCCTAAATCAAAAGTTCGTTTTTTACTATCCAATTCTTACAATATACGACAAATTAATATTTTTTTCGTCAAAATCCGCACATTCTATTGAAATAACAAAAAATAATATGTATAATAACCAATATCAATAGTTTGGCAGGTGATTTATCATCGATGCAAATGAAATGAAGAAATTTTTATCTCATGTGTATAACAAGATTTCTAAGGAGTTATTTGGTGCTGGTACAACATTATTGAAGGTAACAATCGAACAAAATGTTATCACCCTTCACGCAAAGCATCCTCGTGCATCACGCTCTGCTGCTCTGGAAGGAGAAGTACCCAGCCTTAAACAAGAAGTTGACTTTCATCTGTCCTTACTTTTTAAGAAAAAGCTTAAAGAACAACTAGAAGAAACAACAAATTGGAATATCGAAGCGATTCTTAGGGATTATGATTCTTTCACACAGCTTGCTTTTACAAACATTGTATTATCTAAAAATTAAACTTGGATTTCTTCTTGGATTTATCTAAGCAGAACGCCGACATATACAAAAGATAAGTTTAATCTTTGTTTACAAAGAAAAGACAATCTTAAGTAGAAGGATAATTCTATTTAAGCTTGTCTTTTTTTATTAGGCTGTTTTCTAAAAGATTGTTGTTTTATCAATGGGAAAAAAGAATTAGTTGGAAACAATTAGCAGTCGGAATACACGTAGACTCCTGTGGGATTAGCGAGACAGTCTGAGACCCTGCAGGAGCGTAGCGACGAAGCGGCTCAGCGCGAGCCCCACGGAAAGCGAAGTGTATTCCGGCTGCGGGCCATAGCGACAAACTTTAGAAAATAGCCTTTTATTATTATCAACGCTAGCAAAAAAGATAGTCTTTTAACCATTAACAAACAAAATCATTTGGAGGGTTCAAAAATGAAAATGAAAAAATTAGTTAGTGCAGTTACAGCTTCATCCTTCTTACTATTAGCCGCTTGTAGTTCAGATGACACAGCAAACAGCAGCAAAGAAACAAAAGAAAAATTAGTTATCTCCACTTGGGGATTTAACGAAGATTTCTTCCGCAACGAAATATATGCACCATTCGAAGAAGAAAATAATGTAGAAATCGTTTTAGATACTGGCAATAATGCAGATCGATTAAATAAAGTAAGACAAGGAAATTCAGATATAGATGTCATTTTCCTATCTGACTATTATGCACAACAAGGAATTGAAGATGATTTATTTGAAACAATTGACCGTAGCAAGCTTTCTAATCTAGATAATATTTACGAAGCAGCAAAAGCTCCACTAGGAGAAGATTATGGCCCAGCCTATACCATTGCTCAGTTTGGAATTGCTTATAATCCTGATGAAGTAGCAAAGCCAATTACTTCTTGGAAAGACCTATGGAGTGAGGATTTAAAAGGAAAAATAACCATTCCTAGCATTACATCCACAACAGGACCAATGATTGTAGATGCTGCATCCCTAGTTAGCGGCGAACAAGCTTTTAACGAAGATAAGGCTTTTGAACAATTAAAGGCATTAATGCCAAGCGTCGTGAAAGAATATGGACAAACCTCTGAATATGTAAATATGTTTGCTCAAGGTGAAATAGCTGCTGGACCAATCATGGAAATGTATTTTGCTGATTTACAAGAAGCAGTGCCTAATGCTGAATTTGTTACACCAGCTGAAGGCGGCTATGCTGTTATGAACACAATGAACGTAGTAAAAGATACCGATCAAAAAGAACTTTCCGAAAAATTCATCAACTATATTTTAGGAAAAGAAGCACAAGAAAAATCTGCAAAGAACAAAGTCGATTCACCTGTTAATACACAAGTTGAATTAACCGAGGAAGAAGCAGAAGGTTTAACATATGGAGAAGATGTTATCGCAAGCTTACACACATTAGATATGAAATTTATCAACGACAATTTAAAAGATTGGATCGATCGCTGGAATCGTGAGCTAGTTCAATAATAGAAAAGAGGGTCATCATGAAAGAGAAGCTAATATTGGATGTAGACACTGGCATTGATGATGCAATTGGTATTCTACTAGCAGTAAAGAGCAACGCATTTGATATTTTAGGGATTACAACCGTTAACGGCAATGTCTCTCTAGACCAAGCAACAACAAACACATGCAAAATACTAGATTTATTAAAAGCAGATCATATTCCTGTTATCAAAGGTGCCGCCACTCCTCTACTTCGGGAGCCCTTCTTCGAACACCGCATCCATGGAGAAGATGGATTAGGCGGAGCACTAAAGGAGGCAGCTGTCACTCATCCTGTGAGTGATGGCTTCGCTCCAGATTTTTTGATTAATTCAATTCTTAGCTTTTCCGGCGAGGTGACATTAGTGTTCACTGGACCATTAACAAATTTAGCATTAGCTGTTAAAAAATGTCCGCAAATTACGAAACACGTAAAAGAGGTTATTTTCATGGGTGGTGTAGTAAAAGGACCAGGAAATGTTACCCCAACAGCTGAATTTAACAGTTATGTGGATCCAGAAGCCGCCAAAATCGTTTTACACGCAGGCTTTCCTTCTATCACGCAAGTTGGTTTAGATGTAACAAGAAAAGCATTATTGACGAAAGAACATCTCGAATTCATTAAAGATGTCACATTAAGAGAATATATTAGTCAAAGCACAAACGATTATCAACAGAAGTATTTTGGCCGTTATGGTATTCATGCTTGTGCTATGCATGATCCACTAGCTGTTGGAATTGCGATAAATAAAAAAATCGTGGAAACGGAAAAGTATTTCGTCGATATAGAAACCAAAAGCGAATTATGTGATGGTCAGCTTATTTGTGACTTTCAAAATCGCCTTAATAAAAAAGCAAATTTACTAGTTTCCTTAAAAGTGGATGATCATGCCTTCTTCCAGATGTTTATAGACATTTTAAATGGTCACTTTGAGGAAAGGGAGTGACGTCTTGAAGAAACGATATTTATACTTACTCTTACTACCGGGTGTATTATTTTTAACAATATTTTTAGTGATTCCTATTCTTTCGATGATTGGTACAACCTTTCACGACGAAGGAACCTTTAGTTTACAAGGATATATCGATTTCTTTAAAGATAAATATTTTATCGATATCCTTCTTACTACTTTGCGAGTAAGTCTACTAACTACCTTTATCTGTATATTAATTGGCTTTCCAGTTTCCTATTATATCGCTAAGCTTCCTAGCAAAAGAAAAGCCATACTCTTGTTGTTTACCATTTTTCCATTGCTGACAAGCCCTGTCGTCCGCTCCTTTAGCTGGATGATTATCATTGGAAAAAATGGTGTGTTAAATAAAACGTTATTGAGCCTAGGGCTTATCCAGGAGCCTTTAAACATTTTATATACACCAAATGCCATTATTATCGGATTAATTCACCTTTTTCTTCCATTAATTATCGTAACACTTGTTGGTGTAATGGAGAATATCGACGGTGATTTATTACGCGCATCGGAAAGTCTAGGCGCTTCAAAGATTGCGACCTTTATGAAAATTATTGTGCCATTATGTGTTCCAGGTCTTGTTATTGGGAGTATTTTAGTATTTGTTGGCAGCTTTACCGCATATACAACACCAGCCTTACTAGGTGGTAAGCAACGAGTGATTTCCACTTTTCTTTACCAAAATGCCATTACACTAAATGATTGGAAACTTGCCTCTATTGTGGCAACGATAATGATTGTTGTTACCTTTATCATTATCTCTATCATGAATGGTGTTGCAAAAAAACTAAATCCAAAGGGGTAAACGTGTATGCAAGAGAAACATAGAGGATTGGCCCTCTTTACAATCCTCGTCTTTATTTTTTTACTTGGGCCACTTGTAATAATATCGATTACCTCTTTTGAGAGTGGAAGCATTCTGAAATTCCCTCCAGAAGAGTATTCCTTTAGATGGTATGAAAATATTTTTAAGGTAGAGATGTTTTTAAGCACTTTTAAGACATCTATTATCGTATCTATAGCAGGAAACATTCTAGCATTATTGCTTGGCGTCCCAGCAGCTTATGCGCTTAGTCGTTTCCACTTTGCTGGCAAGGGCATTATCAATGCTATCTTTGTATCTCCAATTCTTATTCCAGGAATTGTTCTAGGTTTTTCCTTTTTACGCTATATTGTTGTGACCTACAACCTTCCTATTTATTTATCCCTATTTATCGGGCATACGGTCATCATGCTACCATTTATTATTCGCGTTATTTCTTCTAGTCTGGCAAACTTTGATTTTTCTATAGAAGAAGCAGCACTCAGCCTTGGCGCGACTAGAATTGGGACATTCTTTAGCGTAGTATTGCCAAATATTAAATCAGGCATTATTGCAGCAGTCATGATTGCCTTTTTAGAGTCCTTCAATAATGTGGATATTTCTGTTTATATGACTGGACCTGGTGTAAGTACGTTTCCAATTCAAATGCTGCTATATGTAGAAAATTACTTTGATCCTACTGTTGCAGCAATCTCTGTTCTATTAATGTTCCTTACTGCCATCTTTATGTTTGCAGTCGAAAGATTAATGGGCCTGTCTTATTTCACGAAAAGATAATGGAGGATAAAAATGGCATTATTTACTTTAGAAAATGTATCTGTCGCTTATGAGAAGAAAAATATATTAGAAGATTTTAATTTAAGTATCGAAAAAGGGCAGCTTGTTTCCTTATTAGGTCCCAGTGGCTGTGGAAAAACAACAACCCTTCGCTTGATTGCTGGGTTTTTAGAAGCAAGTAATGGAAAATTTATTTTCCAAGATAAAGATTATACGAAGGTTCCTGTGAACAAACGGAACTTTGGCTTTGTTTTTCAAAACTATGCCCTATTCCCCCATCTTTCCATCTTTGACAACATTGCGTACGGCTTGCGCTTACGTAAAATTAGCAAAAAGGAAATCGAGAAACGTGTTCTTACTATGCTGGAAATCGTTAATCTAAGAGGATTCGAACAACGGTTTCCTGGAGAGCTATCTGGCGGACAAAGACAACGCGTGGCAATTGCGAGAGCTTTAGTTATCGAACCCGACATTCTATTATTTGATGAGCCATTAAGTAATCTAGATGCAAATCTAAGAGTCAATATGAGAGTCGAAATACGCAGAATTCAACAAGAACTAGGAATTACGACTGTTTACGTATCCCATGATCAAGAGGAATGCTTCTCTATTTCCGATCAAGTTGCGATTATGAATAAAGGGATTATTGAACAATTAAGCGACCCTGCGACCATTTATAAATATCCAGAAACGAAATTCGTCGCTGACTTTATTGGCTTTAAAAACTTTATTTCTTTTGATAAGCGAATAGATCACAAAGATTATATCGAACTTGAAAAAGCTGGATTGGTATTTACGATAGACCGTCATGAACATATGGAAAATCTAAATAAAATGATTGGTGCAATCCGTCCCGATGATTTCATCATGGAGCAAAGCACAACAGCTATTCCTACAAATGGGATGACTGGAACAATCAAAATCACAACATTCCTCGGTAGAAGCTATCAATATGTTGTGCAAACCGCTCTAGGTGATTTTACAATCAATAAAGAAATGGTCCAGCCATTTAAAAATGGACAAGAAGTAACGGTGATTATTCCAAAGAATCAAATGGTCCTTGTGGAATAGAGGAGGGTTTTTCATGCAAGTAGATACACTTGTATTAAATGGAACGGTGTATAACAGTTATTTTAAACAATTTAGAAAAGAAAATATTGCCATCAAAGATGGAAAGTTCTTTTATATCGGAAAAAAAGGCAAAGACTATTTCCAAGCAAACGAGATTGTTGATGCGAATGGAAAATTTATTGTACCAGGCTTAATTGATATTCACTTGCATATCGAAAGTACAATGGTAAGCCCTGCGACTTTTTCCTATGCTTTAATTAAAAATGGGGTAACAACGATTGTTCCAGAACCACATGAAATGGCCAATGTGTTTGGCATTGTCGGTGTGAAAGAAATGATAAAAGCAAGTAAAAATGAAATAGTCGATATGTTTTACGGCATTCCAAGCTCTGTTCCTGCAACTTCTATGGAAACAACAGGCGGTGCAATTGAAATAGAGGATATTGAAGAATTACTGCAGACAGAATCAATTAAATGCTTAGGAGAAATCATGAATTACTATGATGTTCTCACAAAGCCTGATTGCAAAACCAATCAAATCCTCGCATATGTTCGCAAGCACTATCCAGAACTAATTATCGAAGGACATGTACCAAAGCTATTGGATGATGAGCTACAAGGAATCGCATTTGCCGGAGTAGGCTCTGATCACACGCACCAAACAGTCGAAGGAATGAAAGAAAGAATCGCAATCGGCATGTTTTTAGAAATCCAAGAGAAATCAATGACTCCAGAAGTAATCGATTTTCTCATTGCAAATCCAGTAAAAGAGCATTTTTGTTTTGTGACAGATGATGTGATGGCAGATTCACTTCAAAGAAGAGGTCATTTAAATGTATTGCTAAAGAAGGCTATTTCAATGGGAATGTCTTATGAAGATGCGATTTATGCATGTACTTATACTCCTGCCAAGCGAATGAGAATGTACGACAGAGGTGTCATTTCACCAAGTAAAACAGCTGATTTTGTAATAGTTAGCAATTTGGATGAATTTTCTATTGATGCTGTTTATAAAAATGGCGAAAAGGTCTTTGATCAAAAACTACCATATGTACAGGATGCTGTTTCTAAACAATTCCCTGCATCCTTCTATGAAAGTGTGAAGCTATCTCCATTAAATGCAGAAAACTTCGAGATTCAAATGGATACAGACAAAAAGAATGTGACCGTTCGCACCATTCATGTACAAAATGGCTCCACTTTTACAGAAGAAAAACAAGACACACTGCCTGTCCATGCTGGTAGATTACAATGGGCAGATAGCGTTTATAGTTTAGTAAAAACCTTTGAGCGCTATGGGAAAAATGGAAATGAAGCATCTGCATTAATCGGTGGAGACATCCTAAAACGAGGTGCTGTCGCGACTACCTACTCCCATGACAATCATAACCTATTAGTTGTAGGGAAAAATAAAAAGGACATGCAGATTGCTGCAAATGAAGTCATTAAAAACCAAGGTGGTATCTGCTGTGTGCATAATGGAGAGATCCTTTCGATGGTCCCATTACCAGTCGGAGGCATCCTCTCTGAAGAACCATTAGAAGTGATTGCAGGGCAAGTTGAAGAATTAACACTCTCTTTAAAATCGCTAGGCTACGGGCATTACAATGTAATCATGTCCCTCAGCACCCTTTCCCTTCCAGTAAGCCCAGCCTTAAAGATAACAGATTATGGGTTAATTGCGGTAAATGAAGGAAAAGTTGTTTCATTTGAGGTTTAAGGGAATTGGAGTTATTGTGACAAAGGATAACTTCTGTTGTACTTTTGTGATTTTACCCCATATCAATTTTCAAGAGAGTTCTCATGACTTTGAGAACTCTTTTTTGCGGTCTTTTTTCTGTAGAGATTTAGATGATTCTATATTAATTCAGCTATCCTTCTCTTCTTACATTCATGAATAATTACTCTTTCGTACTAAGACAAACTTCAGATTACATATATTGTTAGAAAATACATGGAGGGATGCGAATGCAAGTTGATGGGATTCTTCTGGACAACGTGCAATTTACTTCAATACAACCTATTTATTTAGAAGAAATTTCAAAAAGTAAATTAAATAAGCTAGTACGCATTCTTAATGCTGGTGATTACTTAACTAGTTATATGATTCTCGAAAAAGATCCAGTAGAAAATTTTTATTGGCTAGTAGGAGGATATCCAGAATATCTAGCATACAAATCTCTAATGAATAACAAAAAAACTTCTAGCTACATCCCTTGTATTATTCGCAATTATACTGATACAACCGAACAAAGAATAACATTACTCAAAAGAATGTTCCATCACCAGGTCACCAAATGGATGGATAAACATCAATTAATCGCAGAATTAATAGATCAAAATAAATCTACTAAAACAATTGCCAACAAACTAGGAATTAGTGAATCTCTTGTAAAATCTTATTTCATACATCCTGATATTCCAAAGGATATTATTCAGCTAGCAAAAAAGAATCATGGAAGCTTTATTAATCTAGAAAAAATTCGGAGACTTCCTCTTAGCTCCTGTATTCAATACAATTTATTTAAACAAGCTGTATTAAAAACTCGCCATCCAAACCGACTAACTACGGATAAACTTGAAAAAATAAAATGGTTAATTCAACTTGATGACTTTTTTGAGCTAGCAATAGATGCCCAGTGGAAACTTATTCAAAAGGCAATGAAGTATAAAGATCTTCTAAAGCATTACTGGAGAAACGATATTGAAAGAATTCTAGATAAGAATAGAGAGAACCTATCATCAAATCTAGCACTCTACAATGCTACAATTTTTATTAACGATTCAACTGTATCTAATTTCGTATCTTAAAATGTATGGGTTAGGAAATAAGATTCAAAATGAATATAAACCCGAGAACAATTATACGGAGATGTTAATAAAAATCCCTATAATTGTTTGCGTTTATAAATTATTAAGAAAAGACGATTTTAGGATATCACCTGCAAACAGAATGCACTTCACTTTCCATAGGGCTTCCCTTATGCCTCCCACTTGAAATTATTGGAATATCAACTTTCAAGCCGTTTTATGACTCCTTATTGCGACTATATAGGTCACTGAAAAAGTATAGATTTTCCAAATTAAATAAGGATTTATTTATATGAGAGCAAATATTAAGTTGGTTTGGAGAGGCGATAGCTCGACTCCTATGGGAGCAGCGAGAAAGTCCGAGACCCTGCAGGAACGCAGTGACGAAGCGGCTCGGCGCTCGCCCCATGGAAAGCGAGCTGTCGCCTCGGAAAACAAATGAAATACCTAAATTTAAAAGTCAGCCACCAACAATTATAATGATATTGCAGTTTTTCAGTGGTCTCCTTTTAGTCGAGAATGCTTAGGTTGCTCCTCTACTCATCTAGTGTCTGTTTCGCAATGGAACGAATTGGTTTCTCGACTTGTTTTTTTAAACAAAAATAACCATATCTAAATATCTAAAATTAGCCATTATTTATATAGAGATTGTTCGACTTTAACCATTCTATATTTTGTTTTATCACAGCCTTTTACTCTTATGTATAAATTCATTTTTCTTCTTACCAGTAAATACCCAATAAAGTTAACAACTCTTCCAAAGAATCAATAATAGTTCCCCGTCACTATAGCCTTCCAATAATATAAGACAGTACTTTCTCGTTCTTCTATAAAAAGCAGAATAACCTTCCTATGTTTCCATCCAATTAATTGCTATAATGGAAATAAAGTTAAATATTACTTAAATTACATATATGTATTGGTGATGATCTAATGAACAGAATATTATGGGCTACTTTTATATTTATTGTATTATTTTCAGGATTGGCAATAATTGGTGCAGCAGAAATGTTAAATCAATCCGCTGTCAAAGGCATTTTCTCGATTTTACTTTCCATTTTTATTATTTTTCTATTAGATAGCTTTTTACATTTACTCTCTAATAGAGAAACTAGTTGGAAAAAAAAGCATTATAAAAGCCTTTTAGAATGGATGGATAATGGAGGAATTGGGGATAAGAGGCTAGAACAAAGTCTTTTTAAGGACATCAAGCCAAAGTTTAATCTAATCGATAATCTCGAGCTTATCCAAGAGACATTTACAAAAATCGATAAGGAAAAAAGAGAACTATTACTAGCATACTTCAAGGCACAAAGAAACGCGGTCACTCTTAACACTACCTTTATGGCTATCTTTTCTACGATATTTAGTGGCATCCTTTTATACCTTATTCAAAATCCGGGACTATTTAACACAGAAGTAATGGGAAATGAAACATTCGATTTCATTGTAAAACTATTTACGTGGTTATTCTTTTTTATTATTGTGATGCATCATCTAGTCAAAATGAATAAGGGTACATCCACTAAAAATGAGCTATATATTGAAATATTAGAAAAACTATAAAAAACCTACCCATCAGTGGAGGGACCTTTAATCTCAATGATGGGTAGGTAATCCAATCAGACCTCTATGGACAATTAATTTCCCACCAATCTTCCTCGAATTTTCATTAGCAAAAGAGATTATTAACAGGAAAAAAAGCAAAGATACTATTTTACTATAAAAAAGCTACTTTCATTTTAAAACGGGGGAAATATGGATACTATCACACATACTTTATTCGGTGTCGGAATTTACCAAAGTGTTAATAAGGAACAAATGAGTAAAAAAGAAAAATATGCTCTTCTCCTTACCTCCATAGGAGCAAGTCAAATTCCTGATATTGACGTTATTTCACAACTATGGGATACCACTGGTCAATACCAAATGTGGCATAGAGGAATTACGCACTCTGTTTTTCTAGCTCCAATATGGGCATTATTGTTTTACATCATCAATCGTTATATTTTTAAAATCAAAGGAATCCAATCGTTCTTTATCGCACTTCTTGCCGTATTCATCCATAATACTAGTGATGTGTTTAATGCATGGGGAACAGGCTACCTTGAACCCTTTTCTACTGTTCGACTAACCTTTGGAACAATTCCAATCGTTGATTTAGTTATCTGGTTTATCTTTTTACTTGCTTTTGTCGCGACTAAGATTTATCCAAAAGTAAAGACACATCTATTATTCCGCATCGGTTGGATATTAATTGTGCTCCATATCGCCCTTCAATCTATACAAGGCTCTATTTTATACAAATATTATCAAGAAGATTATCAAGATCTAGCACTTTCCGCCAGCTTTATCCCATGGCACTTTACTATTGTTGGCAAAAATGGTGATACAGTAGATATAATTAATGATTCTCTTCTATCAAATGCTGAATTTGTGGAGCGAATTACCTCTAGCAATAATGTTGATCTTGATTTGTTATTTGCAGAAAATCCTGCTGCAGCTACTCTATATCAATGGTCACCATTTGTTGTAGTAGTAGAGGATAATAATAGAATTGGTATATATGACCCACGATTTTACCGTAACGGTGAATCTTTTTTAGGGGAGTATTTGGAAAAGTAGTTTCTTTTTTCTCTCTGACATTGTTTTCTGCCCAAAGACCAATCAGTAATAGAAGTTCCGAGTTCCTCACTGATTGATCTGATTTTACCATTATTATGCTTCTATTAAAAATATATCAAAATAATTAAAATATTATTGACGTATACAAGAACTGCTGAATCAACATCTATCAAATTATCAGAATGCAAAAAAAAGGGACAGCTCTTTCATTCTGATTCCCTTTGTCTATAACTTTGAGGCTTTTTATCTGTTTCTTATTTTCTAATTAATAGTGCTCCATGAGCGTTTACTATTTGTTCTTCCAATCGAATATCTTTTTTTCCCCACAAATCTCGCACTACTTTACTCTCCCCTATAAATCTATCAGATAAATCTCTGGGGATATCCAGATTAGCCTCACCTATATTAAAGAAAGCGACGTATTCCTCTTTGTCACTACGCCCTTCCCAAACAACCCAATTATCATCACGATAAATTTGTCGACGATAATTTAAGGTATGATACATATTTAATACTTCTTCATTTGTAAATAAGCTTAAAGTAAAACCATCAATATCTGGCAATGTTCCTCCATACATTAATGGAGATTGAAAAATGGTCCATAAACTCATTAACAAATACTGTTCGTCCTTTGTAAACCTTGTCCAGTTATCTCCCCCGCCTCCATCAACAGCACGAATCCCAATATGACCTAATGGCAACATATCACAATCTGGCCAATTTCCTTTTCGAACATAGGAAACCCACTCTGCTGCTCGATCAAACATACAATATAAAGCATCCCAGTGATCCCAAAAGTCATCCGTTAATCTCCACATATTAGCATGATCTTGCAAAAATGTTCCATTTTTTACTTGTGCTGGACCAGGTGATAAAGAAAGAACAATCGGTCGTTTTGTTTTGTCTATTGCTTTACGAATAGCCGCGATCTCTTTTTTATGGGCATCATCATATAATCTTGAATAAGCAATATCATCCACTTTAATGAAATCCACTCCCCAAGAGGCATAAAGCTCCATTAAAGAGTCATAATAAAGCTGTCCTTCTGGCAAATCAACGTTAACCCCATACATATCCGAGTTCCAAGGACAAATATTGTTCATGGCAATATCTCTATCCCGTTTATCTGTTCCCTTAATAGCAGTATTTTGATGAACAGCTTGCCGAGGAATTCCACGCATGATATGAATCCCAAATTTCAATCCTAATTGATGAATATATTCCCCTAAAGCCTTAAAGTCCTGACCCTGCTTAGAGGAAGGAAATCGATTCTCTGCAGGAATTAACCTTGAATATTCGTCCATATTTAACGGGAAAAATTGATTATACTTAGTCGATTTAGCTTCTGGCTCTGCCCATTGGATATCAACTACGATATACTCCCACCCAAACGGTTTCAAATGCTTGCTCATAAATAAAGCATGTTCTCTCACTTCTTCTTCTCTAACAGAAGCACCATAACAATCCCAACTATTCCAGCCCATAGGCGGAGTCTTAGCAAAATCTAAAAATGTCATATGTTTTTCACCCCAAAATATTTTGATAACGATTTCATTAACAATGATATTATAATAGAAGAAAAAAGGCTTAACCTATTTTTTAAATAAACGCTAAAAGAAAGATATTGTCGCATTTTTTATTTAGAAAGGTGATCATATGAGTATCTATAGAAAAGATTGTCGTTACGCAAGACTGACTGCATTTTATGCTCTTAATTTATCAAGTTTTAATATGGACACACATCAGCATTCTTCCTGCGAAATTATGTATGTAACAACTGGTAGTTGTGAAATAACAGTAAATGATCAAACATTTTTATTAAAGGAAAAGGAGTTTATTTTCCTTGATTCCTTCATTCCTCATAAATTATTAGTTACCCAACCCTGTACTGTACTAAATATTGAGTTCTCAATTGGATCTGAGGTTAGTGACTTTGATTTAGAGCCACTAAAGAATGCCTCTGAATCATATAAAGAAATTTCATTAACAAAGCCAATATGTATAGTATCGAACGATTCTCGAAGTTTAGGCTATGCTATTAAAGATTTAATTAATCTCATGACCAATACTCATGCTAAAACATCTGAATTTACTTTTTTAACAAATATTCTCTTTCAAAGAATGATACTGGAGCTATTTCACGCACTTACCATAGATAATAATGCAAAAGGAATGCGCTACATTAATAAGGCAATTACATTCATTCATGCTAATTTAGAAGACGACCTCAATGTTCCTAAAATAGCCGAAGAAGTGGGGATTAATAAGTCTTATCTCCACAAGCTTTTCAAAGATTATACAGGCTATTCTATTAATGAATTTATATCTAAAAAAAGACTTGAACGAGCCTGCTTTTTACTAATCAACTCAAATAAAAGGATAACGGAAATCGCCTTTCAAGCTGGTTTTAATAGCAGACAGTATTTCAGCAATACTTTTGAGAAACATTTTTCTATGTCTCCTCGAGATTACAGAAAGCTTCATGGACAGACTATTGAAAGTTCAACCATTAACGGTCAATTAAGATTAGATGGTAATAACAACTGGTTATTGTCTAAAATGAAGTAGGAAATAAATCATCTAAAAATATATTTGAGTTTAAATCATCACAAAATAAAAACAGTAGAAATAGCCTGGTCGCTTTTCTACTGTTTTTATTAAGAGAAAAGATTATTATCGGAACTGTCTCATCTCTCTTCTTATTTCACTAAGCTTTCGACAACATCGTCAATAATTTGCGTATTAGCAATTGGTCCAGAGTATAGCCAGCTTGTATCTGGTCCATATTCGTAGATATTTCCATTTTTCACAGCCGGGATATTAGACCATAAGGAATCTTTAAGTAATTCTGCTCCTTCTCCGTCACTGTTAATTAAGAATAAGTGATCTGCATCAAGTTGTGCTAATTTTTCTAATGAAATGGTGGACCAGTTACCTGTAGCTGTAGCTGAAATTTCTTTTACTACTTCTGGTACCTTCAATCCCAAATCTCCATATAGTACAGCGCCACTAGATACATTTTCTCCAACAATAAATAATTGATTAGAAACAAGCCAGATTGCTGCAGCTGATTCATCCTTTATGGATTCTTGAATTTTTGTTTTTGCCTCTTCAGCTTTTTGGTTATAGTCTGATAATACCTTCTCTGCTTCTTCTTTTTTCCCTACAACTTCACCAATTGTTTGTAATCTTGTGCGCCAATCATTATTATTTTCTTTGGCAACTACATACGTTGGAGCAATCTTCGCATATTGATCATATTTCGCCCCTTCCACTGCTGATGCGGAAGACATTAATACTAAATCAGGCGTAAAGCTAGATACTGCTTCATATGGTAGAGTTGAGTCAATTGTTGGAACTTCCTTTAAGTATTCTTGTAGGTAATCTTGAACTCCATTACCTTCTTGAATAGACCATTGAGCTACAGGTGTCACACCTAATGCTACTAAATCATCTTCCAAATAGGAGCCGATAATACTTTTAGGCTCTGCTGGAACCGTCACTTCATTTCCAATCGCGTCAGTTAGTGTACGTTCCGAAGATCCGTTCTCTGTATTGTCATTTTCTTCTTGACTATTATTATTTCCACATGCTGCTAGAACAGTGATAACCAGTAGTAAACAAATAAATAATATTGATTTCATGTTGCGATTTTTCATTATGTATCCTCCTAATTGGTTATAACTTGATTATAATTGAAAACGATTATCACTTTCAATATTAACATCGATTTCCAACTAATTTTATAGTAAAATTAGTTGATAAGTTTACCATCGTAATTTATTATTCGTCAATTTACATATTTTATTATCTCTATTTACCGGAAAGTGGGTTCTTCATGACTAAAAGCCATTCTTTAGAAAGTGATAAAAAGACAATATATAGACCAAAATCTGCAACATTAGTTCTCGGAATCGGCATCCTTTTCCTTTTAATTTCTATTTGTTTGTCCATTATTTTAGGCGTAGCAGACATTAATCTATCAACCGTTTTACAAGGAATTTTTCATTTTGATAGCACTTCAACCGCCCATCAAATCATTTATCGTTTGCGTTTACCGAGAGCACTTGCAGCCACTTTTATCGGCGCAAGTCTTGCTGTTTCTGGTGCAATCATGCAAGGGATGACGAGAAATGCACTTGCTTCCCCTTCTATTATGGGGGTTACTTCTGGTGCTATGTTCACGGTATCTATCGCATTTGCCTTTATCCCTGTCGTTTCTAATACAGTTATTATGCTATTTGCTTTTGTCGGTGCAGGTTTAGGCGCAGCCTTAGTTTTTTTAATTGGTGCTCTTTCAAAAAGAGGATTAACGCCTATGAAATTAGCTCTGGCAGGTACAGCCATTAGTGCACTTCTTGGGTCTATTTCAACAGGAATTGCCCTTCGTTTTGATGTCGCAAAAGATATTAGTTTTTGGTATGCAGGAGGAGTGGCAGGAGTACAATGGATTAATGTCCAATTGCTTATCCCTGTAGCAATTATAGGATTGATCTTGGCGTTTTTCATTAGCAAATCGATTACAATCTTAAGCTTAGGAGAGGACGTTGCTTCTGGTTTAGGGCAAAAGGTCGGTTTTGTAAAGCTATTAGGCACCATTGTAGTCTTGCTTTTAACCGGAGCTGCCGTTGCAGTCGGCGGAACCATCGGGTTTGTTGGACTTGTTGTCCCCCATATCGTTCGTTTTATTGTAGGATCAGATTATCGATTAATCATTCCTTGTTCTGCGGTCGTAGGTGCTCTTCTATTAGTATTGTCCGATGTAGTCGCCCGTTTGGTTCACCCTCCTTTTGAAACACCTTTAGGGGCAATCACCGCAATAATTGGAGTTCCTTTCTTTCTTTATTTAGCACGTCGAGAAGGGAGAGGTCTATAATGTTTCCTTCCAAATCAAGTAAGACTAAATTATTTATCGTTAGTACGATTCTTATTGTGGCGATTATTTGCGTATTCTTTCTTAGTCTAAATATGGGGACAATTAAAATTAGTCCGATTGAGATTATCGAGGCCTTTACAGGCAAAGGCTCCACCCAAACTTTTAATATTTTATATAATTTTAGGCTACCCCGATCAGTAATCGCGATTTTAATTGGAATCGGAATGGCTATTGCTGGGGCAATTTTGCAAGGAGTATCGAGAAATAGTTTAGCGGATCCAGGGATTATTGGTATTAACTCTGGAGCGGGTTTTGCCGTTATTCTTTATATCTTCTTTATTCAAGGAAGTGTTTTTCAAGTAGGACCTTTATCTGTTTATATTATGCCATTTTCCGCCCTTGTTGGAGCATTAATTGCTGCTGCATTAATTTATGTTATCGCTTGGAAGGATGGGGTTACACCAGTTCGTTTAGTATTGGTTGGAATAGGAATTAACGCTGCATTTGGTGCCTTGATTATTATTTTTCAATTGATGATGGATCCTCGCGATTTTACGCAAGCGACTATTTGGCTATCGGGGAGTATATGGAGTGCTAGTTGGAGCTATGTTCTTGCTCTTTTACCTTGGATACTAATTCTTGTTCCAATTGCTATAAGTAAATTTCAATCCATCAATTTATTGCAGCTAGGAGATAATCTCGCCAAAGGGCTTGGTGTATCCATTGAAAGAGAACGAGGATTACTTTTACTAATTGCTGTAGGACTTTCAGGCGCTTGTGTTTCTGTTGGTGGTGGGATATCCTTTTTAGGACTCCTTGCCCCACATCTAGCAAGAATGCTGGTTGGCCCAAAAAACCAACGTCTCCTGCCAGTTGCAGCTTTAATAGGAGCCCTTCTCTTATTAACATCAGATATAATCGCAAAAAGCCTAATGGTTGGCTCAGAAATCCCTGTCGGCCTTGTGCTCTCCTGCTTAGGAGCACCTTATTTTATCTATCTTCTTATTAAGGAGTAATAGTTATTAACTCTTTTTGGAAAAAATTATAGTTTGGTGCAAATACTAGAGGTCTTTATCATTACACGTTGAATATGTTATACTATTTTTGTCCTTCATAGGATATGCCTCCTTCCTTGGTGAGATATTGTGGTCGGGAAACCAATTTTATCCTACCATGGAGTGAGGCATTTTTTGATCGATACTACATGCTTCTGGAATCCTCTGGAGTTTCTAGAGTTAGATTCGTCCTTTTTTACACCTCAAGCCCCTCTCTTTTTCTGTAGTTCACTGATAATTTGTTGTTCTTGTTTGTCAAATTTATAAAATAGTAGTGCGATAATGGCTAGAGTACTACAGATTGCTGGTAGCCATATAAAGTTAAATTCTATGGCATGTAGAGAGGTCGCTGTTTGTTGTTGATTAGCAACATAACCACTTGCAGAAAGGATTGCTGCAGTTATAGCACCGCCTATCCCCATGCCAAATTTAGCACCAAAGCTCGATGCAGATGTTAACAGTCCTGCTGCGCGTACATTATTTTTCCACTCACCAAAGTCTACAGTATCTGCTAGCATCACGGAAATTAATCCTAAGATGAATCCGGTTCCATAGAAAAATTATCGATATCTCAATGGAAGTTGGCTTTGACACCCCAAGCTATTTCATCAAAATGTTTAAACGCCAAAAAAAATACACACCTTCCAAATTCCGCAAAGGAGAGGAAATAGAAGGACGGTTTTTATAGGAACTATTTATCCAAGACTTTTGACTTTTTACATAATTTAGATCAATTATTTCAACGTCGTAGAAGAAAATATATATTAGAAGGGATTGTTAGTTGAACAACGTTCCTCAGTAGAACCGTCTCTCTGTGGATTTCCTAACCCTTACCTAATCAAAAGCGCATGAACTTTGCGGATTTTTAATTTTGAAATGCCTGCTGACTTATTGGTTCCTTTAAAATAGCCTAGGTAGGATTCACCAAATAATTCGATGCGTTCGACTTTTTTTAGGTTTATCAGGAAGGAGCGATGGGTACGGTAAAAATACCATGGCAATCGGTCTACAAAGGATTGAAGGGTATCAGTTGTTTCATACATATTCTTGACTGTATGTATGATCGTTTTCCTTGCTATTATTTCTATGAATAATATATCTTCCAACTGTATGTAAACAAAACCATTATTTAATTTAATCAGGATTCTATTATCCGTTGCATTCTGTATATTCATAGAAAGAAAGTCTTTTACTTTATACAAGCAGGAAAATAATCTCGGAAAGTCAATTGGTTTTGGTAAATAACCAACTGCTGAGTAATTAAATGCTTCTATTGCAAGGCTCTTATCCCTTCCTATTAGGATTAGTTGAAAAGCGGGAAGAAACTCTTTATATTCGCTGTTAAAAAGAGTGGAATGGATGGATGGCAAGTCATAGTCGACAATAACTACATTCGGTTGTTTTAAAAAAATCAATTCTACTAAATCTTCACCAGTTTTTGTTTCACCTATTATTTCAAAATTAGAATGTATAGCAATAGATTCCCTTATAGAAACAATTATATCGGAATCCTTATCAGCTACCGCTATCGTTAGCGTTTCCATTCTCTCTCCTTTCTATAAAAGAACACTTCCCATTCATCTTGTACTTAATGTATAGGTAAGGAATTACTAATGGAGCAAACCATCTTTACATCATAAATCCTTATTCCAATTCACAAGAAACAGGATGCGTTTCCAATCCTCCTCTCTTGTAAATCCACTAAATGAATTATAACTAATTTTGTAACTTTTCCAATGACGATAGAATAAATCGCTAGTTTCTCCCATATATAATATAATATTTTCTTTTGTTCCATCCACTAAATTGGCTAGTTGATAGTCGGATCATTCTTCTGTTTATTTCTAAACCAGTATATTAAACAAGAATTTCTGGTTTCCCCAACAAAAAACCTTGTGCAAAAGGAACCCTTAACACCTTTGTCATTGCTAGATCTGTTTCTTCTTCAATTCCTTCCAAGATAATTTTCGTCTTTCCATCTGCAATATCTAATAAATGATTAATGAATTTTTGCTTTTCCGGTGAAAATGCTAAATTATTTGAAAAATAGCGATCTATTTTAATAATGTCAGGAGTTATCTCCATAATACTTTGGAAATTTGCCACTCCTTTTCCAAAGTCATCAATAGCTATTTGAAACTGATTAGCCTTTAGAATCGAGAGTCCTTCCTTAAATAATGGCATATCCCATAATGCTCTTTCTAAAATGGTTTCATTTATTTCAAAGACTATCTTTCCTTTCATCGTTGGAAAATTCCTTATTAATGTTGAAACAAACATTTTAAATTCTTTATTTAAAATGGTAGATGGAAAAATATTTACAAATAGGGGCCTTTTTCTTCTTAGTGAAAGAGATTGGAAGTTTTCAATTGTATTATGGATTAGAAAGGTATCTAATTCAAATAGATGATTTTCTTCTCTCGCCTCTTCAAAAAATGTTTCAATCGACATTTCTTGATCATTTGCAATTCGAAATAATGATTCATATCCAATTATTTCCCACTCTTTAATATTCCAGATCGGTTGATACACATGATAATAGTTTTTATCCTTTAATACGGTTATTTCATCCACGTAGGTTTCCTCCAAAATAGGGCAAAAATCATGATTATTTCCATTTTTCTATCCTATCTGTAAATTTACCTACTTTGTCATTAATTGTCTATTTAATATGTAGCATTTCAGACATAAATAGAGCCATTTTGGAATCCATTAAGTACTTTTTAAACAGGATAATCAACATTTTAAACCTTCTGCAAAATATCCTATTTTTCGACATAAACGTCCACGATTTGTCATACTATAACTAGATTCGATTCCTATTTAATAGGCAAAAGGAATTACATTTTTAATTGTATGCCCATTCTTCTTTTTACTTCATTAATTTTTAGCTTTGATATCTTCGCACCTCTTTCTACCCCATTAAAAGATGCGATAAAAGATTCTTTGGAAGAACGAACCTCGGCTACTTTTTCTAGATTAATAATATAAGAACGATGTGATAGCAGAAAGGTGTCATTTAATTGATATAGCAAATCACCGATGTTTTCCTGTGTTTCAAATACTTTATCCGTTGTGTATATATAAGATTTCCTTTCTATCTTCTCAATAAAAAGAATGTCCTCCTTTTTTATATAATGCATCCCTTTACTAAATTTAACTGGTAAATTATTAAAAGAAACCAGTTCCTTATTCTTATTTTTCCAAGCTATTTTTCGCTTGGCTTTTTCAGTTGCTTTATATAATCGGGATTTCTTTATTGGTTTTACAAGATAGTCCGTTGCTCCTAATTCAAATGCAGAAAATGCAAATTCTTCAGAATCTGCAAGAAAAATAAAAGGAATATCCAAATTTTGTACACTACATCGTTTCATCACTTCAAGTCCATTTAATAATGGTAAATCTATTTCTGTAATAACTAAATCTGGCTGCCACTGCAAAAGCTTATCCACTAACTCCATTCCATTGTTACATTCATCAATGACTTCTATTTGTTTATAAGCCTTTAGATAATAACGAATACATGCTTTCATTCGGTTGTCTTCATCAGCTATAATCGTCCTTATTGACATAATTTCTCCCTTCATAAAGTGCAGCATTGTACTAGCAAAATGCTACATCAAATGAGACGAGCATCCTTTTTTTATCTTTTACTTTTGTGAATAATTTAGCTAATATTAATATAACGTATTCCTTGCATTTAGTTAAGTGACTGAACTATTTTATCATCTTCCTTTACTTTGAACCAGTTAAATGCCTTAAATGCCTTTCTCCATACTTTTCTTCATGAAAAGCAGTTTACCGGGAAAATCTTTGACAAAAAAGTTAATTGATATAAAAACTTGTGATGAATAGTACTCATTGGTTAAACCTCCTTACACAAAAACTAATACCATTTGTTTTTGCAAGTTCTATTTAATATAAAAAGAGCCAGACCCATATAGAGTCTTGCTCTGTCAAAAAATATTATCCAATAGCTGATTCAACATTTAAACTTTTCTTTTTTTTCCGCATCGTACACATTTATTGGAGTAATAGCTAAATTTATGGTGTCTTTTAAAAAAACAAATAATAGCACCAAATTTCATTTCCTCATCTCCATTCCAATAATCTGGTAATCCAGCCATCATAGCTGTTGCCTTAGATCTGTGACTTTGCGTCCCTCCTTTTCAGGAAAGTTTGCCTTTATACTGACTATTTTATATTCTTTGTACTATTTTATTATAAAAATATGGATGAAGAAAAGAATTTAGATTCAACAAATTTTGATATTTTTTGTAAATGAAGGAAAATTTTCGAAGTAATCACATGTCAACATTCTATTAGAAATATTATCCATCATTCTTCAAAATATAACAAATCAATCAATCTATCTGTTTGAGTCAAGTATTTGTGGGAGAAATTTTTTATCGTCGGAATTTCTCTCTTTTTCAGTGTGTTTGCTATCTCTATTGTTAACGCTTTCTATACTTACTCTATTTATAGTCAGGCTGTTTTCGTAAAATTTTTTGGGATCAATAGACCGTTCCTTTCCGCTACAGGCACTTGCTTTCCGCGGGGAGGAAGTCGAGCCTCCTCGCCGTTCCGGCTGTGGGGTCTCGACCTTTCCTCTATGTCCCGCAGGAGTCAAGTGCCTTTCGCTCCAATCCACTCTGCGTTTTCTATGTTGTTAAAATCCATAACCTTTTAGAATACAGTTTACAGTTAAACGTCGACAATCCTTTTTAAAATCCTTGTAATGCTTTTAACGCATGATATAGTGGCTTTCCTGTTGTTTGACTCAAATAGGCAATGTTTTGTCTTGTTGCCTGTCCTGCTGTTTTGGTTAGTTTTTCACGGTAGTATTTTGGTTTTATATGATTTGATTCCTTCTCTTCCAATCGTTTCGTCATTGTTCCGATCAGTGTTTTAATATCTAATCCATCTTTTAAGCCAACCATGAATCGAATAAATGCATCTATTCCTTTTTCACTCCATGCCCTTCCGTTTTTCAGACGCTTGGCAAACACACTCATGGTTCCTTCTGCGCTGCCCATCGGACGCATATCACTCGTATCTATTCCTTGTTCCTGTAACCAAATTCTATAGTCTCCAAGTGCCTCGGGATATGGAGAAAGCTGGTTAATTAATGCTTCTAATCGTTCTTCTTTTTTCTCTGTATCCAGGGTCGCCACTGCACTATTTAACTCTACTAATAATCCCTCTCCATCATACTTAGCTAGCTTTTTTCGTATCGCTTTATATCTAGGATGTTCTTTAAAAATACGTTGGATTTCTCGAGCTACGTGGAATCTGTCTATCGTGAAAAAAGCTTTCTTTTGAAAATACTCTCTGCACGCAGTTATCCAACTAGCTCCGTCCCCATTGATAGCTAAAAGATGAGTAGTTGGATCGTAATGATACGTATCCATTAAAAATTGTTCTAACTCTTCCCAGAAAGGTGCTTCTGCTTTATGAATAAAATGCCGTTTTCCCACAAGACTGGCTCTCTTTCCATTCATAGACCAACCTTCATGGATAGCTGCGATCTTTTCTTCTCGTCCGCGCTTCTTACCACCTTGCCGTTTAATAAATAAGCCATCTACTTCGATAAATAATACCTTTCTTTTTGGTTCGATTGGCAAGCTCGGTACAACTTCTGTTTGTAATAAATGTTGACGAATCGCTTCATGACTAGCTACAGAGTATCCAAGTAATTTTTCTAACGTAGAAGATGCATGTCTGTATGATGGCCCAGTAACCGCCAATTCCATCGCCATTTCTTCCACAACTGGACTAAATCCTTTACCGCCCTCAAACTGTAAATATTGATCTAATAAATAGACATATTTGTTGCCGATACGATCCCAATAGTAATTTCGCTTAATTGAAACAGATCCAAATAAGGTGTCCATCTGAATCGCTCTCTTATCTTTGAGTTGATATCTTCCTTTATCTCGTTGTTCAGCTATTTCTCTGTCATACCCAGTTAACAGCTCCTCGAGAACTTCCGAAAAAGTTTCCTGTAATGTTTTAAATAAATCACTTTCTATTTCTTTTAATGTAGGTAGTTTTATGGTATTTTGTTTCATAGGGACTTTCTCCTTTTGTATGT
The DNA here is from genome assembly GCF_976954375.1 of Niallia sp. Marseille-Q9988. Lineage (NCBI taxonomy): Bacteria > Bacillati > Bacillota > Bacilli > Caryophanales > Bacillaceae > Niallia > Niallia sp. Marseille-Q9988. Next base: position 12,607 of record NZ_CDRJSZ010000004.1, on the reverse strand, counting down.
TTTGTCCGCAAACACTACTATACAAAAAGAAAGTCCCTTTTTCTTTATTTTTGCTCATACTACCGCGCTTGCGTTTGGTTGGCGGTCTAACGACCACCAACCAAACCAGAGGGTAAATTATTTTCTACCCACAAACATTTTACTCATACAATCTATCTCATTTTCTAAGTGAAAAAACATTAATGTTAAGAAAGCTATTTCCCCTCTATGATAATAGCTTTCAATCATCTGATTCCTAATATCCCAGCTGTTTATTGACTACATTTAATAATGGTTTTCCTTCTGAATAGAGTTGTAAATTCTGCAAAAACATCATAAATACTCTTTCTGCATGTCTAGCAGACTTGTATGCTATATGAGGAGTAATAATGACATTATCGAGCATCCAAAATGGGTGTTCCTTAGGTAGTGGCTCTTTATCAAAGACGTCTAAGGCTACTCCTCCTATTTCTCCCTCCTTAAGAACATCTAATAAATCTTTTTCCACAATAGTATTTCCTCTTCCTATATTTATCAAATAGCCATTTTTCTTCATCTTTTTCAATCGTGACTTATCCATAAAATGAATGGTTTCTTCTGTAGCCGGCAATGCAAGCACGATAAAATCAGAGCATTCGATTACTTTATTTACTTCGGAAAGATCGACAACAGAATCTGCTGGACAATCTTCTCTTCTTTTCCCATTAGAATTCCGACGACAGCCAATTACTTTCATCCCTAAACTTTTACACCTTTTAGCGATCTGGTATCCTATTTCTCCATATCCAATGATTCCAACAGTTGATGTATCTAAATCAATGACAGATATATCGGTCCATAATTGCCTTGCCTGATTTTTGTACTGTTTAGGAAGTCCCCTTGCAAAGGATGTAATCAAAGCGATAGTATGCTCTGCAATTGGAATAGAAGTAACTCCTTTTGAATTCGTGATTACGATATCACTATTTTTAATTTGTTCGTTTAACATCGCATCTATTCCTACACTAACGGAATGAATCCATTTAATATTAGGTGCATACTTTAAAATTTCTAAATCGTCCTTCAGTCCCACCGTAAATAACACATCACAATCCTCTAAATCCTTTGTTGGAATTGGTTGTTCTCCTTTAAAATCCCAAGGTTCAATTATTACCTGGGAAATTTCTTTGTATTTCGACAAGAACTCTTCTGGAACATTTCGTCTAAAATAAACTTTGGGCTGCTTTTTCTCTACTATTACTTTTTCCATTTTTACACCTCGTTTAATACTTCGATGCTTTTTTTGTATCGGTAATACGACTCTGCAATTCGCTGAACCCCTTTTTTAATCTCCTCTTCATTTGTAAAGGTAAAGCTTAATCTGATGTGATTTGTTTCTGCACCATCTATATAAAAGTATTTACTTTCAATAAAACTAACCCCTCTTGCAAGTGCATCACCTGCAAATTCACTTGTATTTACTTTTTCGGGAAAGCTTAACCAAAGGAAGAATCCTCCCTCTGGCTCTGTATATGTCACTTCTTTGCCAAAGCATTCCTTCACAGCACTAATCATTGCATCTTTTCTAGTACAATATAATTCATTTATTCTTTTCATATGGTAGTCAAATTTAACATCTGACAAGAAATGGGAGATAATTTCTTGGACAAAGACACTTGTGGATCCATCGGATTTTAACATTTTCATTCGCAAGATTATTTGTTCATCATCAGCTAAAGCCCAGCCCATTCTAATTCCTGGTGCAATTGTTTTGGAAAAAGTACTTAAATAGATAACCCTTTTCGGTCCAAAGGTATAAATGGAGGGTAGTTTCTTTCCTGAAAAACTAAGCTCTACATAAGCATCATCCTCAAGCACATAAAAATTATATTCATAGGCAAGTTCAGCAAGCTTCTTTCTTCTATCTATCGATAAACAAACTCCAGTAGGATTATGATAGTTTGGCATCACATAAATAAACTTGGGTATAGGCACATTATTCTTAACTGCTTCCTTCAATTTATTTTCGAGCTCGTCTGTCAATAATCCATTATGATCCACTGGTATAGAGGAAATCTTTAATTCAGCTAGAGAGAATTGTCTTATTGCCCCAAAAAAAGTCGGTGCCTCTACCCAAACATGATCACCAGGATCTGTTAAGGTTCTCGTGGCTAAGTCGATAGCTTGCATAGAACCAGCCGTAACAAGAATATTTTGTGTTTCTACTGAAATAGATACATGTTTTGATCTTTGTTGGATCCAGTTTAAAACAAAGTCAGGACCGGATCCTCCCGAATATTGCAAAGCCCTTGGACCATCTAATTGTAATGCTGACACAGCTGATTGAGACAATAGTGGAACATCAAATGATTCTTGCGCAGGATGACCAAAGGCAAATGGAATCAAATCGGAATGCTTTTTCGTATTAGCTGCAGATAATAAAGGCAATTCTGGAAACCTCTTTGATAATGGATAATCTTTTACTAACTCCATATATTTCCTCCTATATTTTTCTGTTTTCATGCATTTAGTCAGGCTGGCTCCTTATCTTTAAATAACTCTATGAAAAAACACCAAGCATAAGCATATTAAAATTACATCAAATTTACCGTTTGCTTGGTACAACAGAGTCAATTAATCGCTGAAACTCGATCGAAAGGTTGCGGCTATATACTCCTATATCTCCATTCCCAACCTTTCTACCATCTATTTCAATAACTGGACCAACCTCTTGACCTGTATTGGTTATAAATACTTCATCCATTCCATATAACGCTTCTAATTTCATCGGTGATTCTTCTAACTCTAATGAAACCTTTTCTAATAAACGAATCACAACTTGTCTTGTTATTCCGTTTAAAATCAAATGATTGGCTGGATGTGTAAAACAAACACCATCCTTTATGCCGAAAATATTACTGCTGCTACATTCAGTCACCATTCCATCTCTAACAAAAACAGCTTCTTGAGCGCCTGCTTCCACCGCTTTTTGTTTTGCAAGTACATTTCCTAGTAAATTAAGGCTTTTAATATCCACACGTTGCCAACGAATATCCTCTGTAGTGATTACTCGAATTCCTGCTAGCTCTTCTTTTCTTTCTTCTTTCCCTTCTTTTGTATAAGCTACTAATACAGAAGAAACACCTTCAGGAAAATGATGAATACGTGAGGCTACCCCTCTTGTAACTTGAATATAGACATAACCATCTCTTAAATCCTCAATAGCTATTAATCGCTGAACCTGCTCCGTTAACTCTTCTTTATTCATCGAAATAGTAATCCTTAGCTCCCGAGCACTCCGAAAAAGCCTTTGCAAATGAGCTTCCCACTCAAATAGGACTCCTTCAAATACCTTTACCATTTCATAGATTCCATCACCGAATTGATAGCCTCGATCTTCAATATCAACGGAAAAAGAACTTCTTGGAATGATTCCTTCATTAACTAGAATATACAATCTGTTCACCTCGTATTATTTTAATAGTATTTCATGAATGTAAATGGCAAGCTACTTGATGATTAGTTCCTAAATCCTTTACTGTCGGTTCTACTTGCATACATTTTTCCATTTTAAATGGGCACCTTGTATGAAAACGACAACCGCTTGGCGGATTAAGGGGGGTCGGCAATTCCCCTTCTAATACAATCCGTTCCATTCTATTTTTCTCATCAATAACTGGTCTTGCAGATAACAAAGCTTGCGTATAGGGATGAGCTGGCCGTGAAAATAGATCCTCCGTATTAGCAATCTCCACTATTTTTCCTAAATACATCACCCCTACTCGATCGGAGACATGTTTTACTACACTAAGATCATGAGAGATAAATAGATACGTAAGGGAAAATTGCTTTTGTAACTCTTTAAAGAGATTAATAACTTGTGCTTGAACAGAAACATCTAATGCAGATACAGGCTCATCACAAATAATAAACTTAGGATTTAGCGCTAATGCCTTTGCAATCCCAATTCTTTGTCTTTGTCCTCCTGAAAATTCATGGGGATATCTTTTTTTCATTTGAGGGGACAAACCAACTTTTTCTATTAAATATTCCACTTTCTTGCGTCTTTCTTCTCGACTACCAACTTTATGAATAGATAAAGGCTCCGCAATGATTTCTTCTACCGTCATTCTTGGATGTAAGGATGCAAAGGGGTCTTGAAAGACTATTTGCATATCCTTTTTAATATTTTTTAATTCTTGCTTTGAATAGGTAACAATATCCTTTCCTTCAAAATAAACATTTCCTGCCGTTGGTTCAATTAGCCGCAATAAAGATCGACCGGTTGTACTCTTCCCACATCCTGATTCTCCAACTAATGCTAATGTCTCTCCTTTATAAACTTTAAAATTGACATCATCCACTGCCTTAACGACCTTTTGATTTTTTCTTGTTAATTTTTGAAGAATATCTCTTTTTACTGGGAAATACTTTTTAAGCGATTTTATTTCCAATAACACTTCTTTCTCGGCAACATGCTCCATTATGATGCAACCCCTTCTGCAATTTCCTTGTATCTCCAACAACTGACTTTGCGATTACCTTCTATCTCAGTTAGTGGCGGTTGCTGCATCTGACATTTTTGGCCAGCAAATGGACAACGGTCTTGAAAAATACATCCTTGTATCTCCTCATCCGCCATGGGAACTCGACCAGGAATGGAATATAATTCGTCTATTTTCTCTTCAATGGAAGTAACAGACTGTAATAATCCTTGTGTATAGGGATGATATGCCTTTTCAAACAACTGGTCTTTACTTGCTTCCTCCATCACTCGACCAGCATACATTACAATAACTTTTTGACAGTTATTAGCGACAACTCCCAAATCATGTGTAATTAAAATCATCGCCATATCTAGTTTTTTTGTTAAATCAGCAAGTAAATCTAAGATTTGTGCTTGTATCGTTACATCTAAAGCCGTTGTTGGTTCATCTGCAATTAATAGACGCGGCTGACAAGAAATAGCCATCGCAATCATTACTCTTTGCCGCATTCCTCCAGAAAGCTCATGTGGATATGACTTCATCCGTAGCTCAGGGGAAGGGATTCCTACTAAATTCAACATTTCAATCGCCTTTTCTATTCTTTCCTTTTTACTTAATCGATCATGTGCAGCTAATTGTTCCATTATTTGCGTTCCAATTGTTAATAAAGGATTAAGTGCTGTCATCGGTTCTTGAAAAATCATTGATATTTCTTTTCCGCGAATACTTTTCCATTCAGTGTTTGTAGATGTTAGCAAATCTTTTCCTTCCCAAACTATTTTCCCATCCGTAGCTAGAAGACCTTTGTTTTTTAGAAGTCCCATTATTGCTAAGGAAGTCATACTTTTTCCACAGCCTGACTCCCCAACTATGCCAAGCGTCTCTCCTTTTTCTAAAGAAAAGTCTACTTGTTTTAAAACATGAACTATATCACCGTTCTTGTTATATCCTACTTTCAAATCTTGAACATCTAGTATCATCCCCAATTGCAGTACCCTCCTTTATCTTTTATCGTGAATTTTTCATTCTTGGATCAAAATAGTCTCTAAATGTATCTCCTACTAAATTTATTCCTAATATGACAATAAACATCACTGCACCAGGAATAAATAAATACCAAGGAGCATTAAACATATAATCCTTTCCTTGATTGACCATTGATCCCCAGCTAGGATCAGGTGGCTGTACACCTAAACCAAGAAAACTTAACGATGATTCTGCGAGAATGGTAGATGCCATACCTAATGTAGCAATAACAGCAATATGTCCATAACAATTAGGTAAAATATAACGAAATAAAATGCGAAAGATACTTGCGCCAAGAGCGTGACCACCTTCCACAAACTCCTGTTCCTTTAAGGATAGAGTTTGTGACCGAACCAATCGGCATATTTCTGGCCAGCTTACAATCCCTAACGCAAGGATTAAGTTAAATATCCCTGGTCCTAATGCCGCCATAATCGCAATGGCAAATAACAGTCCAGGAAAGCTAAACATAATATTGGTAATTGCCATGATTACCTTATCTGTTTTTCCTGAAAAATAGCCAGACAGCAAGCCTAATAAAGTACCAATAGATATAGATAAAAGCTGAACCACGATTGCAATAATTAGAGATTTCTGCCCTCCATATAAAACCCTTGTAAAAAGATCTCTTCCTAAATGGTCTGTTCCAAACCAATGAGTCGCAGAAGGCTTTTGTAATGTCTGTGTTAAATCATTGGTATTTGGATTATACGAAGAAATAAAGGGTACCAATAATGTGCCTAATACAATAACAAGCATTAATCCAATTCCAATATAAGAAAAAGAAAATTTCATCCTTCTTTTCTTTTTCTTCTTAATAAGTATGCCTCTATCAGCACTTATTGTGGGAGAATTTACGGTCTCCATTTATATTCCTCCATCCTTTTTAAGACTCTACTTTGATTCTCGGATCGATTAATCTACATCCTATATCAGTGAGTAAGTTCACTAATAAAAAAACAGTAGCAACAAAAACAACACAGCCTTGCACAATTGGTAAATCTCGCTGCAATATCGCATCGATCATCAATCGGCCTACACCTGGCAATCCGAAAATTGTTTCTGTAATAACTGCTCCAGATAATAACAATCCCATTTGAACCCCAATTATCGTTAAAATAGGTGGCATTGCATTTTTTAATGCATGTAAAATAATAATTCTACCTGAGGAAATTCCCTTTGAAATAGCTGTTGTCATATAATCCATGCGTAAAATATCAATCATTGCTGATCTAGTAATTCTTGAAATTACACCACTTACAGCAAGAGCTAGGGTTAGGGATGGTAATAGTAAATACCTTATATCCCCCGCCACATAGCCTGTTGCCGGAAGCAGCCTAATTTTTACTGCAAACAGATACATGAGAATTAATCCTAGAAAAAAGGATGGCAAGGAAACGCCAGATACGGAAAAGGAACTTACTAAAGAATCAATCCAAGTACCTCTTTTTAAAGCTCCAATGGTTCCAACAGTAATTCCGATTACGATAGCAATGATTAATCCAAGAACGGTGATTTGCAAGGTTACTGGGATTCTTTCCATAAGCAGCTCCGTTACAGAACTTCTAGATTGATAGGAAGTGCCAAAATCACCTTGAACTACCCCTTGAAGAAAATGTAAATATTGGAGAGGCAGGGGATCATTAAGCCCCCACTGTTCTCTTATTTGCTTTATCACATTCTCATCCAACGCACCACTTCTCGCATCCATTAATTGAGCTACTGGGTCACCTGGAATAATATTCATCAAAATAAATACAATTAAGGTAATTGCAATCCATATTGGAATAGCTTCCAAAAGCCGTCTTATCGTGTAATTTAGCATTGTCCACCTCTCATTATTTATTTTGGCTGTTTTCTTAAAGTTTGTTGCTATTACTCAAAAGCTTTTTTATTTAAAAATCATTAATTAGCTAGAATACTATTTTAGACTTTCATCAATCCAAACCTTTGTTAAGTCTTGATAGTCAATATCTGTCGGCATTTCCTGCAGACCCTTCACCCAAGGCTGATGAACAATTACTGCCTTGTTATAGTTAAAGAACCACCAAGGTGCATCATTTACAATAATTTCTTCTGCTTCCTGAGCTAATGCAATCATTTCCGATTCATCTGTTGTTTGTGACGCCTTATCTAGCAATTCATCTACCTTATCATTGGTATAATGACTTGTATTACCGGATGCACCAGCGTTTTTACTATGGAAATAACGAGATAAAAACTCTACAGGATGCGTCATCCCTCCATTTGAAGACATCGCCGTCTCAAAATCTCCATTGTTTAATCGGTCTGTCATTGCAGCAAAATCGACTTGCTCTGTCTTAACCGTAATTCCGACCTCTTCTAAATATCCACTCAATGCCTCTACTGCTGGCAAGCCGAATGCAGGGTGAGAGGTCGTAAGAATGTTTAGTGTAAATCCATCACCATATCCTGCTTCTTCTAATAAAGCCTTTGCTTTTTCTGGATCATATTGATAAGTAGTTACTTTTTCGTTATAGCCTTGAATGGACGAAGGGAGTACTCCAACCGCTGGGTAAGCCTTCCCTTGGATTACAGTTTGGATAATTGTATCTCGATCAATTGCGTAGTTTATCGCTTGTCTAACACGAACATCTTGCCATGGACCATCTTTTTCAAGATTAAACTTCAAATTCCTTGTAAATAATTCTGGTACTTCTACTATCAAATCACCATAAGTGGGATCATTTTTATATCTTGCATACTGAGCATCTCCCAGTACCATCATATCCAATTGTCTTGAAGCGAATGAATTATCTCTCGCTGTTTGGTCTTCCATAACTTTATAGACAACTTTGTCTAGATAAGGTGCACCTGCGAAGTAGTCTACATTTTTTTCCAAAACAATTTCACTACCTCGAACCCAACTAGAAAATTTAAAAGGACCTGCTCCAACTGGTTCTTCGCCAAATTTATCTCCTTTTTCTTCCACTACCTCTTTAGGAACAGCAGCTGTAAATGGTAAAGATAAGACGGAAAGGAAAGTATTGTCTGGCTTATCTAAACTAATTTCTATATGCGTATCATCTATTACTTTAATACCTGTTACTTCGCTTGCATTCCCACTCATAAACTCCTTTGATCCTTTAATTGCTTGCAAGTTTCCTGCATTGGGAGAAGCATTTTTAGGATTCATTACTCTCTCCATCGAATACTTAAAATCTTCGGCAGTTACCACTCTTCCATTATGAAAGGTAACATCTGAATTAAGGGTAAAAGAATAAGTTAAACCATCTGAACTAATTTCCCATTCCGACGCATTTCCTGCTTTGAATTCTCCAGCTACCGCGTCATAACGAATAAGTGGTTCAAAGATATTCCAAGTTACCATGGATGTCGAAGTACCATGAGACCTGGCCATTGGATCCAAATTTTGTGGATCCCCGTAAATAGCAGCCCTCACTAACGTACCACCAGGGGTTGGCTCATTACTACTTGTCGTATCGTCCTCAGTAGAACTTGTAGGATTACTTTCGTCAGTACATGCACTTAAAAATAAGACCATCAAAATACTAAAAATAAAATACCTAAAGTGATTCCTTTTCATTCTCATTCTCCTTATGTATTAGTTTGTTTTTTACTACATCTTTCTTTTTCTATCTAGTACATTAATGGAATAATCTAGTTGTTTTGTCAGAAAATATCACATTATTCTTAGTATGTAGTTATTTTATCGTTAGTTTTGTCATATTCCCTATCAATTTGTCTGAATATTAAAATTATTATATAGCGATACTTTGTTACGGTAAAGTTGAACAATCATATAATTTTCTTTATTTTCAAAATATTCAATCAATAACTTTATTCTTCTATAATGAAAATCTGACATATTTTTCGACATATCCGTCATCAGAATCAGCTAAATTCTTATTGCTTCCACTGATTCCTAAAATTTTCATTTTGAAAAAACCTAGGCACTATATTTTTCGATAATAAATATTTTTAATGATTAATTTTTTACTATTAGCTTTTTCGATTCTTCTTTCTTTTGAAACTCATTCGAATTTGTTACATTTTTTTATACATAATAGTTCTGAAAAATCATATTATCGGGAAGCATAATAGTTGAAATAAGCTCTAGCTGGTGGTACCTTTTTAGACAAACAATATAATTTTCAATGAAAGAAGGCTTGGTTATGAAGGATTTATTTACTCCTTTTTCATATAAAGGACTAGAATTAAAAAACCGTGTTGTAATGCCTCCAATGTGTCAATATTCAGTGGAGAAAAAGGACGGAATCGCAACAGATTGGCACTATGTTCACTATGTAAGTCGTGCAATCGGTGGTGCTGGGTTAATCATTATTGAAATGACAGATGTAGAACCGGACGGTCGCATTACAGATAACGATTTAGGTTTATGGTCTGACGAGCATATTGCTCCACTAAAACGAATTGTTGATGCTTGTCATCAATACGGTGCAAAAGTGGGTATCCAAATTGCTCATGCTGGCAGAAAGGCAGAAGATGCACCACAGCCAGTCTCTGCATCAGCTATTCCATTTGATGATAAATCGAAAACACCAAGAGAATTAACTACTGCAGAAATTGAAGAAATGGTAGAAAAATTCCGCAAAGCGACTGTTCGTGCGATTAAAGCTGGTTTTGATACAATCGAGTTGCATGGGGCTCATGGGTACTTAATTCATCAGTTCCAGTCTGCATACACTAACAAGCGTGAAGATGAATATGGCCAAGATTTAACGAAGTTTGGTGTGGAAATCATTAAAGCAGTTAAAGAAGAAATGCCAGCTGATATGCCGTTAATCATGCGAGTTTCTGGAAAAGAGTACGTTGAAGGCGGATATGATATGGAAGAAAGTGTTGCATTTTCTAAAAAATATGAAGAAGCTGGCGTAGATATTTTCCATGTTAGTGCAGGTGGAGAAGGTCCAATTGCTGCAGCGGGACGACCTGGCACACACGTTGCCTATCAGGTTCCTTTAGCTCGTGCCTTTAAACAAGAGTTAAGTGTACCAGTTATCGCTGTTGGAAGATTGGACTCAGCAGAATTAGCAAACTCTGTCATTGGCAATGAAGATGCTGATCTTGTTGCAGTGGGAAGAGGCATGCTTCGTAATCCATATTGGACAATTGAAGCTGCTGCACAGCTACGCAAAGAAACAGAAATGCCTAAGCAATATGCTGTTGCATTCCCTAAGAGATAAGAGCAAGGCAGAAGCAGAGGAACGGTTCTTCTGCTTCTTTTCTATAGATAACAACATCTCAGGTATGCCATTTTATGGTATTATAAACATAAAGGAGATGGTTGCTAGTGATAGAGCTTGTGCTTGGTCTTTTAAGTGTGGTTGGTGACATTTGCACACCAATTGCAGTATCTGCTTGGGAGAAGCTGCAAGGCAAGTAAATAGCAAGTAATTTTCTTAGAAAAAGAGGCCAGTTACTTTTGAGGCCACTGACAAACTGAGGTCATTTCTAAATAATCAGCTGGCCGCATAAAAAAAGACGACCCTCATTAAATTTTTTGAATGTAGAGTCGTCTTTTTTTATCCATTTTCTCATGAATTCCTATCTTTTTTAACTCATTAATTTCAAGATTCTTTTTAAATTCACCGTAAATATTGCCATGGCACCTTGCAATTCCATACCTAATAGACCCGAGGATTTTGCAACATTGTACCCGTGTCTGTGTTTTAATTCGCTATTTTTAGCTTCTATTTTATATCGTTCTTTCGACTTTTCTTTAAAATAGTCACTTTCTTGAAATTTTGCCTGCTCTGTATGCTCGTTTGATTTGATGCTTACAGAATATGTTTTACTTTTAGCCCCTTCCTTATAACATCCTTCCTTAAACGGACAGTGTTTACATTTTTCTATATCAAAATAGTACGTATGAACTTGATTTCTACCTTCTCCTTTTTTGCCCTGTTTTGCTTTTCTTATTGCCATATGTCCAGCCTTACAAACATACATTCCAGCATCTTTATTAAATTCAAATTCATCTTCTTTTTTACGGTATCCTTGTGTTACAGAAGGGTTTAATTTGGCTACCAATTTCATTCCATTCTTTTTTGTGAACTCGATATTTCCTTTTTCCGAATAAGCTGCATCCCCGATCACTGCCTCAACTTCCATGCCGGCTGTCATACTTTTTTCAATCAGTGTTTCTAATTGTTTTCCGTCATTCTTTTCTCCAGTTGTGACTGTTGCGGCTGTAATAATCCTTTCTTCACTCATGGCTATGTGCGTTTTGTATCCAAAAAATGAGGTATCCTCACTCTTGTGACCAACTTTAGCATCTTTATCTTCTGAAATTTGTAGATATTCGATATCGTCATTTACCGTTTCTTTTAGAAGGTTTAGTTGTTCCTTTACTTTTGGATATGGAACAAGCGTATCTTCCTTCTCAATCACCTCAATCAGTTTTTGACAATACTCCATTTCATCCTCCAAAATATCCGTTGAAGTTTTAGTGGGAAACTTATCTTTCATGCTTTCATCTATTTTATAAACAGCTTTTCTAAGCTTTTTCGAACGATCCATTAGGATTTCTTTAGGTGATTTCTGATTATAACGAGCTTTCGAATGAGTGGCATCTACGATAATAGCTTTACTTTTGATAATTCCCTTTTCAATAGCGATTTCTACGGTTTTATTAACAAGCATATCTAAAAGTTTTACGTCTTTTAAACGCAACTTTCTAAATTTGGTTAAAGAACTTGGTTCAATCACCGAATCTTCGGGTGCCATATCAAGAAAATATTTAAAAGACATATCATATTTTGAACGTTCAACAACGTCAACATCAGACAAGTCATAAATCGTCTTTAATAATAAATACTTGAACATACGAATAGGATCGATGGCATTTCGACCGTTATCAAAACAATAATTTTTCTTGATTTCATCATAAACAAATGAAAAGTCAATTAAGTCATTAATTTTTCGTAACAGATTATCTTTTGGAACGACTAAATCATATAGAGCCATAAAAGGGCTAAAAAGAATCATAGACTGTTGTTTTTGAATCATAGTATCCACCCACACTGAAATTGATACTATAATTATACAATAAAAAAAGGATAGTTCCTTCAAATAATGAAGGACTATACCTTTTAGATTATGAACATTTGGAGGACTTTTTCAGTGGCCTC